>NZ_LWQS01000038.1 GCF_001650695.1 Chloroflexus islandicus
TCCCGAACCGGGTCGTGAAACGTCGCAGCGCCGATCCTACTGGCGGCTCTCCGCTGGGAACCTAGGTCCACGCACCCGACCGATGCGCGGGGGAGCTGTCGCGAGGCAGTTCCCCCATTTGTCTGCCGCGGCGTGGAGCAGTGGCAGCTCGTCGGGCTCATAACCCGAAGGTCGCAGGTTCGAATCCTGCCGCCGCTACCACCAGCACCATCACCCCCGCTAGCGCAGCTAGCGGGGGTGATGTGTTTTGGGCGGAGTGAGTGGCGGGGTACTATGATGTTTACCGCAGAGGGCGCGGAGGATGTTCCTCATCCCAAATATCTTTGCTGAGCGTTGACCGCCCTCATCCCCCGCCCCTGCTCCTTCAAGGGCGGACAGAACGGAAGAGCATAGATACGGTTGTTGGCGTTGGGATGCGCTGGTTTGCCCCCTCCCCTTGCCCCTCCCCCGCTGGGGGAGGGGTAACGGGGAGTGCAGCACGGGGCTTTACGGTATCACACAGCGATCCACGGTTGCAATCGATCACATGGTCTGTCCGCCCCTCAACCCCTGCTCCCACCTGACGGCGGAAGAAGGGAGCCGCTGGATATGCGGGACTGGCACTGCGCAACCAGCATGTCATTGCGAGGGCGCGCAGCGCCCGAAGCAATCTCCTGCTCAAGCGCCCTACGCTCAGTCACGTCTTCCGCCCTGCACAGCTTAGCGTTGACCGCCCGCATCCCCCTACCCCTGCTCCTTCAAGGGCGGACAGAACGGATGAGCATCAATACGGTTGTTGGCGTTGGGATGCGCTGATTTGCCCCCACCCCTTGCCCCTCCCCCAGCGGGGGAGGGGTAACGGGGAGTGCAGCACGGGGCTTTACGGTATGACACAGCGATCCACGGTTGCAATCGATCACACGGTCTGTCTGCCCCTCGCCCCTGCTCCTGCAAGGGCGGACAGAACGGATGAGCATCGATACGGTTGCTGGCGTTGGGATGCGCTGGTTTGCCCCCACCCCCAACCCCTCCCCCGCTGGGGGAGGGGTCATGGGGAGTGCAGCACGGGGCTTTACGGTATGACAGACACAGACGGGGAAACTGCGGCGATGGCTTCGCCGCCCTCCGCCCGGCGCGTAATGACAACCAGCGCCAAAACCCCTTTGCGTTCTTTGCCTCTTTGCGTGTGAATCCTCTGCGCCTTTGCGCCCTTCGCAGCTTAGCGTTGACTGCCCGCATCCCCCCACCCCTGCTCCTGCAAGGGCGGACAGAACGGATGAGCATCAATACGGTTGTTGGCGTTGGGATGCGCTGATTTGCCCCCACCCCTTGCCCCTCCCCCGCTGGGGGAGGGGTAACGGGGAGTGCAGCACGGGGCTTTACGGTATGACAGACACAGACGGGGAAGCTGCGGTGAGAGTTAGACTGTTGGCTATTCATTGACATCTGGTATTATTTGCTGAAACAGTGATTTGCCACGGAGATTGCGATGTCCTTCGATCCATTCACTATTCGCCCACTCTTCCCAGCATTAGCGCAAGAGGTTGCCGGACGGCCAGCAGTCTTTTTCGACGGCCCCGGCGGTACGCAGGTGCCGCAGATGGTGATCAACGCGATCAGCGGCTATTTGGCGCGTGACAATGCCAATACGCACGGCGCATTCGCCACCAGCCAACGCACCGATGCGACGATTGCCGCAGCGCATGCTGCGATGGCCGACCTGCTCGGCTGCGATCCTGACGAGGTGTTTTTCGGCCAGAATATGACCTCGCTGACCTTTGCGCTCAGCCGGGCAATTGGGCGCGAGCTGCAACCCGGCGATGAAATCGTGGTGACACGGCTTGATCATGATGCCAATGTCGCGCCGTGGCGAGCATTGAGCGAGCGTGGGGTCGTGATTCGCGAAGTCGATATTGACATTGAGGACTGTACGCTCGACATGGCGGACATGGCGGCGAAGATCGGGCCGCGTACCAAGCTGGTGGCGGTTGGTTATGCGTCAAATGCGGTGGGCACGATCAACGACGTGCGGCAGGTGATCGAATGGGCGCATCAGGCCGGCGCACTGGTCTTTGTGGATGCGGTGCATTATGCGCCACACGGCCCGATCGATGTCAAGGCGCTCGACTGCGACTTTTTGGCCTGTAGCGTCTACAAATTCTTTGGGCCGCACGTAGGGGCCATCTATGGCAAACGTGAGCATCTACAACGATTGCAGCCCTACAAAGTGCGCCCGGCGGCTGATACCACGCCCGAACGGTGGATGACCGGCACCCAGAACCACGAAGGCTTGGCCGGCGTGACGGCAGCGATTGAGTACTTGGCCAGTTTAGGCCAGCCGGCTGCGAGCCGGCGCGAGGCGCTCGTGACGGCGATGACCCGAATCGCTGACTACGAACGGAGCTTGGCCGTACAGTTGATCGAGGGTTTGCTCACCATTCCCGGCCTCACGTTTTATGGGATTCGCGAGCCGGAACGGTTTGGGTGGCGCACGCCGACGGTCTCGTTCCGGTTGGCGAACCTGTCGCCGCGAGCGGTGGCTGAACAACTGGCTGAACGCGGTATCTTCGTCTGGGATGGCAACTATTATGCGTTGAACTTGAGCGAACGGTTGGGGGTTGAGCCGCTCGGCGGTATGGTGCGGGTAGGGCTGGTGCATTACAACACGGCTGCTGAATTGGATTATTTGCTTGAGGTATTGCGCGAGCTGGCCACAAGGTAGCAGGATGGGTATGTGGCGGGCCAGCGGCCCGCGCTCCACGCGCTCCGCCATCTCGGCCCGGGGCGGGCCAGCGGCCCGCGCTCCACGCGCTCCGCCATCTCGGCCCGAGGCGGGCCAGCGGCTCGCGCTCCACACGCTCCGCCATCTCGGCCCGGGGCGGGCCAGCGGCCCGCGCTCCACGCGCTCCGCCATCTCGGCCCGGGGCGGGCTGGCGGCCCGCGCCGCCTAGCATTAGGCTTTGAGCATTGCATCGGCACGATCCCACACTAACAGCCCCGGCTGCTCGCTGAGCATGACACGGTCGGGGCTATACCGCACTCGGATGCCGCTCTCACTCCCCAACACACGCCGGTCGAGATCGGGCGGCATGGTGGTGATATACCCTTCATCATTGAAAAAGAGGCGCACACAGGAAAATGCGAAGGTCAGATCGTGCGGGCTAGCGAGGGTAATTTCGAGATCGGAGTCGTGGTTGACACTCGCCTGAGCGCCAAGATCGCCCAGCATGTGGCGCAACGCATCAATATCGACATTCAGCCGCTGCCCTTTTGAGCCGCTAATCGTGATCGTGATATGGCGACTGGTGAGAACCGAGTCGATCAACAACAACTCATAGGGGGTCTGCTCGAACAGAATCGCTGCCGCCGGATTGGCGCGATCAATTGCGCGACCGGCTAGCGCGCAGCCGAGAGCATTGACATCGTAGGCAAGACGCATCGCGGTGGGAAATGAGAAGGAGATAGCGGCAGCGCCTTGCAACGTCGTGGACAACTCGGCGGTAGGGATGCCAAAGCCGCGTAAAAAACCTTTCAAAATGGCCAGCCCCAATTCAAGACTCACCCGCCGCGAACGGCGACCGCTGATGTCGATCAGTTGTGACACCGATGGCTGGACGCTGAGCGGGCTCGAGTCGGTTAAGAGTGGCAAGAGCGAGCCGCGAAAGATACTGCGCCCATGGCGATGTACAACGACTGAGAGCGGGCGAATGCGGGCATCGGGGACACGCACCGGATTAGCGCTGAACAGGTCATGCACAAGCGCGACGAGCGGGTCATTCGAGCACAGATGCAAGATCATGCGCTACCTCGGCGGTGAAGCTTCAAAAAGGGCGGAAGATCGTCATACTTACGCAACGCAGGGGCCTGTGATTGAACAGGCGGTTTCGGGCGCGGAGCGGATTTATTGGCGCTGGCGCCGGCCGGCCGGCGGAATGAATCAACTTCGCTCGCGATCAGCGTCACACGCACGCGATCAGGGTTGGCTTGGTGCGGTGAGCTGACCACGCCAATCGCTAAATCCATCTCGTTATCAATCGTCTGATGAATCTGCGCGATCGCATTGTTCACATCGTGCAGACCGAGATTATTACCGCCGATGATCGATACAAAGAGACGCCGCGCCTTCATCAAATGCCCTTCCAACAAATCACACCTGAGTGCCATCTGCACAGCGCGTTGGGCGGCATCACTACCAGTTGCGCTGCCAATGCCAAGCATCGTCTGGCCGGCATTGCTGAGGGTTTGGCGAACGTGGGAAAAGTCGAGCTGCATCAGGGACGGCAAGGAGAGCTGCTCGACGACACCACTGATTGCAGCGCTCAAAATCGTATTGCTATAAGTGAGCGCATTGCTCAGCGTCTCCCGCGGAGGAACAAAACGGAGGATCTTCTGATTGGAGACCACCACCACCGCATCGGCAGTCGCGGTCAGGGAAGCAAGACCTTGTTCGGCCGTGCGACTACGTTTGCCTTTCTCGACTTGAAACGGCATCGTGACAAAAGCGAGGGTCAGTGCGCCAAGTTGGCGGGCAAGACGGGCAACCACTGGCGCGGCGCCGGTGCCGGTACCCCCACCCATACCGGCGACAATCACCACCAGATCGGCGCCAGCTAGCGCTTGGGCCAACACCGGTTCGCTTTCGAGCGTCGCCTCTGCACCGACCTGAGGATGGCCGCCAGCGCCCTTGCCACCTGTAAGCTGCGGCCCCAATAAAATGCGCGTGGGTACCGTAGTTCTTCCAACCAGATCTTGTTGATCGGTATTGGCGACAATCACGCCAATCTGAGCGGCCGGCAGTTGTAAGGTACTGACCAAATTCCCGCCGCAGCCACCCAAACCGATCAGCTTGATGGTAATCGGGGTACGAGGCTGAAACGATACATCTGCTGATTGCATACGCCCCCCTACGAATAATGGTTTGGTATCACACCTACTCGCTCACCGGAATCTCAGCGATGGAGTCGCTCACCCGCACCCGGCCAGCGCCAATGTGAAACTGCCGGCGCAGTAACTGCACCAGCGCCTGTACCGCGCTGCGCAATGGCGGCGGCGCATGTTCGAGCGACCCCTCGACAGCAATCACGACGGCGCGTTGATCGAGTTGCTCGGCGGGCAAGCCAACCCCGCGAGCAGTACGGGCAATATAGCGTTCGTGGCGCAGACGAAACACAGCGCCGGTATGATCAACGTAATAGTGCCAGCGCGCATTGGCATGCGCATTGACCAACTGGAAGCTGGTTGGGCCGGGAGTTGGCACCAGCAAAATGGTATCAATCGGGCGGCGGCGTAGTTCACCATCACCAGCGAACAGGCTCACATCGATCAATGGCTGGCCTTGCCGGACTGGCCCAAGCAGAGGAGCAGATGTAACCGGCGGCGGTGGCAGGCGGTGGCCGTCAACCCGCGATAACCGAACCACGCCGGTTGCAAGCTGGCGGTGGCTGCCAAGCAAGGCCGTCAAGCGCCCAAAAGGACTCGCCGGCGGCAACGGGCGATCGAGCGGCCAATCCGGGGCCGGCAGGCGACAAGCTATCACATCGAGCGCAAACGGCATCAACGCCACCGGCACGCCATCGATCACTACAACGTCAGGTTGGCCCAGCGGCGCGCCAAGTTCTTCCCCCAACGCATACTGGATCAGGGCCGCATCAGGTTGGTAGCGGTAACCGGTGCGGAGGGCAAAGAGATCGTCAAGCAAGAGCCGGGCCAATTGAGTGGCACGCTCGCGGCTGAGACCAGACGGCGCCAACTGGCCAGCAGCGACGCGGCGAAGCTCGCTGAGCCGGTAGATCACCTGCCACTGGCCCACCGGCGAGCAAAGGCTATCGAGGGCAAAGTGCTGGCAAGCGAAATTCAGTCCGGGCGCCAGCGCCAGCCGGTGGTTATGGCTAATCGGCATCCCCAATTCATCGGGATGCTGGAGAAAATACTGGTGGAAGGCCCAACCGGGTTGAAAGCCATTGACCGGATCGGCAGCGCGAAAGATTGCCTCAAGCAGCGCCATCCGTTGCGGGCTGGCCGGCACGGTATTGAGCCGATTGACACTCTCACCGGGGCGGAGGGAGTCATTGGGCCCAACGGAAACAAACAGCGCATCGCGCGCATAGACTTCGACCAGATAGCGCGTCCCGTCAGGCAGAGCCAACGCGCGTTCGCGGTCGTTGGGCGCGGATGCCGGACGCGGAGCGAGGGGGCGAGCGACCAGCGAAGCGACCGGCATACCGAGGTTGGCGGCGCGGGCGTGGCTAAAAAAGGGCCACTCGACGGGCAGGCCGCTACCGGCAGCGCGATATGCGGCATCAAGCATGTATTGGCGCAACCGCTCACCCGGCGGCAAGGCAGGGGCATCAGGCAAACCGGCGAAGACCTCGGCTAGAAACCGTTGCCATGGGAAGCCGGCCGGATCGGTCTTGCGGCCGGGGGAGATATCGAGATGGCGCACCACTTGGGCGGGCGGAATCTGGTACTTCTGCACCAGCTCGCGGGTCAGCCAGAGCGCAGCAGCGTACTGTTCGGGCGGGTAGGGATCGCGACCATCGTTGCGATTCTCGAGTTCGATCCCCACCGACACATCGTTACAGCCAGACACCGTGCGGCCATCAACCTCCCAACGGCTCACGCCGGCATGCCACGCGATGTCTTGATCAGCAACCAGTTGGAAAATCTGGCCACGTTTACTGATGTAATAATGGACTGACACCTCACGACCGGGAGCACCGCCCTGCCGGAGCCACGTAAAGTCGCCGGGGTACGAACCGGCAGTGGCATGGAGCACCACCATCCTGATCCGATCAGGAGTGCCCGGTTTGAAGTGATTGCGGGTCATGCCAACCCATTCGATCTGATACATACGTACACCTATGCGATGGTTATGATGGAGCCGCACCTCTGTGCGGCGGCACCAAGGGACAGCGCTACATAGGATCGATGCCGTATCGCCGGCGATACCATTCGTCTTGAATGCGCAACCGGCGGATCACGGGTGATGGTTGGCGCGCCGGAGACCGGTTGCCCAGAGTCAACGCCGGCGGCTGATCGCTCGGCGGGCGCAAGTAAATGGGTCCAAGGGTGCGATTACGCACGTACAACGCCGGCACAAACCACGACACCTGATCAGTCTCGCCGACATACAGTGCGATCCGGGCGGCGACCAGCGCCTCTTGCACACTCCGCCCCTGCGCCAACCCGGCGTAGACAATGCTGGCGATCCGGGTGGCAGCATCGGCGCGGATCGTAAACTGCATCCCAATCACCACCGGCACCCCAGCAATGCTCAGGGCAGGGGCAACACTACTAAGCAAGGCCGAGCCGGGGGTGGCCATTGCCCCTTGGCACGCATGCAACAAAACCATCCGCACCCCGCCAGCGGCAGCGGCCAACGCCCCCGGCGGCGTCCATTCTTCCCCGCCGCTTTCGCGGTCAAGCAAGAGCGCGCCGGCGCCTTGCTCGTAGCGGCCGTGGCCGTAGTAATGGATCACATCGGGCGACCACTCGCGCACCACTCGTTCGAGTTCACGGCGTGAAACCGGGCTCAACTCACGCATTTCGGCCAAACCCAATTCGAGCAACGGTTGCAACGCACTCATGCGGGCGCTGCGTTCAAGCTGGCGCAATTCGGGCGGAATCCCGGCTTGGGGCGAGAGGGCGAGAATGCGCAGCGCACCGCTACCCGGCGCCGGTTGCGGCGGCGGGCCGGTATGCTTCAGACGGCGTTCGATCGAGGCTGACAAGCGACGCTCGGCGAGGAGCGGGGTTGGCTCATCGGCCCACAGCAGCTCCCACGGGAGCGCGGCGAGGGCAATATCAGCCGGCGCGTGGGCATTGAAATGGCAGGCCATCAGCAACGGCCGATCGACTGCCAGCGCATAGTTACGCACAATCTTGAGGGCTTCAGCGCCGCGCTTATCGTGGGTCAAGGCCCGAAAGAGGCGGCGACCGACCCGGCGCGGCAAATCGGACGGCACCCGATCGCCGTCATCCCAGAAATCGAGTTCACGCAGCCGATCCTGTTCCGCCGGAGAAAATGTGAACGCCGCTTCTTGGGCTGATGTCCATGGATGCGGATAGGCCGGATCTTGCAACACATCAAGGGCGCGCAACACAAGCGGCACATCGTGGGCAGCGATCGGCATCGGCATCTGGCTCTGGGTGATATCGATCACCTCATTAGCTTCCCAGCGCACAAAAAAGCCGCGGTGATACGAACTAAAATCGACCGAGAGCAGAACGGGCTGGTAGGTTGGTCGCATAGTGATACAGATGGGTATGGCTAACAGCAGGAACACACCATCGTAGCCGGCAGCGAGCGCCTCATCCTTCACGAGATGCAGCGGGCAGCTCGGTCATCAGCAGAGCGAACAGCAATGCTTGATCAGCCGCCTGATCGCGCACCAGCAACCGCTCGCGCTGCAAGGTTTGGCGCAAGCGCTGGCGCGCAATGAGCGCACTGCCGGACGGACGATCGAGCACGAGGCGCGGTTGGAGCGTCAGGGCGCTATTCATGGAGCAATCCTTTCCAGTAATCTACTACAGTATGTAGTAAAAATGATCATAAAGAAAACGCGCTGTTACGCGCCACTGCGACATTCCAATCATGGCGCGACCAACGGCCGGCAGAGGCCGTAATCGTCGACTCACATTCTTGCCAGCGTTCAGGCGTCCACACTTCTAAATACTGATCCATTCCCACCAGAACAGCGGTGCGATCAAGACCGGCGTAAGCACGGAGCGGCGCGGAGATGACGATCGTTGCCTGCTCATCGAGCGCCAAGGCACTGGCATCGGCAAACAGCAGCCGGCGCAACCAGCGCTCATCAGCCCCGCTGAGGGTCAGATTGCTCACCCGTTGGGCCAACCCACGCCAGAACGGTTCGGGGCACAGTTGGAGACAGCGTTCAAAACCGCGGGTCACAACCACGCTAGCGTTGAACAGCGGACGGATCGGGGCGGGAATGGCCAAGCGGCCTTGTTCATCGAGCGACACCTGCCATGTACCGAGCAGCATTGCTTCCTCACAGGGTCAACATGATAGGTAGGAGGATCCTTTTCGGGTACTTGTTGGGTTCTTAAAATACCTGCCTGAATTACTATAGCATATAATATTCGAGCCGTCTAGAGTTTTTCGCGGGAAGTTCTCAGCGAGGCCTTGACATTACTACAGTCTGTAGTATTATAAAGCTGAACCTAGTACCAATGACTTTTTGCCTGCAATCGCCTGCTCGTTGTCGCTAGTAGAAATGGCGTTATGACGAGACAAACTGAACAGGAGGAACGGCTCTCACCCAACTAGCAACACCAACAAGAACCTAACAAGCACCCGAAAGGCTAGACAAAACGGTTTATTAGTGGTATAGTATTCCCTGAAAGGAACCCGAAAGGAACCCCGCAATGCAAGCAGTGAATCACGACGCAACGTTCAACACGGTGACCGAGGCTGATCATCTGGCAGTGCAATTGCCATTGCAGGTGATGGGGCTATCAACTGCCTACGCTGCTACGCTCGAACTGCTCCAGCGCCGTTATCCGACCGTCTTGCCTGATCATTTATGGGCAGAGGTTGCTGGCGGGGTCGTTCTTTCCCTTGCGCCGGTCGCATTAGCTGCGCGCCGTTTACGCAACCTCGATTGGCGCAATTATGAAGATTTGGTCTGGCGTAGCTTTGTGGCTGCGGGCATTCCCATCATTCTCTGGCAACTCGGCGCAAATGCGCTGCGCCGCCGCGAAGCCGAAGATTACTTGCGCCGAACACGAAGGAGCGCTGTTGATTATGCCAACGATACCACGCCGCTGGCCAACCGAATTGGAGACCGAGAGGGTGGAGCTGATCCGCGTTGCGGACGAGGCGGTTCAGCACATCCAACAGGCCCGGAGTACGCTTGAAGAGGTGCGCGCTGAACTGGGGCGCAATGTTCACCTTGCGCGAGTGTTGATCGTGACTGCCGAACGTGCCGTGTACGATGCCTTGACTTGCACTGAACGTATGCGGCGCTACTTGGCCGTCGTGCGCGGCGCTGAAATTCATGGACGCTGGCCGATGACGGCGGCTCGCCAACGTGACGATAGCGAACAGGCGTTGGATCGAGCCGCCCAGAGCCTCGAAGAGGCGCAAGACCTCTTTGAGACGTTACGGCAGAGTTATCTCGCGAATTTTACGCTGGCCGAGGCCGTGCTGGCCGATATGACGCTTGCACTCGCCCGCGCTCGTCGTTCGATCGAACAAATGGTGCGCTTGCTCACCGAAGCGGCGATCGGACGTGATTAGGCCTTGTTTGTGATCACGCAGCGCAACCCATTTGCTATGGCGTTGGCGTGACAGGAGGCACGGGCGTCGCAGTTGGCGTTGCTGTCTGCGGCGACGGCGTTGCAGTGGGTGTTGCGGTTGGCGTAGGCACGCCAACATCATCCACCGTATCGGCGGCAATGTCGCTTAGCCGGTCAAGAAATCGGATTAATCGCTCGCTACGCTGTTCGATCTCGCGGATCCGCACATTTTGCTCGGCCTGAATAGTTGCCACGACCGCCACCACAACCTGCCCCTCGCGCAACTGATCTTGCAGGTCTACTGCTTCAGCGACCGCCGTTTGTAAAGCCTGACCTAACACTACCGCCGTTGCAGCTTGCCCGGCTTGGGCAGTCGCCGCTGCTGCCAATCGCCCCGCCTGCGCTTCGAGATCATCGATCCGCTCGCGCGCATTGCCCAGCTCGATGCTCGCTTGCGCCTGCGCCGTTTGCAGTTGGGCCACCGTATCGGCTTGCGCCGTGGCCGCTGCCTGCAACCGCTGTACCTCAACGCTCGCTTGCCGGATCTGCTGCGGCGTGGTCAGATCAACTCCCAACAGAAACAAGATGCCTCCGGCTGCGACTAACGCTACTCCAGCCGCAATGATCACGGTCAATAACCAGCCAATCAGGCCGATGATCCGGCTCACACAACTGCGCGGGCGCGGCGCTGGCGACGCTGGCGGCGGGGCTACAGGCGTTTCATTTGAATCAGATTGGGTCATGGTTATCCTACTGCATCGGCGCGAACCCATGGCTATTGTAGCATGCCGGTTGGCAGACTAAGAAAGCGGTTGCCAGCGCAGGCGATCACCCGCGCCATCCCCGTCATTTGACAGTCTGCAAGGCGCTGGCTACAATCGCACCAGCCAGATTGCTATGCCGAGGAGCCTATGAGAGTTCCGCTGTCATGGTTGCGTGAATTTGTTGCGGTCGATCTGCCGGTCGAAGAATTGGCCCGGCGCTTGACCTTCGGCGGCATGGAGGTCGCTCAGATCCACCGGATCGGGGTTGAGGGCGCGCCGCTGCCGTGGGATCCCGAATTGATTGTCGTTGCCAACGTGCTAGAGGTGCGGTCGCATCCGAACGCCGACCGGCTGGTGCTGGCCGAGGTTGATTATGGCGCGGCCCAGCCCCATACGGTGGTCACCGGCGCACCTAATCTCTTTCCCTATCGCGATCAGGGCCGCTTGACCCATCCATTGAAAGCGGTGTTTGCCCGCGAAGGCGCACAGTTGTACGATGGCCACGCCGAGGGCTGGGTGATTACCAAGCTGAAAGGCCGGCCAGTGCGCGGCGTGATGAGCGATGCTATGCTCTGTTCGGAGAAAGAGCTGGGTCTGAGCGAGGATCACGAGGGGATTTTGATCTTGCCTGACGATGCGCCGGTGGGGATGCCGCTGCGCGACTATCTGGGCGAGATTGTGCTGGAAATTGACCTGACCCCCAACTTCGCCCGTTGTCTCTCGATCGTTGGCGTGGCCCGCGAAGTCGCCGCGCTGACCGGCGCGCCGCTGACCTTGCCCGATCCGCAGGTCGTCGCTACCGGCCCGTCGATCAGCGGGCGGGCTAATGTCACCGTCCACGAACCCGATCTCTGCCCACGCTTTATGGTCGGGCTAGCCGAGGGCGTACAGATCGGGCCGTCGCCGTTCTGGATGCAACGCCGCTTGATTAACGCCGGCATGCGCCCGATCAACAATATCGTCGATATTTCCAACTACGTGATGATCGAGTGGGGCCAGCCAACCCACGCTTTTGACGCCGATCGCGTAGCCGATCGCCATCTGATCGTGCGCTTGGCCCAACCCGGCGAACGGCTGAAAACGCTCGATGATCGGGATCGCGATCTAACTCCCGGCCCCGATAGCGGCTTGACCCACCCGCCGCTGATGGTGTGTGACGCCACCGGGCCGCTGGCAGTGGCTGGCGTGATGGGTGGAGCTAGCTCTGAGGTGAGCGCGACCACGACCAACGTGTTGCTCGAAGCGGCTATCTGGGAGCCGGTGCAGATCCGGCGCACGGCGCGCGGCCTCAAGTTGCCCAGCGAAGCGTCACGCCGCTTTGAGCGCGGGGTTGATTACGAGTTGCCGCCAATCGCATTGCGCCGTTGTCTGGAACTGATGCGCCTGTACGCCGGGGCAACGATTGCCGCCGATTTCATCGATGTCTATTCGCGCCCGTGGCAGCCGGTGACGATCGATCTGACACCCTCGGAAGTGCGCCGCTTGCTCGGCGTTCATCTCGATGCCCACACCATCGCCGGCATTCTGAGCCGGCTAGGGTTTGAATGCACAATCAGCGGCAGCGCAACGGTCGGCGATTTTGCCATGCTGGCCGCCGAGCCGGTGATACACGTGAAGGTGCCGTCGTTCCGCCAAGATGTGACGATGGCCGCTGATCTGTGCGAAGAGATTGCCCGCGTCTACGGCTACGATCAGATTCCGTCCACCCGGCTGGCCGATGAATTGCCGCCGCCGGTGACGCTCAAGGCGATCGAACTCGAAGAGCAGGTGCGCGATCTGATGGCCGGCGCCGGCTTGACTGAACTGATCACCTATTCGCTGATCGATATGGCGCTGGTCGCGCAGGTGCAACCCTCTGAGGCTGTCGCCGAGCGGTACCTCAAGCTGAGCAATCCTAGCACGCCGGAACACGTCTATCTGCGCCGTTCGTTGTTGCCCTCAATCGCGGCGGCGCTGGCCATGAACCTGCGCGAGCGCGAGCGTTCGCTGGTGTTTGAGATTGGGCGAGTCTACTTACCGCAAGCCGAACCCGGCAAAGATGATCGCTGGCTGCCCGACGAACCGCGCCGGCTGGCGATTGCAATGGCCGGCCCGCGCCAGCCGGAAAGCTGGCTCAGCACCGACCGCGAGTGGCTCGATTTCTACGATCTGAAGGGGATCGTCGAGCTGCTCGGCGAACGGTTAGGGCTGGCCGAGCAACTCAGCTTTGTGCCGTTGACCGATGACGAACGCTTCCACCCCGGTCGCTCGGCGGCGTTGATGCTGGTGCGCAAGCGCGATAGCCGGGGGCGGCCAGTCGATCAACAACTGGTTGGCGTGCTCGGCGAAGTCCATCCGCAGGTGCGCGCGCGGCTCGAAGTGGCAGCGCCGCGCGTGTTGCTGGCCGAGATCGATCTCGAGACGCTGTTCGGCCACGCTGGGCAAGCGGTCTACCGGCCTATCTCACGCTTCCCAGCCAGCGTGCAAGATCTGTCGATTGTGGCCGATGAAACGATCAGCGAAGCGCAGATCCGGGCCGTCATCCAGCGCAGCGCCGGCGAGTATTTAGAGCGCCTGACCCTGTTTGATCGCTACAGCGGGCCGCAAGTGGGGGAAGGCAAACGCAGCCTGACCTATCACCTTGTCTTCCGCGCGCCTGACCGCACCCTGCTCGACGAGACGTTAGCCAAGATTCGCAAGAAGATCATTGGCAACCTCGAACGCGAGCTCGGGGCAACGATTCGCAGTTGAGCCATGGCAACCGCGCCGGCCAAACTCATTCTCTGCGGCGAACATGCCGTCGTCTATGGGCGGCCAGCGATTGCGTTGCCGCTGGCCGACATTCGGGCGACGGCAACCGTTACGCCGCTCCCCGGCGGGAGCGGCCCGCTGATCAGCGCGCCCGATCTGGGGGGGCAATGGCGAATTACCGAGCGGCCCGATGAACCGCTGAGCGGATTGGTGATGGCAGTCATCGATCGGTTTGGCGTCCCGCCTGATATTGAAATTACCATCCGCTCGGCGATCCCGATCGCGAGCGGCATGGGCAGCGGGGCGGCCATCGCCACGGCAATTGTGCGCGCGTTGCTGGCGTACAGCGGCCAAACCCTGCCGCCGGCAGCCATTTCCGAACTCGTGTACGAGAGCGAACGCGGCTATCACGGCACACCGAGCGGGATTGACAACACCGTGGTGGCGTTCGAGCAGCCAATCTGGTTTCAGCGCCGGCCATCACTCCCGCCGTTGATCGAGCCGTTGCCCATCGGTGCGCCGCTGACGCTGGTGGTTGGCGACAGCGGCGTGCGCAGCCCGACCCGCTTACCGGTCGGCGCGGTGCGCGAGCGGTGGCAGGCCGATCCGGCCCGCTACGAAGCGTTGTTCGATCAGGTAGGCGCGTTGGTCGAGCAAGCGCGCGCCGCGCTGGCGACGGGTGATGCAGTGCGGTTAGGGCCGCTCCTCAGCGCCAATCACGAACTGTTGCGCGAGATCGGCGTCTCGTCGCCGGAACTTGACCGGCTGGTTGCGGCAGCGCACGCTGCCGGTGCATTAGGGGCAAAGCTAGCCGGCGCCGGCTGGGGTGGCGTGATGTTGGCGTTGACCACGCCGGCACAAGCGGCGACGATCGCTGGCGCGTTGCGCGCCGCGGGTGCAGCTAACGCACTCGTAACGACGATTGCGGCGACGGGATAATAGCAGCGTGTGGCAGTGGGGCTGCCGCACGCCATACTGTGGTGCAACGCTTGTGAAGCCGAACCCACTGACAAGAGTGAGAGTGATATGCAATGCGGCAGTTTCACTGCCGCACTCCATAACGTGGCGCAACGTTTGTGAAGCCGAACCCACTGACAAGAGTGAGAGTGATATGCAATGCGGCAGTTTCACTGCCGCACGCCAACGTTTGCGCAATGTTTGTCACGCCTACCCCACCGGTAAAGGTGATAAAGGGTGGACAGAACACATGAGCGTAGATGTCGTTGATGGCTTTGGAATGGGTTGTTTCGCCCTCACCCCCGGCTCCTCTCCTACTGGCGCGGGTTCAAGGGCGGACAGAACATCTGTCCGGAACCCGGCCCTTAAGGGCCGGGCTAGGGTTACGAAGCCCGCTGCGCGGGCTGCTGGCCCTCACCCCCGGCCCCTCTCCCACTGGCGCGGGTTCAAGGGCGGACAGAACATCTGTCCGGAACCCGGCCCTTAAGGGCCGGGCTAGGGTTACGAAGCCCGCTGCGCGGGCTGCTGGCCCTCACCCCCGGCCCCTCTCCCACTGGCGCGGGTTCAAGGGCGGACAGAACATCTGTCCGGAACTGGCGCGGGAGAGGGAAGCGGAGAGCTAAGCGTTGACGCATCGCACAGCGATCAACAGTTGTCCGCAATTACACGTGCTGTCCGCCCTTAAGGTAAAGGCGAGAGTGATATTCAATGCGGCAGTGAAACTGCCGCACTCCATCCTGTGGCGCAATGTGCGCCCCGCCTACCCCACCGGCAATTGCACAATGAACGTGCTGCCGCGCCCCACTTCGCTCTCAAGCATAATACTGCCGCCGTGCGCCTCAACCGCGAGCCGGCAGAAATAGAGACCCAAACCGGTACCCCGGCGACGATCATTCTCGCGGGCTTGATAGAAGCGATCGAAGATCCGATCTTGCGCCTCACGCGGAATACCCGGACCAGTATCGCTGACCCGCAACTCAACGCTATGGCCATCGTTGGTCAGGCGAGCGGACACCACCACTTCACCGCCTGACGGCGTAAACTTCACCGCATTCGAGACCAGATTGGCAATCACCCGTTCGATCAAGTGTTGATCCAACATTACTACCGGCAGCTCAACCGGCAATTCCACCCGCACGTGCGGCTGATCGGGATGGGCCAAGTGACGAAACGGCTCACACACGGTCTTGATCAGCGCAACGAGATTAGCCGGCTGCAACTGCAACGACCAACTGCTCGTCTCGAGCCGGGCCGAATCGAGCACCGTTTCGGTCAAGCTGAGCAGATAATTGGCGCTCTCCCGCGCCACCTCGATCAATTCATCGCGCGCATTGGCATCAAAGCCTTGGCGCTGCAAGGCCTTGAGACTGATCAGCAGCGTATGCAGCGGCGCACGCATATCATGCACAATCATCCGGGTCTGATCTTCGTGATTGCGCAGCCGTTCGGTGAGCGCGCGATTAGCCAGCGCCAACGTCACGTGTTGGCGAGCAGCAAAATCGAGCGCCTGATGCGCGATCTGCAAGAGCACATGGCTCGGTGGCGGCTGCAAACGCTGCAATGCAGCGCGTTGCAGCATCGGGATGGAATCTTCGAGCCGCTCGCTTAGGGCCAACAGATCTTCAGGCGCACAGCTCCAATGAGCATCATGCAATTGCAGATCAGCTTCGCGTTCCAACGACTCCATCGGAATAGCGACCAATGCATAGCCATAGCGCGGCCCAACCCCAACCAGCGCCACTCCCGCACCTTGGAGCACCACATTACTGCGTTGAATCGGCAACGCCACGTCCTGCAGAGCCAGATCGGCCCAATGACCGCCGGCTGAGCCAGCAACGAGCACTGACCCACCCTCTGCGAGCGTTGCATAACTCAACGTCTGCGCCAGTTGGATAAGCGCCGCCGGCGTATATCCGCCCGCTACTCCCATCCGCAGACACGATTTGAGCTGAGCAATGTCTGGGATGAGCTGGGCTGCCGGTCGCTCACCCACTTCACGTTGATTGCACCCCCCCACAGTCGGTTCCTTCCCCGCTGCGTAGCATTTGCTACCCGATTACGAGGCTGCTGAGCATGGCATTGAAGAGTTCAAGCTGGCTATCGAAGCTGCTTTCCGGCGCTTCAAACATGACCAGATAGGTCCACAGCGTATTCGGACTCGTCACGACCACAGCGACGACATAACTGTTGCCGCCTTGATCGAGCGGATAAGCATACTCAAGCTTCAAACCATTCAGGCCAGCTATCTGGAAATCGGTGACATCAACGCGCAGCTCGCCTTGCTGGTTCACGGCACTCTTCAGCTCTTCCATCAAGGTGCGGGTAGCGATGGTTGGATCGTCGTCAACAAACTTGTAGACATCAACCACCACATACACACCATCATCAACCGCGCGATTTGAGAAGATGATCCGGTCGTTGCCGGTATCAAACGCGCGCCAATTTTGCGGATAATCGATCGCAAAGCCAAGTGTGCCTTCGTAGCGTTGGAAACCGGCTTGGGCGGTGCCGGCAGGCGGCGGCGTCACCGCACCGCCCGGCGTGGTTGGCACATTGGTATTATCTACCGCCACATCAACATAGCTGTAGTGATAATTGCCGGCAATATCGCGCACCAGAAAGCCCATCACATAATCGCCGCTGAGGGTTGGCCCGCGCACCGCCTTGAGCGGCGCATCACCAAACGTAATCGTCTGGCCCTCAAACCGATTCGCTTCCAGCCCGCTGCCAGTATCAGTGTACGAGCGGTAGTAAGCGGTAAAGGTATCGCCAGCGCGAGGAGTCAACTCAAACGGTTGCGGTTCCTGCTTGCCGGCGGCGCGGGGAAAACCCCAGACCCGGAGCAATTGCGCTTCATTGCCTTGGATCGCAAAGACGAGCCCAGCGTTGATTTGCTCGCCGGTGGCGGTTGAGGTATAGATGCCTTCGACGCCGTAAAACTCAAAGCCATATTTAATTGGGCCTAGCAAGACCTCAATCGCATCATTCCCGTTGCTCAAGTACCAATTGGTTGCATCCCAATTCAAGCGCAGGCTAAACTCGCCATCGCTCCAATTGGGCACTTGGCTGCCCGGCGCAGCGCCCGGCGGATAAATAAAATCAACCAAGATCAGATCGACCGTATCGCGCCGATCGTTGGGAATGCCGATAAATTGGAAGACGTAGGCAATATCGCTGCCGGCCAAGGTACCGGTGAGACTAGCGGGTGCATTGACACTGACCACATCGCGGTTAATGGCCAAATCACGGATCGTTGGCCGTTGCACAGCGGCGCCGCTTGCCTGATAGTACGCGGTCAGAAACTCTTCCCAAGCAGTGGCGCGCGGCGTTGGTGAAGCGCGCTCGTATGCCTCAGCGTAGAGACTCACCAACTGCGGGAAATAGATCGAGAGACCGCCGCTCTCGCGGTGATACGAACCTACCCCATTGGCTAGCCGGGCCGATTCAATCGCGCGCAACAGTTGCGCAGCCCGATCACGCACGGCGCCGGTCGCGCCTTGTTGGGGGAGCAAGTTCAGAAAGTGTGGTAGATCGATCGCATTAAACTCTTCGGCATACGATGGCGCGTACACATTGGCAAATGAACGAGCTTGGCCGATAGCGGTATAGCTTTGTTGCACGCCGCGTTGCAATTCTTGCGCTAGCGCGTCGAGACCGCTCACCAGCTCATTCATGCGCGTGAGATCGAAGGCCGAGAGCGTCACTTCGTCAGCACTTTGGCCGCGAAACGAATCCATATAGGTTTGCACAATCACCGGCCCAATCGCGTAGCCATCTTGGGCCGGGTTGGCAACCAACTGCTCAAGCCACGCATCCCAAGCCCAACCGGTGTTGGGTTCGAGTTCGGCGGAAGCGACGGCCACCCGTCCGTATGGCGCAACGGTATGGAATACGTCGATCTGGGCCATCAAGCAGGCATCAAACCCGATCAACTCAAAACCGCCGATCCGGGTACGGGCCAGCGCTGTCTCGAAGGCCGAGCTTATCTCAGGCAGATTCAGCGCATCGCCATCAGTATCGTCACTGGCAATACCCAACCACGACGCGCCGTGATCCCAGAGAATGATGGCATAACGTTTGGCCGGGTAGTTTTCAATCCCCCAGATCAAGAAATCACTCAGCGTTGCCGGATCACCCATATTGCGCTCGCCGAGATCGGCCAGCGCATTGGCACGGGTTGGCTCCATCCCGGCTTCGACCCGAAACCGCAACGTACCTTCCCAATTGCCATACCGTTCGTCATCCCAGAATTCTGGCGAGCGGATGCGATCGAGTTGCACGATGACATGCACTTGATCGGTGGAACCAACCCGCGCCATTTCTTCAAAATCATCGATCGCGTCAGACTCGAGATTGTTATCGCCATCGAGATAGACGAGCACCGTCCATTCAGCCGCATTCGGCGGCGGCTCGCGGGTCGGCGTGGTTGGCTGCGCGATAGGAGATGTCGTGAACCCGCCGCCACTGGCGTTATTATTGCCGCCACCATTACCGCCACCGCCGCCGCGGTTCAAGAGCATCACACCGCCAGCAACAGCAACCGCGAGCACGATGCAGGCAAACACACCAATCAGCACGAGCCAGATCGGGAAGCGCCGGGGTTGGGCTGCCGGCGGCTGCGCAGCGGGCGGGACGGGAGGCAGTTGAAAACCGCCAGCGGCAGGTGGGGGAGCAGACGGCGGCTGCCCCGGCCATCCAGCAGCAGGCGGCGGCTGCGCCGGTTGCCCCGGCCACCCAGCAGCGGGTGGCGGCTGCGCCGGTTGCCCCGGCCATCCAGCAGCAGGCGGCGGCTGCGCCGGTTGCCCCGGCCAACCGGGAGCGGCAGGCGGTGGCGGCGCCGGCTGCCCCGACCACCCAGCAGCGGGTGGGGGCGACTGCGGACGCTGTGGCGGCGGTGATGAGCCAACGGGCAAGGTCGGTTCGAGCGCGGCGCCGGCCAGTTCTTCAAACCGGAACACCTCATCACCGATCGCAAACGTATCGCCGGTGCGCAAGAGTTGCCGCTGCACTGGCTGGCCGTTGAGCAACGTACCGTTCGAGCTGCCCAGATCAACCAGCACATACGACCCGCCTTCACGCCTAATCTCGGCGTGCCGGCGCGAAGCGCGCTGGCTGGCGATCACAACCGCGTTATCAGGCGAACGTCCGAACGTGAGCGATGTTTCGCCTAATTGAAACATCCGGCCAGCCAGCGGGCCGCTTACCGCTACCACACGTGCCGACATAACAAGATTCCTCATGATGACGCGTAGCAGAACGCAAGCACAACCGAATTGTAGCACGCGATCTGTACGTTGAACATAGGTAAAAGGTTACACCTTACGGCTGATCTCGTTGGGTGGGGAGGTGGGGTATACTCGCAATAATGTTCTATGTTCGCCACGATCCGCACGGCGGCGCAGTGCCGATACGATTGCGGATGGTTGCCACGTTGCGATGATATGAGAGGAGCCTACGATCGTGCAGCGTAGTGAATTTACGGTTGCTTCGGCCTACGTTTACGACCGGCGCAGCGTCGCGCGTTGGCTGCTCTCGCATGTGACGCGCTACTGGCCGTTTGTGTTGGGATTCTATCTGTGTTTCATCACCGCATGGGCGGCGTATTCAGGGGCGCAAGCGTTGATCGGGCGCGCCGCTGATGTGTTGAGCGGCCCGCCCGATTACGCTGCCTTGACCGGGTTGGCGCTGGCAGTGCTGGCCGTGATGGTGACGGATAGCGTGACGGCGTTGATCGGCAGCTTATCGGCTGAGAACGTGGCGGCGCGGGTCGAAGCCGATGTGCGGCAAGAGTTTTACGAGAGTTTGCTGGCCAAGAGCAAGGCGTTTCACGATCGCCAGCGCGCGGGTGACTTGATGGCCCGCGCGACCGATGATGCCAATTTTGTGGCGAATATGATCGTGCCCGGCGCTACCTTGATCTCGGAAACGGTGTTGGGGATCGTCGTACCGCTGACCTTCATCTTTTTCACCGAACCGCGCCTGATCATCGTGCCGTTGATCTTTGTGGCGGGCTATATCGTCACCGCGCGCTGGTATCTGCGCCGGCTGATGCCGGTGATCCAGCGCCAGCGCGAGCAGTATGGGGTGATGAATGCCGGTTTGGAAGAGACGATCAGCGGGATCGAGGTGGTGAAGGCGAGCGCGCGCGAGGCGCTGGAACGCTCGAAGTATCTGCGTAACGCGCAACGGTTTCGCGATCTGTTTGTGCAGCAAGGTGACATCGAGGCGCGCTATTTGCCGCTCTTGCTGTTTGGGATTGCGCTGGGTGCGGAGTTCTTCCATGCCCTGTGGCTCTACAGCACCGGCGACATCGGGTTGGGGCAAGTGGTGGCGGTGATCGGGTTGATGAATGTCTTGCGCTTCCCCACCTTCATCTCACTCTTCGCCTTCTCGGTCTTTCAGGCCGGCTTGGCCGGCGCGCGCCGCATTCTCGCCATCATCAACGCCGAGACTGACCTCGACGAAAACCCGAACGGCTATCGCGCGCCAGTGCGCGGCGAGATCGAGTTTGAGAATGTGAGCTTTAGCTTTGCCGCTCACCCCGGCGAAGCGCCGCATCAGGTGCTGCGCGACATTTCGTTCCGCATTGCCGCTGGGCAGACGGTGGCAATCGTCGGCCAGACGGGCAGCGGCAAGAGCGCGTTGACCCAGCTCGTCAACCGCACCTACGACGCGACCAGCGGGCGGGTGTTGATTGACGGGGTGGACGTGCGCGAGTGGAATCTGGATGCGCTGCGCTCGCAGATCGGCAAGATCGAGCAGGATATCTTCCTCTTCTCGCGCACGATCGGCGAGAATATCGCCTTTGGCGCTCCCGGCGCCACTCAAGAGCAGATCGAGGCGGCGGCGCGGGCCGCCCAAGCCCACGAGTTCATTAGCCGTCTGCCGAACGGCTACCAGACGGTGATCGGCGAGCGCGGCGTGACCCTGTCGGGCGGGCAACGGCAGCGGATCGCGCTGGCCCGCGCGTTTCTCGCCAACCCGCGCATTCTCATTCTCGACGATAGCACTAGTGCGATCGATAGCGCGACCGAAGATGAGATTCAGCGCGCGATCCGGCAGGCGCAGCAAGGGCGCACGGTGTTGTTGATCACCCACCGGCTGGCGCAGATTCGCTGGGCCGACCAGATACTGGTGCTCGATAGCGGGAGGCTCGTCGCCGCCGGCACCCACGAAGAACTGCTGCGCACCTCGCCGCACTACCGGCGAATCTTTGCCCGCTACGAGCAGCCGGCGGCGCGTCCAACGCCAGCGCCGGCGGCACGTTGACGGCGTGATGATTGCTCTGATGGGCAGAAAGGACGGCCATGGGTTTTCTGTTTGATGGCCTCGATGCCGAAGGCTACGATCGCAAATATAGCGACGGCGAACTGGTGCGGCGGATTCTGCGCTATTTTCGCCCGCAAGCCGCCAAGATCATCACCGCCGCGTTGATGATTAGCGCCACCGCATTGATCGAGGCGCTCATCCCGATCTTTATCTCGTACAGCATTGACGAGATTCAGACCGCGACCTCGCTCAATCAGGCAGCGGTGCTGGCCGGCGCGCTGGCCCTGATCGCCTGTTTGTCGTGGGTGTTTAACCTGATCCGGCAAACGATGTCGGTGCGAGCTATCGGTGAAGTGGTGCTGGCGCTGCGCCGCGACGCCGCCGATGCTGTACTGGCTCGCGACCTCAGCTTCTACGACGAGTTTCCGTCGGGCAAGATCGTCAGCCGGGTCAATTCCGACACCGCCGCTTTTGCGCAGGTGATGACGCTGACCATGGATCTGCTGAGCCGGTTGTTGCTGGTAGTGGTGCTGGTCGGCTATCTCGCCACCGTCAGTTGGTCGCTGACGTTGGTGTTGTTGGGGTTAGCGCCGTTGATCATCGGCGCGGCGCTGGCCTTCCGCTCGATTGCGCGCAAGGTGATCACCGCCTCGCGGCGGGTGAATGCCGAAGTCAGCAACCATATCCAAGAAACGGTAAGCGGGATCGGGGTCGCCAAGACCTTCCGCCAAGAACAGGCGGTCTACGCTGACTTTCTCGATGTCAACCAAAAGAGCCGGCGGGTGAACCTGTACACGCGCTACACCTTCAGCAGCATCTTCCCGCTGCTCAACCTGCTGGCCGCCACCGGCACCGCGCTGCTGGTCTATCTCGGCGGGCAGAAGGTCTATGCCGGCGAACTCACCACCGGCACGTGGTTTCTGTTCATCCAAGGCTTGCAGAGCTTTTGGTTCCCGCTGACCAGCATCGCCTCGTTCTGGAGCCAGTTCCAACTGGGATTGGCCGCCGGCGAGCGGGTGTTTGCGCTGATCGACGCCGAACCGCGGGTGACGCAGATCGACCGGCTCGATCCGGGCCGGTTGCGCGGCGAGATCACCTTTGCGCAGGTTGATTTTGGGTACAAACCGGGTGAACCGGTGTTGCGCCAGTTCAATCTGCACATCAAGCCGGGGGAGCGGGTGGCGCTAGTTGGCCATACCGGTTCCGGCAAGAGCAGCATTGCCAAGCTGATTGCCCGTTTCTACGAGTTTCAAGGCGGGCAGATCCGGATAGACGGCTACGACATTCGCCAGCTTGATCTAGCGGCCTACCGCAGCCAATTGGGGATGGTGACGCAGACGCCGTTTTTGTTCGACGGGACGGTGCGCGAGAATATCCGCTACGGGAACCCAGACGCGAGCGACGAGGAGGTACTAGCGGCAGCGCGGCGGGTGGGGCACGGCGACTGGCTGGCAACCCTGCCGGCGGGTCTCGACACGCCGGTTGGCGAGCGTGGCAGCAGTCTGAGTATGGGCCAGCGGCAATTGGTGGCGTTGGCACGGGTGTTGTTGCAAGACCCGGCGATCCTGATTTTGGATGAAGCCACCGCCAGCATTGATCCGCTCACCGAAGCCTTGATCCAAGAGGGTCTCGACGAGGCGATGCGCGATCGGACGGCGATCATCATTGCGCACCGGTTGAGTACGGTACGCGAAGTTGACCGGATCATCGTGCTGCGGCACGGCGAGATTCTCGAACAGGGGACGCACGATCAGTTGTTGGCCGCCGGCGGGCACTATGCCGAGCTGTACAACACCTACTTCCGCCACCAGAGCCTTGAATACATCGAGGCGGCGGGCCGGAGGTAGAAGGCGGTTAACGCAGAGGCGCAAAGCAAGCAAAGGCGCAGAGATCATAAAACGCAAAGGCGCGAAGGACGCAGAGGGCGCCAAGATTCTGAAGGGAGCGGCGCAGAGAGGGATTGCCCCCACCCCCATCCCCCTCCCCCGCTGGGGGAGGGGGCGGACAGAACATGTGTTTGGTTACGCCCATTGATCGCTGTGCGATGCCTCAAAGCCCTCACCCCTAGCCCCTCTCCCACCTAACGGTGGGAGAGGGGCTAGGGGTGAGGGCCAGCAGCCCGCGCAGCGGGCTTCGTAACCATAGCCCGGCCCTTGAGGGCCGGGTACCGCACAGATGTTCTATCCTCCTCTAAACCCGCTGGGGGAGGGGGCATGCGGAGGGTGAGATCATCAATTCCAACCCTCTGCGCCGCTTTGCGGTCTTGGCGTCTTTGCGTGTAACGCCTTGGCGTCTTTGCAAACCCTGCGGCTGTGGAGCCGGACGGCCGTCCGGCTCTACAAGGGCATTACGCCTTTTCCAGCGCTGACCGTTCCTGCAACGACAGCAACGTCCATTGGCCGGTGCGCATGGCTTGGATCGCCTGCACGGCTGCCGCCGCCCCCGACAGGGTCGTCAACGTCGGCACGCCGTACACAATCGCGGCCCGGCGGATGGCCCCCTCGTCGAAGAAGCTGGCCTTGCCAAGCGGCGTATTCACGATCAGCGCTATCTCGCCGTTCTTGATGTAGTCAACCGCGTTGGGCCGGCCTTCGTTCACCTTATAGATCGGCTTCACGTCAAGGCCATGCTGCTGGAGGAAGGCAGCCGTACCGCTGGTAGCCAGCAGCTTGAAGCCGAGCGCAGCTAAATCACGGGCAATCGGCAACAGATTGGCCTTATCGCGGTCGTTGACGCTGAGGAAGGCGTTACCGCTAGTGGGCAGGTGGCTATTGCACGCCATCTGCGCCTTGGCGAACGCCTCGCCGAAGGTCGCGCCGCTACCCATGCCTTCACCGGTTGACTTCATCTCTGGGCCGAGCAGCGTGTCCACGCCGCTGAAGCGCGACCACGGCAGCACCACTTCCTTGACGTGGTAGCGTTGCTCGCTGGTAACATCCAGCCGGTAGCGGGGCGGATTCGCCAAGGCCGGATGCACCATCTGGATACGGCTATCCTCGCCGCGCAGCCGTGCGCCGGCGGCGCACTGCACCGCCAGTTGCGCCCACGGCACACCGGTCGCCTTGGCGACGAACGGCACGGTGCGCGAGGCGCGCGGGTTGACTTCGAGCACGTAGACGACGCCATCTTTCATCGCGTACTGGATATTCATCAGGCCAACCACCCCCAACGCGCGGGCCAGTTGCTCGGTGTACCGGCGCATCGTCTCAACATGCTCTTCGGCCACCATATAGGTCGGGATGACGCAGGCGCTATCGCCGGAGTGAACGCCAGCCAGCTCGATCTGCTCCATAATCCCGGCGATCACGACCGTCTCGCCATCGCAGACCGCATCGACATCCATCTCAAACGCATCTTCGAGGAAGCGATCGATCAACACCGGGTGCTCCGGCGACGCGGCGACCGCGTCACGCATATAGCGTTCGAGCGCGGCATCGTCGTAGACAATCGCCATCGCCCGCCCGCCCAACACGTAGCTGGGCCGCACCACCACCGGATAACCGATCCGGCGGGCCACTGCCAGCGCCTCTTCCCACGAAGTGGCGCTGCCGTGTTCGGGAGCGGGAATATTCAGCTCCTTCAACAACGCGCCAAACCGGTCGCGATCCTCGGCCAGATCGATCGCTTCGGGAGCCGTACCCCAGATCGGCACCCCAACCGCTTCGAGCGCCCGCGCCAACTTGAGCGGCGTCTGGCCTCCGAATTGGATGATCACCCCATCGGGCCGTTCTTCATCAACCACGTTGAGCACGTCTTCGAGCGTGAGCGGCTCGAAATAGAGCCGGTCGGCGGTGTCGTAGTCGGTCGAGACCGTCTCCGGGTTGCAGTTGACCATAATGGTCTCGTAACCAAGTGCGCGCAGACCAAACACGGCGTGACTACAGCAATAGTCAAACTCGATCCCCTGCCCGATCCGGTTGGGGCCGGAACCGAGGATCACCACCTTCTTGCGATCGGTCGGCTCAGACTCGTCTTCGCTCTCATACGACGAGTAGAGGTAGGGCGTAAAGGCGGGAAACTCGGCGGCGCAGGTGTCAACCCGGTGGAAGGTGGGGCGAATGCCGAGTTCGAGCCGGCGTTGGCGCACGGCCAATTCCGCCGACCAGCGCTGCGGGCCGGGAGGCACGCGCAACAGGTGGGCAAGCTGCGCGTCGCTGAAACCCATACGCTTAGCTTGGCGCAGCAGATCGGGCGGGATGGTGTTGAGATCAAAGGCGCGCAGGCGGCCTTCGAGATTGACGATCTGTTCGAGCTGGCGAATAAACCACGGATCGATCTTGGTCAAAGCGCTGATCTGCTCGACCGACATCCCGCTCTGCAATGCGTAGCGCACATAAAACATGCGGTCAGGATGCGGCGTAATCAAACGCTCGCGCAGCCGTTCCGGCTCGATCGCATCGCGGCCATCGGCCCCCCAACCGGCCCGGCCCTGCTCAAGCGAGCGCCACGCCTTTTGGAAGGCTTCGGGGAAGGTGCGCCCAATCGCCATCACCTCACCCACCGACTTCATCGAGGTGGTGAGCGTCTGATCGGCTTGGGGGAACTTCTCGAAGGTAAAGCGCGGAATCTTCACCACCACATAGTCGAGGGTCGGCTCGAACGAAGCCGGCGTCTCGCGGGTAATATCGTTGGGCAGCTCGTCGAGGGTATAGCCAACGGCCAGCTTGGCGGCGATCTTAGCGATGGGGAAGCCAGTCGCCTTCGAGGCCAGCGCCGACGAACGCGACACGCGCGGGTTCATCTCGATCACGTAGATGCGGCCATCGGTCGGCGAGACGGCAAACTGGACATTGGAACCGCCGGTTTCGACGCCGACGGCGCGCAACACCGCCAAGCCCATATCGCGCATCCGCTCGTACTCGCGGTCGGTGAGCGTCATCGCCGGCGCAACGGTAATGCTATCGCCGGTATGCACCCCCATGGGGTCAATATTCTCGATCGAGCAGATGATGACGCCGTTATCGTTGCGGTCGCGCATCACCTCCAGCTCGAACTCTTTCCAGCCCAGCACACTCTCTTCGATCAACACCTGTGTGACCGGCGACGCATCGAGACCGCGTTCGACGATGGTGCGGAACTCCTCCATGTTGTACGCGATGCCGCCACCCTCGCCGCCAAGGGTAAACGAGGGGCGAATGATGGCCGGGAAGCCGGTCTGCGCCACCACCGCCAACGCCTCATCGAGCGTAGTTGCGGTGCCGGAACGCGGCACCTGCAAGCCGATCTCGATCATCTTATCCTTGAAGCGCTGGCGATCTTCGGCGATGCGCACCGCCTCGACCGAAGCGCCAATCAGCTCGACGCCATACTTGGCGAGGACGCCGGCCTCGTGCAGGGCCACCGCCAAATTGAGCGCAGTTTGGCCGCCGACGGTGGGTAAAATCGCATCGGGCCGCTCGCGGGCAATGATGCGTTCGAGACTGGGAACGGTCAGCGGTTCGATGTAGGTGGCGTCGGCGAGGCCGGGATCGGTCATAATGGTGGCCGGGTTGGAATTGACCAGCACGACCCGGTAACCTTCTTCGCGCAACGCCTTGCACGCTTGGGTGCCGGAATAGTCGAATTCGCAGGCTTGGCCGATCACAATCGGGCCAGAGCCGATGATAAGAATGGTATGGAGATCAGTGCGCTTCGGCATCTTCGTCTCAGACTCCTTTGGCGCGGAGCAAACCAGCGCGCCCCGCACGGCGCTGCCTGATTATACAATACGATTGATGAAGGTTTCACGATCCTACCGTTGACAAGCGGCTGTGGAGTGCGGCAGGTTGACTGCCGCACTCCATGCCCATTGAGAGCTGGAAACTGTTACAAAGCCCGCGGCGCGGGTGGATGGGCCCCCCCCCCCTCCCCCCCCCCCCCCGGGGGGGGGGGGGCCCCCCCCCCCCCCCCCCCCCCCCCCCCCCCCCGCGGGAGCGGGGGAGCCAGACGAAATAGCCGCAAAAAGACGCAAAAGGTACAACGATATCTGATTGGAAGACTGCGTGGCATTCGGCAGAGCCAGAGAGGGAGCGGAACACCGCAGCGCCCCTCTCCCACGCTCGTGGGTGAGGGAGTTACATGGTGTTTCCAAGCTGCTGTGGAGTGCGGCAGGTTGACTGCCGCACTCCATGCTACGTCTTTACGCGCTTGGCAGCTTTGGCCCTTCCCTTACTCCCCGGCCCCTCGCGCCCCGCTTGTCCTTGCGCGCCGCCGCAGGCGGCGCAGCAATCCCCCGCTTTAGCGGGATGGCTGCCGTGCGGCAGGTGCAAAAGGTCACGGATTTGCCCGAAGGAAAGGCACGGGTTACCGATCCTGATGAGTGGATGCGTACCGTACTCGCGGGGGATGGCTGCGGGCGCGCGGGCAGCGCGACGCGCTGCCCCTACGCGCCCTCGCAATGACATCACTCCTATTGATTGATGGCGTTTGGCATGATACTCTTCCCCATAACGGTTTCAGCGTTTTAGCTACCATCACTGCTATGAATAACCAACGCTACATTGGCCGCATCGTCACGTGGAAAGCGCAAGAAAAGTACGGCTTCATCCAATCGCCGAGCCACCCCAACGACATCTTCTTTCACATCAACCAATGCTATCACCGCGATTGGCTGCCGCAGATTGGCGAACTGGTCAGATTCGAGGTTGGCCAAGATGCGCAAGGGCGTCTGCAAGCGATTAACGTCGAGTCGCAGTCGCCGGCGCCGCGGATCGCACCGCCACGGATTAATCCGGCTGACACGATGCTGGCGCTGTTGGTGTGCGCCGCCTTTATCACCCTGCTCGGACTAGCGACAGTCACGGTAGGGCTGCCAGTTTGGGTTATCGGCTGGTATCTAGCAGCCAGTGTAGTAACGTTGATGCTCTATATCGAAGACAAGCAGCGCGCACAGCGCGGTGTGCGGCGCATCCGCGAGAAGACGCTGCACCGGTGGGAGTTGCTCGGTGGTTGGCCGGGGGCGTTGATCGGGCAAGAGCTGGTGCGCCACAAAGTCAGCAAAGGGTCATATACGAAGGTATTTTGGCTGATTGTCGGGCTGCACCTGTTGGGATTGATCGGGTATATCGTGGTGCGGATCGGGCTGGTGACACTGTGAGGGAGGTGGCGGGCAGGGTGGGATTCGAACCCACGACAGCGTTACCGCTGTACGGCATTTCCAGTGCCGCGCACTAGACCAACTATGCGACCTGCCCGCGCCATCTGCGATATTACCATAAGGCGGCAGGGGGCGCAAGGTTTTGGCAGCGCCAACGGTACAGCATTACCGCTAGCGCCGGACTCGCCACACCGATCCACCGCGTCCACGGTACCATAGCTCGAACTGATCGGGATTGTTCCGCATCCATTGCACTTCAGGCCAATCTACCGGAATAAGTTCATAGACGACGACCAGATCGATCTGTTTATCACGCAGGTGTTGCAGCCATACCGCTTGATCAGGGACATCGCTACGGTTATCTGGGTAGGTACGGATTGGTTGATCAGCCGGAACAGGTACTTCGATTTCGTGCAATAAATCACCGGCGCCAACATTCACGGCAGTAACAACGTTCTTTAAATGATGGCCCATCAGCGGCAACGGGATATTCCCGCCAAGGTACGCAATGCGCTGGCCTGTGGTATGTGCATTCACCCAACGCCACAATTGGCCCACATTCGCATAAGGCAAGCGCGTGTATGCGTCATACTCGCGCCGGTCATAGTGTTCTAATCCGGTTGCAAATGCCACGATCACGGCTAAGCCGATGAACGGCAGGCTTCGCCAACCCCAGCGCTCCAACGCCCGCCCGATCACTATCAATACCCCTATACTTACCTCAATTAACAGCAAGTATTGCAGTTCTGTCTGCCAGTTGAGGTGCCACATAACATCCCATAACGGTCGCCAAGTACCAGCGTCGATGTGGAGTGACGTAGGCGCAGCCTCAAACAGATTTGTCCCCATAGTATGCACTGTTATCAGAAACACCAGTAAACTGCCTATTATCACGTAGGCAAGGTAGAATCGCTCTTTCAGGCGATGCTTGTCTATCTGTTCCAAGCCTATCACCACCACAATCAGGAGTAAGAGCATTGCCGGCAGTAAAAACCGGGTCGCCCGGATTGGCAAGAGTTCGCTGAAGAGCACAAAATAACCGGCAGCCAGCCCAAGCAGGATGATCGTCGATCGTCGCCATGGATGAGGTCGAAATACCACCTTGCTCAGACTGGGTATTGCCACCAGCAATAACAAACCAAGGTTGGCATAGCCCGGCTCAAAAAAGAGCAGACGGGCATCGAACTCAAAAAATGGGTGGCCATAAAACCATTGCCGATCAACCAATCCCGGTAAGGCGATCCATCCAAACATGAAGCGATACGGATATAGCGGATTGCCAGTCAAGAGCCAATTACGCACATACGAGAAGCTGGCTAATACACTAAGCGGGATGATCATGGCAATGGCGCCATACCCAAGGCGTTGCCACGAGGAACGACCATAGCGCCACCATGCCCATGCCAACCACGGCGCCAGCAGGATGCCGAAGGTAAGCGCAAACCCCTTCGTGCCAATAGTGAGACCAAGCGCAATACTGGCCAGTACGAGATCGCGCAGGGTTGCAGTGCGGGCGGCGCGTTGCACCATTGCTAGGCTCAACAACCAAATGGCCGCAAAGATCACATCATTCGTTGACCACAGTCCGGCAGTCGCCGAAACCATTGGTACAAAGAGGGTCAGGATACCAGCACGGCGGGCAACTACCGGGGATAAATCGAGCTGGCGAGCAATGGCATAGACGCTCACTGCCGCGAGCAAGGCAAACGGCGCCTGACCAATGTCAGCCACGGCGATCGTGTCAAATGGCAAGATCAGCCATAGGTAGAAGAGGTTCGCATTCATCGGATAATACGGCGGGGCAGCATCGCCATACGGCAGCGACACCATTGCTAGCTGGCGTTGCTGGTACCAGAGGGCAGGCATATAGAGTTGATAATTGAGTGAATCCCAGTTTGCTGCCGGTGTGATGAAATTGATGATTGTCTGGGCGATGAGTGCGCCGATACCAAGCAGGAATATATTTCGTTCAAACGGAGGCCACTCTAACTTAACATGCCAACCATAAACCCAGCGCAACTTTTTATTAGTTATTTTAACAAACAAAAGAATAATTGAACTAATTAAAAATAGACTTATTAATGCGTAACGATATGTTATAAAGCCAAAGCAATTCAAAAATAGCAAAATAACAATGATTTGCGACCATGAAAAAAGCGACAAAATCAAAATACGATCATGTCCATGATAACCAGAAGACGAGAAGAACAGCTGCTGAATCAAAAAGGCATTAAAAGCAACAACTAAGTTGATTAAAAAACCTAAAAACACACGAATGATTACAAAAATAGTTGTTGCGCAAGAAAACATTTTTAATTAAAAAAGATTTTTTCATTAAACAAACCGATCGAATCGATTCAATCATGAACAATGCATATAATAAAGATTATCTTCATAATCAAATAATTACAAAATTTCTACACATTCTTTCACAAAGAAAGAAACCTCTTGCCAGTGAATCTTGTAAATGCTTTTACGCTCTTTCGCCAACGTGGAGGCTGGCTAGACGCTTTCAGCCTCCAAGCGCCCCTCTCACCACGCCTCGTTCCCCAAGGCACGCAGCATTGCACCGCGCGACCCACACTAGGTTTGACCCTAGCGGGTTTCATCACGGCGACTTTCACTACTTTGCTATCGGTATTGCGGGAATGAGCAGGCTTACTCTGACAGATCGCTCGTGTGTCTTACCACGTCAGACGAGCATGGTTCATTGGTATAACTTGCTAAGCCATCATAGGCGCGGTGCATACCGTCCCCATCGGTTCGGGAAAGGAACTATCGGCTTAGCATGCCGTTTCGAGGCAACTTCGGTGCGTGGTCATGCGGTTGTCAATACATATACCGCTGTGCTCTTGTGGTTAAACAACCTCAAGGACAGAACAGCGGTCTCATTCGAATCACAACATGATTGAATGAATATTTTTAGAGGCGTTTTTACAATGGAGATCGCACTGGCAGCAGACGTTACGCTTGTCCTACCAATGCCTGCACCACTCTTTCCCACGTGATCGCGTCAACCTGCGGGCGGCCCGCACTCCCCAAGCGGGCTGCTTCAGCCGGATCGGCGGCCAGCCGGTCGAGATGCACGGCAATCGCCGCCGGGTCGGGCGGCGAGACGAGGCCGTTCTCACCGTGGCGGACAAATTCGAGCACGCCGCCGGCATCGTCAGTCGTGATCACGGGCCGGCTAGCGCCGAAGGCTTCCACCGTGGCAAAGCCGTAGTCTTCATCCACCGGCGCGTAGTACACGGCGCGGGCATGGGCGTAGAGATCGATTAATTCGTCATCAGGGACAAAGCCGCGGAACGTGACCCGCTCGCCGAGGCCGAGCTCGGCGGCGAGACGTTGGAGGCGGTCGCGGTCGGGGCCAGTGCCGGCAATAATCGCACGCACCGGCGTGGTGGTACGGGCCAGCGCCGTTAGCAGTAGATCGATCCGCTTGGCCCGGTCGAGGCGGGCCGGCGAGAGGATGTAGTCGTGGTATGGCCCGGCCCACAACTGCCCGGCGTAGCGGCTCGGCGGGTAGAGCGGCGTACTGCTGAGGCCGTTGAATCGTTCGAGCCGGCGGCTGACGTTGCGCGAGATGGTATAGCGAGCTTGGCATTCGCTGAGCGCGCGCCCGTCGATGCGAAAGATCTGCTCGCGCACGGCGCGATGGGCAGGTGAGCCGTCGAAATCACTGAGCGGGGTGCCGTACCAGTCATACGCTTGGCGGTGCTGATGCACCAACCAGAGCACTTTGCGCGGATGGCGGATGAGGTATGACGGGAACTTGGTGGCGATCACGAGATCGACCGGTTCGCCGTTGACGTGGCTGATATCGAGCAGCCGCCACGCCAGCGCGCTGTCGATGATCCGTTCGACCGGATGCCACTGAAACGGCAAGGCCACCACATCGACGGTATGGCCGCGACGGCGAAGTTCGTCGCGCAGACTCTCGACCAGATATTCAGCGCCGCCGCGCACGAAAGGCACTTGGGTGGCGCAGATCAGAATGCGGCTCATGATGGCGGCGATTGTTGCAATTGCGCGCGCAGCTCGGCGAGCTCGGCGCGTAAGGCGGCATTCTCGGCGACTAGCAGGCGAATGGCGAGGGTCGCAGTATCGTTAAAGGCATTCTGCTGCTCGACAATCGGGTTGATGTACCAGCGCAAGTAGCGGCGCACCACCTTGTTGACCAAGGCGATCGCTTGCTCAAGCAGATTGCGCCCTTCCAGCGGCCAGTGCGCACTGACCACGCGGGTATATTCGAGTTCTTCCACCAACCGCTGCAACTCGCGCTCAGCAGGGGTTGGCTCAGCCGCCGGCAGCGCCGCTCGTTGCGCGCGTACCTCGGCCCGCAACGCAGCTAACGTCGCCGCAACATCAATCTCGCTGCTCATGGCACACCCACGCTCGCCCGTTTCAACAACTCGTTCAGCCGCTGCCCGCGCACCTGCGCGATGTCGTCTTGATACTTCAAAATCGCGCCTAGTGTATCCTCGACTGCCTGCGGCGTCAACTCGGTCTGATCGAGCGCGACCAGCGCCGTCACCCAATCGAGCGTCTCGGCAACGCCGGGCAGCTTGTAGAGATCCATCCGGCGCAACTCTTGCACAACCAGCACCACTTGCCGGGCCAGCCGCTCGCTCGCGCCGGGCACGCGCGCCTTGACGATTTGAATCTCTTTGTCGAGAGTTGGATAATCAACCCAATAGAACAGACAGCGCCGCTTGAGCGCATCATGCACTTCGCGGGTGCGGTTCGAGGTGATGATCACGGTTGGCGGCGTTTCGGCGCGGATGGTGCCGATTTCAGGGATCGAAATCTGCCAGTCCGAGAGCAGCTCAAGCAGGAAGGCTTCAAACTCCTCGTCGGCACGATCGAGTTCATCGATCAGCAAGATCGGCGGCTGGTCGCCACGGGCCTCGATCGCCTGCAATAGCGGGCGCTTGATCAAAAACTCCGGGCCGAAAATGCTCTGCTGGGCGGTGGTGTTTTGGGCGGCGCCTTGAGCTTCGAGCAGACGGATCTGCAACATCTGGCGGGCGTAGTTCCATTCGTAGATCGTCGTATTGACATCAAGCCCTTCATAACATTGCAGCCGGATCAACTCGCGCCCTTGCATCCGGGCGAGCGTCTTGGCGATCTCGGTCTTGCCGACGCCGGCCTCGCCTTCAAGCAGCAATGGCTTGTTGAGTTTGAGGGCCAGAAAGATGGCGGTGGTGAGCGCACGATCGGCGATGTAAGCATATTCAGCGAGAGCCGCCTGCAATTCGTCGATCGATGCGAAGGAGGTGTACGTCATAAATAGGCGCTCCACGGCGTGAGATATCTCTCTTTATTGTACACCGACTCGCGGGAATGCGGGTTGCGGCTGTGGGAGCATGGCATGCGGCAGTTCTATGGCCGCACTCCATAGGGTGATACTGGCGGGCAATTTGAAACCCTGCTAGGGAGCATGGCATGCGGCAGTTGGACTGCCGCACTCCATAGGGTGATACTGGCGGGCGCTATGGAATGCGGCAGTTCTACTGCCGCACTCCATAAGATGCACGCCTTACCGATACTAGCGGGCGATTTCAATCGCGGCTGTGAGAGCATGGAATGCGGCAGTTATACTGCCGCATTCCATAGCATTACCGGTACTGGCGGGCAATTTCGGAGGGCGAAACGCCGCCGAGGTATTGCAGCCACAACCAGAAATCGTGCAGCAATTGGCGCAGAATGCCGTTGGCGCGGAAGCGGCGGGCTGAGGTGACAACCTGCGCCGGCACGACATGCACGCGGGTGCGCGCGCGGGCGCGGCGGAAGAGTTCGACATCCTCAAACAGCGGCCAGTCGGGAAAGCCGCCGAGGGCGTGAAAGAGGTCGCGCCGCATCACCATGCATTGGTCGCCGTAACTGGTGAGGAGCGAGTCGAACCACATCATGCGGGCGGCCAGCGCTAACAGCCAGTCGGGATCATCGAACGAGAGGCGAAATTTGGCAACCTGCACTTGCGGATCGGCGAACATGTTGCGCAGTAGCGGGAAGGCATTGGCTGGTAGACGTGTATCGGCGTGCAAAAAGACAAAGATATCGCCGGTGGCGATGGCCGCGCCGGCGTTGAGTTGGGGGCCGCGACCGCGCGGCGCCAGCACCACCCGCGCGCCGGCAGCGCGGGCCAGCGCTGGTGTCTCATCGCGGCTGCCGCCATCGGCCACAATCACCTCGACCGCGGGATCAAGCCGGCGCACGGCGTGTACGCACGCTGTGATGTGATCGGCTTCGTTGAGTACGGGAATGATGACGCTGAAGTTCGGCATAGGGTTCTGCTCCTTGGACGCTATTCAGAGGCCTCGTAGGAATTGCCACGAAGAAACACCAAAGACACAAACCATGTTGCGTCGTTTGCGGGTTTTTGTGGCTATGTTTCTCATCTGGGTGCGAGGAACGGGGTTGAGCGCCGAGGGCGCAGGGGATGATTCTTCTTACCAACCCTTTGCACCTCTCTGCGTCCTTTGCGTCCTTTGCGTTTTCCCCTCTGCGCCTTTGCGGAGCCGGACAGCCGTCCGGCTCTCCTGCATCGTTGCGTTTTGTCCCTCACCCCTCGGCCCCCTCTCCCACCGCGAGGCGGGAGTTCAAGGGCGGACAGAACATTTGTCTGGAACCCGGCCCTGAAGGTTCGGGCTAGGGGTACGAAGCCCGCTGCGCGAGCTGATGCCCCCACCCCTTGCCCCTCCCCCGCTGGGGGAGGGGTGGTGAGGCGCACAGCACGGGGCTTTACGGCATCGCACAGCGATCAACCGTTGCACGCAACCGAACGTTCTATCCACCTTTAAACCCCAACAGCGGGAAGGCGGCCAAATAGCCGCCAACCGTGCCCCATTACCGCCGGCGCAGCAAAAAGATATATTCGTGTTTGAAGACGTAGAAACCGCCGGCTAAGGCCCGGTAGCGCCAGAGTTCGGCGCTGCCGCGCTTGCCAAGCGTGCCGGTAAAGTTTTTGACGATAATGCTCTTGAGGCTAAACCCGCAGGCCCGAATGGCCTCCATCGCTTGGAAGCCGAGCGGATGCCATTCGCCGTGGCGGTAGGTATCGCCGATCACCAATGCCAAATAGCGACCCCGGTCGAGCACTGCCGCCACCCGTTCGGCCACTAGCGTCAGGCGGGCCAGAAATGCGTCAATGCTCGGCGCATTCGACAAATCGCGCGGATCGTCGCTAAAGCGGATGATGTCGTGGTAGGGCGGGTGAAGCAACACCAACTGCACGCTAGCAGCGCCGTAGCGGGCCAACAACGCCGGAAAATCCACCACCAAACTATCACCCTGTTCGATGGCGGCAATGGTGGAATGGGCCGGCGGTTCTCCGGCAAGCAGGTCGTGAATACGCGCGACCATCGGCGCTTGCAGCTCGACGCCGATCGCATGGCGACCGAGGCGGCGGGCCTCGATCAGGGTCGTGCCCGATCCGGCAAACGGATCGAGCACCCACTCGCCGGGGCGCGTGTAGCGACGGATGAACTGGCGAGGGATTTGGGGCACGAAATTGCCCCAATAATCGGCCCGATGCACTCCCGAATTGTCGCGCCGCTCGATCAACCAGAGGCTATCGGTCAAAATGTCGTCATACTCCTTCCAGCGGTGCAGATCGATATCGCTGGCTGGCGCAAACCGTTGCGCCTCGAGCGCGCGGCGCAAACGGGCCACATAATAGCGAGCGCGTTCGAGCGTGCGGGCCGCCGCGATCTGATCGAGTTCGCCGTGCAACACCTCTGGCGTGAAACGAACCGCGTACTCGCCGGCGTGATGCAACGGATCAGCTAGATCGGCCAAACGTTGGCGCAGTCCGGCCACCCCAACCCGCAGCTCGGCAAGGGCCGGCGCGGCGAGCAGCGTATCAAGCGCCGCTGCCAGCGCCTCGCGGTTGATCTGCCATTGGGGCGACTCGGCATCTGGCGGCAACTGGGCCGAAGGCGAACGTCCGGTCATCGGAAGCATTCCTGCTGGAAACGGTCATTGTTATGGTTAGTGTAGCATAAGATGGGGTGAATGTCATTGTCATTGGTATGCTATAATAAAGAAGGTAAAGCTGAAACATGCAAGGATGGGCGTGTGACAGCCAGTGATATCTTGTTTACGATTGCCCAAGAGGTGCAACGCTGCACCGCTTGTAACCTTCATCGCGGGCGCACGCGCGCCGTGCCCGGCGAAGGCCCGGCCAACGCGCGGGTGATGTTGATCGGCGAAGGCCCCGGCTACCACGAAGACCGGCAGGGCCGTCCCTTTGTCGGGCCGTCTGGCCAATTCTTGACCGACCTGCTGGCGCTGGCCGGGTTGCGTCGCGATGAAGTCTATATCGCGAATGTCGTGAAGTGCCGGCCACCGCAAAACCGCGATCCGGAGCCGGACGAAATTGAGACTTGTACCAAACTGTTTTTGATGCGTCAGATTGCGGCCATTGATCCGGCAGTGATTGTGACGCTGGGCCGCTTTTCGATGGGCCTGTTTCTGCCCGGCGAGCGGATTTCGCGCATCCACGGCCAACCTCGTTATGTCAACGGGCGATTGATTGTGCCGATGATCCACCCCGCCGCCGCCTTGCACCAGCCCCAAAACCGGCCGTTGCTGGAAGAAGACTTTCGTCGCCTGCCTGCCATCTTAGCCGATGCCGAACGCCAACGCAGCGCGGCTGCCCCAGCAACGCCGCCAGCCGATGAGCCGCCCGAGCAGCTCCGTCTCTTCTGACCATTGGCCGCCCATTGCCGGTGGTGTGACCAAATCAATGTCACGATCCTATCGCCTCTCGCCGGCTGGCCGGCGCAACAATTTATTGATGATAGCGGTTACAATGCTCCTCTGGGTCTTCGCCCTGTGGAGTTTTGCCAGCACGCTGCGCCTCAGCCTCCATCCGGCAGCGTTCTGGTCTGATCTGCAACGCTTGTTCGCACAACCACCCGCGATCGAACAAGCGGCGCCGGCACTGTTGTTGTTCGTGCTGATTGTCGCCACCCCGCTGCTGATCTGGAACCTGATCGCGGAATGGGATGCTGCTTTTACGCCCGCTGACGATGGTCTCACCTACGAAGCCATGGGTGTGCGGTTGTGGTGCCCGTGGGAAGACATACTTGCGCTCCGGCCCTCACCCGCAGTTGCCGATGAAGCAATCGTCATCGCTTGCCGGCGCGATCTGGCGGAAGCGATTGCCAACCCGCTCTTGCGCTGGCTCCACCGGCAGGCCCATGGCCGGCAACGGTTGGTCATCGGCCCAGATATCGCGCAACGTGACGAATTGGTCGCGCAGATCGAACAGGCAATGGCCCGCACGCAAGGGCGGCCTGACGTGTTAGCAGTTGGTCATGCGCCGTCAGCATGATACGGCGTATGTGGGTGTGGTCTGAACAGGGTTGTGCCAAACCCTGTCATTATACCGTTCGTTTGGGCGCAACCGCAGATGCGCCCGTCAGCAAACATTGCATATTGCGTATCAGAAAGGAGCAAGGGTCGCTAGTACACCGGCCCTAACAGAAACCTATGGCCAAACAACGTCTCCGTGTGATTCCACTCGGTGGCGCCGGGGAGGTCGGCCGGAACATGTGGGTGGTTGAGTATGGCGACGATATCGTCATTCTCGACTGTGGCGTCATGTTTCCCGATGCCGATATGCTCGGCGTTGATCTCGTCTTGCCTGACATTACCTATTTGCGCGAGAAGACGGATCATATCAAAGCTATTCTCATTACTCACGGTCACGAAGACCATATTGGCGCAGTGCCGCATTTGATCGCCGACCTCGGCTTTCCGCCGGTGTATGGCACGAAACTCACGCTTGGCTTGCTCAGCAACCGGCTCAAAGAGCACCGGCTGCAAGATAAGGTGACGACAGTTCAGATTTCCGAACGCGAGCCGTTTCAATTGGGCAGCTTCACGGTGGAAGCGTTTCACATTGCCCACTCGATCCCTGATGCAGTCGGCTTCGCGATTACGACTCCCGCTGGTCTGCTGGTCTATCTGACCGACTGGAAGCTGGATCATACCCCGGTTGATGGCCGCCCAACCGATCTTGAGAAGATCGCCGAGTTGGGCAACCGCAAACCGCTGGTGCTGGTGACTGACTGCGTGCGGGTCGAGTCAAAGGGTTATACACCCAGCGAAGCCACCGTCGGCGAGGCGTTCGACAATATCTTTGCCACCGCTCCCGGCCGGATCATCGTTGCCACCTTTGCCTCGAATATCAGCCGCGTGCAGCAAGTGATCGATTCGGCGGAAGCCTACGGGCGCAAGGTGATGCTGGCCGGTCGCAGCATGGAGACCAATGCGCGGATTGCGTTCGATCTCGGGTATTTGCGCGCCGATGAGGGCACGATCATCCGCCCACACGAGATGTCGGCTTACTCCGATGACCAGATCGCGATCGTCTGCACCGGCAGCCAAGGCGAGCCGATGGCCGCCCTAAACCGGATGGCCAACCGCGACTACCCGCACGTCAAGATCAAACCCGGCGATACGGTCGTGCTCTCGGCCACCCCTATCCCCGGCAACGAGGTCAGCGTTAATAAGGTGATTAATAATCTGTTCAAACTCGGGGCCGATGTGATCTACGGCCCCGAAGCCCGCGTCCATGTGTCGGGCCACGCTGCGCAAGAGGAGCTGAAGCTAGTGTTGGCCCTGCTACGCCCCAGCTATATTGTGCCGTTCCACGGCGACTACCGGCATTTGATGCTCTATCGCAAGCTGGCAACCAATATTGGGATAGTGCCTGACAGTGAGCGGGTGCTGTTGGCCGAAGGCGGCTCGATTATGGAGTTCTCTCCCGGCTATGGCAAGATCACCGGCAAAGCGCCGGTCGGCTACATCTACGTCGATGGCACAACGGTCGGCGATGTCGGCAATGTGGTGGTGCGTGACCGCCAACTGCTGGCCAAAGACGGCATGTTGATCGTGGTGGTGAGCATCGACAGCGCCACTGGCGAATTGGTCGCCGGGCCAGATGTGGTCTCGCGCGGTTTTGTCTATATGCGCCAGAGCCAAGATTTGATCGAGGCGACCAAAGAGACGGTGCGTGCCGCGTTGACGAATAAGAACGGCGCCGGTGCGGTTGATGCGGCGTATATCAACCGCAAGATTCGCGATGTGGTGAGCGAATTCCTCTACCGCGAGACGCGCCGGCGACCGATGGTGTTGCCGATGGTGATGGAGGTGTAGGTAGGGGCACAGTAGGGGCACAGCGGCGCTGTGCCCCTACTGTGCCCCTCCAAGCGCCGCTTACGGATCGATCCGCGGCAAGACGATCCCCGTCTGACCTTGATATTTCCCCTTTTTGTCGGCGTACGATACCTCGCACGGCTCATCGCTCTCGAGAAACAGCACTTGCCCAATTCCCTCATTGGCGTAGATGCGCGCCGGGAGCGGCGTGGTGTTGCTGATCTCGATCGTCACATGCCCCTCCCACTCTGGTTCGAGCGGGGTGACGTTGATGATGATCCCGCAACGGGCATACGATGATTTGCCGATCACGATGCAACTGACCGTGCGCGGGATGCGAAAATATTCCAACGATTGGGCCAGCGCAAACGAGTTGGGCGGAATATCGACATACTCGGCGCGGATGTCAACGAACGAGCGCGGATCGAAGTTCTTTGGATCGACCAGCGCATTGTAGACGTTGGTAAAGACCTTGAAGTGGTCAGTGACCCGCATGTCGTAGCCATACGAGGTCAAGCCATACGAGATGACGCCCTGCCGCACCTGATGATCGACGAATGGCTCGATCATGCCGTGTTCGAGCGCCATGCGCCGAATCCAGCGATCGGATTTGACCGGCATGGTGGTATTCCTCCTGTGGTTGGGTGGTGCGCCGTCGAGATGGGCAACCGTTTGTCGCTTCGTTATGGTTGAACGCGCAAAGAGCCACCTTTTCACGAGGGGGCTCGCTGCGCCTTCCCCGGTCACGTTTCCAACATCGCCTGATAGACCGCAACGTGGCGGCGAGCAATCGCGGCTTGCGTAAACTCGGCCAGCACACGCGCCCTGCCGCGCCGGGCAAGCTCGGCACGCAGTTCAGGCTGGTCGATCAAGCGGCTGAGCGCCGCGCGCAATGCGGCCACATCGCCTTCCGGGAAGACCAGACCGGCTTCACCGATCACCTGCGGAATTTCGCCGCAGGTCGAGCCGATCACCGGCACACCGCAGCTCATCGCCTCGATCAGCACTCGCCCAAACTGCTCTTTCCAATTGGGTTGGGTGCGCGACGGCAAGACGAGCACATCCAGCTCGCGCATCGCTGCCGGCACTGCCGTGCTGCTCACCGCCGGCAAGACCTCGACCCGCGCGCTGAGTCTCAGTTCTGCCGCCAGTTGCAACAGGCGCGGACGCTCGACCCCGTCGCCGATCAGCCGCAGCCGCGCATGGGCCGGCAAGCCGGCCAGCGCCGCCACCAGATCGGCTACCCCCTTTTCCGGCACCAGCCGGCCTACGTAGCCGATCATGAAGGTGTCGCGCTGGCGAGGCCCATCCGCCGGCGCAAACAGCTCAGGATCGACGCCAAACTGGGGAATGACGCTGATCGGGCCGCGGTAGCCGTGACGGCGGATGATCGCCGCCGCTTCCTGATTGCCGGCGATGGCATGCGCGGCGTGGCGCAGGTTGTAGCGCTCGAACCAACTGAACGGCGGCGGGTAGCGGCGGTCGATGTTGGCCCAGTTGTAGAAGCAGCAGCGCGCGCCTACTGCCAGCCCTTCTCGCATAGCCAGAAAGGTGGCGAGATTGAAGCTCTCTTCGTCAATGTGGAACACCTGCGGGTGCAGGCGCCGGATGAGCGGGCGCAGACCGCGGTAGAAGTGAATGTGGTGATGGCCATTCCAAACCATCGGCAAGGTCAAGAGGGTATACCCGGCGGTAAAGCGCCGTTCGAGCGGGATCATCCCCACCCGCGGCTCGCGCCATCCCGGCGGCGCGATCACCGTCAACTCCACCCCCAACCGCGCGATCTCCTCCAGCTTGCGCTGGTACGCGCCGGCGACCACGGCCTTTGAGAGCATGACAACGCGCATAGGGCGGCGAGTTCTACCTTACGCTTCATCGAACGGGTGCAGAAACCGCTGCACTTCCAGCCGGTAGCCATCCGGATCGCGGGCAAAGAAGTGGTAAATGCGGTAGCGCGGATTCTCGCGCGGCGGGCCGTCGGTAGCAATGCCGGCAGCGACCAGCCGCTGGTAGACCGCATCAACATCAGCGGTCACGACGGTCAAAATCAGACGATCGTCGGCGATGGGTGGCGCGGCTTGCTGGCACAGGCCGAGGTAGCCGCCGCGCGCCACCCGGTAGATATGAATGCCGCCTTGATCAAGCACGAGCGGCAAGCCGAGCGCAGCCCCATAACAGGCCGCGCTCGCTTGCAGATTGGCGACCGGCACAAAGGTGATCGCGGCGGCGTAGGGTTGCTCATCCATACCGCTGGGCAAACTCCCGCATAAAGCTCGCTAGCGTCGCTGCCGACTCAGGCGAGACCGCATTGTAAAGGGAGGCGCGGATGCCGCCAACCGAGCGGTGCCCGGCCAAGCCAACCATCCCGGCGGCCTGCGCTTCGCTCAAGAACCGCTTTTCGAGTTCGGCAGAGGGTAAGCGGAAGGTGACATTCATCAGCGAGCGCGCCTCCGGCGCTGCGTGGCCGGCATAAAAGCCATTGCTGGAGTCAATTGCCTCGTACACCATCGCCGCCTTGCGCGCGTTGCGCTCGGCCATCGCCACGAGACCACCCTGCTCCTTGATCCATTCCAGCACCAGATTGACCATATACACCGCAAATACCGGCGGCGTGTTGTAGAGCGAGTTGTTCTTGGCGAAGGTGGCGTAGCGCATAATCACCGGCAGATCCTTGCGCCCGCGCTCGATCAGGTCTTGCCGGATGACCACCACCGTCACACCGGCGGGGCCGAGATTCTTCTGCGCACCGGCGTACATTAAGGCAAAGCGCTCAGCCGGGAAGGGGCGCGCGAGGAAGTCGCTGCTCATATCGGCCACCAGCGGGGCTGAGCCAAGTTCGGGCAATTCAGCCGGCCACTGCACTCCCTGAATCGTCTCGTTGGTGGTGATGTGCAGGTACGCCGCTTGCGGGTCAGGCGTTAATGCTTCTGCGTCGGGCAAGCTGCGGTAGCCATCGGCGGCGGTGCTTGCCAGCAGGCGGGTGTTGCCGAGCCGCTGCGCCTCTTCATAAGCCTTTTCGCCCCACGATCCGGTGACGATATACTCAGCCACGCCACCGGCGGGCAACAAGTTGAGCGGGATGAGCGCAAACTGCATTGATGCGCCACCCTGCATAAAGAGCACGCGGTAATCGTCGCCTAACCCTAACAGCGCCTTGAGATGAGCCTCGGCAGTGGCGTTGATCGCCTCGTACTCCTTGCTGCGATGGCTCATTTCCAAAATCGACATCCCCGTGCCGTGGTAATCGGCCAGTTCCGCTTGCGCGCGCGCAATCACCGCGGGCGGCAACGCCGCCGGGCCGGGATTGAAGTTGTGAATCATCAGTCGCCCCCTTTACCCTTGCGAGCAGGCTTGTCGTGGATCATAGTATACTCGAAATGGTAACGGGTCTTGGTACGTTCGCACTTTCTCTTGGTTGGCCGCAGGAGGCACGGCAGAACGCCTCCCTCCCCCAACGGGGGAGGGTTGGGGTGGGGGCAACCGATGCCCAAGCATCATTCTTTCAGTGAGGCAAAAGATGTGGTTTACCGCAGAGAACGCGGAGGGGGTTATCTTCCGCCGGAGGCTATGAACTTCCTTCCCTCAGCGGTTTGAGGGTCGGACGGAACGTTTGATTGAGTACAACTGTCGATCGCTGTGCGATACCGTAAAGTTCCGTGCTACGCTCATCATCACCCCTCCCCCAGCGGGGGAGGGGCAAGGGGTGGGGGCATCAGCCCGCGCAGCGGGCTTCGTAACCCTAGCCCGGCCCTTGAGGGCCGGGTTCCAGACCGATGTTCTGTCCGCCCTTGATCCCCAGCGGGGGAGGGTTGGGGTGGGGGTAAGGGATCACCGTACGAATCAACAACAACCATCTGAACTTTTTCGTGCCTTTTGTGTCACTTCGTGGCTATTCCCTCTCCCACTAGGGGAGGGGTAATCGTATCAGCATGGCTATCGCATATCGTGACTAGAAGGAAGACGCTATGCACATTCTCGTCATCGGCGGCGGGGTGGCCGGTTTAGTCTGCGCTCGCACCCTGCACCGCGCCGGCTATCAAGTAACGCTGATCGAAGCAAGCGATGGGCTAGGGGGGCGGGTGCGTTCGGATCGAGTAGACGGTTTTGTGCTTGATCGCGGCTTTCAGGTGCTCTTTACCGCTTACCCGGCAGCGCAGCGCCAACTCAACATGGCAGCGCTTGACCTGCGCGCCTTCGATCCCGGTGCGATCGTGGCGTGGCGCGGGCGGCGCGAGGTGTTGACTGACCCATTGCGCGACCGCGATCCGGCTTCGCTGATTGGCGCCGCCCTAACCGGCATTGCCTCGCCGGCTGACAAGCTACGCACACTCCAACTCGCGATTCGCATGCGCCAACAAACCATCGACGACATCCTTGCCGGCCCCGACCGCACCACCCTCGCCGAACTCAAGGCACTCGGTTTTAGCGACCAGATGATCAACCGCTTTTTCCGCCCCTTCTTCGGCGGCATCTTCCTCAACCGTTCGCTACAAACCAGCGCCAAGTGCTTCCGCTTCAACTTCAAAATGATGAGCGATGGCCAGACGGTGGCGCCAAATTGCGGCATGGGCGCAATCGCCGAACAGCTCAGCGCCGAGTTGGTGGCCGCCGGCAAGGTGCGGCTCAATACTCGCGCCACGGCCTTGATCAGCAGTGACGGCAAGGTACGCGGCGTGCAGTTGGCCGATGGCAGTGAACTGTTCGCCGATGCCGTGGTGTTGGCGACGCCGGCCCCCGAAACGGCCCGCCTGAGCGGGTTGCCGGTACCGGAAGGCAGCCTCGGTTCATCGTGCGTCTGGCTCGCCGTCCGCCATCCGCTCTACCGCGGCAAAAAGCTGCTGCTCAACGCCGACGAGAACGCCTTTGTCAACACGCTGGCCCCAATGAGCGCGGTCGCGCCGGGGTATGCGCCCGCCGGCTGGCATCTATACGCTGCGGCCATTCTTGGCGTACCCGACCTTGACGACAGCACCATCGTTGCCCGCACGATGGTCGATCTGCATCGCATCTTCGTCAACGAGACAGCAGCGACGACGGCGCTGGCTAATGCCCGCATCTTGCGAGTCGATCGCATCCCCTTCGCCCAATTCCCGCAACCTCCCGGCCTCCATCCCAACCTGCCCGACAACCGCACTGGCCGGCCCGGTCTGTATCTGGCCGGTGAATTGACCGAAGCCAGCAGCATTAACGCGGCTATGCTAAGCGGCGAACGCTGCGCTGAGGCGATTCGGGCCGATCTTCCCCGGTGACGAATCGGCCTGAACCATCTATAATGCATCTAACCGTAGATACGGTCAGCGAGGTCGCTGGGAAGGAGCGAGGGATATGATCAATTTCGGCGGCAAGAAAAACGAGGGGGATACGAACGAGGGCATCAGCCAAGCGATGCGCTCGATGAGCGATCAGATTGGGCGGCAGGCGCAAGAGATCAAGCGGCTGCAAGAGGAACTCGAGTCGGCGCAACAAGATGCCGCTGCCGCCGAAAAGGCGCGCAAGGCGTTAGCCGCCGCCGAGGCGCGCATGGCGCAGATGGAGGCTGAGCTGAAGCAGTTGAAAGAGCAACTAGCAGCGGCTACCACTGCTGGCGCTGCGGCGGCGGCCGGCGGCAAAAGCGCGGGTGCTCCGGCAGAGAGCGGCAGCATCGCGAGCGCCATTTCCAGCGCTCTCGGCAGTGGCGGCGCAGTCAAGATCGGCCCTAGCACGCCGGCTCCTGCTGCGGCTGCGCCAGCAGCCGGCGGCTTGCAGATAGGTGGCGTGGCCTACGTGCAAAAGGCCGGCGGCAAGAACTTGCGTCTGCGTAATGCTCCCGGCCTTGACTCAACCGTGCTTGATGGGTTGCCCCCCGGCACGCAGTTGACTTTGCTGGCCGGCCCGCAAGAGAAAGACGGCTATCCGTGGTGGCGCATCCGCACCGCCGATGGCCGTGAGGGGTGGGTAGCCGGCACCGAATTGGTGACTACGCCGGAACATTGATCGTAATGCCGATCAACGCCGGGCCGTATGGTCAGGCGTTGATCAGGTGATTGGCGTCGCACGACCGTGGGTGGCGCCGCACAATTATGGGTAGAGCCGCACAGCCGTGCGGCTCTACGGTTGGTTATTCGTACCGTAATGCCTCGATTGGCGGCAACAACGCTGCCCGGCGGGCCGGGTAATATCCGAACCCGATCCCGATCGCCGACGCAAACCCCAACGCCAGCGCAATCCCGATCCACGAAATGCCGGTGTTGATCCCGCTGGCAGCGCTGATCAGCCACACGATGCCGATCGCGCCGATCACGCCGATCAAGCTACCGACCAGACTGAGCGCCACCGCTTCCATCACAAACTGGCCGAGCACATCACCATCGCTGGCCCCCAGCGCCTTGCGCACGCCGATCTCGCGGGTGCGTTCGGTCACTGCTACCAGCATAATGTTCATAATCCCAATCCCGCCGACGACCAGACTAATGCCGGCGACCACCGCAATAAACCCGGTGATGGCGGTGCTAATCCCGGCCAGCACATTCAGCGCCTGCGTCGGCGTTTGCAGGTTGAAGTCATTGATCACACCCTCCGGCACATTGCGCGCCGCGCGCAGGGTGCTCTCGATCAAGGCCACCGCCTCATCAAGCTGCTGCTCGCTCTGCAAGCCGAGCAAAACGCTGCTCATGCGCAGACCCCGTCCCGGCAGATCGAGATCACCGATCAGGCGCAAGCGCATCGTGCTGACCGGAGTAAAGATGCGGCCATCGGTCGAGAAGGGGCCGCCGTTTTCGTTAATGATGCCGACAATCTCAATCGGCTGGCCATTGACCTCAATCGTCTGCCCAATCACATTGCGCAGCGCGGCTTTGTCAGCGCCGAACAGATCGCGCGCCACCAGCCATCCCAACACGCCGACCCGCGCGCCTTCCGCTTCATCTTCCGGGGTGAGGAAGCGGCCATATAACATCGGTGTGCGCTGCACTTGCGGGTAATCGGCGCTGGTACCGACCAGCAGCGTCTGCAAGGCGACCGCGCCGGCGCGAGCCTGCGTGCTGACCGTGATCTCCGGCGCGATGGCGCGGAACAGATCAGGCCGGTTGGCGACCATCGTCTCGAGCACCTGATAATCTTGCACCGAGAGCAAGCCGTAGCCGGGCACGTCACGCGCACCCTTCGCCCGCGGATCACCCGGCGTCACCGCGATCCGGCGGGTGCCGAGATCGACAAACTGCTCGAAGACTTGGCCTTGCAGCGCATTGCCGAGCGAGAGCACCGCGACCAGTGTGCCGGCGCCGATGATCACACCAAGCATGGTGAGCAGTGAGCGAAATTTATTGGCGCGCAGGCTATCAAAGGCCATGGCGATCAATTCGGTGAACATAGGTTCCCTCTGTCTATCGATACGTTGCAACGGTTCGCGGTTACGGTGTGGGCGTTTCGCCGTTCGGACGGCGCATCACGGGCACCGGCACCGGCTCAAGGCCGCGGGTGCGCTCAACCTCTTCCAACACCTCGACGCCGTAGTACTCGCTGAGAATGTTGTCAACCAGCCGCCCGTCGCGCAGGCCGATCACCCGATCCATGTGGCGGCCAATTTCAGGATCGTGGGTAACGATGATGATCGTGCGCCCCTGATCGCGGTTCAATTGGCGGAACAGAGCCAAGATCTCGGCGCCGGTGCGCGTATCAAGCGCGCCGGTCGGTTCATCGGCCAGAATGATCGCCGGGTCATGCACTAGCGCGCGGGCAATCGCGACCCGCTGCTTCTGCCCACCCGACAGCGTATTGGGCAGGCTGTCGAGCTTGTGGCCCAAACCGACCGCTTCCAGTGCGGCCCGTGCGCGCGCGGCTCGCTCGCGGGCGCCGATCCGCCCGTACACCAGCGGCAATTCAACATTCTGCTGCGCGGTGAGGCGCGGCAACAGGTTGAAGTTTTGGAACACGAACCCCAACTTGCGATTGCGGATGCGCGCTTGCTCGTGCCGGGTCAAGCATGAGGCATCGATCCCGTCGAGGATGTATTGGCCAGCGGTCGGGCTGTCGAGCAACCCGATCAACGTCATCAGCGTGCTCTTGCCGCTGCCCGATGGCCCCATAATCGCAACCATCTCGCCTTCGGCAATCGTCAAGCTAATGTCGTCAAGAGCGAGGAACTCGCCATCACCGGTCGGGAAGGTCTTGCGAATGTTCCGTAATTCAACGATCGGGCGGCTCACATATTCGGTCGTCACAGAAGTCTCCCTTCTGAATAGTGTTTGCTGGATGCCGGGGTTGTGACGAGGTTTCGCGCTCGCGTCACAACCCATCTCGTTTCGTGCGGGTCAACTGCGCGGCCATCGTCACTAGCGCACGACAACCTGCTCGCCTTCGGCCAGACCGCTCTGAATCTCGACCATACCGTTAGCGCGCAAGCCTACCAACACCGAGCGTTCCGTCAGCTTGCGCTGGCCATTCTCATCCGTCGTCACCACTTCAACCAGCGTCTTCGCGCCCATGTTGCGTACTGCTGTAGCCGGGATTTGCAACACATTACTGCGAGTTGCGGCAATAATCGCGGCGCTGGTGGTCATACCGGGGCGCACCGGTTGGCCGGCGGGGTCGAAAGCCACCGTGACGCGATAGGCGGTGACGGCGCTGGTACCGGCGGGCAGTGGTTCGATATTCACCACCTGCCCGGTGAAGGGTGGCGCATTGAGGGCGTCAACCTTAATCTCAACAGGCTGACCAATTGCGACACGGGCAATATCCACTTCGTCAACCGTTACCTTCACAAGGTAGCGGCTCACGTCGATCAACACGATTGGCGTTTGGCCGCTAATCGCCTCGCCGGGAGCGACATTGATTGCGGCCACTGTACCAGCGAACGGCGCGCGCAGGGTGGCTTCATCAAGCCGGATACGGGCGGCTTCGAGCTGGGCCTGCGCTTGGGCGAGGCGCGCTTCGGCGCGGGCAATATCGCTGGCGCGCGGATCGGCGGTGAGTTGGGCCAAGCGCGCTTGGGCCGCTTCAAACTGGGCCTGCTGAACCGCAATCGCATTCTGGCGGGAGGCGCCAGTCAAGCGCGCCAGTTCAGCTTCGGCGCGGGCCAGTTGGGCGCGGGCCGCCGCGACTGCATCGGCAGCCGGCCCAGCCAGCAGCGCATCGAGATCGGCCTGCGCGCTAGCAACCCGCGCTTCGGCAGCAGCCAACCCGCTGATCTCATTCTGCACGGCGGTCTGGTACGCGATCTGAGCCTGCGCCAACGCCGCTTCCGCATCGGCTAAAGCCAGCTTCGCCCGCTCGAAGGCGCGCTCGAAATCGCGCTGCTCGGTCTCGTTGAGCGAACGGCCAGTGCGCGGATCGGTACCCTTGGCTTTGACGTGCTCCCAATTCCAATAGGCATCGCTATAGGCGCTCTGCGCGTTGCGCACCACATTGGCCTGCGCCTCAACCCGGGCCAGCGCATCCGACTTCGCCGCCGACAACAGCTCGCGCTGGCGATCAAGTTCAGCTTGGGCCTGCGTGAGCGCCGTCTCGGCCCGCACCCGCTGCTCGCTCGCCGGGCCTTCCAGCAGCTTCTGCAAGCGCGCTCGCGCCTCTGCCACCGCCGCCTGCGCCGCCGCCACATCGGCCGGCGTCACGCTGGCCTGCGTCTGGGCCAACCCAGCCTGCGCCGCCGCCACCAACGCCGCAGCCTCGGCCCGCTGTTCGGGAGTGGCCCGCTCGCGCAGGGCTTGCACATCGGCTTGGGCCAGCGCCACCGCCGCCTCGGCAGCCGCCACATCGGCGCGCAGCTGGCGATCGTCCAGCCGGAGCAACGGATCACCGGCGGCCACCGTTTGGCCAACCGTCACCAACACCTCTTGCACCCGGCCGGGCAGGGTCAAACTGAGCTCAGCCGTCTGATTCGGCTCAACTGAACCGGTCGCATTGACGGTCAAGCGCAAATCGCCGCGGGTGACGGGGGCAAGCGTCACGCCGGCCAGCGGATCAACGGTAGAGGTTGAAACAAAACGAACGACCACGGTTGCGATCACCGCGATCAACAAACCGGCAGCGATCAACACTGGCAACGAAAGGCGGGGAAATCTGATCCGAGGACGCGACTGCGGTAAGGTACTCATAAATTATGCCATCCCTGTTGAAGACTTGGGCGCGGCCTGCGTGCCGGCGCCGTGCAGAAACAGATCAACCAAAAGGGCCGGTGAAACGGCGCCAGTCCAACGCAGCATCGGGTGGGCCGGCGTCAATTCGTGAAAGGTCTCGCACAGACTAAGAAAGAGCATCGCCAGCATCGCTGGGGCCAAATCAGCGCGCACCAAGCCAGCAGCGCTCGCCTCGTGCATCACCGCTGTCAACGGCGCAAACAAGTGCTGGTAGAACGCGGCGCTCAGACGAGCGCGGGCCGATTCGCCGAGATGCTCCATCATCTCGTGGCGCATCATGCGCATATCACCCTCGTAGCCGGTAATCAGCAGCGTCGCCATCGCCTGCAACCGCTCGACCAACGGCCGGTCAGCAGCGGCGATCTCGGCTAACGGCTGGCGCATCGTCTCGAGCACGCGCAAACCCATTTGCACAAAGAGATCTTCTTTGTCGCCGAAGTAGTAATAGAGGGTCGGCTTCGTCACACCAGCGGCCTGAATAATGTCGTTAATCGAAACCGCCCGGTAGCCGCGCTGCATAAAGAGTTGGGCTGCCATATCAAGAATGCGCAGCGCCGTCGGACTGTCACTGATGCGCGGATCGAGCGCAAGGTTGAGTTCTGCCATTTCACAAGACCAATCTCATTAATTCTTACCGACCGGTAAGTAATATACCACGAATGCAAAACCTTTGTCAATAGCTTGAACATATTTTGTCAAACACAGGGGTACGTTGCCCGGGAAGGCCGTCCGGCTGCCGCAGTCCATCCCAAATCAGACAATGGACAGGGATAAAATAAACCCCGCTCCCTCGGGCAGAGAACAGACAGAACCCATGAGCGCAGATGTAGTTGATGGCTTTGGGATGCGTTGTTTTACCCTCACCCCCAGTCTCTCTCCCACTGGCGTTCAAGGGCGGGCAGAACGTATGAACGTAGATGTGGTTGATGGCTTTGCGATGAGTCGTTTCACCCTCACCCCCAGCCCCTCTCCCATTAGCGCGGGAGAGGGGAGCGGAGAGCTAAGTGTTGAGGCATTGCACCGCGATCAACGGTTGTCCGCCCTCGAACATGCAGAGAGCGCGGAAGCGAACGACACACCCGGCTAGCCGAACGTAGCGTGATAGAGCGTGCGGCAGCTAAGCTGCCGCAGTCTTCACCAGCAAGAGGAAACGCAAAAACCCCGCTCCCGGCAGTGGGGAGCGGGGCAAGGGGTGAGGTGGCTACAGATTAATACATTGCACGCGAATCGCCGCGCATCCGGTTAAAGCACGAGCTGCAGTAGACCGGCTTGGTACCGCGGGGCACGAACGGAACGGTTGTCTCTTGGCCGCAACTAGCGCACGTCACCCGATAATTCACCCGCTCGCGGGCAACCGGCGCCGCGTGGCTGGCACGGCCCCGTTCGGGAGCTTCACTCACCTGCGACTTGCGCGCCTTGCGGCACGACGGGCAACGCACCGGCTCGTTGGTAAAGCCTTTGGCAGCGTAAAACTGCTGCTCTCCCGCTGTAAACACGAAATCCATCCCGCAATCCCGACAGGTCAGGGTCTTGTCTGCGAAGCTCATGGCTCGCTACTCCTCTAGCAGAACAACGAAGGGTTTAGGTGGCCGGTGCGTGGGGCTGCGTTGCGTCCGAACTCGACCGAGGGAATGCTCAGCGGGGGAGCGCTCGCACGTACCAGATCCGAACCATCTTTGAATATTGATTATACCAAATTTTTACCGTTGTGCAAAACCGTGTGCGCACCAAGCGGTTTGTACAAACAATCCAATCGTTTCCACATCAATATTGGAAATCCTATCTATTGGCAGGCTAGAAGAGGCCTGTTATCATACCAACGTCAATGATTGCACAAGTTGGTGAACGCCACGAGGCGATGATTGCAAGGGGGTGAGCGCGCGGTGCGCGGACATCATCTGCGGCGTTGCAGTATGAACCGCGTGCGCATGGACGAGGGACGCTGTTCAGGGGATCATCATTAATTGCTGCGCATTGTTCCATGTTCACAAGTTCATAGCAACGGCATTGCGCCGCTTGCAATCGCGATGGAGCTCGTTTGGCCTGCGATGAGGCAGAGGCAGATGGTTTGTGCATTTTATCTAAACGCATGGGTTACGTTCATCCATGCGCTGCATGCAATCGCTAAAACATTCGGTTAAGGAGCTGCTCTCATGAAGCTTGCATGGCGCACAAAGATCGGTCTCGGTCTCGGATTTGGCCTTGGCCTCTGGTTGGTCGGCAGCGGGCGCGCCTTCGCCCAAGAAGGCCCCACCACGGCGGAACTGGCCGTCGCAATGAATACCTTCTTCTTGCTCGTTGCCGCGGCGCTGGTCTTCTTTATGCAGGCCGGCTTTGCGATGTTGACCGCCGGCCTCACCCGCTCGAAGAACACGACGAACATTTTGTTCAAAAACCTGATGGACTTCGTGATGTGCTCGATCACCTTCTGGGCGGTCGGTTGGGGCATCGCCTACGGCACCTCGGCGGGCGGCTTTATCGGTACCGATCAGTTCTTCCTCTCGCATGTCACAGCCGAGGGTGAGGTACCGGTGCTGGCGAGCTGGTTCTTCCAAGTGGTCTTCGCCGGTACGGCGGCCACAATTGTCGCTGGCGCGATGGCCGAGCGCACGAAGTTCACGGCTTACTTGGTCTACAGCTTCATTATCTCGCTCTTCATCTATCCGGTTGTTGTTCACTGGGTCTGGAGCGGTGCGGGCTGGCTGAACACCTACAGCGGCAGCACCGAGGGCAACTGGGGCTTCACCGACTTTGCCGGCAGCACGGTGGTGCATAGCGTCGGCGGCTGGGCCTCGCTGGTGGGTGCGATGATCCTTGGCCCCCGCCTTGGCCGCTTCGGCCCCGATGGCAAGCCGCGCGCGATCCCCGGTCACAACATGTCGCTGGCTGCGCTGGGCACCTTCATCCTCTGGCTGGGCTGGTTCGGCTTCAACCCCGGTTCGCAGTTGGCGATTGCGTCGCAGGGTGATGCCGATGCGGTGGCGATGGTGGCGGTGACGACCAATTTGGCGGCGGCGGCTGGTGCGTTGGGTGCGCTCTTCACCGCGTGGCTGCGCTACGGCAAGCCTGATCTGGGCCAGACCCTCAACGGCGTGCTGGGTGGCTTGGTGGCGATTACCGCTGGCTGCGCCTACGTCGATCCGCTCTCGTCCATTATCATCGGTTTCATCGCCGGCCCGGTCGTGGTCTTCTCGGCGGAACTGCTCGAGAAGCTGAAGATCGATGACCCGGTTGGGGCTGTGCCGGTTCACTTGGTCAATGGCATCTGGGGCACGCTGGCGGTTGGTCTCTTCGCCTCGATCCCCGGCAACACCGGCACCACTGGTCTGTTCTACGGCGGTGGCTTGACCCTGCTCATCTCGCAGTTCGTCGGCGTGGTGGCGATTGGGTTCTGGACGGTGGCGACGGCGGCGCTGATGTTCTTCGCTATCAAGGCGACGATCGGTCTGCGCGTGAGCAAGGAAGAGGAAGAGGCTGGTCTCGATATCGGCGAGCACGGGATGGTGGCGTACCCCGATCTGGCTGGGACGCCGGCGGGCAGCAGCGTGAGCGGCGCGCTGGCCAAGTAACACAAAATTTCCCCTCCTCCTTGCGCCCCCACCGCTGCGTGATGCAGCGGTGGGGTGTTTTTGGCGCAGAGGTTTTTTACCGCAGAGGGCGCAGAGAGCGCAGGTTTTTTACCGCAGAGGGCGCAGAGAGCGCAGGTTTTTTACCGCAGAGGGTGCAGAGAGCGCAGGTTTTTTACCGCAGAGGGTGCAGAGAGCGCAGGGGGAATGGGGATCATCCTCGATGCGCTCGGCGGTAAACACCATGTGACCCTCACCCCCAACCCCTCTCCCGCTGGCGCGGGCGAGGGGCGCTACAGCCTTCCGCTCCACGATGCCTGTCCCGCCTATTACGCGGCTCCCCTGCTCATGCCGTACGGTGGAAGCAGGGGCCGGAGGATGAGGGCTAACGCAACGGCACCGAGGGTTTTTACCGCAGAGGATGCAGAGGTTTTGGAAAGGGATGATCCTCCCAGCTCTCCCCGCTGGTGGCGCGCACTGACCGGCCCCTCTGTCATTGCTTCGCCTCGCGACGGGCAGAGCCGCGCTCTGCACCTACCGGTCGGCTCGTACTGACAATGGGTGTGAATCCACCCCTGACCGGCTATGCCGCCGCATCTTCCGCCACCGTAAACCAAAACCGGTTGTGAAACCGGCGCAGCTCTTTGAGGACGAGCCGCCCCAACAGCGCGATCAAGACCGCGTTGCCAAAAGCGCGCACGGCATCCCACGCCAGCGAGGTCACGGCGTAGAAAATAGCGTACTGGCGCAGCGTCGCCACCAAGCCGCTGCCCGGCATCCAGCCGAGTTCGCCGGGAGGCGCAAACGGCCAGAACCAGAGGTTCATAAGCGCGCCAAACAGAAATCCCCACAGGTAGCCGAAGCCAGCCAGCAAGCCAATTTCTCCCCACCCTCCCGGTCGCAGACGCCGGCTCAGCGGCGCGAGCAGACCGGCACTCATCCCCATCCAACCAGTGACAAACATCTGAAACGGCAACCACGGCCCGACCCCGCCGGTGAGTAGGGCCGACACCAGCAGCGCCAGCGCGCCGAGCAGAAAGCCGAAGCGCGCGCCGTACACATAGCCGGCGAGGATGATGAGGAAGAAGAAAGTCGGCGAATCCGCCGGCCCTGCCGGCAAACGCAGCACCGCCACCACCCCGGTCAGCACGCCCAAGACGGCAAGAATGCGGGTATTGAGCCTCCCGGCGCTCAGCTCGGCAATCAGGAGCGCCAATAATGCCGGCCCCAGCAGCGCGAAGAAGATCGGCGCAGTAGCGGCATGCGCTTGGCCAAACCCGGTTTCGGCCCGCCCCATGGCAAAGGGGTAGAGAAACGCGATCGCGCCGAGCAGGCAGATCAGCGCCAGCGCAAGATCGCCGGCGCGCGCTGCCCATAGGTTGTGGTGAGTCGATCGTGCGGTCATAGCCGGTATCATACCACGACCCGGCTTATCAAGAAACGTTTGATTGAATACCAAAATTAACCAGAAATCTATTGACAATCGCCATCCTAGCTGGTAATATTTCAATCAGATTGGCAATTATCACCAAGTAAATGGTGAATTTAGGAGGTGTGACGATGATGCGCGATCTCTACCATCACGAAGCGCTGATGCCGCGCACAATCAATGAGCGGATCGCCGAGGCCGCCCAAGCCCGGCTACACCCGCGCCCGCGCTTCGCCCGCCGCCCGGCGCGCTGGCTCGGCTGGCTCTTGATCCGGATCGGCCAGCGCCTGTTGCGCTACGCCGTCGATCGCCGCACCAGCCGCATTACCTATGCCCAAAAAGCGTTTGAGTGATTGAGACAGCTCGTGATCACCGTCCAAAACATCGCTCTTCTGACTCGCCCGCGCTAAAGCATCCGGCCCTCGCCCAATGAGGTGCAAGGAAGGACAGAACGTATGAGCACAGATACAGGTTATGGCGGTGCGATGAACCTTCACCCTCATCCCCAGCCCCGCTCCCACTGGTGCGGGTTCAAGGGCGGCCAGAACGTATGAGCGCAGATACGGTTGATGGTCTTGAGATACGCCGGTTCACCCTCACCCCCGGCCCCTCTCCCGTGTTACGGGAGAGGGGAGCGCAGCGCCGAGCGGTGAGGCATCGCCCAGCGATTTCTGTCCTCCCCTCACGCCAAAGCGGGGAGGCAGCCATCCAGTAACATTCGCATGACACTTAAGGAGACTCCTATGCACCCGCTTCTCACCCGTGATCCCATTACTGGCGGCGAATTAATCGTGACCCGGCTCGAGTCGCCGAGCAGCGGGATCGTGATCGAAGGCCGTTTCAGCCTCGGCTGGATTGGCCGGCTCTCGCCTGAACAATTGGCGTTCGTGGAGCTGCTGGTCAAGAATCGCGGCAATATCCAGCGCCTCGCCGCCGAACTCGACATTGCCTACAACACCGCCCGCGCCCGTCTCGACGAGATCGTCGCTCTGCTCGGCGGCCCGCCCGAACACGAACCGCGCGTCGATCGCCGCCAGATTCTCGACCGCCTCGCTGCCCGCGAGATTTCGGTCGAAGAGGCGCTGCGCTTGCTGAAGGGAGTTGGCGATGAACAGCGCAAATGAAGAACGCCACCGAATTTTGCAGATGGTCGAACGGGGCCAGCTTTCGGCTGCCGAAGCCGCCCGTCTGCTCGATGCCCTGAGCGCCGACCCGCGCCCGCTCGAACGCAGCCATGCCCGCTTGGTGCGGGTGCGCGTGACCGATCTGGCCTCGCAACGTCTCAAAGCCTCGGTGGCGATCCCGGTCAGCCTGATCAACGTCGGTCTGCGGCTTGGCGCGCGGCTGGCGCCCCAACTGAGCGGCAGCGCCCTCGAAGAGCTGATCCGCAGCGTTGAGCGGGGCACCACCGGTCTGCTGCTCGAATGGCAAGATTTGGAAGAGGGTGAACGGATCGAAATTGTAGTCGAATAGCGAGCTAGTGCATAGCTCAGGAGTACAACGATGAAAGAACGGATTCCGGTCGAGGGGCCAATCACGATCACACTCCAACCGGTCGAGGGTGATCTCACAATTCGCGGCTGGGATGAGCCAGCGATCGAATGGCAGGCGGATGAGCCGGTGGCAGTACAGACCGGCGAAACGGGGTTGGTCATTGGCCCATGCGATAGTGATATGCAGTTGGCCGTGCCCGCCGCCGCTGAAGTACGCATTTCGGTATGTGATGGCGATGCGCGCGTGATGAACCTGCGCCGGGTGAAGGTGGATCGGCTGAGCGGCGACTTGACGTTGCGCCAGATTACCGAGCATGCCGCCATTGGCTATCTGGCCGGCGATGTCACCGCGACCGCGGTGGCCGAATTGGCGGCGGCGGCTGATATTCATGGCGATGTCACGCTGGCCGATGTGCCGGTGGCCCAGCTTGCCAGTGTGGCTGGTGATGTCACGGCGCGCAATGTGCTAAGCATGGCGGTGCAGCGCCTCGCTGGCGATATAACTGCCAGCGGACTCAGCGAGCAATTGGTGGCCGGCACGATCACCGGCGATGTCGAGATCGCCGCCACCGGCGCCGCCCATTTGCGGATCGAGCGGGTGAACGGCGATCTGACCGTGAGCGGGCAGGCGCGCGCGTTGCATTGCCTCTCGGTAAGCGGTGATATCGATACCGAGGAGGCGCAGATCGATCAATTGCGGATCGAGACGGTCGCTGGCGATGTTGAGATGGGCAAGCTGGCCGGCGGTCAGATCGGCACTATCGGCGGCGACTGCAAGCTGGCCGGCGTGACCGGTGATCTGGCGATTGGCAATGTCGGCGGTGACTGCACGATTAAGCAGGCCGGCGGCAACCTGAGTATCAATGCAGTGGGTGGCGATCTGTCGTTGCGCGCCAATCTGAACGCCGGCAGCGTTATCCGGGCCCAAGTGGGTGGTGATGCCACGATCCATCTCCCTGAAACGCCTGATCTGACGCTGACGGCAGTGGTAGGTGGCGAAATGAGCGGGGCTGGCGCACAGCCATCGTTCCCCGGCCAAGAGGTCGAACTGCGCTACGGCAATGGCGCGGCGAGCCTGCGCCTCGTGGTGGGAGGCGATTTGGTCATCAAAGGCCCCGCCCAACCGGGGTCGTTCAGCAGCATCGGCGCGCAACTGGGGCAAGAGTTGGGTGAACTGGGCCGCGAGCTGGGCCGCGAATTGAGCGAACTGGGCCGCGAGCTAGCCGCCGAATTGCGCAGCGCGCTATCGGGCCGCGACCCCGACGCCGCCGAGCGCGCGCGCGCCGCTGCCGACCGTTTCGCCGAGCGGGCGCGCCAATTGAAGGAAGAGGCCGGCCCCGAACGGGTACGGGTGCGGATCAACCAGCGTGAGTGGCGGCTCGACCCCGACCGGATCGAGCGGATCAAAGAGCAGGCCCGGCAAGCGGCGGCGGCTGGCCTGAGCGGCGCACTCGAAGCGGTTGAACGCGCGCTTAGCCGTATCCAACCGCCATCGCCCCCCGCGCCACCAGCACCACCCGCACCGCCGGCGCCACCCGCGCCGCCGGTAGCGCCGGCCCCGCCGCACCACCATGCGCCGCCACCACCGCCACCACACCATGCGCCGGCCCCGCCGCACCACCATGCGCCGCCACCGCCACCACCGCCGGCAACCGGCCAAACCATCCAACTGCGCCCGGCGCCGGCCCCACTCAGCGAGGCGGAACGCGAACAGCAACGGGCCTCGATCTTGCAGATGGTCGCTGAAGGGCGCATCACCGCCGCCGAAGGCGATCTGTTGCTGGCTGCGCTGGATGATTAAGGTGCAACGGGTGATGTACTGCAGAGAGCGCGGAGGACGCGCATCATTTCCCCTGCGTCCTCGGCGGTACACCATCCATTGCGGCTGTATGTTGGCCCACTCCCGCCGCGCGGCGGAGAGGAAATAGCCACAACAAGACGCAAAAGGCGCAAAATAGAGCTAATGAGAGAGCTGCGTGGCGTTGGCCCGCCTCCTCCCGCTCCACGCTAGAGGGATGGCCCCCACCCCCTGACCCCCTCCCCCGCTGGGGGAGGGGGCGTGAGAGGGAATAGCCACAACAAGACGCAAAAGTCACCAAGATATCTTATTGGAGCGCTGCGGGGCATTCAGCAACGTCAGAGATGGAGCGCAATACCGCAGCGCCCTCTCCCCTAGCGTGGGAGAGAGGTTGGGGGTGAGGGTCATCGCCACAACCAGACTCACAAACACCACGGCAGCATAGTGGGGTACACTAGTGTATAGACAGTGAAGGGGATTTGTAAACCATGTAGATGAGAAGTATGATATTGCGCTACTTGCTGCGTCGTGTCCTCTTGCTAGGGGTAACGGTTCTTATCAGTTCACTCATCATCTTTTTGATTTGCCGGCTCTTACCCGGCGACGTTGCGCGCGTGCTGCTGGGCCGCGAAGCCGGTGAAGCGGCGCTCGCCGCACTGCGCGCCGAACTCGGCCTCGATCGCCCGTTGCCCATCCAATACCTCGATTGGCTGCGCGGTTTCGTGACCGGTGATTGGGGCATCTCGTACAGCACGCGCCAACCCATTCGCCCCCTCGTCCTTGAACGGCTCGGCAATTCGCTGCTGCTGGCCGGCGCGACACTCGCGCTGGCCTTGCCGCTCGGCATCGGCCTCGGCGTGTGGGCGGGATGGCGGGCCGGCAAACCGGACGACACCGTCATCAACGTTAGCCTCCTCTCAGTCACTGGCTTGCCCGAATTCGTTACCGGCTTGTTGCTGATCGACCTCTTCGCCTTTCGGTTACGCTGGCTGCCGGCCAACTCCTCAATCCGGCCCGACGCTACCCTGCTTGAGATCGCACCCCAATTAGCCTTGCCGGCCATCACCGCTACGCTCGTATTGCTCGCCTACATCGCGCGCCTCACCCGCACCGGCGTGATCACCGAACTCAGCCAAGAGTATGTCCGCACCGCTACCCTCAAAGGATTATCACCACTCGCCATTCTCCGCCGGCATGTCTTGCGCAACGCACTATCACCCGCCATCACGGTCATCGCCATCAGTCTCGGCTGGCTGATCAGCGGGTTGATTGTGGTCGAGAACGTCTACAACTATCCGGGCATTGGCCGGCTGCTAACCTTCGCCATTGACCGGCGCGATCTGCTCTTGCTGCAAGCGGTTGCGATGATGACCGTCATCATCTTTGCCCTCGCCAATCTCGCCGCCGATTTGATCTATGCGCTGCTCGATCCGCGCATCCGGCTCGGCGACGACCGCGAACCGGCCTGAAACTAGCCTTGCGATACGGTACCCCGCAAACAGCAGCGACAGCCGGCTAGGCTGTCGCTCAGGCAACATCATCTCACCGCTAACCGTTGGCGCCCGTTTCAGACCTGAAACTGGTCAAGCAGCGCGACCACCTGCTGGCGATACTGCGGCCAAACCCGCCGCCCGATCAATCCTTCAATCACATATTCCAAGCAATTCCGGCTACTAAATGAAGCTTCTATGCCATCGGAAGGGCGTACAACATGGCCGCTCCAACGCTTGCCGCCATCAAAGATAATATAGAGAATTTGATTTGCCACTACCAAACGATACTCCACAGGATTTTCGCTTTCACGTTGATATGTGATCGCCGTATTTCCGGCTGGCGGGTGATAGATGTGATCCAAACAGAAGAACATCGTAATTCCTCCTCGCTCAACAGACGCCAAAAACACCTGAACTTCCGCGAGCGCTGACATACTTCAGGTGTTAAGCGTGGCGCCGGAGGTCAGCTCGACGCATCTCTACCGTACCATGATTTATCGTACAACCCTACAACCTATGGGTGGATCGGCGGGTGGATTGGTGGTGGATAGCCGTCGCTGCACCGGTTGAAGGGAGCGTGGTATAATGCGCCGCGACAGAGAGGAGAGGCGGATTGAAGTACCAACTGGCGCTCCAACCGGTTGCAGGCGCGTGGCATAGCGAGCAGGTCACGCTGACGATACAGGGTGAATACATTATCGACGTCGAATACCGGCCAATGATCGGTGACGGCGCGTATGCTCGCCGGCTCACGCAGGGCGGGATTGAGAGCGCTATGCGCGCGGCTGCGCAGACCTGTCCCTATTGCAGCGTTGCGCACACCTTAGCGTTAAGTTTGGCCATTGAGGCGCTGAGCGACGTGACCCCGCCGCTGCGGGCGCAAGCCATCCGCGCCGTCTTGGCGGAACTGGAACGAGCTTCATCGCATATCAATACGTTGGCCGCGCTAGCCACCGCCTTGGGCTTACGTGATGCCGCGCGACTGAGCCGGCTCGAAACCCGGATCCGCTCGATCTTGCTCAACCTATGCGGTCGCTATGAAGCCGCGGTGATTCGACCGGGTGGATTAGCAGCAGAGCCGGATGAGGCCGCCTTAGCCAGCGCCGAACAAGCGGTCAACGACCTGTTGCCAGCGATGATCGCGATGGCCGAGCAGACGATCCCGCGCCGAACGCTCTTTGCGCGGATGGTTGATATTGGCGTCTTGAACACTGCCGCCGCCAAACAGTTTGGACTAGCCGGCCCCTTAGCGCGCGCCAGCGGCATCCCCACCGATTTGCGCACCGATGCGCCATACGCTGGGTATACCGTCCTTGCCCCGGCGCTCGTAGTGGAAGAGGGCGGGGATGTGTATGCCCGGGCGGTCGTCTTATTGTTGGAAGCAATTGAAGCGTTGCGCTTAGCAGCGCGTTGGTTGCACAATCTCCCGATTGGCGTTACGCAAGAGCCGATCCAGTTGCAGGCAGGTGAAGCAACCGCCACAGTCGAAGCGCCGCGCGGCCCCCTGCGGTATACTGTGCGCAGCGATGGCCAACGCCTCACCGAGGTGCAGATCGGGATTGCGCCGCAGCTTGATCGCTTGCTGGCGCGTTCACTCCTGCAACAAGCCGCGGTTGACGATGCGCTCTTGATCGCCATCTCAACCGATCCATGCACGGCATGCTGGCAGACAGCGACCTCTATCATTGGTCGCGAATAACGCTTCTGCAATATCTGCAATACATGGGGAGGATAGCGACACTTCATGGGTGTTACTGCCGGACTGATAAGCTTACTGGCGGTTGCTGCCGCTTGCTTTCTGCTCAGCCGCGCTGGCATTACCCGGCGCTTAGCGTTGCTCACTACGCTAGCCAGCGGGCTAGCCTTGGTGGGGGTTATCATCGACCCGCTCGAACCGGCGGCGGCGACGCCACTGTACAGCATCGGCGCGATTGCAGTGGTCTTGCCGGCGCCAGTTGACCTCAGCGAACGCACGCTGGCTGGAGGGCTATTGTTCGGCGGAACTATTGGCCTGTTAGGGCTAGCACTCGCTGTCCCCCCCGGCGCCAAAGGCTTTGGCGTCTTGTTTGGCTGGCTCGCATTAGCGCTGGCCGCGGCGCTGCTCAGTTTGGCGATACCGCCGCTCAGCGTGTTGACCCCGCTCAGTTGGGCGCTGGCTGCGCTGGCCGCCCACAGCGCGTTGCTTGCCAGCGGTGTGAGGCCAGCGCCGGGGCGACTTCCCCCGCACCTCATTGCCGGCGCAGTCGCCGTCGTAGCCGTGAGCGGTCTCATTGCGATGATGGCGCTGCTGCCCCCTGATACAACACCTGCGACCGCGCCGGTGCTCTTTGCGTTGATCGGCGCACTGGCCTTCGCCGGAGCACCGCCGTTCGCCGGCACACGCATGAGCTTTGCCCATGCGCCAGCAATGGTTGGCGCGCTCATCGCGGGACTGGTGTTACCAACGATCGGGTTGGGTTTCATTGTGCGGGTTATGCCGCAATTACCGCCATTGCCGGCGCTGGCAGGGCAGGTGTTGGCTGCTGCTGGCGCCATTGGCGCGCTCGGCGCCGCAGTTGGCGCGCTCCGCGCAACGAATGGGCGTGAGGTGGTATTGTGGCAGGGCGCACTGCAAGCCGGGGTGGTCGTGTGCGCGGCAGCGATCAACGATCCACTGGCTGGCTTAGCCGCGCTGGCACTCGTACTGGCCTTGCAGCTCCATGCCATTGCTGGCGGGATCGTGGTCGCAGCTATGATCCAACGCCAGAGCAACGATGCGCTGGATGGATCAGCAGCGCAGGTGGCGTTACCCGTGAGCGGCGTACTCTGGCTCCTCGCCACCGCCACTGCCACCGGCCTCCCGCTCGGATGGAGCTTTTGGGGATGGCGCTGGCTGATCGAAGCGCTCGCCACCCGGCTGGTTTGGGCTATCGCGCCGCTCATCGCCGCTGCCCTGATCGGTCTGGCAGCCGGGTTGCCGCTATTGATCCGGTGCTGGCATGGCCAGACGACGGCGCGCGAACATTGGCCGGAAGGCATGCTTGGGGGCTTGACGCTGGCGCCGCTGGTATTGGCCGGCCTGATCCCATGGTTGGCATGGCCGCTATGGTTGAGCTGGTCATCGTTTGCCCCGCCAGTGCTGCCCGCTGATCCGGTTGCGTGGCCGTTGATTGGCTTCGCTGTGGCCAGCGGCCTTGGTGGGTGGCTATTAGCACGACGAGCTAAGCCGCTCGACCCGCCGCGCAGCACCGGCAACGCCGTGATCCCCACATGGCAGGGAATGGGTGATGGGTTACGCGGGCTGGCTGAGGCCGCCGATGCACGCACCGCGCTGATCGTGCTTGGGCGCGGGATCGATCGGGTAGCAAGCATGTTGCATACCGGCATGATTATCTTCGAGCAACGCTACTATCTCTTTGGCGTGATCGTCGCGCTACTGGCCATCCTCATCTTGATGGCGCAATGAACGTCGCCTTGGCAAGGAATGACGGCCTATGACGTTGGATATCTGGATCATACTGCTCGGCATCTCAGCAGGCGGCATCTTGTTGTCGCGCGACTGGCGGCTGACGGTTGCCTTGTTGCTGCTGAACTATGGGGCGCTAGCCGGTTTGCTGAATGAGCAACCCTTCGTGCGACCCGATCTCGGCCAAGCAGGGCTCAGTTCACTGGCCTTGATCAAACTCATTACTGGCGTCTGCACCACGCTCATTCTTGCGGTCACGGCGCTGACGTTTTCGCGCGATTATGGCCTCGAAGACCTCGATGAGTTTGGGCAAGCCGAGCTCCGCCGCGCCTTGCGCGCCGCAGCCCGCCAACGCTCCGCCGAAACGCTGCGGCTGGTGGATTATGTCTTTCCGTTTTGGTCGGGAGTCGCCGCCTTGGTCGCCAGCATCGTCCTGCCGATCATCTACCCGATTGCGCCCAATCCCAGTCTCGATTTCGCATGGTACTGGCTCGCGCTCAGTGGGGTGCTCACGATGGCCACGGCCAGCGATGTATTAAAAATCGGCTTGGGTATGCTCCTCTGCACCAGCGGGATTGACCTATTGTACAGTGCGGTCATGAGCGCGCCGGCGGCGAGCGGCTTAAAGATCATGCCGCTGCTGCTGCTCAGCGTTGTCCAAATCTTGCTCGCCTTGGCTATCGCCTACCTCGCTGGGCTCGTCTATGGGCGATTGAAAACGCTCGCGATCAGCGAACTCTACCGCGGATAACCATGCTGTACCTGTTACTCATCTTCTTCCCGCTCAGTATGGCCTTTAGCGCCTTTCTGTTGCGCCGGTTGCCCCGCACTGCCATTGCGCTGAGCATCGGGACGCTGATCGTTGAATTGCTGCTCGCCTTGCAAGTCCGGGTTGATGATCCGGTGCGGGTCTTAGGAGTGACGTTGCTCCTCAGTCCGCTCAACCAAATCTTTCTCTTTCTGTTTCTCGGTGTAGCGATCACTACCCTGACCGCAGCGCTCATTGTGCCGCACGGGGAAAACTTTAGCGCTATCGGCTTGCTCACCGTTGGCCAGACGGTCGCAATTCTGGTGATGCAAGACTCGTTTGTGACCGCCTTGGTGCTGGTGGCCATCGGCCTCACCACCGTGCTGGCCATCGTCGATCTGCCTGCCGGGGCCGGAGTCTTGGTCAGCCGGCAAACGCTGGCCACCGCATTGAAGTATCTCGTCTTGATGGTCGTTGCCGGCATCTTGCTCTACATTGCCTACGTTCTTACCGATATCTTTCGTCCGGGCGAACTGCCGGGGCGGATTTCGCCGGCCCGGTTTATCTTAGCCTTGCTGGCCGCCGGATTTGCGTTGCGCATGGCGCTAACGCCGTTCCACTCGTGGCTCGTCGATCTGATATCGTACGCTGGCTCGCTGGCGGCCATCCTCATTATTGCCCTACCGGCGCCGGCTAGTTTGCTCGTGTTTTTGCTGACGCTACAAAGTTTTCCGACGCTGCTCTTCGAGGGCGGGCAAGCGCTCGATGTGCTGCGTATCGGGGCGGCGGTCAGCGCCGTCTTGGCCGGCGCACTGGCGTTGACCGCGATCACGCTGCGCCAGCGTATGGCCTATCTGATCGCAAGCAATTGCGGTATCATATTCTATGGCTTCGCCTCGCTGTCATTAGCCGGTCTGAGCGGCGCGCTGGTGGGTGTGATCAATCTGGCGTTAGCCGTAACCACCGTTCTGATCAGTCTGGCCCTGCTCGAACATCCCAACGAGCGCCTGACCGCAGAATCCCGGAATGACCTCTTCTGGCGCCGGCCAGTGGCAGGCGCTGGCGTCTTAGGTGGCGGGCTAGCCTTGATCGGGTGGTTGCCGTTTCCGGGTGGAACCAGCTCGCTCTTAGTATTACAAGCAGCCGCAGCGATCCATTGGGGCGAATTGCTGATCGTGCTGGCGGCAATGGTCTTAGCGGCGCTGACACTGGTGCAGTTGGCCGTGCAATATCTGATTGGTGCGCGCGACATTCCCTTGGCTGAGGAACCGCCATTGCTTGGCGAAACCGAACTCGATCGCCTGCCACCGCTCCAGCCAGCCAGCGAACCGTTGAGCAGCGTTGCCCTCATCAGTATCTTGCTGGCCGTGATGTTGGCGATCGGCCTCTTCCCGAATGTGCTGTTGCCAACGATCGAAGCGGCAGTGCGCAGTCTGGCTGCGCTGTACGCTGTCTAGCAAAGCAGAGAAAGGAAGCGACAACCGTGATGCTGATAGCCGGATTGATAGCACTGATCATCTATCCGGGAGGCGTATTGGCTATCGGGCTAGGCATCGGCTACCGGTTGCTCACCACCCGCCAATTGCCGGCCAATGGCAGCTTGCTCTTGACCACAGAATGGCTTGGCTGGCTGGCGCTAGCCACGCTGGGACTCGTTGCCGGCGGTCTAGCCAGCTTGCCGTGGCCGTGGCATCCGGCGCCATTGCCGTATGGTTGGTTAGGAGCGTGGGTATTGCTGGAAGCGGCGGCGTGGCTCCCCCTCTGGCCGGCATTGTCGTCCGGCGCGCCTCACCTTGTGCGCGCCGCCGTGCGCGAGGCCCAAATCGGCGTGGCGGGACGGGCCATCGTATGGAGTGTCGCTGCCATCAGCCTGAGCAGCACAGGCGGTTTGAACGGCTGGACGCTCAGCGGCCACCTGCTCGTCTGGCTGGCCGGCCTGTTGAGCCTGCCAGCAGCGATCAACTGGGGGCCATTCGGGCCAGAACCGTCGCTAGGGCCGAAAGGGATCACCGCAGGGTTGCCGGCGCGTCCGGCGGCAGCCTTGACCTTCGCGCGCGATACGGTGGCGGCAGCGCTGATGACCGTTGTTTGGATGGCAGGCTTACCGCGCGAACTGCTGCCGCCGTGGGCCGAACTGTTGATCATCATTGGCGGCAGCGCCATCACAACCCTTACGCTCCAATGGTTGCAAGGCCGGCTGCCGCGCTTAAGCGTGCCAGCAGCGCTCCGCACGCTGCTCATCTGGGCCGGGAGTCTGGCGGTATTGGCCGTAGCAGTGCTAGGATTAGGGCAAAGCGCCTGAATGCCTGCCGCCATCTGCGGCGTGATCCCATCCCAGCACGATGGCGGAAGGGTAAAGCGAAACCGGCTCCCTGCCCAACAAACTGGCCATCCTCGCCACGAGGCGAGCAAGCGCAGCGGCTGCGATCCTGCTATCAGGTTCAGCAACATTGCATATTTTGACGCATAATAGAGAATACATAGCTCATTGCAGCCATCAGCAGCGGGGTTCGGCATCATGACCGATGTCATCGTCGTCGAAGGTCTTACCAAACGTTACGGTCATGTCTCGGTATTGCGCGGCGTCAATCTGCGTGTCGTCGCCGGTGAAGTGTACGGTCTGTTAGGGCCAAACGGGGCCGGCAAATCCACGCTCATCCATCTGCTGCTTGGCTTCTTGCACCCGGATAGCGGGCGCATCCGCGTGCTCGGCAGCGCCAATCTCGAAGCGCAACGCCGCCTGATCGGCTATGTGCCCGAACGCCAGCGCTATCACAGCTACTACACTCCGCGCGAATATCTCACCTTCCTCGGTCGCTTCGACGGAATGCCGGCCACCCAGTTGCGCCAACGCATTACCGAACTGCTCGAACTGACCGGGCTCGCCGCAGTTGCCGATCGCCACCTGCGCACCTTTTCCAAGGGCATGCTCCAGCGTTTCGGCATCGCCCAAGCACTCTTGACCGATCCCGATCTGTTGCTGATCGATGAACCAACCAGCGGGCTCGATCTCGACGGCCAGCAAGAGTTGCTGACCTTGCTCAATGGCGTGCGCCAGCGCGGCCACACCGTCTTGCTCTGCACCCACCGGCTGGCCGAAGTGGAATATCTCTGCGATCGCGCCGGCATTCTAACCGATGGCAAGATTGCGCTCGAACTCAACGTCGCCGAGGTACGGCAATCTGCCGGTAGCATTATCGTACAAACTGGGCCGCTCGATCTGCCGTTGCGCCAGCGGCTGGAAATGATCGGGCGCGAAGTGCAATGCACCGAGCAGGCGGTGTTGATCAGTCCGCATACGCCTGAGTTACAAGCCAAAGTATTACAGACCCTGATCGAAGCCAATGTACCAATCCACGCGCTCGAACCGCAAATGAGCCGGTTAGCGCAGATCTATCTGCGCACCGTGCGCGGCGAGCCGGTCGACAATTTGCTGGTTGGCAACACGACGCCCCTCCGCACTGTGTTGCGCGAAACGTTGCCCCCGCCGCCAACTGACGATATTGACCCGATGTTGAAGCGACTGTTACAGCGCAGCAGTACTCATCCGCCTAGCCAGAGGGATGGCAACCAATGATGCGATCGATAGAGCAAGCTGTCCGGCTCGCCGGGTTTACATTGCTAGAATACCTGCGATCGGGGCGCGTATTGCTGGAGGTGGCAGCCGCTGTCGCCTGCTATGTCGTCTTGTTGCGCCCGACCGGAACCCCGATGAGCGCCGGTTATCTCTTTACGGTGCTTGGTCTGTTTAGCCCGGCTTTGGCGATTGTCACCACCAGCTATATGATCAGCCTTGGCGACCGGCCACAGGGGTACATCGTCTTGGCGCATAATGTCAGCCGGGGAGCGTATCTGATCGGGTTATTCTTCGCCGCCGTCACCGTTGTGCTGGCGATGTATGGGACGCTCTGCATCTTGGTGGCCCTGATCAATCGCGCTACCGATCTCGATCTGACCGGCTGGCTGCTGGCGACACTACCGCTTGTCCTGAACGTTGGACTGGTCGCGGCGCTCACGATTTTGCTCTCGCCGCTCGTGCTGGGAACCGGCTGGCGGCTCTTCGTGCTCGCTTTGGTCGCCATCGCCCTCTCGAGCAACGTGATCGGCGGGCCGGTCATCAACCAGCTCACCGAGATTAATCCCTTGCTGGTTGATGTGCTGCGCGCCATTCAGACAATCCTGAGCGGGCCATTAGTGCCGGTCTTTTACGGGTATCAGTTGAGCATCAGCCGGGCTTTCGCACAGATGGCGGCGTGGTCAAATCTGCTTGCCCAATGCTCGTTGCTGCTGGCGTTTCTTGGCTTGGCCCGCTACGCCTTCAATCAGCGCGATCTGCTGTTTAGCGCGTCGTAGGATCGGCAACCGGCACGAAGGCGATCGCGTCGGCCCAAATGCCCCGTCGCCGATCACCAGCGAGCGTGCCGGTTGCCACTAGCGGCGCGGTGGCCGGATCGAACACATATACCCCTAGATCGGCCCACCAGTTGCGCTCAGCTTCCAGATCAACCGTCACGACTGTTTCGCCATCGCGGTGGCGGATCAGGAAGCGGGCCTCGCGGGAATCATCGTGGCCATTGAGCGCAAACGGCACATACGCCAGCACCCGATAGGCGCCGGCAGCCGGCAATGCCGGCTGCCAGATCGCGAGCCGTGGCGCAGCGAAATCGCTGAAGCGCCACGGACGGGCTGCGCTAGCGGCCAGTTGCGACGGGGCAAACCGCGAGCCGCCGCCGTACCCCATCGCGAGCGATTGCCATTCGCCACTCACGCGAAAACCCGGATCGGTATCGTCAACCACAATCACACCGGGAGGCGGCGACGCGCACGGCGAGGGCATATCGGCCCACAACCACACACTGCGCTGGCCGACCGGATTAGCCGCCCACGGATCGGGATCGGCGCCACACCAGCCATACGGATCGACATCGCGCCCCAGATATTGCACTTGCAAATGGAGGTGCGCGCCGCGCGCGCAACCGGTATCGCCGGCGATTCCGATCACTGCACCGCGGCCAACCGTTTCACCTGCAGTCACGCTGACGCGGGCCAGATGCCAGTAAAGGGTGCGATAACCGTTGCCGTGGTCAATAATCACCGCACCCGCCGGCGTCGGGCAGCCATCGTCAGAAAAACCGGCAAAGACCACCCGGCCCGGCGCGGCGGCCAGCACCCGGTCGGGCGGCCCCATGGCATAATCCCAACCGGTATGGCCATCGTAAGCGAACGAACGATCGGTTTCGGCCCGCCCCCAGAAGGTATGCACTGAACCGTTCTCGCGCAAAAATGGCGCATCGTGATCGAAAAACGACGTGACCGGCATATTCCGTTCGGTAGGACGGGTGAGGAACGGTTCAGACAGCGCCGGCCAGTCGATCGGTTCAAGGCGCGGATCGAGGTCAAACAGCCGCTGATAGGTAGGGGCAACGGCCCAGAGCAACGAGTCAAGCCGGCCCGGCGTGGTCGTTGGGGCAAGCGCGCGGCTCAACACATAACGGCTGAGATCAGTCGAGGCCACCGCTTGCGATCCGTCGGCGAAGGTTAACGGCGGCAGTGCATCAGGCCCAAGCAAAGCGTAATCGCGCAACGCCGCGCGCAACTCGCGGGTTAGCCAGCGCAACTGGTTAAACACGCCGCGCCGGTTGCCGTTCTCACCGCGAAACCCAGCCGCCCAAGCCAATTGCTCGCTGCTCGGCGCGGATGTGCTCAGCACCCCGCTTTGCAACTCCATCAAACTGAGTAGCAAGCGCGGGCTAACGCTGTAGAGATGGCTGAGCGAGACCAGCACATCGGTAAAGGAATGGCTTCGTCCGCCGATAACCATCCGCATCGTGGCGAGCGGACTGTTGCGCGCTTCGAGAAAGGCTTGAATTTCGGGGCCGCTGAAGTTATGGTCGTAACTCAGGCGTTGTGGATCAAAGAGGGGATGGACGGCAGGCGCTGGGGTTGCGGTAGGAACTACGGACGGAGGAACAACCGGTGTTGCACTCGGCACCGGCGTCGCCGGTACCGTGGCGGTAGCGGTGATCTGCCCGCTCACCGCCGGCGTCGCCGGAGGCGGCGGGGTCGGGGTGGCCGGCGGCGGGGGCGGGGCCGCGCATGCACTGAGGATAACGATCACCAACAGTAACAAACGACGCATAGCATACGCAGGATAGCCGAAGGCGGCGAGATGGTCAAGTGAGGTCAGCCTTGCCCGCCATCCAGCGGCTCCCCCTTTCCCGCCATTAGGTGGGAGAGAGGGCCGGGGGATGAGGGAATCAACGCCAAGCCGCCAAGCAAACCAAGACGCAGAGACCCCTAACGCAAAGGAGCAAAGACCGCAGAGGGCGCAGTGGTTTTTTGGTAGAGCCACTATGTCATTGCGAGCCGAGCGGTCGGAATGGCCCCCACCCCTTGCCCCTCCCCCGCTGGGGGAGGGGGCGCTGCCTGCTCCCTCCTCCTTCGGAAGAGGGTTAGGGTCAGGACGGTACCCCCGCTTACCGTCTGTCATTGCGAGCCGAGCGGTCGGAATGGCCCCCACCCCTTGCCCCTCCCCCGCTGGGGGAGGGGTTGGTACCCCTGCTGACCCTGCGCCGAAGCGGGAGATTGCTTCGGTCGGGCGGCCCCAGCCCGGCTGGGGGCCGCCACTCCCTCGCAATGACAACCGGGGGACAACCCCTCACCCTGACAACGAGACCAATCCGCGCTCCTATGGAGTGCGGCAGTATGACTGCCGCACTCCATAGAACGCTCACCTATGTCATTGCGAGCCGAGCGGTCGGAATGGCCCCCACCCCTTGCCCCTCCCCCGCTGGGGGAGGGGTTGGTACCCCTGCTGACCCTGCGCCGAAGCGGGAGATTGCTTCGCCGCCTCCGGCGACGAGCAATGACATAAAATCCCGCGCCCAACTCCCCCGATCACCTATTGACTCCTACCCCCATCGGTTGTATAATGCGCATCCGGTCGAGCCAATCGACCATGTCATTCGCGCCCCCCGTTACGTTCGGGTTACGGGTTTCGCGTTCTGGGAAGGCACACGTAACACGCAACACCGAACGCCGAGCGGAAATCGCTGTCACGGCGACGAACGTCGCCTCGTGTGGAAGACAGCGTCGGGTGGGCTAGTGTGAGGCAGTATGGACGGCGCATACAACATACGCGCGATTCAGCGCTTCCCAAACTGCACACCTGCAAGCCGTGCGCAAGTAGGCCTTGCCTACTAGCCGCGCGAGTGACGCTGCGCGTTCTCGCTTCCCCGGCCACTGCATCAGGTGCAGGGCCTTTTTTCTTTCCCTAACGCTGAATCGCTGATTCCATGGCTGCGCCAGCGCCGATCGTGATCGGTTGGCGCTAGCCATTGCACGCCTGTGATCTGGCCCGTTACACGCGGGGCAGGTCTCGTCTTGCCTTGTTTTCGCTCTGCGGGTCATACCCGCCTCGTATTGCGGAGGAATGTGGTAAGTTGAAGACGCTAACCTTTGCCGACCTGATTGCACAGCAGACCGGCTTTGCCGGTGAGGGCCGCCTGACCGATTTCGTGAGCCGCTACGACGGTGAGCTCTACTTCGGCGATCGTCTCAACTTAAACCGGCTGGCGCGCCAGCATGGCGCACCGCTTGAAGTGGTTTATACGCCCCAAATTACTGCCCAAGTGCAACGCATGATCGGCTGGGCCGAGCAAGCGCGCGCCGCGACCGAATACCCAGCCGCGTTCCACTACGCCTACGCCACCAAAGCCAATTTCGCCGCCGAAGCAGTGCAGACGGCGCTGGCCGCCGGAGCGCACTACGAAACCTCGGCGACGGCAGACCTGATCATTGCCCATGGTCTCTGGCGGCAAGGCATTCTGCCGGCAGACCGGCTGATCTGCTGCAATGGCTCGAAAGAGCCAGCCTACCGCGATGCGATCCGCAACCTGCGTCTCGACGGGTGCGAGACGGTGATCCCGGTGCTCGATGATCTTGATGAGCTGCGCGATCTGATCACCACCCCGGCGCCAATCCAGTTTGGTGTGCGCGAGCGCGCCGCCGGCAACCGCGATGGCCGCCACCCCGGCAATGACCGCTTTGGCTTGACCACCGCCGAGATCGAGCAGGCGGCGGAATTGATTGCCGATAGCCACCATACGCTGGTGCTGTACCATGCCATGATCGGCAGCCAGATCGAAGACGAAGCCCACTTCCTCACGACCCTGCGCGCGTCGATCGAGAACTACTGCCGGTTGCGCCAGCGGGTGCCGACCCTGCGCTACTTCAACTTCGGCGGCGGCATGCCCACCTCTGGCTACCAGTTGACCTTCACGTTTGATTATCAGCGTTTCCTCAGCCGGCTAATGGCGACGATCCGCGACCTTTGCGCTGATTATGGCGTGCCGGCGCCGGAACTGATCGGCGAGTTTGGTCGCTATACCGTTGCCACCCACAGCGCCTATCTGGTTGAGGTTGGCTCGGTCAAAGCGGGGCACGCCGGCCAACCCGATTGGTATCTGGTCAATGGCTCTATGATGGTCATGTTGCCCGACACTCTGTTTGTGAGCGGGCAGGAGTTTGTGATCTTGCCGCTGACCGATTGGGACAAGCCGGTGCGTCCGGTGCGGCTGGCCGGTCGCCGCACCTGCGACAGCGACGACATCTATCCGCGGCCCGAACAGGCGCCGTTGTGGCTGCCGGCCACCGAGGGCGGCCTTGTGCTGGCCATCTTCGGCATTGGCGCCTACCAGCAGATGATTTCGGGGCGCGGCGGCGCGCACCACTGCCTGACCCCCGAAGCGGCCCGGTTTATCGTCGAAGAGCGCGATGGGCGGCTCAGCTCACGGATCACACCCCAACAAGATCAGGCCACCATTATGCGCTTGTTGGGCTACCGGCCACAACCGACCGCCCTCCCGCTGACGCTGCCGTTCCGCCAACCGGTACGTCCGGCGGTGTTGCCGGCCCGGCGCCGGATGCGCGAGCGGGCGCTGTCGGTGTAAGGTATCAGTGTGGGGCGACGCAAGGCGTCGCCCCACGTTCGCGACTGATCTACGCACCGTCACCGGGTTGGCGGTGCAATGCATTGTTGCCGGCATTGCCTTCACCTAGCGCCATTCGCATCGGCTCGGCAAACACCGCCAGCAGCGGGGTTCGCCAGCGCGCCGGCAGCAATTGGCGCCACCCCATGCTCGTCGCGAACTACCTTCAGACCGGCCCCACAATGGTTTAAGGGCAGACAGCACACCTTCCGGAACCCGGCCCTAAGGGGCCGGGCTATCGTTACGAAGCCCGCTGCGCGGGCTGCTGGCTCCCACCAGCCCCTCTCCCACTGGCGCGGGAGAGGGGAGCAGAGAGCCGAGCGTTGAGACATCGCACAGCGATCAACGGTTGCACTCGACCAAACATGCTGTCCGCCCCTCAACCCACAATAGAGGGGCCGGTCTCAGACTTCCTCGCAGGTCTGAGACCAGCCCCTCTGCCATCAATTAGCGCGTCACCAACGGCGCCAATATCACACTCAACTCGAACGCGCCGATGTCACATCGACCACCCTGCGGACGGGAGACGCCGCGCTGGTCGGTAGCGGCGCAGGTAGCGTTGTCACCTGCATTGAACGCCGGACTGCCCGCAGTGAGCGGGAAGTAGGCCGGCGAGCCGGTCAGCGTACCAAGTTGCGGATCCTGCCCGACGATGTTGCCGTTCACGCCGTTGGTCAAACCGCAACCGGCGAACGCGCTCATGATATTGTTGGTGCTTGCGCTACTTAATGTCCCCTCACAATCACCGCCGTTCACGCTATTAGCAAGGATCGTATTTCTAATCGTTGCACTACCGCTGCTGATCCGGACGTTGCCGCCGCCATTGTTTGGGTTGGCGGGATTGCTGGAGAAGGTGCTGTTATTGACTGTCAGCGTACCGCTGCTCCAGATACCGCCTCCCTCGCCTAAAAAACCTTCGGCGCGGTTGTTGGCGAAGGTGCTGTTGGTCACTGTTAATGTGCCGAGGTTTCTGATGCCGCCGCCTTGGCCATTAGTATTGGCGACATTGCGATAGAAGGTAGTGGTATTGACCGTCAGGTTGCCATGGTTCGCAATCCCGCCGCCGTAGGTGGCGTTGTTGGAAGAGAAGTCGCTCGTATTCACCGTTAGTGTGCTGCCGGGATTGTTGTAGATGGCGCCGCCGCTGTTGGCGGCGCTATTGCCAACGAAGACGCTGTTGACGATGGTCAAGGCGCCGCCGGCATTGTCAATGCCGCCGCCGAAGGTCGCGCTGTTGCCGGAGAAGGTGCTGTCAGCGACCGTGAGCGTACCGCTGCTGAAGTTGACAATGCTGCCGCCGCTGCCGGCATTGTTGCCGGAGAAGGTGCAGTTGCTGACTGTCAATGTGCCATTATTAACCACGCCGCCGCCGCTCAATGGGGTGCTTGCATTGGCAATGGTCAAATTGCGTAGCGTCAGGTTGGCGCCGCTGTCCACAATTATCACCCGCACCGCATTATTGCCGCTGATAGTGATGTTCCCGCCGCCATCAATCGTCAATGTTCCCGCGCCGCTCACAATGCTCGGCAGAAACAAGACCAGCGTAATCGTCCCGCTCACGCTGAAGGTGATGGTGTCATTACCGGCGCTCCCTGCGCCGCAATTAGCGTTGGCAGGGGTATTGTTCGCCGCTAGAATCGCTTCGCGCAGCGTGCAGAAGGTATCGTTCGTCGTGTTATCCTCCCGTGAGTTGACCACATACCCCGCTGCGTACACAGGCTGAGCAGGCTGCGGCACGAACAGCATTACCACCAGCAGAGCGATGACCAGACCCCATTGTTTCACACGAACCTCCTTGCATGAACCGATCTTAGTTGGAGCCATCGCCCCACCGCACTTGTTCATCAGAACGGTGACCACCGTAACGTTCCCAGCTTGGCCCGCAAGCGCCGCCAGCGGGGGCCGGTCTGAGACCGGCCCTGCCTCTTACCGAACCACCAACGGCACCAATATCACACTCAGCTCGAACGCGCCGATGTCACATCGACCACCCTGCGGACGGGAGACGCCGCGCTGGTCGGTAGCGGCGCAGGTGCCGTTATTACCCGCGTTGAACGCCGGACTGCCCGCAGTGAGCGGGAAGTAGGCCGGCGAGCCGGTTAGCGTACCGAGTTGCGGATCCTGCCCGACAATGTTGCCGTTCGCGCCGTTGGTCAGGCCGCAGGCGTTGGTATTGTCTTCGATAAGATTGTTGTTGTTGGCGCCGGTCAGCGTCCCCACGCAATCGCCGCCGCTCGCGCTATTGGCAATAATCGTATTCCGCAGTGTCGCGCTGCCGCCGTTGATCCGGATGCCGCCGCCATTCGTGGCGCTATTGCCGGAAAAGGTGCTGTTATTCACCGTCAACGTGCCATTGTTCCAGATGCCGCCGCCGCCGCTAGCGCCGCTGGCGGTGTTGGCAGAGAAGGTGGTGTTGGCAACCGACAAGGTGGCCCCGCCATAGTTGGCAATGCCGCCGCCGCCGTTCACGGCGCTATTGCCAGAGAAGGCGCTATCGCTCACCAACAACGTACCACCAGCAAAATTAGCGATGCCGCCGCCAGCGGCAGCGTTGCCATTCCGCAAGGTAACGCCATCCACGAAGAGCGTGCCGAAGTTGGCGACGCCAGCGCCGTCGCCGCCAATGATGTTCCCGTTGGCAATCGTCAGTTTGCGCAGCGTAAGGTCGGCGCCGCTATTCACCCACATCACCCGCACCGCATTATTACCGCTGATTGTGACATTCCCGCCGCCGTTGATCGTCAGCGCTCCTTGACCGCTGACAATGTTCGGCAGCATCGCGGTGAGCGTGATCGGCCCGCTCACGCTGAAGGTGATGGTGTCGGCAAGACTGCTAGCAGGGCCGCACCCGCTGGAACTGTTGTAGGCGGGATCGTTGTTGGCGGCCAAGATCGCTTCACGCAGCGAGCACAAGCCATCGCCGGCGGTAGTGGTGTCGTTTAGCGTATTGACGACATAACTGGCGGGTTGAAGGGTCAACTCATACGCGCCGATGTCGCAGACCGCGGTGCTGTTCCCGTCACCGTCTTGCGGGCGAGGGAGGCCGTTTTGCGACTGATTGTTGACCGGCGCGGCGGCGCAAGTGGCATTGTCGCCAGCGTCGATCGCCGGACTACCCGCGTTAAGCGGAAAGTAGGCAGGTGAACCGATGAGCGTGCCGAGGTTAGGGTCTTGGCCGATGATGTTGCCGTTCACGCCGTTGGTCAAGCCGCAGGCGTTAGCATTGTTTTCGATGAGATTGTTGTTGTTCGTACCGCTCAGCACACCGATGCAATCACCGCCGCTGGCGCTGTTGGCGATGATCGTGTTCTTGAGCGTCGCGCTGCCGCTCCCAATGAAGATGCCGCCGCCATTCGCGGCGCTATTGCCGGAAAAGGTGCTGTTCACGACCGTCAGCGTGCCAGAAGTGCTGTTATCAATGCCGCCACCATCGATAGCAGCACTGTTGGCGGAGAAGGTGCTGTTCACGACCGTCAGCACGCCGCTACTCGAAATGCCGCCGCCGTTGGCAGTGGCAGCTTCGTTGCCAACGAAGACGCTGTGATTCACCGTTAACGTGCCAAAACTGATGATACCGCCGCCTGAGGAGCCAGCGTTGTTGTTCGTGAACGTGCTGTGCGTGACCGTCAGCGTGCCGCTGCTGGAAATGCCGCCGCCAGTCGTCACGGCGCTGTTGCTCAAAAACAGGCTGTTCGTGATCGTGAGCGTGCCGCCGGCGTTATTGTGGATGCCGCCGCCAAAGTCCAAGGTTGAACTGTTGCTCTCAAACGTGCTGTTACTGATGGTCAGGATACCACCGTTGGAGATGCCGCCGCCACCCAACGCGCTGTTGCCAAAGAAGACGCTATCGGTGACCATTAGCGTACCACCGGGGAAATTGGCGATGCCGCCGCCACCCGACGCGCTATTATTCGAAAAGGTGACGTTGTTCACGGTCAACGTCCCGGAGTTGGCAACGCCTCCGCCACTAAATGCGACACTCGCTTGTGCAATCGTCAGGTTGCGCAGGGTGAGATCGGCGCCGTTGTCCACAATCATCACCCGCACCGCATTATTGCCGCTGATGGTGATATTTCCGCCGCCGGCGATCGTCAGCGTTCCCTGCCCTGCCACAATAGCCGGTAGCGGCGCGCCGAGCGTGATCGTCCCGCTCACGCTGAAGGTGATCGTGTCATTACTGGCGCTCCCGGCGCCGCAGTTGGCGTTAACAGGGGTATTGTTCGCCGCTAGAATCGCTTCGCGCAGCGTGCAGGCGCTGTCGTTGGCAATCGTATCGGCCAGCGCATTGACCACATACCCTGCCGCGTATACAGGTTGAACGTGCTGCCGCGCAAACAGCATCACTATCAGCAGGAGCGCGCCGGCCCAACGCAACCGTTTCATAATGACCTCCGCGAATGTGTGGATGGAACAGCATACCGGACTAGGAAACACGCCAGCACAACTATGCCCAGAGAACCTATGACGCTTGACTTCGATATTGGCAGCGCAATCGTACCCAACGCGAGCGGTTTCGCACCGGCGGCAAAGCCGGGCTAGGGCTGGTTGTGCTGCTCGATGCACCGGCAAGCAAACAACAGCCGGGGATCAGTAGCTTGTGGGATGCGATCACCATGGCGCAATAACGAATCTGCCGATCAGAACGAGACTATCTGCATAGTAACGATCAAGCGTCCTCAAAACGTCCCCGCTGCGGCGAGCACAGCGGAGGTTCAACAGACAACGCTCCCATCAAACTACCGAGCGAGCGGAGGGGTCACAAACGACAACGAGGCATTCTGCGGCGCCGTGGCCTACCACATCTCGAGCTAGACGGTTGGGCATCGGACACAGGCGACGCACTCCCCAAGGCAACACGAGAGCAGACACAAGTTTTTAATGTGACCACTCTACCAAAAGCAATCGGCAAGTGGTACAATGAATAAGCTGCATAGGCAGGCCCTATTGGTGTGCGCATCAGAATCAAACGGGGAGCGTTCCATGAATATTTTGGTGGTTGATGATGACATTCCCAGCGCTAAATTAACCTCGTATCTGCTTGAGGAAGCTGGCTACCGGGTTCTCCGCGCGCACGACGCCACCAGTATTATGCAAGTCATTGAGCAGCACAATCCCGATCTGATCCTGCTCGACATCATGATGCCCAAGATCGATGGCTTTGAAGTCTGCCGGCAGATCAGGCGCAATTCCGATGTGCCGATTATCTTTCTGTCGGCGCGATCGCAACTGCAAGATCGGGTGATGGGGCTGCAAATCGGCGGTGATGACTACTTAGTCAAACCATTTGAGCCATCGGAGTTATTAGCCCGCGTTGAGGCCGTCTTGCGGCGGCGCAACGCTGATATGTTGAATACGTCAACGCGCCTCAGCCAAGGCAATATTACCCTTGATCCGGTCGAGCACAAAGTTATCTTTGCAGATGGCCGTGTGGTCGAATTGACCCCACTTGAATTTCGCCTGCTTTACTATTTGATGAAAAATGCTGGCCGCATTTTGAACGTGACCCAAATCTTGAGTAAAGTCTGGGGTTACGACTACGAAGGCGAGAGCAACCTCGTCGCCGTATACATCCGGCGCTTACGCACGAAAGTAGAAGAGGATCCGGATCATCCCCGCCATGTGATTACGGTACGCAACCTTGGCTACAAGTTTGAACCGTGAACCATGGCATCTCACCGGCCATCATGCGGTCTAATACCGAGCAACTGCAAACTATTATTCGTCGCCTATTGCCGTTGCCGGCACTAGGATTGAGTTGGGCGCTGACCCAATTTGACCTACCGCCACCGGTGCTTTGGGTTCTGATCGGTTATGCAGTTGTCAATATCGGCTTGCTGTTCTGGATCCGTCGCATACCCCTGTTGACCGGGCGGCTGTTGATGGTCGCCGCGATCAGTGATGCCATTGCGCTCGGCTGGTGTATCGCCACCGCCGCCTTAACTCCTGCCATAACTGTTATTCAGGGGATCAGCGCGCTGCGCGCATGGCGCTATCGCTTCTACTCATTGTGGTTAATGCTGATACCGGGGAGCGTTGGTCTGTTGTTCGCGCTTGATATCCCAATAACGGCACTGCCCAATTCTGGCATATTTAGCAACCTCGCCGCATTTGGCAGCTTCCTCATCAGTGCCGTGACTATCGCAACGCTGATCTTGTTTGGCAACCAGCGCAACCTCGCTGCGCGCGAATGGCGCGCGCGTTACGAGCACCTGCGTCACGAGCAGAAGCAACAGGTCGCCAGCCTTGAGGCATCGAACAATGATTTGCGCGATCGGTTGCGCCGGATGGAAGCGCTTGGCGAGAGTTTGCGCGCGATTAGCAGCTCGCTGAGCCTTGATGATGTGTTGCGCCAAATTCTCGACTCGCTGGCTTATATGTTAGGCGTACAGCGGATCGATGATGCAGCTTTGACCCTGATCCAGCGCACTGATCTCGAACACCGCATCCTGCACGCCGATCGCCATGCCACCGATTGGGCAAGCACCCTCGCGCAGGCCGTCATTGCGAGCCAACGCACCATCTTGCTCGACCGTCACGAGATCGAGCAGCGACCAGAATGGGCAGTGCTGGCCCGCCATGGATTTCGCGCTGCGCTCAGCGTTCCCTTGTTCGATCCGGAACAACCGAGCCATGTGCGCGGCGCGTTGAGCGTGGTCAGCCACCAAGAAGAGGCTTTTTCGCTCGCCGAAGAACGCCATCTGACATCGTTCAGCATTCAGGCGATGATCGCTATCCGCAACGCCGAACTGCACGTCCAGTTGAGCCGGCAGCAGGCGATGCTCAGCACGGTGTTGCACGAGATGGCCGATGGCCTGATAGTCTACGACGATCAGGGGGCAGTCTATCTCGACAATGCCATCGCGCGCCGGGCCTTGGCGCAAAGCGCGGCCCACGATGGCACACTAGCCGCCCAATTGGCCAACATCGCGCGCTATCTTCATCAGGCAGGCGATTCGCTCGTCCGGGAAGTGCATAATGACGAGGGTGATGACAAGCAGTATTATCAGATCCACGGCACGCTGGTCAGCCCCTCGCCGGATACGCGCCTTGCTGTGCTGGTGTTGCATGACGTGACCGGCCAGAAGGCGCAAGAACAGCAGCGCCGCGAGTTTATCGCCAAAGTGTCCCACGAATTGCGTAACCCGCTCAACACGCTGCAAGGCTACCTCAAAATCGTGTTGAAACAGAGTGATAGCGTCGGGAAACTCAATGAACGTCAGCGTGAATTTCTGCAAGAAGTTGATAGTAGCGCCCGCCGGCTCGCCAAACGGATCGCCGAATTGATCGACCTGAACCGATCGGAAACTGGTCAGCTCAAGCTGAATCTGGTGCGCACCAATGTGACTGATCTGATCATTGCCACCTGTATGCAGCAGCAACAACAGGTCAAAGAGCGTGATCTCGAATTGGTGTGGGATGTGCCCGATCAGTTGCCTGATATTATGGCTGATGAAGAACGGATTAGCCAAGTCTTAGTGAATCTGATCGAAAACGCAGCGAAAGCGACCTCTGCCGGCGGGAAGATTACTGTCAGCGCCGACTTGCAGCACCCATATATCCATATTCACGTCACTGATACCGGTATCGGCATCCCGACCGAACAATTTGACAAGGTGTTTCGATCGTTCTACAGCGAAGGCAACGGCAGCTCAAAAGGGCCGCATTTAGGACTAGGGTTGGCAATCTGTAAGCAATTTGTTGAAGCACACGGCGGTAATATTTGGATTGCGTACAGCGAGGTTGGCAAAGGAACGCGCTTTTCATTCTCATTGCCGTTACAGCACGAACGCACGTTTGGCGCCAATACTGGTGATCGGGCTATCGCATAGTGAAGACGCTTTCTGACAAAGTCGTCACATTCATCTGACCACAACTATGCTACACTTCGCAACAAGGAGATCGCCAGAAAAAAGAGCAACGTTGCGACGGCTCACCGCACCATCGGTTAAGTTGTTACGGCTTATACTAGCGCCCCATCCCTTAGCCTATCGTGATGTAGGAGTCTGTTAACCACTGCACAACACCGGCTGGAGTCATTGTGAAGATCGCAATTATTGCGCTCCCAACCAAGGATGACAATCATCTCCCGCCGCTCACGATGGCGTATACCGCGGCGGTGCTCGAACAGCGGCGCGCAATTGTGCGCATCTTCGATCGCGCGCTAGATCCGTTGGGCGGTTGGGAAGACATTCAGCGCCGGCTGCAAACCTTTCAACCACAGCGTGTCATTATCGCCGGTGAAGATAGCCATGCGATTGAGCAGGCAGTCTCCCACATCCACCAAACCTATCCCGACATCTTGCCGCTCTTCGCGCATCGCAGCGGCAGTGAGGCATTAGCAGCCACTGCCAGCCTGTTAGCTTGGCTGAATGGCGTCAACACGCTTCCTGCCCAGACTGGCGAAGAATTGCCATACCCGGCCCGTCATTTGCTCTCGCTCGAACATTACGAATTGCGCGCGCCGGGTGGTGAAGTGCAGACGCCGGTGGTGATTGGTTGGCGGATGCATAACCAATGGCAACTGCGCCCGCCCCGCCAGATCTGCCACGAGATTCGCGCTCTAGTCGAAGAAGTTGGCATTCGCCATCTTCTGTTCTGTGAACCAGAGCTTACCATTCATGAACAGTGGCTCGATGAGTTCCTCGATCAGTTGATCAATGCGCATTTCAATATTAAATGGCAAGCTGCCGTCGCCCTTGACCGCCTACGTGAGGATCGGATCCGGCAGTTGGCGCAAGCCGGCTGCGAGGCAATCACGTTTACGCTGGCCGCAACCAGCGTCTTCGACTCAGCCAGCAGCCGTGAACAGGCCCGCAAGTTGATTGCGTATGCCCGCGAGCAAGGCATCTACACGCACGCTACCGTCTTGCTGGAACCACCCTACGAGTCGATTGCCCGCTTGGTGGATGTGGCCGCCACCTTTGGCCTCGACGATGTCTCTTTCAAACTGATGCAAACGTTGCGCGTCGGCGATGAAGAGCAGCAGATCCAGCGCTTTGCCCGTCAGCGCTACCAAGAGGGCCGCACGCGCCAGCGCCTGATTGACCGGTTTGGCCCGGCTTTAGGCGGGTTGCTCTGGCAATTGCGCGTCGAGCATCTAGCCGATGACGAGTAAACTGTGCTTACGCCGCGCAATCGAGCCCAATATCGAGCGCGCGCACCGAATGAGTCAACGCCCCGACTGAGATGTAATCAACCCCAGTCTCGGCAATCGCCCGCACCGTTTGCAGATTGACGCCGCCGCTGGCTTCGGTCTGCGCGCGACCGGCCACCGCCTGCACCGCTGCGCGGAGCTGGTCGAGCGGCATGTTATCGAGCAAGATCAGATCGGCTCCAGCTTCAGCAGCGGTTATCGCAGCAGCGACGCTTTCAACTTCAACCTCGAGCCGCACCATCGGCCCCAGTTGCGCACGCACGCGGGCAATCGCCGCAGCCAGATCAATGCCCTGCGCGGCAAGTATGGCCAGATGGTTATCTTTGAGCATCGCACCGTCATACAGGCCAAACCGGTGATTACGCCCGCCCCCCATGCGCACGGCATACTTTTCGAGCGCGCGTAAACCGGGTGTGGTCTTGCGCGTATCGAGAATCTGGGCCCGCGTGCCGGCCACCGCCGCCACATACTGGGCCGTCAGCGTTGCGATCCCGCTGAGGCGTTGCACCAGATTGAGCGCCACCCGTTCGCCGCTGAGGATGCTGCGGGCCGGGCCGGTTACGATGGCAAGCGTGGCGCCGGCAGCGACTGCAGCGCCATCCGCGGTGTGCAGCAGCACCTTGACGCTGGGATCGAGCTGGCGGAAAACAGCGACGACCACCGGCAAGCCAGCAATCACCCCGGCTTCCCGGGTGACAACGTGAGCGATCATGGGTACTGCCGCCGGAATCGCGGCCAGCGTGGTCAGATCGCCGCTGCCAATATCTTCGGCGAGGGCATGGGCAACAATGGTATCGATGACGTGCAACGGGAGTTCCATACAAGCTCCGTTAAGTATCATGCGGAGGGCACAACCCGCTTAATCGGCGGCCAACGCTGGCGCCGGCGCAATGGCGGCCACAAACGCCGGCGACGTGTCGCGGCCCAAGATGGTATGCTTGCGCCACGCCTCATCGCTCTGCGGGTAATCGAGGCGGAAATGGCCACCGCGGCTCTCGGTGCGCAGCAAGGCCGCAGCGACGATCAACCGCGCCGTCAGGGCGGCATTGACCGCCGTGAGCGCATCAGCATCGGCAGGATCGGCGCTAACCGGCCATGCTGCCAGTTCGGTCAGAGCAGCGCGCAAATTATCACCGTGGCGCAACGGCCCCGCCGCGTGCATGATCGTCGCCAGCGCGGTACGCCAATCAGCCGGCGGCGCCACCGCCGCGGGCGCGACCGGCAACGGATCGGGCGCTGGTACGGCGCGACCACGGTACGATGCTGCCGCTTCGCCGGCCCGGCGACCAAAGACCAAACACTCCAGCAGTGAATTGCTCGCCAGCCGGTTCGCGCCATGCACGCCGGTGCAAGCCACTTCGCCGGCAGCAAACAGGCCGGGCAGATTGGTCGCACCGTTCAGATCGGTGCGCACCCCCCCCATCAGGTAGTGGGCCGCCGGCGCCACCGGGATCGGATCATGCACCGGATCGATCCCATCGGCTCGCAAACGGGCGCAGATGGTGGGGAAGTGATGCTCGATCAGATCAGGCGGCAGATGGGTCAGATCGAGCAGCACATGATCGCACCCTTCCGCCTGCATCGCCGCGACAATCCCGCGCGTCACCACATCGCGCGGAGCCAATTCAGCCCGCGGATCGTAGGCCGGCATAAAGCGGCGGCCGGCTGGCGTATAGAGCAAACCACCTTCGCCGCGAGCCGCTTCGGTGATCAAAAATCCCTGCCCGTCACGGGTGCGATAGACGGTTGGATGGAACTGGACAAACTCCAAATCGGCCACTTCCGCACCGGCGCGATACGCCATCGCGATCCCTTCCCCCAAAGCGGTAGGCTGGTTACTGGTCAGGCCATACAACGCGCCGGCCCCGCCACTAGCCAACACCGTCGCCGCCGCCAGCACCCGCAACCACGCGCCGCTGGCCAACCGCACCAACGCCCCCACCACTCGCTCGCCGGCAGTGAGCAGATCAACCGCCTGCGCCTGCTCGCACACCGTGATGCGTGGCATCGCCCGCACGCGCTCGATCAGCATCTGCGTCACTGCCCAGCCGGTGGCATCGCCAACGTGAACGATGCGCCGGCGCGAATGGCCGCCTTCTAAACCCAACGCAAACCGATCGGCATCACGCTCGAAGGGAACGCCGAGTTCGGCCAATTCCCGCATCAACGCCGGCGCTTCGTGGGCCAACACCGACACCGCCGCTACGTCACACAAACCGGCGCCGGCGGTCAACGTATCGGCGACGTGAATCCCCGGCGAATCGGAAGGATCGAGCGCCGCGGCGATGCCGCCCTGCGCCCACGCCGAATTGCTTTCCGGCAACGAACCACGGGCCAACACCAAGACCTGCGCGCCGCGCGCTGCGGCGGCCAATGCGGCGGTTAGACCAGCCGCGCCGGCGCCAATGACCAAGACATCAACGCGCCGTTCGCGAGCCGGGGGTAGCGATGGTAACGCACTCCGTGGGGCAGAGATAGGTTGCATAGTGAGTCCTCCGGAGACAATGCGGTGCATTGCCACGACTACAACGCCAACATCCGGTCAATCGCGACTCGCGCGCGCGCGGCAATCTCCGGCGGCACGGTGACGGGTTCGCGCAGATCGCGCAAACTATCGCGCACCTTCTCAAGCGTAATCAGCTTCATATAGCGACAACTGATCGACTCATCGACCGGCATAAACTGTTTGTCAGGATGGGCCTTGCGCATGCGATGCAACACACCGATTTCGGTCGCCACCACAAACCGGCTGGCCGGCGAGCGATTGGCATGCGCGATCATGCCCTCGGTGGAAAGAATATAGGTGCCGCGGCTATCAATCGCACCGCGGGCCAGATCATCCATCGCGCTGCTCACACAGCCGCATTCCGGGTGAATCAGAAACTCGGCATCAGGCATCGCCGCCCGCTTCTGCTCGATCATCGCCGGGCGAATCGCCGCGTGAACATGGCATTCGCCAGCCCAAATCTTGAGCGGACGGCCCGTCTTTTGGCGCAGATAGCTGCCGAGGAACATATCCGGCAAGAAGAGGATGGTCTGATCAGCCGGAATCGCATTGATCACCCGCTCGGCATTGCCCGACGTGCAGCAATAGTCGCTCTCGGCCTTAACGGCGGCGCTGGTGTTGACGTAGCTCACCACCACCGCGCCGGGATTGGCCGCCTTCCATGCCCGCAACTGCTCGACCGTAATCGAATCGGCCAATGAACAACCAGCATTGGCATCGGGGATCAGCACCGTGCGCTGCGGGTTGAGAATGGCCGCCGTTTCAGCCATAAAGTAGACGCCGCAGACTACGATCACATCGGCATCGGTGCGCGCCGCAGCCTGCGCCATGCCAAGCGAGTCGCCAACGTAATCGGCGATCTCCTGAATCTCACCATATTCGTAGTTATGAGCCAAAATGATGGCGTTGCGCCGGCGGCGCAAGTCGTTAATCTCGGCTATCAATTCGGCAGCGGTTGCGACGGTCGTTTCGTAGAGCTGGGCGACCATGGGGCGTTCTCCAATTAGTGTTATTATTACACTTTTAACAATTGCGATGAGTATACACCTCTCGCGAGATATTGTCAAGAGGTCACTAAAAAATTTTTTATCCAACTAGGCCCTTTTTCCCCCTTCTCTTTTCATTACTTTCGCTGCACAATGAGAGCGCAGCAACATGCAAGCAGGCTGAGATCAATGCACGGCAACCGAGATCAGGTGATATTGTTAACCAACGAGGAGCCATCCTGCGGACGCAAGGGGATCGCTGCGGGCATCAGGGCAAGGTATGGCATTGCGTTGGCTGAACCTCACGACGGTATGACGACGCCTGTAGGCATCATTACCCGCTCCATCGCAACAAGACTGGCACCGCAACCGCGAAACAATCTTTGGCGTCGACTCGTTTACAGATGTAGATGCAAACACCTTACCGATCGTCGAGATCGAGCATGGAAGCAGTCATGACCGGTTCGCTGACAGCATGGCGTGATCTGATCGCCCAGCTTGACGATCAGCAGATTGCCGAACTCACCACTACCGGAGATCTCGCGGCCCCCGTGCGCACGCGCCTTGGGCGTGATCTGCGCACCCGGCTGGCAGCCCATGCCGCCTACATTCCTGCCCGCATTGTGCAGAGCCAACTCGCCGATCCGCAACCCGGACGCACCACCGGCGCTTTCTGGGAAGGATCGCTCCTCTTTGCCGATTTGTCCGGCTTCACGGCTCTCTCCGAACGGTTGTCGGTGCTTGGCCGGCAAGGCGCCGAAGAAGTTTCGGCGGTCGTCAACCGGCTGTTCGCCGCGCTGCTGCACGAAGTCCAAGCGCGGAGCGGGGCGCTGCTCAAGTTTGGCGGCGATGCGCTGACCGTCTTTTTCGATGCGGCCACGCTCGGCGATCAGCACGCGACTGCGGCCTGTACGGCGGCCTTGGCGATGCAAACGCGCATGGCTGAATTCGCCAATCTCGAAACCCGGGCCGGCACCTTTACGTTGCGGCTGCGGGTTGGGGTGCATGCCGGGCGCGTCTTTGCCGCCGAAGTCGGTGATCAGAGCCATATCGAATTGGTGGTGACCGGGCCGGAAGTGAACCGGGTGGCGTTAGCACAAGAGATCGCCGCGCCGGGTGAGGTGGTGATTACCGGCCAAACCGCGCAACTCCTTGAACAGCCGCAGCTTGAGGTGCGCCGCGACGGCTTCTACCGTCTCCTCGGGCTGGCAGTAGCGCAGGCGACGATCGCGCCGCCCCCACCGCTGCCGCTCGACGGCCCTGATGATCTGGCGACCCTCAACCGCTTGGCTCGCCAATTAGCCGCACTGCAACCTTACCTCGTGCATCGCCTGCCCCGCCGCTTTCTCGACCCGGCTGCCGGCGAATTGGGTGAGTTTCGCCCGGTGACAGTGCTCTTTGCCAATGTCCACGATTTTTCCCGCTACCTTGCGGTGCTCGATTCTGATCCCAACTTAGCCGCCACCATCTTCAACGCCTACTACCGGCGTGCGCAGGCAGTCGTACATCGCTACGACGGCATCATCAACAAGGTCGATATGTACACCCATGGCGACAAGTTGATGGCGTTGTTCGGCGCGCCGACTGCTCACGAAGATGACCCGACCCGGGCCGTGCGCTGCGCGCTCGAGTTGCACGAGGCGTTACACGACGCCAACGCCGAGATCGCAGCCTTATTGGACGCAGCCGTCCCGCCGCTGACGCAGAAGATCGGCATCAATACCGGCACTGTCTTTGCCGGACGGGTGGGTGGCGCAACCCGCTATGAATACACCGTTATGGGGCCGGCGGTCAATCTGGCGGCGCGCCTGATGGCGGCTGCCCCCGATGAAGCGATCTACCTCTCGCCCAGCACCCAGACCGCGGTCGAAGGCCAATTTGTGCTTGAGCCGGGAGCGCCGCTGCACCTCAAGGGATTGAGCGCAGCGGTAACACCGGCCAAAGTCGTCCAGATCGCGACGGTCGCTACTCGTCACAGTCCGGAACATCTGGCTATCGCCCCCTTGATCGGGCGCGATACGGAATTAGCGCAGGTGATGGCAGCGGCGCGGGCCGCATTACAGGGGCAAGGAGCGACGATAGCCATCGTTGGCGAAGCCGGCGCTGGCAAATCGCGTTTAGCCGAGGAGGTGATTCAGCGCCTAGTCATCGCTTCTACCGAACACAATCATGTGACCGAGGATGTGCCATCGTTTACGATCCTCTTCGGCGATTGCCAAAGTTACGAGCAGCGCACTGCCTATGCCGCAATTCGCGCGCCATTGATGAATGCGCTAGGGCTTGACCTGCGCGCCGCGCCGGCCCAAGTAGCTGCTGACACGGTTGCCCGTGTCGAACGGCTCGTGCCGGATGCCAGCCGTTTTACGCCGCTGCTAGCCGATGCGCTCGGTTTGCCGCTGGCCGACACACCGCTCACCGCCGGCTTATCGCCCCAACAACGGCACGACCGGCTGCAAGAGTTGATTGTCGAAATCTTTCTCGCCGCCACCACCCGCGAGCCGGTCTTGTTGGTGCTCGAAGATTGCCATTGGGCCGACTCACCCTCGCTCGAAGTGCTCGAACGCCTGAGCAAAGCCGTCGCTAGACGAGCGCTGGCGTTGCTGCTGACCTACCGGCCCGAAATGGCATCGCCCGCACCGTGGGAAACACTCCCCAACACTGTCCGGATCGAGTTAGGCGAATTGCCGCCCAGCGACAGCCAAGCCTTGCTCGCAGCACTCCTCGGCGGTTCGCCACCCAACGACATCTTACCGTTACTTGACCGGACGCAAGGCAACCCCTTCTTTATTGAGGAATTGGTGCGAGCGCTAGTGCGTGACCGCTTATTGGTGCGCAGCGAGGCAAGCGGCGCATGGCAACTCACGCAACCGATCGAAAAGATCGAGCTGCCACGCAGTATCGAAGGCTTATTGATCGCCCGCCTCGACCGGCTCGACGAACCGCGTCAAGAGTTAGTGCAAGTCGCCTCGGTGATTGGCCGGCGCTTTCCGCGCCCGGTGGTAGAAGGCGTCTACTCGAACCCACCCGCACTCGACGAGAGCATCCAGCGCCTGATCGAAGGAGAACTCATCCAAGCCGATCAGCAAGAGCGGATTCTGGCCTATATCTTTCGCCACGCGCTGTTGCGGGATGTCGCTTACGAAGGCATCCTCTACGCCCGCCGCCGGGCGTTGCACGCCCGGGTCGCCCGCCGGATCGAAGCGATTGCCGCCAATCAGATCGAAGAGCAATACGCCGTGCTGGCGTGGCACTTTCTGCAAGCCGAAGAGTGGCTGCCCGCGTTGCGCTACCACGTGCAAGCCGCCGAGCAAGCCCGCCGGCGCTTCGCCAACCGCGATGCGCTCGCCCTCTATACCACCGCACTCAATATCGCGCCACGTTTGAGCACCGTCTTACCGCCGGCCCAGTTGATCGATCAAGTGGCCGCGATCCACGAAGCGATCGGCGAATTGCATCTGGTCTTGGGCGAATACGATCAAGCGGAACACCATTTCCACGAGGCGCTGCAGCTCAGCTTACCGGTAGGCGACGAACCGGTCAGTGAACGCTGGTTGCGCATGCACCGCATGCTTGCCACGGTCGAAGAGCGGCGTTCGCGCTATCAAGCCGCCTTCGACCGGCTGACCGAGGGGATGGCCCGCACCCATCGCGGCATACCGGCGGAAACGGCGCGCTGCTACATTTTAGGCGCCGGTATCGCGTACCGTACCGGCGATTACACCCACGCAATGGAATGGGCACGGATCGGGTACACCTTGGCGGCGCAAACCGGGAATGCTACTGATCAAGCCCGCGCCCTCAAGATTATCGGCAACATTGCCGGCTATCAAGGTGACCGCACCCAAGCCATCGAGGCGCTCAACCAAGCGCGCACCCTCTATGAACAGGCGAATATGCTGGCCGGTTTGTGCGATGTGCTCAACGACCTTGGCCGGGTCTACACTCAAGCCGGGAGGTGGGCCGAGACGATTGCCGTCTTTGAACAATCCATGGCGATTTCGGAAAATATCGGTGATGTGCTGGCCACTGCCCGCACAGCGAACAATCTGGCCGTCGTGCTGGTGGGGCGAAACCAGCTTGACCGGGCCGGCGCGTTGTACCAGCGCGCCAGTGAACTCTTTGCCCGGCTTGGTTCGCGGCTTGGCGTGGCCGTGACCAGCTACAACCGCGGCGAAGTGTTGCTCAATCAAGGGCGCGCCGCTGAGGCGCTCGCCCTCTTTGATGCTGCTATTGCTGATCTGGAAGCGATCAATGCCCGTAGTTTCCTGCCCGAAGTATTGCGGTTAGCCGCACTGGCGGCATTGGCCTTAGGCGATCGCGAACGGGCCCGTAGCGATGCCAATCGTTCCTTGGCCATTGCCGAAGAGCTTGGCCAAGCCGACGACTCGGCGATTGCCAATCGGGTGCTCGGCGAGATCGCGTTGGCATCCGGCGATCTTGATGTGGCAGAGGATCTCTTCGCCCGCAGCAGCTCCACCTTGGCCCAACTCGACAATCGCTACGAGTTGGGGAAAGTCCGCTACCAACAGGCCCGGCTAGCTCTGGCCCGCCACGACTTTGCCGCAGCAGCGGTTGCTCGCACGGAAGCGATCGCCATTTTTACCGAACTCGATGCCCAGCGCGATCTGGCGCTTGCGGCGGCGTTGCCGGCATGAACATCGTGGTTCTTCATTCGGAAGGAGTATCGCTATGCGCCGCCTCCTACTCATGCTGACACTGGTAAGTATCGCATTGGCGCCACTGGCATTAACACCACGACCGAGCCCGGTCACTGCCGCCGAGGCTGAACCAATCCACTTGACCAGCATCACAGAATTGCCAGCGATCAATGAGATTGAGCCGAACAACCGCATCTTGCCACCCGGCACGAATGCGCAGCCAATCGCAGTAGGCCGCACCGATAGCTGGCGACAGCCGATCAGTGGCGCGGTTTCGTCATCGAGCGACATCGATTACTTCGCCTTCACGATTGACGCCCCCGGCTCGTTGATCACCATCGACCTCACCAACCTCGGCGCCGACTACGATCTGGTCTTTGGCGGCGGGGTTGACCCAGTGACCGGCGTCGGCGGCGCCACTGAAACCTTTGAGTTTGACAATGGCGAACGCGGCTTGGAGGATGTGACCCAGATCGGCGGCCAGATCACCTCCATCGGCGGTCAGATTACTTCCATCGGCGGCCAAATCACTTCCATTGGTGGTCAGATCACCTCCATTGGCGGCCAGATTACCTCCATTGGCGGCCAGATTACCTCCATCGGCGGTCAGATTACCTCCATCAGCATCAACCCCGGCACCCGCGACGAACGGATCGAGACGATTGTGTGGCAACCGGGATTGTACTTCGTCGCCGTCGCTCCCTCGAGTGCCGGCCAGATCAGCCCGCTCCCATACCGGCTGGTTGTCACCCTCCAGCGCAGCACGCTCCAATCGCTCGGCCCGGCCCCGCATGTCGAGTTTTACACTGACCGGCCGGATCCCGCCGTTACCACCCTCTACATCATCAACTCAGCCCGTATGGAGGAGGTATATCCGAGCGATCTCACAAGCATCAATATCATTACCACCACCCTGCAACAATCATATTCGCTCACCCAGACCCTTGTCATGGGACTCAATGAACAACCGCTGATCCAAGAAAAAGGGGCCGTGATCGATCTGGCCAATCTTGAGGTGATCACCGGCAGCGAGGCAACACCTTTTAGCCAATTGCTGACCGAATGGTCGCAACCGGCCAATCAACGCAACCCGCTCTACGCCAACTACATCGCCAGCATCATTGATCACGTGATCGAAGCGGCGATTGACCCGACCGGCAATGGCAGTTCGAGTAACGTCCGGGTCGAGTATCTCATCCGGGCAAATAATGATAGCAATCTTGGGAACGAAACCAACCCGGTGACGCCCTACCCCAACGTGCGCAATATTGTGCTGGTCGGCAGCGACGAGATCATCCCCTTCTTCCGGCTGCCCGACCTCACGACCATCGCCAACGAAGCTGATTATCTGGAATATCTGAAGACGATCGATGCGCGCAGCAACGGCGCCAGCCTCATCTCGCCCGACAACCCGCTCGGCGCGGCGTTGCGCAACCGCATGATGGTGAGCGACGATCCGTATGGCGCCGATCGGCCCTACCGCTTCTACGGCTTCCCGCTGTTTGTGCCCCGGCTAGCTGTGGGCCGGCTCGTCGAACAACCGGCTGAGATCGCCGATTTCTTGCGCCGCAACCGGCCTGTATGGTATGAAGACAACATATTGCTGGCTGGGCAAGAATACAACCCGAGCAGTGCTTCGATCACCGGCTACGACTTCTTGATCGACGGCGCAAACGCCATCACGCGCACCCTCACCCAAGCAACGTCGATCAGTGTCACCAAACGCACCGTCATCACCAACACGTGGAGTCGCAGCGACTTCGAGAACAATTGGCTCGAACAGCCGCTGAACGCAACCGGCTTCTTCACCACGCCATTAGCGGTCTTTTCCCGCACCAACACTTTACTCAGCTCACTCAACGCCCACTTCGACCATTGGCAGCTCATCCCAGCCGTCGAGCGCGGCAGCGATCCTCACTTCCCCGCCGATCGCATTTTGAGCACCGGCTATGAGGAATTCATAGAGATGTGTGATGTATATCCAATTGGATGCCCCGGCTTCTTCTACAACACCATCTACTATTCGGTTGGTTGTCACAGCGGGTACAATGTGCCGTTCAATGCTATCAACCAAACGCTCGACCTTCCCATTGGCTACTACGCCGCTGACTTCGCCCAAGCCTTCAACCGCCACGCCGGCAACTGGATCGGCAACACCGGCTACGGCTACGGCACGCTCGACGGGGTGGATTACAGCGAGCGGTTGGCGGCGTTGCTGACCCAAGAACTGGTGCGGAACGAGACCCGGCCCGATCCGATGGCAGAAAATGGGGTTACGTACGTCGGGCGCAGCATCGGCGAGGCGCTGGTCAACGCCAAGCTCCGCTATCTGCGCACGTCAATCGGTCTCAACACCTACGACTACAAAGTGCTGGCGATCACGACACTGTACGGCCTGCCGTGGAAGCGCATCTTGGTTGACAACCCGCTGACTGCGCCGGTCGAAGACCTCAATGCCGAACTGCCGGCAGGCGACCGAACGGCGCCAGCACCGATTGCTGGCAGCCAGTTGACGCGCACGATCACGTTCACCATCAACTATGACACCAACTACCTGCAACCAACTCGCACTGGCAGCGTTGTCCAGCTCAATCCGAGCAACTTCACGATCAGCGATACGTTCTTGCTTGCCAGCACCTTCAACGTCACCCCAACTGTGACCGTCTTCAACAACAACTTGATCGGCATGCCCAGCTTGCCTGCCTTCACCTACGACATTACTGCGTTGTCGGGAAGCGATGACGCCTCTCCGCTTGTCGTGCGCGATGTCATCTTCCTTGGCGGCCAGTACAACACCGTCGAGAACTTCAACCCCACCGTCACCCAAATCGTAACCGAGACCGCCACGCCATTGATAACGACGACGATTGAACCTGACTTCAGCGCCGGGATCGGGGTGTGGGTGCCTGACCGCTTCTTTGGCCATAGCAGCATTGGCAGTGGCGCCGATCAACGCGACACCCTGATTAGCACGGCTGCCCAATTCCGCGCCACCAACGGCGTCACCGGCACCCTGCGCACCTACACCCGGCTGGTGTATCAGGTGATCTACACCGATCCAGCGGCAGATGGCGCCGATGATGCCTTGGAAGACCAAAATCCGCCGGTGATTGAGCGGGTGCGCATTGCTGGGCAAGATGCCGGGTTGCAGAGCATCTCAACGCCGATTGAGGTGATTGTGAGCGATCCCGACCACCCCGCCAACCCGCAAGTGAACGTGACCGGTGTCTACCTCGCTGCCGATAACGTCACGTGGACGCCGCTCACCTTTACCAAAGACGCCGAAAACCCACGCCTGTGGATGGCAAGTGTGCCGCGCAACTGGCCTGATGTGCGGATCATTATCACTGCCATCGACAATGCCGGCAATACGGCTATGTACACTGCGAAAGGCGCGTTTGCGCCACCGACATATCGGGTGCTAGTGCCGGTGATCGCAAAGTAATGTAGACTACTCCCGGCTACCATAGCCCGGCCCTCAAGCGCCGGGCTATGGTTACAAAGCCCGCTACGCGGGCTGCTGGCCCTCACCCCCAGCCCCTCTCCCACTGGCGCGGGTTCAAGGGCAGACAGAACGGATGAGCATAGATACGGTTGCTGGCGTTGGGATGCGCTGGTTTGCCCCCACCCCCAACCCCTCCCCCGCTGGGGGAGGGGTCATGGGGAGTGCAGCACGGGGCTTTGAGGCATCGCACAGCGATCCACGGTTGCAATCGATCACATGGGCTGTCCGCCCCTGAACTGGCGCGAGAGAGGAGCGTAAAGCCGGGTGTTGAGGCATCGCACAGCGATCAACATGTGCTGTCCGTCCCGCAACGTCAGCGGAAAGGGGCCGTTCCCGTGCTCGCGGGGGATTGCTTCGCCGCCTCCGGCGGCTCGCAATGACAGACGGCAAGCGGAGGCATGTCCGATTGTCCTTGCGAGGGGCGCAGCCCCGAAGCAACCGTCTGCTGTGGCGGTTAAAGGGCGTGCGATCCGGCGCCCGGCCCTTCAGGGCCGGGATCTCATTACGAAGCCCGCTATGCAGACTAATGGTGAGTGGCAATCGCCTTCACCACTCGCACAGCGGGCCAACCATTCGCGGCAAATGTGTGCGTTTTGCGCAGTTCTTCATCACCCCTCCCCCAGCGGGGGAGGGGCACGGGGTGGGGCCACCTCTCCGCCCCTCAAGCGCCGGGCTCGCGTTACGAAACCCGCGCCGCGAGCTGGAAGGAAGGTACGTCTATGTCCCCAGCCTTAAATGCTCACGCGCCCATAATGCAGCTTGCGTGCGGTCGCGCACCGCGAGTTTGGCAAAGATTACGCTCAAGTGGTTTTTGACCGTACCAATGCTGAGGGCGAGTTTCTCGCCAATCTCTTGATTGGTATAGCCCTGCGCAAGCAGCAGCAGAATCTCGCGCTCACGCGGAGTCAGCCCAATCGCCGGTTCAGCGGCAGGCGGTTCAGCCGGCGGCGACGCAGCAGTGGCTAATTGGCTTAGGCGGGGCAAGAGTTGGGCGGTAATCTGCGGGTGGATCAGCGCGCCGCCGGCAGCGACGGTGCGAATGCTCTCGGCCAGCGCGCGATGATCGACATCTTTGAGCAGATAGCCGCGCGCGCCGGCGGCAATCGATTGCAAAACGCGCTCGTCATCGTGGAAGGTGGTGAGCATAATCACCACCGGGCGCGGGCCGCGCGCGGCGAGCTGCCGCGTCGCTTCGACCCCATCCATCACCGGCATCATCACATCCATCAGCACAATATCCGGGTCGAGCGCCGCGACCAATTCGAGCGCCTCGCGGCCATTGCCGGCCTGCCCGACCACTTCAATATCCGCTTTGCGGGCCAGCAATGCGGCAATACCGGTGCGAATCAGCGGCTGGTCATCAACAATCAAAACCCGGATCGCCATCGTTAGCCTCCGCCTTCCGCCGGCAACACCAACCGCAACCGCCAGCCGCCATCGGGCAACGGCCCCGCTTCAAGCCCGCCGCCGAGCGCCTCGGCTCGTTCACGCAAACCGATCAGGCCAAAACTGCCACTGCCCAGATCAATCGGCGGCAGAATGCGATCCGGTTGATCATTATTCGTGATCGTCACCACGACATAGCCGCCTTCGGCCTTGACCTGTACGGCAATCGTGTCAGCGCGGGCATGTTTACAGGCATTTGTGAGACCCTCTTGCACCGCGCGATAGATACAATGCGTCACCGGCGCCGCCAGATGATCAATCTCCCCCTGCACCTCTAATGCCACCCGCGCGCGGGTGCTTTGGGCGCATTGCTCTGCTAACCGGCGCAAATGCGCAGCCAAGGTCGCTCCCTGTACCGGGAGTTCGGCATCGGCCACCGCCAAGAGGCTCTGCCACGCGCTGTGCAGCAACTCGCGGCTATTGGCCAGATGGTCGCGGGCAGCCGCTGCATCTTCGGCAGCCAGCTCAGCCGCCAGTTGCAATTCTAGATTGATCAGCACCAGCTTCGATCCCAGATCATCATGCACTTCGCGCGCCAGCCGCGCCCGCTCGGCAGCCACAGTGATCGCCTGCATCTCATCAGCCTGTTGCTGCATCTCGGCTTCGAGCAGCTTGACTTGCCATTCCACCTGCTGGCGGCGCCGCAATTGATAGCGGGCCAGCAACAACGGCGCACTTACCAGCACCATCGCCATCAGTAAGCTTACAGTTGTCGTTACGTCAAGCACAAATGGCTGCCAAAACCCCACCACCATAAGGAGGAGTGGCAGCACCGCCGCGAACAGCAGCCACTGCAAGAGCGACAACCGGCTGGCCATTTGCCATGCCACCAGCAACAACCCCCAGAGCAGCGGCAGCAGATTGGTCATCGCTGCCATCAACGTAATGGTCAGGGTTTGCGCTGCCAATCCCAGTTGGACAAACACGGCATGCCGCACCTGCTGGGTGCAAGCACTGGCCACAATCAGCAACCCGCCCAGCGCCAAGAACCAGAGCAATGCACTGATTGAAAGGGGCCGAGGTTGCAATAACGCTAGCCCCAATGACAACGAGACGAAGAGCGACGGCAACAGCCACGCCAGTACGTGATTTGGGCGCGGCGCGATGAGCGTCTCATCAACGGCACCGGCCAGCGCCAAGCGCGGCGACGGCTCGTGACTCCCCGGCTGATAGCGCAGGGCCATCACTATGGCCCGCAACCGCTCGATCGCATTCGCCGCCGCTGCTCGCGGTACATCAATCACAGCCTGCACCCGGCCAAGGTTGGTTTGCGCCAGCGCCAAGGCCGTCGCGACGCTCTGTTCGGCGTTTGCTAGTGCCTGTTGCACCTCGCTGGCCAACAGATGCAACAAACGCTGCCGCTCTTCGCTGGCTGCACGCTGCTGCATCTCGCGCAGCAAAGCCGAAAAGGCGGCATAGCGTTGCTGCATCTGCTGCAACATTGATTGCATCTGCTCGCTACGATGAACGTGGCGGGCATAGATGAAGGCAGCGATGATCGCGCAAGTGGCCGGGAAAGCAATCGCCAAGTTGCTTTGCAACCACCCGATCAGATCATTCGAGAGCTGGTAGCGCACGATTGCCCAAATCGCCCACACCCCAATCGCCATGATCGCCCACACCCATGGCCGGAAGAGGATAATGCCCTGCAAGACCAGCACGAGGTAGATGTAATCTATCAATGGCGCCGCCGTGAGCAGTTGCGCACCGGCTGCCGCCGCCAGTTCGAGCCCAATTAGCGCCAGTTGCCCCCAAACAGTCAAGACCCGCAGCGGCGTCAGCCATGCCACCCCGAGCATGAAGCCCAGACAGGCCAGCATGCCGGCCAAGCGCGGCCATTCGGCGCGCAAGGCCGCGTCACCCACTGCGCTCAACGCCACCACCAGCGTCACCAGCGAGAGCAGGATGAGGAACGCGAGCGCAGCGCGTTGATAGCGCGAGATGATCGTTTGGGTGAGTGACGATAGGCGATGGTTCATAGTATGAGTGTATCATATCGAGCGAACAGCGCGATCACCGGTTCTCGCTGATGGCCCGCCGCACCGCTGCCGCCACATCGAGTATGCCCGCACCGGCGACATTGCCGGCCCCGCACCGCTCGCCATCTGCAGCGGTGTAGGGACGGGCAGTTTCGCGCAGGATGCGTTCGGTTTCAGTAATGTTCCCGATCAGAGCCGGGTTAGCCGACCAGAGCAACGCGACCGCACCGGCGACGTGCGGCCCGGCCATCGAGGTGCCATCGGCCCGCGCATAACTCTGGTTAGGATACGCTGAGAGAATATCGACCCCCGGCGCGACCAGATCAGGCTTGACCCGTCCGCTGCCATCGCTCTGCACCGGGCCAACGCTGCTGAACGGCGCTAGTTGGCCGTCAGCATCCACGGCACCCACTGTCAGCACGTCGTCGTAAATTGCTAACGGCGCATTGAGCGAGCTGCACGCCGGGCCGTCATTGCCGGCGCTCGCCACCACAAACACCCCGGCGGCGCGCAACGCCGCCACCGCCGGTTGCAGCGCATCCGGCGCGCAGCCTTCGAGGTCTTGCGGGCAACCCCACGAATTGTTGAAGACATGCGCGCCACGAGTCGGATCACCGTCGCGCAACGGATCGCCGGCAGGCGGGTAGGGCGCAAACAGAAATTGCATGCAGTCGAGATAGCGCGGAGCGTTGCCGAGGTTGCGGGCCAAATTGACGCAGCCGATCCACTGCGCATCAGGAGCTACGCCAACTGTGTTGCCCAGCGCGGTCGCCAAGGTGTGGGTGCCATGCCCGCCCAAATCATACGGCGCAGTTGCTCCCGTCCACGGATCGAGCCAATGGTAGGCATGCTCGACGCCATTGGCCGTGCGCCCGGCATACGCATCGCTCAGTTCGGGATGCTCAAGTTCAACCCCCGAATCGGCTTGGCCAATGATAATGCCCGCGCCGCGCGCCCCCAATGCCCACGCCTCCGGCGCACCGATCATGGTCACATTCCACGGCGGCTCGTCCGGCGGCGGTTGATCACCCGTCGCCGGCAACGGCGAGAACGGCAATGGCCGCAGGTGCGGCGCCGGCATCACCACCGCCACTTCTGGCCGGCTCTGCAACCAGAGACGCAAGGGCAGATCGGCCTCGACCTCAAGCGCATTGACGAGGTAGAAGGGTGTGTAGCGCACCCCAAGCTGATCGAGCGCCACCCGCAGATCGGCCTGCGTGGTCGCGGCATGCGCCGTTAACCGCCGATACACCGCTACGCGCCGCTGATCGTAATCGGCGATCGTCGCCAATGCGCTCACATCAGCCTGCTCGCGTAAAACGACGAATACGCGATCACCAGCCGGCGCGGCCCGGCCCCCGCCGATCAGCAACGCCAACCCAGCCACTGCCGCCAACCCGGCCCCCGCCGCGTGGACTCGCCGGTCGGTGACAAACAGGGCCAGCGGCGTCACCAGCAAGGCCAGCAGCGCCTGCCCGATCGCGGCCAGTAACGCGAGATGAAACCCTTCGGGAAAGCTGCTGAAGAGCAGCAGCGTCACCAGTGCATCGGGATCGGTGAAGGCCAACGGCAACCCAAAGTAGAACAGACCAAAGCTAGCCGAGAGCGGTGCGGCAGCATTCAGACCAGCCTGCCGGCCCAACGCTAGCCACAGCCAACCACCTGCCGGCGCCGCGAAGAGAAAGAGCAATGGCGCACTGTTCGGCCCTAGCGCCCGGCTCAGGATCAACAGCAGCAGACCCAGCGCCGCGCCTTCGGCCAACCATACCCCGGTTGGCACACTCGCACTCTGCCAGCTTTGCGGCGGTTGCCATGCCAGCAACTGCCCGCCGGCCCAACCTACCACTGCTCCCTGTAATAGAGCCACCGCCACATCGAGCCACGAACCGGGGGCGCCAATCGCCAGCCACGGCAACCCCGCCAGCAACCCCGTACTCACCGCAACCGGCGTCCACCCCCATTGCACTGGCCGGCGCACGAACAGCGTCACCGCGAGCGCATAGAGCACGCTCACCCCAAGCTGGGCCAGCGCGATCCATTGGCTTTCCGCCGAGGGGATCAAGGCCGTGAATGCGAGCATGGCCGGCAACGGCAGCGCCGCCAGCCAGCGCAGCGCCGCCGCCCGCACCGCGCCCCGCCCCACCCCGGCCCAGATCGCAAAGGCCACTGCCCCTCCGATCAGGCTGATCCAAATCACAACCACCCGGCCAATGCCGCCCGCACCAAAAAGACTGACCCCAATTTCCACCAACCGCAAAAACGCGCCAATCCCCAGTGCAATCAACAATACCGCCGCTAGCAAGCAGCCAATGCCCCACGAACGACCGGTGCGCGGCGCGGTTTGGTCGAAAGATGCCATAACGATCCGTGTTATACTTTCTATAGATAGCAACGATGCAACGTGTCCCCAACCCTGCGCGCAGGAGGAAGATGTTCCATGGACGATCAATCGCTCTCAGGCGTAGCTGATCGTAATCATACCATTGCCGGCGAGACGGACGATCCCGCCACACCCGATGATAAACCGGGTCACGAATGCGGTGTGTTCGGCATTGTCGCCGCTGACGCCGATGTCGCCCGCCTAACCTTCTTCGGCCTCTACGCCCTCCAGCATCGCGGCCAAGAGAGCGCTGGCATTGCGGTGAGCAATGGTCGCAGTATTCGTTACTATAAGAACATGGGGCTGGTTGCGCAAGTGTTCGATGAAGAAAAGTTGCGCCCCCTCAGCGGCTATATGGCGATCGGCCATACCCGCTATTCCACCACCGGCTCCTCAAAGCTAGAGAATGCCCAGCCCTTCGTGGTCGAAAGCGCCTTGGGGCCGCTGGCCGTCGGCCACAACGGCAACCTGACCAACGCCGCGTCGCTGCGCCGCGAGCTGTTGCAGCGCGGCGTCGGCCTGACCAGCAGCAGCGACAGCGAAGTCATCACCCAGATGCTGGCCGGCGGCGAGGGGCGGACGTGGGAAGAGAAGCTGAAGGTCTTTATGGTGCGGGCCCAAGGCGCGTACTGTTTGACCGTGCTCACCCGCGATGCGCTCTACGCGGTGCGCGATCCGTGGGGCCTGCACCCGCTCTGTCTCGGCCAGCTCGGCGAACAGGGGTGGGTGGTCGCTTCCGAGAGTTGTGCGCTCGGTACGATCGGAGCCGAATTTGTGCGCGAGATCGAGCCGGGTGAGATTCTGAAGATTACCCTCGATGGGCCGCAGGTGATTGCCCGCCAACCCTCGCTGCACACCGCCGCCTGTCTGTTTGAATACATCTATTTCGCCCGCCCCGACAGCATGCTGCACGGTAAGGTGCTGCACGCGATGCGGGTGGCGCAAGGCCGTGAATTGGCCCGTGAAGCGCCGTGCGACGCCGATGTGGTGATCGCCGTGCCCGACAGCGCGACGCCGGCAGCGATCGGGTACGCGCAAGAGTCGGGCATTCCTTATTCGGAAGGCTTGATTAAGAACCGCTACATTGGCCGCACCTTCATCCAACCCGATGACCGGCTACGTAAATTGGGCATCGCGCTCAAGTTTAATGCGTTGACCGACAATCTGGCCGGCAAGCGGGTGGTGCTGGTTGATGACAGCATCGTGCGCGGCAACACCAGCGGCCCAATTGTGCGCCTGCTGCGCGAGGCCGGCGCGCGCGAGGTGCATGTGCGCGTCTCGTCGCCGCCAATCCGCCACCCATGCTTCCTCGGCGTTGATATGGCGACCTACCCTGAACTGATTGCCCACCGCCTGACGATCGAGGGCATTCGCCAACATCTCGGCGCCGATAGCTTGGCCTACCTGAGCTTGGAAGGCTTGATCCGCTCGACTGGACGCGACCCGGCGACCTTCTGTACCGGATGTTTTACCGGCCAGTATCCGGTTGAGATTGAGGTGGTCGATAAAGAGGTGTTTGAGGTGCGGTAAGGGCACGTAGGGGCACAGCGGCGCTGTGCCCCTACGTGCCCCTACCTGCCCCTAATCATCTCCGACGATCCGTTCGCGGTAAGCGGGTGGTTGGCGAAAACGAGTCGCTTGCTCGAAGGCATACGCCAACCGGATTAGCATCGGTTCCGACCACGCCCCGCCGATGAAGTTGATGCCCACCGGCAAGCCAAACGCCATCCCAGCCGGCACCGTCACCATCGGGTAGCCGGCCCGCGCCGGCAACGAACTGCTGCCGCCAAGGTAGCGGTCGCCGCCGATCAGATCGATCGGCCATGCCAACCCGGTCGCCGGCGCGATCAGCGCATCAAGCTGCTGTTCATAGAGCACCGTATCCAACGCCTTCCGCGCTTCATCGCGGCTGGACGCCAACGCCTGTTGGTAGGCCGGATCGTCAAGATCACCCACCGCCGCCGCTTGCAGCAGCAGCTCTTGGCCAAAGAAGAACAATTCGCGCTCGGCATGCTGTTCGTTAAACGCAATCAATTCGGCCAGTGAACGCGGCGCCGGCGTAGCTGCGTGCGGATCGGGAATCCGCTCGGCGAGATAGCGGTTGAGCGTCGCTTTGAACTCGTAGAGCAGCACGGTCAACTCAGCCTCGCTAAAGGCCAGCAACTCCTCTGGCAACTTGACCGGATCAACAATGTGTGCGCCGGCCTCAGCCATCGCTGTCACCGCCGCCGCCAAGGCCCGTTCGACGTGACGGCCAAAGCCGGCAAAGCGATCGCTCCGCAACACGCCGATCCGCGCCCCGCGTAGTGCATCGGCTTGCAAGCAGGTGCGGTAATCAGGCCGCACATGCCCGGCTGCGGCTGCCGTCGCCGGATCGCGCGGATCAGGCCCGGCGATGATGCCGAGTACAGTAGCGGCATCGGCGACGCAACGGGCATGCGGCCCCACCGTATCTTGGGTGAAACTGATCGGGATCACACCGGCCCGGCTGGTTAAGCCAACGGTGGGTTTGATCCCAACCACCCCGCACAGCGCCGACGGGCACGAGATCGAGCCATCAGTTTCGGTGCCGATGGCAGCGACGCACATACTGGCCGCGACGGCAATCGCCGAGCCTGAACTCGACCCGCACGGACTGCGCGCCAACACGTGCGGATTGCGCGCCTGCCCGCCGCGTGCGCTCCACCCGCTCGACGAGGAGGTGCTACGGAAGTTGGCCCATTCGCTCATGTTGGCCTTGCCCAAAATCACTGCCCCGGCAGCGCGCAACCGGGCAGCGACGGTTGCTTCCGCCGCCGGACGCGAGCCGAGCAGCGCCAGCGACCCGGCGGTCGTCGCTGTATCGTCAAGCGTGTCGATGTTGTCTTTGAGCAGAATCGGGATGCCATGCAAGGGGCTGCGCGGCCCGCGCGCATCGCGCTCGGTATCGAGCGCAATCGCCGTTTCGAGCGCCGACGGGCTGACCTCAATGACGGCGTTGAGACACGGCCCCGCCCGATTGAGGGCTTCGATCCGTGCGAGGCAGGCCATGGTCAACACTTCGGCGCTGATCGCGCCGCTTTCCATTGCCGCCTGTAGCTCGGCAATGGTGGCTTCGTAGGCAATGGCCCCGATCGAGCTGGTTGGGTCGTTGGTGGTCATGGCCTCCTCCGGGCTCAGTACGGGCACACCGTGGCATGCCCGTACTGCGGCTTGCTCCTACAAGATTTTCACCGGCGTCAATAAACCGGGCCGTTCGCGATTGGCCGCCTCAATCGCCTCGGCGGAACCTAAGACCGCCACTTGGCCGTGATCGCGCAGTGCCGCCGCCGCTTCGGCAAAGGCGACGAAATCAGCCGGCGTGGTCGCCAATACCTCGTCGCGAATCTGCTGGCGATACTCGTCGCTCACGCTGGTCAGGTAGCGTACCAGCGCCGTGTAGCCCTTGGCATCCGGCAACTGGTAGGCATCCATATCGCCGATAGTGCCGATAATCGCCCGTTCGACCGTAGCCGGATCGAGCGCCGTTTCGCGCAAGAAGGTCGCCATTTCGTCGTACACATCGAGCGTGCGCAAGAGGTTGGGGTCACGGTACGACGTGGTGATGAACAGGCCGGTGCTGCGGTCGTAGTTGCCGCCGGCGCCGTAGGCCCCTCCCTGAATGCGGATGCGGTCGAGCAGGTAGTCGATGCGCAGGTGGCGCAACACCACCATTGCGGCGCCGCTGGGCCGGATGCCGAGCGCATGCAGATCAACCCCTTTGGCGACGTAGTTCACCTGCGCCGGAATTACCAGCCCTTCGCCACCCGCGACGCTGCGCACCGGCCAATGCGCCGGGTTGTACGCGGCATCGGGCAGTTCAGAGAGGAAGGCAGTCAACATGGGCAACACCGCCTGCTGGTTATCGGCATCGAGGGTGAGATTCGCCACCAAGCCGCGCCGGTTGATCAGCGCCGCCCGCACCGCCTCGAGATCGGCCAGCACGCTTGGCCAGTCGTGTTGCACCCGCTGCTCAAGCTCGCGCAGGAAGAAGATCGCAGAGACGCCACCCATCTGTTCGTCGGCCCACTCAGCCGGTGCAAAACGGGCAGCGAGACGCTGGCGCGCATACGCATTCCCCGCCGGCACCAGCGACGACTCTTTGTTGGCGCGCGCGCGCAGCACGATCTGGCGGAAACGCTCGCGGTTGTCGAGATTCACCGTGAGCAGAATCTCGCTCAGCAGCCGCAACAGCTCGGTTGTTTGGGCCACAGTGCTCTTGCCGCGCACGATCAACCGGCCCACCGGCGCGGTGCTCACGATGTCGGTCGCCGTCATCGTGGCCGCATAGATACCGCCGGTTTCCCGCCCGATCCGCTGCAACAGGCGCACAAAATCCGAGGTCGCCGTGCCCATCTCGGTCAAGGCGCGGGCAAAGAGCGGCACGTAGGGCAAGAGGTGGGGCGACAAGGCGCGCAGATCGAAGGCCAGATCGAGATAGACGATGCCGTTGGTAAACAGATTGTGGCGCAACAACCGCGCCCCACCGCGCTCGTCAATCTCGGTCGGAATGCGCTTGACGGCGCGGTCAAGATCGGCAAGGCGCAAGGTGGGGATGGCGGCAATCGCTTCGGGTGGATCCGGCGTCTGCTGCCACTCGGCCAGCGCCTGCGTCTCGGCGACCAGCGCCGCTCGCTTGGCATCGTCGAGGGTCGCGGCGAAGGCGTCGATCCGGGCCTGCTCGGCGGCGGCCAAGCGGGCAGCGTGTTCGGGATCGGGGCGCAAGGTCACGCGGGTGCGGTGCGGATTATCGAGCAGCAACTCGCGGATCAGGCGCTCGAAGAGCCGCTCGCCGTTGGCTACCGCTGTGCGCACCGCCGCCAGCGGCGCCTCGAACCGCAGCGGCGCAATCGGATCATCGTCGTACAGCCACGTGCCCAACGCGCGCAGCATCAACACCAAGCCGCGCGGGAAGCTGCCAGTATTGTTCTCGCGCAAGCTGAACTCGAAGGTGTTAAACGCAGCCGCCACGGTCTCCGGATCAATGCCTTGTTCGGCGAGTTCGGCCAGCGTGCGCAGGATCAGATCCTCGATCTGCCCGGCGTTCGCGGGATCGATCCCCTTCATGCCAACCGAAAAGGTCTGCTGCAGCAGATCGCTCTCGTAACCGCCGACCACCTCTTCGCCCAACCCCGAATCGATCAGCGCCTTGCGCAACGGCGCCGCCGCGTTCCCCAACAGAATATAGCTCAGCAAATCGCGGGCCATCAACACCGTTGGATCGCGATTATCATCAATCAACCAGTTGAGCATCACCATGCCCTTCTGGTTGTCTTCATCGGCGCTAAAGGTGTACTCAAACTCGCGCGGCGCGCTAAAGCGGGCCTGCGGCTCGATCTGCGAAGACGGTTCGATCCGCTCAAACTGGCTCAGGTACTCGTCGAGCTTGCGCAGCCGCTCTTCCGGCGGATCGTCGCCGTAGAAGAAGATGCGCGCGTTCGAGGGGTGGTAGAGCGTTTCGTGGAAACGCTTGAACGCCTCGTAGGTCAAATCAGGGATCGCCTGCGGGTCGCCGCCCGACGAATGGCCGTAGGTGGTATCGGGGAAGAGCGACTGCTGCGAATAGCGGTAGAGCATGCCATCGGGCGACGAATAGGCCCCCTTCATCTCGTTGTACACCACGCCCTTGATAGTGAGCGGCGCATCAGGCGCCGGCAGCTCGAAGTGCCACCCCTCTTGCTTGAGCACTTCGGGCGTGATGCGCGGGAAGAAGACCGCGTCGAGATAGACATCCACCAGATTGTAGAAGTCTTTCAGGTTGGTGCTGGCCACCGGATAGGTCGTCTTATCCGGGTAGGTCATCGCGTTGAGGAAGGTATGCACCGATCCCTTCACCAACGTGAAAAAGGGGTCTTTGACCGGATACTTGCGCGACCCGCAGAGCACCGAGTGTTCGAGAATGTGAGCAATGCCGGTTGAGTCGCGCGGCGGGGTGCGGAAGGTAATGCCGAAACATTTATTCTCGTCGTCGTTTTCGAGCGAGAGCAGTTCAGCGCCAGTCTTGAGATGGCGATACAGGCGAGCGCGAGTGTTGAGTTCGGGGATGAACTCATCGCGCAGCAGTTCAAATCCGTGCAGATCCGTCATGACAACCTCGTCTGGTACAATAGCGCACAGGTGCTTAGAGAATATTGTACCAGAAGCCTTTCATCCATGGCGACCACTGAACCCCAAACTGTTTCGATCATCTGCACAGTGCGCGATGAAGCCGATAACATCGCCGCGCTGATTGATTCAATGCTGGCCCAGACCCGCGCCGCCGACGAGATTGTGATCAACGATTGCCAGAGCGTTGACATGACGCCGGCCATCGTCGCCGCTTACGCTGCGCGCTACCCGCAGATCAAGCTGGTGCGCGGCGGGCACAATATTTCGTCGGGCCGCAATAATGCCATTCGCCACGCGCGCGGCCCGATCATCGCCAGCACCGACGCCGGTCTCACCCTCGATCCGCACTGGCTAGCGCGGATTGTCGCCCCCATCGAGGCCGGCGAGGCTGATGTCGTTGGCGGATTCTTTCACCCCACACCGCGCTCGCTCTTTGCGCTGGCGCTAGGAGAAACCAACTATCGCCGCAGCAGCGAGATCGATCCGGCAGCCTTTCTGCCGTTCGGCAAATCAATCGCCTTTCGGAAAGCAGTGTGGGAAGCGGTTGGCGGCTTCCCGGAATGGGCCAGCCACTGCGAAGACCTGCTCTTTGATCTGGCGGTCGAGCGGGCCGGTTTCCGCCGCGTCTTCGTGCCGGAAGCGGTGGTGCATTTCGCGCCGCGCCCCACGCTGCCCGCCTTCATCCGCCAATACTACACCTATGCCCGCGGCGACGGGCGGGCCGGGTTGTGGCCGCAACGCCATGCCTTGCGGTATGCCGTATACCTGACGCTCAGCGTCCTGTTGGGGGTGGCGATCAGCCAGCCGCGTTTGCGCGCGCCGGTTGGGGCGCTGATTGGGCTAGGGGTGGCTGCCTATACCCGCGGCCCCTACCGCCGGCTCTGGCCCAAGCTGCGCGGCAGACCGCTCAGCGAACGGCTGGCCGCCTTGGCGCTGGTGCCGCTGATCCGGCTGGCGGGTGACATTGCCAAGATGGTTGGCTACCCGGTTGGGGTGTGGCGGCGCTGGCAGGAACGAACGTAACGGCGAAGAGTTCAACAAAAAGTTTTTTACAAAACTTCTCTTACAACAACTTTATTATCGCCAAAGTTGTGCGCTTTGACCGATAAACGCCTCAATCCGTTGAGATCAATCCTATCTTGACGATTCCGCAACTGGTGTGTAAACTACTAAGCAATTTCAACCCTTATTTTTGCAAAGGATCGATGGCCGTACATTAGCCAGACCGGCTTAGTTACTGACACTAAGCCAGCGGTGAGAACACCTCGCCTCAATGTGTAAGGCAGGGATGTTCACGGTTGATCATGTGCAGGCAAGCAACCCCTTGACATGAACTTTCCATCGTCAAGGAGTGGACTGCCGCGCCACCCGTATGAGTGTCTTACAGCAAATGGGCAGCATAAGACAACGTCCGGGGCGGCGCTCTGTCTGTCATGCTTGCTGCGCAAGCTGAGTAAAGGTTGCGCATCTTGGCTAGGCTGGATACAAAGCTAACCTCGCCTAATGATGGCTACAACCTGCCTCGAACCAGCTTGCCAACATCGAACCTGTATAGCCAGCCCCACGGCGGCTATGCTGGGATTTCAGCAACAGATGTTCCAAAGACGGAAAGGAGAGGCGCATGGTCAAGCGAATGGTTCTACTCTGGTTAGCGCTCGCACTGGCGCTCACGGCGTGCGGGCAAAACACCGGCACAACCAGCCAACCCACCGCAGCGCCGGCCCAACCCACCCCCGCACCAAGTGGCGGGAAACTACGCCTCATCATTGGCACTGGCGGCACCGGTGGCGTATTCTTTCCTTATGGCGGCGGTCTGGCCCGGATTTTGACCGAAAAGATGCCCAATACCGAAGCCACGGCCCAAGAGACGGGCGGTTCGGTTGATAATCTCAAGCTGTTGCAAAACGACGAAGCGCAAATTGGCTTTACGACCGCCGACTCGGCGTATGATGCGATCAACGGCGTAGCAGCGTACAAAGACACCGGCAAAGTGCCGGCGGCAGCGATTGCCGTGCTCTATCAGAGCTTCATCCACGTCGTGGCCCGCGCTGACTCTGGCATCACCAGCGTGGCCGATATGAAAGGCCGGCCCGTGTCGATCGGCTCAGCAGGCAGCAGCACCGAAACGGCTGCGATCCGCTTGCTCGAAGCCGCTGGCCTGACCGTCGCCGATATTACGCCGGAAAATTTGGGTGTCGCCGACTCGGTGGCCGCGATGAAAGACCAAAAGATCGACGCCTTCTTCTGGATCGGCGGGTTGCCGACGGCTGCCGTGACCGATCTGGTGACTACCGAAAAGGTGGTCTTCATCGATACAAGCGCCCTGTTGAAGCCGATGGTTGACAAATATGGCCCAATCTACGCGGCGACGGTATTGCCCGCCGGCACCTACAAAGGCACCGATCAAGACGTACCGGGGATCGGGGTCGCCAATCTGTTGGTGGTGCGTGAAGATATGCCGGCAGATCAAGTAAAGGGGATTTTGACGACGATCTTTGACAATCTGGCCGAAGTGCATCAGATCCATCCGGCTGCCCGCACCTTGTCGCTCGAATCGGCAGTTACCGGCTCGTCGATTCCGTTCCATCCGGCAGCTATCGAGTTCTATAAGGAACGGGGCGTCTGGAAAGAGTAAGGCATCGTCACCTTGCTCAGATTTCGACGAAGTGCGGCAGTCTAACTGCCGCACTCCAAAGACTGATCTGCGAGCGCAACCGGCGCGGAAGCCAACCGTTAGCCGGCAAAGCAATGTTCGCTATGCGTGCAGCATTGCGCTGGCACGCATTGGAATGCGGTAACGGAGCTGCCGCACGGCCAGCGCACCGTCGCCTGAACGGATCACTTCAGGCTACCGATTTGATATGGTCACAAAGGGGTACTACTTATGAGCGCCGCCGCCAATCCGCCCAATGCCGGCTTGCCCGATGCCGAAGAGATTAGCCGCGAAAAAGTTGAACAACTCATCGAAGAATTCGAGAGCGAGTCGGCAACGCGCAAACTCAACGGTGTATGGGCATGGATTGGGGGGATCATAGCGGCGTCGCTTTCAGTGTATGCCCTCTATTGGACGCAGGCCATCATCACGACACAGGTCTACCGGGCCACGTTTTTAATGCTGGTCTTGGTCTTGACCTTCCTTTACTACCCATTTCGGGCCAAATCCCGCACCAATGTCGCGTGGTATGACATCGTGCTGGTTGCGCTGAGCGTGGCCAGTATGGTCTATTTGAGCCTCTATTTTCGCGAGGCATTGCAACGAGTCACCCAACCCACGCCGATCGAATTGGTGATGGGTGGCATTATGCTGCTGTTGGTGATCGAAGCCACCCGGCGCACCACCGGCTTAGCGTTGACCCTTGTGGCGATTGGCGCGATTTTGTATGCACTGTTCGGCTACCTCGTCCCCGAACCGTTCGACCACCGCGGCATCTCGCTACAAAGGCTCATCGGCACCAACTATCTGACCCTGCAAGGGGTGTTTGGCGTTCCGCTCGATGTTGCAGCCACGTTTATCGTCTTATTCACCATCTACGGCGCAGTGCTGGAATATAGCGGCGCCGGCAAGTTTTTTATTGATTGGTCGTTTGCCGCGTTGGGCAAATCGAAAAGCAGCGCCGGCCCCGGACGCACCGTCGCCGCTGCCGGTTTTTTGCTCGGTACCGTCTCAGGCAGCGGTGTCGCGACCACCGTCACCCTCAGCTCGCTGTCGTGGCCGATGCTGCGCAAAGCCGGCTACGACCGGACGGTAGCCGCCGGTATGTTGTCGGCGTCTGGCATTGGCGCCACCCTCTCGCCGCCGACGCTTGGCGCAGCCGCCTTCCTTATTGCTGAATACCTCGACATCTCATACCTTGATGTGTTGATTATGGCCATGGTGCCAACCATTCTCTACTATCTTTCGATCTTTCTGATGATCGAAGCTGATTCACGGTTGTTGCACACACGGCCAGTTGATATTAAAACTGAACCTTTGTGGGATTTAACCAAAAAATTTGGCTATCACTTCTCTTCCCTCTTTGCCGTCGCCATCTTGATGGCCATCGGTTTAACGCCATTTATGGCCGTCTACTGGTCAATTGTGATCGCCTTCCTGCTCAGCTTCCTGCGTCCCGAAACCCGGCTCACCTCGCTCAAGGCGCTGGCTGCCGGCGCTGCGCTCGCAGCGGTCTTAATGCTGCTAGAAGTCACCGGGGTCTTGCCGCGCATGCGCCCTTCGGTCGCCATCTTCTGGGGCATGATGCTCACTATCGGCATTGCCGCCGCGATTGCTCTTTACCGGCGGGTAAAAAACATACCGGGTGAGGATGAGAATATGCGCATTCTGCGCGCCTTAGAGTATGGCGGGCGGAGTGTGATTTCGATTGCGGCGACAACGGCCTGCGCCGGGATTATTGTGTCGGTCGTCACCTTGACCGGTTTGGGGTTGAAGATTTCGGGTATGATCGTGAATCTCGGCGGCGGTAATATCTTGTTCACGATCTTCTTTGCGGCGGTGGCCGTGTGGGTGTTAGGCTTGGCCGTTCCAGTCACCGCATCGTACATTCTGGCGGCGGTGATGATTGTGCCGGCCTTGCGCCAAGTGGGTGTGCCCGAACCAGCCGCGCACATGTTCATCTTCTACTACGCGGTGCTGGCCGACGTTTCGCCACCCACGGCGCTGGCGCCGATGGCCGCCGCCGCCATTACCGGCGGCAAACCATGGCCGACGATGTTTATGGCGTGGAAGTATTGTATGCCGGCGTTTCTGGTGCCGTTTATGTTCACCTTGACGATAGACGGCGCTAGCTTGTTGCTGTTATTGCCCAAGATGGGGCAAGCCGCCAATGAAGTGGCGTTAGCCTTCCAACCGGCATGGTATGAAACACTGGCTGCGGGGGGATGGGTCACAATAGCAATCACGTTCCTGACTAGTTGTGTGGCGGTGGGTGCGCTCGCGGTTGCATTTGGCGGATGGCTCTTCCAGCAGGCGAATCTCATTGAGCGCATTATTATGGCGATTGCTGGCCTTGCGATGCTCTACGCCGATTTGGGTGCTGATACGGTCGGCTTTAGCCTCTTTATTGCCGGCTTGATCATCCATGTAATCCGGATCCGCTTCCTGCGCAAACCACAATCGGCGGAAACGGCGCCGCAGCTCGGCGAGACGCAGCAATAGCCTGCCATTGCCGCGCCTCGTCAAGTTAGGTTGTTGGGGCTGGTGAACGTTGGCGGCGTTTGAACAAGCGGATGATCTTGTCAATAATCATCACCACGATGGTGATCAGACAGATTTTGATCAACGCCTCACCCAGATCGCCAGCGTTCGCTAGTGATGGCGCTTCATTGATATGGTGCTCGCCACGATCGGCAAACGCGCCGCTTTCCCGCTCGCCGCCAAAGACCACCGCACCACGTTCCCGCGCCCGAAATCCCTCTTCACGCGCAGCCACCTGCGTCACCGGCAGCAGATGGTTCACCCGCAGCCAGTTAAACCCCATCGCCACCAATACCGCCACCCCAACAATGATCAAGATGCGTCCGAGCGTTTTCATTGCCGCACCTCCTCTAGCCGCGCCGCTGCTGCAGCGGGTTGGCGGGCCGGCTTGCGCGATGGCCAGAGCCGGCGGAACATACCGGCAATCCAGCTCCAGTGGATCGCGACGTGCAAACCGAGGATGATCACCGTCAGATCTGACGCCTGCCGGTGGAGTATTTCGAGCGTGCGATCGCGCGGCATCGTAATCCCGAACAACGGCAACGCTTCTCGCGACATCAACACGCCGCTGGCGACGGTAACGGTAAACGCGAGAAACAGCAGTGCATTGAGCAGAAAGTTCAAGCGCGACCGCCATGTCGTTTTGGCCAATAGGCGCTTGCCAATGGTGATAATCCATTGCCAGTGCAGCAGGACGTGGGTGATCAGCGCCGCCGCCAACGCCAAACTCAACCACTCGTGGATGGCCAACCCGCTGAAACTCGGCGCAGTCGCGATGAGAAAGGCGATGAACATTGCGCCGTCGATGAGAAAGTTGCGCCAGTTTTGATTCGTCTGCTTCATGTCACACCTCTGTCACAATTGCTGTTTACACTTTTACTGTAAGGCGCAATTGTGAAGAAGTTGTGCAGGGGTTTGGGGAAGGTGGTGAAATCTTGGCAACACCACATGCAGACCTTATCGATGAGAGCATTCACTCAGGAAGGAGTAGTTATGTCAACGTTAGAGGGATGGGCCTTTTTGGCCCTCATGGCCTGTTTGGTAGGGAGCGTCTTCGCGCTCACGCTCTTTGAAGGAAGTGCAGCGATCATCGTGAGTGTGATCGCAACCCTGCTCGGCATCTTGTCTGGCGGGTTGTATGCGGCTTCGGTGAAGCGACAACGATAATCGCCTCGCTATCAGCCACTAAACGCAGCGCACTGGCAGGGAGGCATAGCGCGCGCCGGAGGCGCTGCGGTGCAAAAACAAACCGGTGCGAGACGATGGCAGCCTCGCACCGGTCTGGATGGGAGCGCAACTAGCGGGTCTTAACGCCAAACGGCAGATACAACGGGCAGAAACCGATCGCGCTAGTGGCAACGAACACGATCGCCACAATCCCGGCGATCCAAGCCAGCGCCCCGGTCAAGACTTGGGTGACGATCATAAACCCAAGCAGCAACGCCACGATCACCCGCGCGATCCGATCAATATTGCCCATGTTCGGTGTCATTGCCTTCCTCCTCATCAGGTTATTCCTGTTGTGCCTATTACTACTATAGCCAAACGGCCAGCGCCGATCAGTGACAAAGTCACGTTGGCGGGAATCTGGAGTGCGGCAGTCAAACTGCCGCTCAGACGCAACGCGAGCAAAGACACAGTAGCGCCGGACGGCTGTCCGGCTCCGCAAAGGCGCAGAGGATTAAAACGCAAAGGCGCAAAGAACGCAAAGGACGCAAAGCGTTTTTGGCCAGCAGCCCGCGCAGCGGGCTTCGTACCCCTAGCCCGGCCCTTCAGGGCCGGGTTCTGGCCGGAGGGGGCTGGGGCCGCTTGCCTCGTGCGCGGGAGCAGCCCGCTGTGGGGATGCGCTCGCTGAAGCGGGAGATTGCTTCGGGCGCTCCGCGCCCTCGCAATGACAGACGGGCCTGTCATTGCGAGCCACCGGAGGCGGCGAAGCAATCCCCCGCGAGCGAAGAAGAAACCCCTTTCCGCTGCGCGGTGCCTCCCTAGCGGGGTTAAGGGGCGAACAGAACGTTGGTCGAGTACAACCGTTGTTCGCGGTGCAATGCCTCAAAGCGTAGCTCTCCACTCCCCTCTCCCGCGCCAGTGGGAGAGGGGCTGGGGGTGAGGGCCAGCAGCCTGCGCAGCGGGCTTCGTACCCCTAGCCCAGCCCTGAAGGGCTGGGTTCTAGCCGGAAGGGGACTGGGGTGGGGGATTTGCCTGCTTCCCCTCGCACTGACAACCGGGCCATCGTCGCTATGCAGCCCCATCTTGTGGTATCGTATGCCGGTACGCGCACGCAACGGAGAAGAACGGCATGCGGATTCTCTTTATCACCGGCGAATACCCGCCGCAGCCGGGAGGTGTCGGCGACTATACCCAACGGCTGGCGCAGACGCTTGCGATCGCCGGGCACGAAGCGATCACGCTGACAGCAACGAAGGGACGCTGGCAACTCTGGCGGGCAATGCCCAATGGCGATGAGGCATTGGTGGCGCCGGGAGGCCGGGCCAGTTGGCGGCTGGTTGCTGCCGGACGGCTAGCGCGGCTGGTGAGCCGCATCCGGCCTGATTGGTGCCATATCCAGTACCAGACCGGCGCGTATCAGTTGCAGGTTGGCGTCAATGTGCTGCCGTTGCTCTTGCGCCGCACTGGCATCGCGAGCGCCATCACCTATCACGACTTGTTGCCGCCGTACCTCTTCCCCAAGGCCGGGCCAGTGCGCGAGTGGGTGACGCTGCTGCCGGCACGCGCAGCCACTGCGGTGATCGCTACCAACCCCGAAGATGAAGCCACCCTGCGCAACGCTGGCCTCCAGCCCCGCCTGATCCCGATTGGTGCCAATATCGAACCGGCCCTACCGCCCGATTACGATCGCGCCGCGTGGCGGGCGCGGCTAGGTGTGGCTGCCGGCGAGGCGCTGATCGGCTATTTTGGCCTGTTGTCGCCGGGCAAGGGGGTGGATATGCTGACCGATCTGGTGACCGGCCAACCGCATTGGCGCTTGCTGATCATCGGCGGCGCCGCCACTACCCCCACCGATCGCGCCTACGCCGCCGCGGTGCAGCAACGCCTCACAACCGCCGGCCTGTACGATCGGGTCATCTTCACCGGCCACGTCGCCGCCGAGCAGGTCTCGGCTTATCTCAGCGCCTGCGATGTGGTGGCGCTGCCTTTCCGCGACGGCGCCTCGTTACGGCGTGGCAGCTTGCTGGCTGCGCTAGCTCACGGCTGCGCGATCGTCACCACCCCGCCCGCTTCGCCGGCCACCGCCGCCGCCCTCACCGGCGCCGTGCAGTTCGCTGCGGCCCAACCCGACGCCTTTACTGCCGCGATCAGCGCCTTGTTAGAAAACCCCGCCGCCCGCACCCGCCTCAGCGAGGCCGCCCGCACCGTTGCCCGCCGGTTTGATTGGCAGGCCATCGCTGCCGCCCATTTAGAGATGTATCGAGCGGTGGTACAGCGATAACCTGTGCAGAACGTTTTTGCTTTGGCCTTGGGAGTGCGGGCCGCTGGCCCGCGGATGACAATCATGGCGCGCCGCGCGAGAGCCATGCGCTCAGCTATGTATTTCGCTAGAGGAGGAGATTGCTTCGGGCGCTGTGCGCCCTCGCAATGACAACCGGGCCGGGCGCTGTGCGCCCTCGCAATGACAACCGGGCCGGGCGCTGCCGCCCCCCTCGCAATGACAACCGGGCCGGGCGCTGCCGCCCCCCTCGCAATGACAACCGGGCCGGGCGCTGCCGCCCCCCCTCGCAATGACAACCGGGCCGGGCGCTGCCGCCCCCCTCGCAATGACAACCGGGCCGGGCGCTGCCGCCCCCTCGCAATGACAACCGGGCCGGACGCTGTCGCCCCCTCGCAACGTGACCTGTTGTCATTGCGAGCCGCCGAAGGCGGCGAAGCAATCCCCCGCGAGCACGGGAATGATGCCTGCACGCACTCCCTTCGCTAGAGGAGGAGATCGCTTCGGGCACTAACGCACCTTCGCAATGACAATCGGGTCACCCGCGCTACACCTTTTGCAATAACACACTGGTAATCATTCAACCGCTAACACCTCGCATCACCGCATCGCGCAGATCGCGCGCAACTCGAATGTCGCCCAAAGCAATGCCTAAGCCCACAATCGTCTGCGCCACTTCGGGACTCACACCGATCAGCGTAAGTCGCGCTCCAAGCAAACGAACGCTCCGCGCCAGCGCGATCAGCCCATCAGCCGCAGCCTGATCCAGAAAGGGCACCCCTGTCACATCAACCAACAGCGATTGCGCCCGGCTCTGCTCGATCGCCTGCAATGCTCGCTGCTGAGCCAGCGCCAATCGCTCACCATCAAGCGCACCGATCAATGGCATCACCAGCATATCATCACGCACTGCTAAAATCGGCACGCTCAAGGCACGAATCTCGCGCCGCTGCCGCTCATTTTCGGCCAACGCTGCGGCCAGCGCCGCCTGCCGTTGCTCGCTTTCCGCTAACGCTGCTTGCAAGGCGGCGGTGCGCTCGGCCACCCGATCCTCCAACGCCTGATTGGCTTGGGCCAACTGTTGCGCCAACTGCTCAGCCCGACTCTGCGCTGCGGTTGCCAGCTCAATCGCCCGCCGCACGCTGCGGGTGCCAATACCAGCGATCAGACCGCAGATGACGGTAAGCAGCACGCCGACCACGACAATCTCGCCAGCCGAAGGCGCCACTTGCGGTCGACTCGCGACCCCGAACCATTGCCCGACCATGCCGGCAATACCCATTATGGCCGCAAATACGACGTGCTTCTCTTCACCAATGACCGCCGCCGTGATCACCGCGACAACAGCAAAGATTGGAACCAGCCCAATCTGGCTGGTACCAAACGGGATAACTGCAAAGCTGACTACCAGTACGATAATCAAACCAATAGTTGCTTGATTAACCAGCCCCACCCGGGCAACAGCAACAATGGCCACTACGAACCCAAGACCGATCAGATTAGCGACCAACTGGGGAATAGGATCGGGTTGGATGAGAACCAACGGAATTGACAACACCGACATAGAGACTAATGCCAATCCGATAAAGATGACGTTTTTACCCCGTCGTTGAATCTCCGGATCGGGGTGAGGAACTGCTAGTAACCAATTCCATAATGATGATGTATACATAAACGTCTATGTAAATAGAGCTAGCTTGCCCTGCCCATATTGTAGCACTTTGGAAACGAGAGCGCAGGCTAGCGTCAGGGTAGTGGCGCTAAATGCATAGCGACTGATTGAGCGGTGCAGCAATCAGTCACATCTTGTTCATAAATCGCATTCATCGCGCTGCACGCAGCGCAAAGAGCCATTTTGCTCGTTCTCATGAAGCATGTGTGCTCGCAACACACAACAGCGAGCGCACAACAAGATTTCAAATCATTGAATCGCGCCCCAAACGTGCTCATTCAGCCAAGAATGTCCGCACTAACGCCAGCACCTCTTCCGGCCGTTGTTCAGGAAACCAATGTGGATTGCCGGTTAGATGCACAACACAATCGGGACGCTGCCGCAACGCCTGCTCAAAACCGGCGGTAGAGGCAATCCGGTCGAGCGGAGAACGGATAAACAGCACTGGAAAGCGAATATCAGTAAATGGCGGCTGCTGTCCATATCCGACTAACCGCCATGGAGTCTGCACTAGCGTTAGCGGCCAATGCCAGTAGTGGTAACTATCGTAAGCGGCATTATGCGCATCTGGCGCACGATAGCCGCCAGCCATCAACATCGCGGCTGTAAAAAACCGTGCTATCGGCAGGTAGTAGGGCAAACCAAAAAGGATGCTATACAACCACCATAGCGCCCTCACCCCATGCTCCCCCCAATCGTAGCGAAACGACGAACCAACCGACAACGCAACCATGCGTTCAATCGGCAAATCAGGCTGTTGCCGCACATGCGCCCACGTAAAGGTCGCCCCCCAATCGTGCGCCATGATCACAACCTTACCGGTCGGGCTTGCTGCAATCACCACATCTATCAGCGCCGCTACTTCACGCGCCAAGCGCTCGTGCCGCAAATCATGCAGTGATGGCCAGTTTGGATTAGTGCGCCGGTTGGGCAATGCAATAGCATAAATATTCCGCTCGCGCAACCAGTCTTGCTGGCGTTCCGCTGGTGTGACATAAGCATCGTACATGTGTTCAGAGTCAGGAAAACCGTGCAACAACAACAGCGGGCTTCGCCGGCTTGCCGGCTCGTGATGAATCCATTTCAATTGGCAGAGCATCCGGCGCGCCGGTGGACGGCGCAGAGCCTGCCAGAATGTCGGGAACGACGTTATTGGCATAGATTAATCGACTCCTGTAGCAAACTGTCGCGCCGGCTGTCCCCACCACATAGCCGCGCTCAGCGGCGCTAAACTGAGCGTCGCGCCAATCAGGCAGAGGATCAGATAGCCGAATCCGGCCAAAATAAACCCGCTGCTCAGGCTGCCAAACGCTGAACCCAAATTGACGAGCAGATCGCTCGCACCCTGTACTGATCCGCGTTCGGCAGGGGTAATGGCGTCGGCTAACAATGACGATCCGGCAATATAGCAGAAATTCCACCCCAACCCGACCAAAAACAACCCCAAGGCCAGCCACGGCGTGAGCAGCGAAGCCGGTGAAATCAACGCCCCCGCAATCAACATCAGCGCGCCGAGGATGATGGTAAGCGGACGGCCCAGCCGGTCGGCGATCCGTCCGGTGAACATCGATAACCCAAACATGCCGAAGGTGTGCGCGCCGATCACCAGCGAAATGCTGTCAAGGCCATGGGCATGGTGGCTCATGTGCAGCGAGGTAACGCTCATCACCAACACCATCACCACTTGCCCCAACACCATGCTTACCAACCCCGCCCGTACCAGCGGCAAGCGCACGATCGCGCGCAGCGAGCGCGCTGGTGCGGCTGGTACATTCGCGGATGCGGCGGCCTGAGTCGCCACCCGTAACGCCAACACGCGCGGATCGGGGCGCAAAAAGAGCAATAACATCAACGCCGCCAATGCAAACAGGACTGCGCCGCCAAACATCGGCCCGGTGAGTTCGGGCAAGCCACTCGCCGCCGCGAATTGACCCAATGGCCCGACCAGCAACGGCCCACCCACCGCGCCAATCGTGCTGGCAAAAACGATCGTACTGATCGCACCCGCGCGCCGGTCTGGCAACACCGCATCAGCCGCCGCGTAACGGCTCTGATCAATAATCCCGCGCGCCATCCCAACCAGAAATAGCCCGCCTAAGAACAGCCAAAACGAGTGGCTCAGCACGGCGATGCCATCGACCACCATCCCTGCCAAACCCAGCAGCATCCCAGCGATGAGGCCGGGCCGGCGGCCAAACCGCTGCATCGCCCTGCCGGCCGGGTAGGCCGACAGCGCCGCGCCGGCCAGCATCAGCGTCGCCGGCAAGCCGGCCAGCGCGTCATTGCCGCTCAGTTGCGCGCCGGCAATCGCATTAACCGCGATGTTGGCAATCACCGCGGCAGATGCTAAACTCTGCGTAACAAATAAAGCGCCGATAATCCGGCGCGTAACGGCAGCATGGTCGAAAGCGATCGCAGACATGAACAGCACTCCGTGCATGCGTTGCAGCGAAAATCAATACTGCTTTGTATCATAACAGATTTTTGTCTTGTCAAGCAATTACGGCGCCGGATCGATCTGAGAACGACAAGTGCCAGACAGTATGCTAGTATGGCGATTGTTGTATCAGTGAATCATCGTTGTCAAAAGCCACCACAAGCGCTAACGAATGGCATCATGGTGTAGCGTGTTCAACTTTCAGTTCTTGGTCCATCACAGAGACGGTTCGCGCGAACCGCTCGCCTAACATCCGCCATCTCTGTTTTTCCCAGCGAGTCACTATGCGTCTCTTTCGCCGTTTCCAACTGATCATCGCTCGCCTGTCCGCCACCCGCCCCGGTGCATGGTTCGTGCGCACCTGCGTGCAACCGCTTGACCGGCTCGTTCTACGGGTTACTGGTGGACGGATGGGGGTCGTGTCGCTCGTGTATCCTACGCTAGTGCTCATTACCACTGGCGCGCGCAGCGGCGTGCAACGGCGCACCCCGCTGCTGTTCTTGCCTGACGGCAACCGGGTTGTGCTGGTAGCGTCGAACTTTGGCCGCGATCGCCATCCCGGCTGGTACTACAACCTGCGCGCCAATCCGCAGGCGCAGGTCAACATCTACGGTCACACCTTCACTTGTTGGGCACGCGAAGCCACCGGCATTGAATATCTCGAACTGTGGAAACGGGCCGTGCGCTACTATCCCGGTTTTGCCGTCTATGCTCGCCGGGCCGGGCGGACGGTGCCGATCATGGTGCTTGATATCAGTATGCCCACCTAATGATCAAGGGCGTCACCAACCCCTCAATCAGCGCCGCTACCAACACCAACGGCGCAATGACCAACAGCCACACTTTCGCCGCCTGCGCCGCCGCCCAAAGCAGGTTCTCGCCCACCGTAAATTCTCCCGGCGCGGTGAGCACTGCGGCGCCCATGCGCAAGCCTAACGCGGCGCTGAGCAAAAACGTGGGCAACTCGATGATGCCATGCGGCAACAGATACGCAACCAGAAAGGTTAACGGATTATCAGGCCCAACCCCGCCGCGTTCGATCAGCCGCCCGCAGACATAGCCAATCTGGGTGAAGACTGCTGCCGGCACGAGGAAGGGAAACACGCCGAGACTAAATGGCGCGAGTAGATTAGAGAGGATCGATACCCGCAGATTATTGAGAAAAATGAGCAGCGCCAACCACAGCGACGGCGCTACGCTGACTGCAATCTGATCCAGCATCTGTTCAACTGGCGGTAACACGAGTGAACGCGCCTGCATAAAGCCAAAGGCGCTGCCGGCCACCGCCGCCAACAGGCTGACCGCCAGCGGCAAGCGCAGCTCACGCAACAGCGCCGGCAACTCAGTGCGGTAAAATCGCCGTGGCGAGAAGGGCAAGCCGGCATAAGCGTAGAGTGGCGTTCCAGCCGGATGGTACTCGTTAAAGAAACGGCGAAACACCGCCCAAACCCGGCGCAAACTCATCTCTTCCCGGCTACGCGAGAAGATCGCCGCCCGCTGGAAGGTTTGCAACCCGCTACGCAGAAAAGCCATTGCCACGGCGATGATTGCGATCATCGCCAACCAAATCACATCGAACCGGCGGGCAATGAAGTAAGGCGCCTGCACCTGCAAGATGGCGGTTGTTGGCAGCAAAATCCCCGATGCCAGCAGCGAAGCTTCCCGTACACTCCCCGCGTGAATCGAAAGGCTGACGGCGCCGGTCACTAATGCCACCGCCACCGTGATAGTGAGCAACCCCATCTGGCCCAACAAGGCCGGCGACATTCCCGCTGCATACAGCGCAGGGAAGCTGATCGCCACAAGGCCATAGAAGAGGTATTGCGTCACCAGCGCGGTCACAAGCGGGATCAGCAGCGCACCAACCAGCTTACCCCAAAAGAGCTGGTGATCAGTAACTGGCAGCGCACAGAGTGACTCAAACGTATTCCGTTCACGCTCACCCACAAACGACTCAAGAGCTGCCACCAGCGCAAAGCTAATCGGCACAAAGCCGGCCAACACGCCGCCAAACGGCACAAGCGGCGCCAGCGCCAGCGGGTTGTCGATCTGGGGATAGATTGCATAGATGGCTGCAATCAAGCCGGTAGGCATTAAGATCGTTAGAAAACTCAGCAATCCCACTGAACGCCAATCGCGAGTGATCTCGATCAACTCGCGCCGGGCGATGATCCAGATCGGGCCGCCGCTAAACCACCCGATTTGCCGGCGCGGGCGCACTCGTTGGCCAAACCACGGACGCCGGATCTGTTCACGGGCCAACAGTTCTTCCCGGCTAAACGACCGCATCCCAATTTGCACCAGCAATACTACCAACGCGCTCAACCCCACCCACATAGCGATGACCAGATCCCAGCGATCGTTCACGATCAGAAATGCAATTAATTGCACGATCAAGGCCAGCGGCACCAAAATCAGGCTCGAGAGCAAACTTGCCGCGCGCACCGTGGTGACGTGTGACGAGATAATCACTGCACCGCTCACCATCACCAACGCCATCGTAACGACCAACGCCAGCAACAGCAACAGCCGCAACGGTTGAAACGAGACCAACGCCACATCAGACGCAAAGACGTATAAGATCGCGCCAAACACCAGTTGGCTCAGCAACGCGCCAATGAGCGGTAATGCCAGCGCCGCTGCCAGTTTCGCGAGGTACAATTCGCGATCGCCGAGCGGCAGCGCGAGCAGCGTTTCCAGCGTATTGCGTTCACGTTCGCCGGCAAACGACTCAAGCGCAAGCACCAGCGAGAAACCAGCCGGCAAAAAGCCCACCAACAGAATGGCAAACGGGATGATCTGAATGGCCAGATTAACCTGTTCAGTAAAGCGAATGAGCGTCAACGCCGCCGCTGCCACCAGCGCCGGCAGCGCCATCGAGAGGAGCGCGAGGGGGATGAGCTGGCGCCAATCAGTTAGGTTATCGCGCAACTCGCGGCGGGTAATGACCCACCACGCCGGCGACATGGGCGTGTGTGCATCGACGGTAGCAGTCTGTGAAAGAGAAAAGCGTTTCATCACTATCACCGGGTGCGTAGTGCCGGCGCCGCCTCATCCTCAGCCACAATCCGCAGGTAGAGGTCTTCGAGCCGGCGCGGTTGTTCAGAAAGGCTATACACCCCAATCCCAGCCTCAATCAGCCGGTTCAGAATCGCAGGATTCAGCACATGCGGCTCAGCGGTCTGCCAAACGAGCCGGTCATTGCCAACCGCCTCTGCCGCCACCAGATTGCGCACAATCGCCAGCGCGCGGTCTTGATCGACTGGCCGGGCCAAGGTCAACTCAAAAGCCGGATCGCCGAGCAACTGGCGGCTGAGTTCGGCGAAGGGGCCGGCGGCAATTATCTGACCGCCGCGGATGATGGCGATCCGATCGGCTAACTCCTCCGCTTCACTGAGATTGTGGGTGGTGAGCAAAATACTGCGCTTGGCGCTGCGCAACTCGCCGATCGCATCGCGCACGGTGCGCGCGCTCTGCGGATCCATCGCCGTCGTCGGCTCATCGAGAAACAGCACCGGCGGATCGTGGATCATCGCACGGATGAGCGCCATCTTTTGCCGCATGCCCTTGGAAAAACTCTCTAAGTTGCGGTCGCGCACCTCCCAGAGGCCAAATTGGCGCAAGAGGGCTTCGCTGCGCTGGCGACACTGGGTTGCATCAAGACCAAGCAGCGCGCCGAAGAAGGCAAGATACTCCAGCGCTGCCATGCGCCCGTACAGGCCGGGGTACTCGGTCAACAACCCCACCATCCCGCGCACCCGTTGCGCATCGCGCACCACATCATAGCCGCAGATGCGCGCTTGCCCACTGCTCGGCGGCAAAATCGCTGCCAGCATGCGCACGGTGGTCGTCTTACCGGCGCCATTGGGGCCTAACAGCGCGACTAACTCACCCGGTTCCACCACCAGATTGAGATCACGCACGGCGACAAAATCACCAAATTGTTTGTTCAGATGGATGGCTTCGATCATGCTCTGCCTACTTGGTACGGTGAACAAATCTCCGGCGCGGGTTACGCTCGTAGGTATTGTATACCGGGTTCATTACCAACCGGTAGGCAGATACGGTTGTTCGTCCCTACCGTGGATGGCGTAACTTAGGTATACTGCATAGAAACCCCATCACCACCTTGGAGCATCGCATGGACGAACCACAGCGCAGTAATGGCCCAGATATGGGCAACCAGCTCACGTATTGGAGTATTGTCGGCATCACGGCGCTCCTCTGTTTTGCATGGCTGCTGACCGGCAGTCTCGTGCTGACGCTGATTATTATCGTGCTGGGGCTGCTTCATTTGGCGCAATTCTTTCCTGATGCCGAAGCCCTGATTCGCGCCGATCCAATCCTGCTTGCGCTGCGCCGGTTCTCATTGCCGCTCGTGCTAGTCCTTACGGTGATTGCGCTCGTCATGCGGTACGTTCGGTTGTGAAATTTAGACGTTTTGCACAAATCATGCAGCGTTTCAGTTGTTGAAATCATCCAATTCCTCTGCTATGATGCAAGCAGTAAGCCATCGCACGTGATGGCTGCCGCCAGTCTCAGTGGGGAGCTGGCCGGTGGTTGCAATGCAGCAGCGCGGAGGAAGCGATGGAAGTGCAAGGAATATTAATTGGCTTGATCGGGTGGGCAGCGACGGCAGTGCTGGCGCTGGGAACGCCGCGGCTGTCAGCGATTGAACAGCGGGCCGTTATCGTCTGTAGCTGGCTGGTGTGGATGATCCCCGGTTTTGGGGCGTTTGTGCGCAGCGGCGCCATCACGATCGACGCCGCCGCTCTCTATATTGGGGTCTCGACGGTGCTGTTGGCCGCGCTGCTGCTGATCGGCGCGCGCGGACGCAAGCGGGTGCGGTAAAGGTTGAGCGCTGCTCTGCCCTCTAGGGGGCAGAGCAGCGCTCTGCCCCTACATCACGCATCGTAATACATCATGAACTCATACGGGTGCGGGCGCAACGCCAATCCGACCGCCTCTTTGCGCTTGGTGTCGATGTAGGCTTCGAGCAGGTCGGTGGTAAACACACCACCCTTCAACAAGAATTCGTGATCCTGCTCGAGTGCATCGAGCGCCTCGTTGAGCGAGCCGGGGGTGCCGCGAATGCCGGCCTTCTCTTCCGGCGACAGCTCGTAGATGTCCACATCCAGCGGCGGCGGCGGCTCGATCTTGTTCTGGATACCGTCGAGGCCGGCCATCATCATCGCCGCAAAGGCCAGATAGGGGTTGCACATGGCATCCGGCGCGCGGAATTCGATCCGGCGGGCCTTCGGCGATGAGCTGTAGGTCGGGATGCGGATCGCCGCCGAGCGGTTGCGCATTGAGTAGACGAGGTTGATCGGGGCCTCGAAGCCGGGCACTAGCCGCCGGTAGCTGTTGGTGGTCGGCGCGCAGATCGCCAGCAAGGCCGGTGCGTGCTTCAGAATGCCGCCAATGTAGTATTGCGCCGTCTTCGACAGCAGCGCGTACTGCGTCTCGTCAAAGAAGAGCGGCTCGCCGTCCTTCCACAAGCTCTGGTGGGTGTGCATACCCGAACCGTTATCGCCGAAGATCGGCTTGGGCATAAACGTCGCGCTGTAGCCGTGAGCGCGAGCGACGTTGCGCACAATGTACTTGTACTTCTGCACCTTGTCGGCCATGTTGACCAGCGAGTCGAAGCGCATATCGATCTCGCACTGGCCAGCGGTCGCCACCTCGTGGTGGTGCAGCTCGATCTCGATCCCGATCTCCATCATCTTCAGGATCATCTCCGAGCGGATGTCCTGCAAGGTATCGGTCGGCGGCACCGGGAAGTACCCCTCTTTGTGGCGGATGCGGTAGCCCTTGTTGCCCCCCGGCACTTCAGCCCCCGTGTTCCACACCGCTTCGGGGCTGTCAATGTAATAGAACCCCTGATTGGCGCTCTGGCCGAACCGCACGTCGCTAAAGAGGAAGAATTCCGCTTCCGGCCCAAAGTAGGCGGTGTCGGCAATACCGGTTGACTTCAGATACGCCTCAGCCTTCTTCGCCACGGTGCGCGGGTCGCGGCTGTAGGACTGGCGCGTGATCGGGTCGATAATGTCACAGATCAGCACCAGCGTCGGCACGCTCAGGGTCGGATCAATGAAAGCGGTTGAGGGATCCGGCACCATCAACATATCGCTCTCGTTGATCGCCTGAAAGCCCTTGATCGACGAGCCATCGAAGCCTAACCCTTCCCGGATCATATCTTCGGTCAACCGCGAGGCCGGCAACGAGTAGTGCTGCCACCCGCCGAAGAGGTCGGTAAAGCGCGTGTCAACAATTTGAATTCCTTTGGCTTTGATCAGCTCGATAACGCCCTTCGCATCCATTGCCATGAGAACCTACTCCTTACAGTACAAGAACGAACGCGGTCCGCCAGAACGAACATGGTCCTGAAACAGGAAACGACGCCGCGGCACATTGGCGACCGGCGGCGTCGTATTCTTCCTGTCGGCTTCCGTCACATGGGGGGCAGACAGAGCGCAGCGCGCGAGGCAGGCGGCAAACCCGGCGAGGCATTCACTTCAATGCAACGCGACATCGCAGCATCGAAACGATCATCGTCAAACCGGGCCACGTCGGTGTTGGCCGTTGCGCCTACACAGGCAGCGTGCAACATCTGCACCTATCAGTAGTCTAATCAGTTGCCGCCACGCGCGCTACGGTGAGACGGTACAATCCTTGCGCTCATCGGATTGGATAGTTTGTCTAATGGTTAGCTCTGACCATCGTTATCAATTCACCAGATAAGAAACTTGCTTTGGGCGGCAGTCCCGCCGCATTGCGGCGAGATCCGCTCCCACACAACCCACATACCTCGCACCCATTTTACAAAGCGGCGCGAGAGGGGTACAATGGCAAGCCGATCCACGCCGCCACGCTGCGGCTGTTGCCTCAAGATACAGTGGTGAAAGGACAGAAGCGCTGTGAGCAAGAAGATCCGCGTTGCGATTATTGGCGTTGGCAATTGCGCCTCTTCATTGGTGCAAGGGGTTCATTACTACCGCAATGCCCGCGATGGCGATGACATCCCCGGCTTGATGCACGTCAATCTCGGCGGCTACCACATCGGCGACATTGAGTTTTCGGCGGCGTTCGACATTGCCGATACCAAGGTCGATCGCGATCTGGCCGAGGCGATTTTCGCCGAACCAAATAATACCTATCGCTTTGCCGACGTGCCCAAGCTGGGGGTACCCGTCTCGCGCGGGATGACCCACGACGGCATCGGCAAATATCTCAGCACGGTTATCCGCAAAGCCAAGCGTGATACCGATGACATTGTCCGCATTCTGCGCGAAACCAAGACCGATGTGGTCGTCAATTTCTTGCCCGTCGGCAGCGAGATGGCGACGAAGTGGTACGTCGAGCAGGTGCTCGATGCCGGCTGCGCCTTTATCAACTGCATTCCGGTCTTCATCGCCAGCCAAGAGTATTGGCGGCGGCGGTTTGAAGAGAAGGGCTTGCCGATCATCGGCGATGATATCAAGAGCCAAGTCGGCGCGACCATTACCCACCGCGTGCTGACCACCCTCTTCAAAGAGCGTGGCGTGCGCCTTGACCGCACCTATCAGTTGAATTTCGGCGGCAACACTGACTTCCTCAATATGCTCGAACGTGAGCGGCTCGAGAGCAAGAAGATTAGCAAGACCAATGCGGTCACGTCGCAGTTGGGCTACGAGCTGCCGGCAGAGAATGTTCACGTCGGGCCGAGCGACTATGTGCCGTGGCTGGGTGATCGCAAGTGGTGCTATATTCGCATGGAAGGCACCACCTTCGGCGATGTGCCGCTGAACCTCGAACTGAAGCTGGAAGTGTGGGATTCGCCCAATTCGGCGGGCGTGGTGATCGACGCGATCCGCTGCGCGAAGCTGGCGCTCGACCGCGGCATCGGCGGCGCGCTCTACGGGCCGAGCAGCTACTTTATGAAGACGCCGCCGCGCCAGTTTACCGACTACGAGGCGCGCGAACTGACCGAGCGCTTCATCAGCGGCGAGGCTGGCGCGAAGTAAGGCACGCAAAGGCGCAGAGACGCTAAGGGATTGCGGGTGTGAGCCAAGTGAGCGTGTAACTCTATCCTGCGCGTCTTCGTGTCGCTGCGCCTTTGCGTCAACACTAGCCAAACAGGACGGGCATGAAACTGATTGTGCAGATTCCGGCCCTCAACGAACGCGATACGATCGCCGAGGTCATTCGCGCCGTGCCCCGCCATATCCCCGGCGTGGATCAGGTTGAGGTGTTGATTATTGACGATGGCTGCACCGACGACACGGTGGCGGTGGCGCTCGCCGCTGGCGCTGACCACGTGGTGCGCCACACCGCCAACAAGGGGTTGGCCACCGCTTACCAAACCGGCGTTGACACGGCGCTGCGCCTCGGCGCTGACATTATTGTTAATACTGACGCTGACAACCAATACCCCGGCAGCGAGATTCCGCGTCTGATCGAGCCTATTTTGGCCGGCAAGGCTGATATCGTGATCGGCGACCGGCAGGTGCATCAGATCGAGCACTTTTCGCCGCTGAAAAAGGCGTTGCAACACGTCGGCAGCGCGGTGGTGCGTTGGGCCTCGGAAACCAACGTCCCCGATACTGTCTCTGGCTTTCGCGCCCTCTCGCGCGAAGCCGCCTTGCGCACCTTCGTCACGTCAGATTTTTCCTACACCGTAGAAAACTTGATCCAAGCTGGCAAGCGGCGGCTCACCATCGTCGCGGTGCCGATTACCACCAACCCGGTCAAGCGCCCCTCGCGCCTGCACCGCGGCAATTGGAATTTCATCAAGCGGCAGGCGGCGATCATCGCCCGCACCTACACCACCTACGAACCGCTCAAAGTCTTTAGCTACATTGCCCTCTTCTTTGCCACGCCGGGCTTCATTCTGTTGGCGTGGGCAGCGTTTGTGTTCATTGGGCGCCGTTTGGGCATCTTATCAGCCACCAATGACCAGTCGTTGCTGGTAGGCAGCGTATTGGTCCTGATGGCGCTCATCATCTTTCTGATCGGATTGCTGGCCGACCGCGTCGGCGGTGTGCGCCGGCTGCAAGAAGAGATTCTCTACCGTACGCGCGTCAATCTGGTTGAACAAGAGGCATGGCGGCGCACGATCAGCGCCCGCCTCGACCGGATCGAGCGGGCGCTGGGAGTGACCGTCAACGACGAGCCTGATGAGACTGTGGTCAAAGACTCTCAACCGCCAGTGCGACCTTGACGAGCTGCCAGTTGCTAATGCCCGGCGGTATTGATCTCTTCCGCCTCGAAAACGGATGGGTTCGGATCGCCTTCAACCACAATCTTCGCAATCGCTCCCTTATCGATTGCGCGGCTGAGCGCGTGATCGACCAAGATGTAGGTACCCGGCACTTCTAGTTTGAATTCGATGATCACCGCTCCACCTGCCGGGATGGTGGTGGTTTGTACGTTGTGGTTCTGCAAACTGCCACCTTCGACGTACACCGTATCGAAGATTTCGCCGATCACGTGGAAGTTGCTGCTCACGTTCGGGCCACCCACGCCAACGAACAACCGCACCGTCTCGCCAACCCGCGCCTTCATCGCGTTGTCGCCAGTCAGGCCAGCCGCCCGCCCATTAAAGACGATGTAGGTCGGGTTTTCATCTTTCACTGCCAGCGGATTAAAGGTCAGATGGCCCTGCGTCCCGTGGTTCTGTTGGGTGTAGAAATCACCCTGCATCACGTAGAACTCGCGATCGACCGGCGGCAAACCGCCTTCCGGCTCTACCACAATCAAGCCATACATGCCATTGGCGATATGCGACGGAATGTGCGGCGTCGCACAGTGATAGACGTACACACCGGGGTTGAGCGCCTTGAAGCGGAACCGCTTGGTCTGGCCGGGAGCGACCTGCGTCGCCACCGCGCCGCCGCCGGGACCAGTGACCGCGTGCAAGTCGATCGAATGCGGCAACATGCTATCAGGCGCATTGGTCAACGCCAGCTCGACCGTATCACCGGCCCGCACCCGGATCATTGGGCCGGGAACCGTGCCATCAAACGTCCAAAAGGTGTATGTGCTGCCATCACCGAGATACCCCACCACCTCGCGCGTCGTCAATTCAACCGTCACCGTCTGCGCCGGGCGCGCGCCGACCGGCGCCGGCACTGCATTGGCCGGCAACATCACATCATGGGTCACTTCCATCGCTGGGGCCACTGTCGGCAAGACCGGCATCTGCACCCCAGCGCCCGATGGGGCAGAAACGGCGGCGCAACCCGCTAACAAGGCAACCAGCGCAATGAGTGTCAAGAGGCGTACCATACATACTCTCCTTTGCAGCTAACAGGCAGTTCCTTTGGCTGGCTCTATCGTAGCAAGCGCCGGCCCATCAGAATGTGACAGAAGTCACAGGTTGTCTGCCCATCGCCAGAATGTGCTACCATAAGCGCATTCTGGCAATAGCACGGAGAGAGATATGATTGACACGCTTCGCCAGCACTGGGCCAGCGGCGCCGTCGTCTACAATGCGTGGCTGACCATCCCTAGCCCGTGGAGCGCCGAATTGCTTGCGACCGCCGGCTTTCCCTCGCTCACCATCGATCTGCAACATGGGCTGATTGACGATCCCACCGCATTGCACATCCTGCATACGATCGATCAGCGCCGCTGTCCGGTCTTTGTCCGGTTGGCATGGAACGAACCGGCTGCGATTATGCGCGCGCTCGATCGCGGCGCAGCCGGGATTATTGCGCCGCTGATCAATGGCCCCGACGATGTGCGGGCACTAGTGGCGGCCTGCCGCTTCCCGCCGGAAGGCATCCGCAGTTATGGCCCGGTGCGGGTAGGGGTCGCGCATGGCGTCGCCGAACCGGCTGCGGTGGCGCGGCTGCCGGTGCTGATGCCGATGATCGAGACGGCAAAAGCACTAGAACAACTTGAGGCGATTGCTGACGTACCCGGCATCGATGGCCTCTACGTCGGGCCGGCTGATCTGAGCCTCAGCCTCGGCTTGCCGGTGCCGGTCGATTTCCACGCGCCACCCTTCCGGGCCGCGCTGAGCCAAATCGTGGCCGTGTGCCGGCAACGCGGGTTGGCAACCGGCATCTACGCCAACCCCGATATTGCCGCCGATCTGGCTGCGCTTGGCTTCAACTTTATTACCATTGTCAACGACGGGGATTTAATCATGAAAGGGGCCATCGCCGCGTTACGCGGGGTAGGGGCATCGTAGGGGCTTAGCGGCGCTAATCCCCTACGATGCCTCACGCCTCAGCGCATGCCGCCAACCCTTCGCGATCACAAATTGCAATTGCGCCGCGCTCGATCCGGATCAACCCTTGCCCTTCAAATTGATGCAAGGTGCGGCTGACCATCTCGCGCACGGTGCCGATCATCGCCGCCATTTCGGCTTGGGTCAGCGGCGCCATTAATACACCCTGTTCTGAAGCAGTTGCGCGATTGAGCAATAACTGCGCCAAACGGCCTTGCACGCTGTGCAGGGCAATATTGTCGATCAGATTGACCATGTGGCGCAGCCGTCCGGCAAATTCGCGCAACAATGCCAACGCTAACGGCGGATGCTCAGCCACCAACCGGCGCATCTGGTCAATGGGTAACACCAGCAGATCAACATCGGTAATCGCTTCGACATTGACCGGGCAGGCTCCTTCATCGAAAATCGGCACCGCATTACAATGCTGGCCGGCCCCCATCACATTGACAATCTGCTCGCGGCCATTGGGCGCAATCCGGGTCAATTTCACTCGCCCAGCGACGATCGTATACATTGCCTGCGGCGGCTCGCCGGCCAGCACGATCACCGCGCCAGCCGGATACGAGCGCGGTTGGGCAATCATCGCTAACGCCTGCACGGCATGATCGGGCAGGTGAGTGCAGAAGCTCACGCGGCGCAATTGGGCTATTCGTTCGTTGCTCAATCTCTACCTGCTCATGTGACGATTGTCACTGCGTATCGATGATAACACCATTATAGTAGCGGGCAGAAGCACTGAAAAGGGGTGAGCGTATGAACGTACAACCACATCCATCCGCCGTCACCGTGCTGCCCGAAATTGATCGCAACCGCTGCAACGGCTGCGGCATCTGCGTCGCGCTCTGCCCGACGCACGCCGTCGCGGTGCGCGATGGTTGCGCGGTAATTGTTGATGCTGATGCCTGCAACTTTTGCCCGCTCTGCGAAACCTATTGCCCGCAAGGCGCGATTGGGCGACCGTTCACCATCACCTTCTGCACCGCATAGGGTTGCGGTTGCATGCCGGGGGCCGCGCGCCGTGCGTCCACTACAGGGAAACAATATCCTTTTCCATCACAAGGCTGGGCCAACCCAACCGGGCGCGCCAGCCGTCTAACCGCCACACTTCGCGATAGCCCAACCGGCGATAGAATCGCTGCGCGCCGGTATTGCTCACTAGCACCTGCAACCGGGCGCGAGCCAAGCCACGAGTGCGGATGCGGTCTTCCAGCGCGGCTATCAATAGCTGCCCTGCGCCACGACCGCGCGCCGCCGCTGCTACCACCACGCTGTGGATCAAGGCGCTCTGCGCATCATCGTGCCGGTAGACGCCGAACAGGGTGCGAGAGACGGTGGCCGCTAATTGCAGCGTCGGTAGCAGGCCGATCTCGCGCAGCGCCGCCGCGAGCGTGCCGCGCGGCGCGCGCTCGAACACCGGCGCGCCGGGGAATTGCAGCATACCGGTGCCGATCACACGCTGTTGCTCATCGCACACCACATACCGGTGATCAAAAGCAGCCGCACCATTGGCCTCCAACGTATACGCCAGCAGCCGCTCTTGCCCCTCGCGCGCGCCACTCAGCGCGCCGGGCAATTCGGCGTGGTACAACTCGACAATCAAACGGGCTATATCCAGTACGTCGTTCGTGGTGGCGGGACGAATAGTAAATGCCGGCATACGATCAACCTCTAACCTAGGCAAAGGCGCAGAGAATGCAAAGGCGCAAAGGTTGTTTAACGCAAAGACGCGAAGCACGCGAAGGTCACAAAGGGCTTAACGCAAAGACGCGAAGCACGCGAAGGTCACAAAGGGCTTAACACAAAGACGCGAAGAGCGCAAAGGGCGCAAAGTGGATGATAAGGATAGACCACAAGTACGGTTTGGGGTAAACACCAAAAAACCTTAGCGACCTCTGCGTTCGCTGCGCCTTTGCGTTTATCCCTCTTTGCGTCTCTGCTCCCTTTGCGCCTTTGCCTACCCCATCGACCATGGCGGCGATTGCCGTTCGAGAAAGGCCCGCAGGCCGGCCTGCCCCTCCGGGCCGGTGCGCGCCGCCGCGATCGCCTCGATCGCCAACCGGCGCACCTCGGCCAGCGGCTCAGTGCGCACGGCGCGCAGCAACTCCTTGCTGGCCGCAATCGCCTGCGGGCCGCAGCGCAGCAGATCAGCCACGACGTTATCGACCGCGGTATCAAGCTGGTCTGGCAAAACCACTTCATGCACCAACCCAATCGCCAGCGCCTGCGCCGCCTTGATCCGCCTCCCGGTCACGAACAAGGCACGGGCATGGCCAAACCCGATCCGGGCCGCCACAAAGCGGGCAATCACTGCCGGCAACAACCCCAACCGCACTTCGGTCAAGCCAAACACCGCCTCATCGGCAGCCACTGCATAATCGGCGCAACAGACCAACCCCACCCCACCCCCCAAGGCTGCCCCATGCACCCGCGCCACCACCGCCTGCGGCAGCGTATCGAGCGCGGTAAACATCGCATCAAGCCGGGTCGCATCGGCGACATTCTCTTCATGCGAATACGCCAAACTATTCCGCATCCAATTCAGATCGGCCCCTGCGCAAAACGAAGGGCCGTCGCCTTGCACCACCAGCACCCGCACCACCGGATCATGCCGCACCTCGTGACAGACCTCGGTGATGCCGGCGATCACTTCCGGGTTAAACGCATTATGCACCGCCGGACGTTGCAGGGTCAGCGTCGCCACCGGCCCATTGCGGGTCAGGGTCAGCACTGCCATAGTGATACTCCTGTGTGAATGCAAAAGGTTGGCTTAACGCGAAGGTCGCAATGAGTGTAACGCAAAGACGCAGAGGAGGCAAAGACGCCAAGAGTGTAACGCAAAGGCGCAAAGGAGGCAAAGACGGCAAGAATGTAACGCAAAGACGCAAAAAACGCAAAGGTCGCAAAGATGATTGTAAGGATGGGCCGCAAGTACGGTTGGGAGTAAACACCAAAAAACCTTAGCGTCCTCTGCGCCCTTTGCGCCTTTGCGTTTTTCATTCTTTGCGCCTTTGTGTTTTACCGCCTTTGCGCCTCACTCTAGCGGTAATTCGACACTTGCTAACACTTCAGCCAAAATATCCGCTGCCGTGCGCCCACGCAACGCCGCCGCAGGCCGCACCAGCAAGCGATGGCTAATGACCGGCCCGGCTAGCGCCTTATAATCATCGGGCAACACATAATCGCGCCCGGCCAGCGCCGCCCGCGCCTGCCCGGCCCGAAACAAAGCCAGCGTCGCCCGCGGACTCATCGCCAGCGCCAAATCGGGATGCGCGCGCAACGCCTGTGCCACGCGCACCAAATACTCGCGCAACGACGGCGCCACCCGCACCCCATACAACGCCCGCTGCAACGCCGGCACTTGCGCCCCATCCACCACCGCCGCAAGCTGGGTAATCGGATGTTCACCGGCCAGCGCCGCTAACATCTGCACCTCTTCAGCCGGCGACGGATAGCCCAGCCGCACCTGCACCAAAAACCGGTCAAGCTGCGCCTCCGGCAAGGGAAAGGTGCCTTCAAACTCAATCGGATTCTGGGTCGCCAAGACCAAAAACGGCTGCGGCAGCAGATGGGTCGCGCCATCGACGCTCACCTGCCCCTCACCCATCGCCTCGAGCAAAGCGCTTTGGGTACGCGGCGTCGCCCGGTTAATCTCATCAACCAGCAACACATGGCTAAAGAGCGGGCCGGGTTGAAAGACAAACTGGCCGGTCTGGGGACGATAGACACTCACCCCGGTCAAATCGTTCGGCAACAGATCCGGCGTACACTGCACCCGCCGGAAACTCAACCCCAACGACAGCGCCAGCGCGCGGGCCAGCATCGTCTTCCCCACCCCGGGAACATCCTCGATCAACCCATGCCCGCCGCACAACAACGCGATCAACAACAGGTCAATCGCCTCGTCCTTGCCGACGATCACCCGCGCCACATTCGCGCGCACCCGCCCGGCAAACTCGGCCAGCGCGCGCACGTCAGTTGAGGTTGATGGTAACGTCACGTTCTATCTCTTTACCGCAGACCTGCTCGATCTGAATGCGCTTGGTTCGATAAGGTCACACAGAAACTGACGGATGTAATCGAACATTGTCCTTAGCGATCCGTCATATCCGGGTGCGTTCGTGTCCTATGCGCCCGATCCGTCCCACAACCTGTGTGAATCCGTGTCCCATTCCTGCTGATCATTATATCCGAGAACGGCCCGATCTCACCCGCCCGCCAAATCGCTTGACACTCGCAATCCCACGTTATCCCACACTATCCCACATTATCCCACACGAAACCCACATGGGTGTTAGGAGTTTTTGGAACGGATGTTCTGAAAACGCTAATAAAGCCAACGATTGAGGTTGCGCCACTCATGCGGAGATGGTATGATAAAGAGCACTATTTTCCTGAACATAGACTTGAGGGTTTTATGTCAGATACGCCTGACTACAACCGTGTCATCGCCGAGTGCCTTGCGCATCCGCAACCCCCTTCCGATGATCTGATTGCCCTCGTCAAGCGCGTGCTCACGGCTGAAGACGAACCCTCGCGTGAGCAACTGCAAGCACTGAATCGACAGCTTAACGCGCATTCCAATCACCGCCGCTTGGCGCTCGTCTACGGCGGCGCGACCAAGATCAAGGGCTATGTCTTTGAGGCCTCCAAACTGCCTGAAATTCGCGGCGCTAGCGCGCTGCTCGATTGGGTTGGCGAGCAGCAGGTGCATCAGATTTGGCACAAAGCCTTCCCGAAAGGAGATCCCTCCAAACCGCATCCGTATGTCATCTATGCCAGCGGCGGCTCGTTCTTGGCCTTCGCGCCCTGTGACTTAGGCCAAAAACTGGCCACTCAAGTAGAATGCGCCTACGCCGAACACACCCTTACCGCAAACAGCGTCGCCGTCGCCGCTTGCTTCGACCTGCTCGAACTGCGCTATGGGAGACTGTTCCGCGACCAAGCGACGCCTCCAAATAAGCGACTGCGCACGGACGAAGCGACGGAGGCAGAGGGGAGACTTTGCTCTGATGAAGCGACGGATGCAGAGGAGAGACCCTCTCTCGACAAAGCGACAGAGCAATTGACAGATTCATTCTATTGGGTTGAGGATTTTATTCGCGACTGCCAAGATGCAAACAAATGGGCGGAACTGGAACAGTATTATTATCTCCCTGACGATTCAGGCTTCGCTGCGAATGACAAGAGTGAAGCTGCCCTCAAGCGGCGCTTTTTCAATCGCAAGACCTTTGGCGAGCTGGTGACGGTGCTGGCAACAATGTTTCACCGCCGGCGCGATGAACGGACTAGGCATGGCAAGCCGCGCTATCTGCCGCATTATGAGTTGATACCGTGGGCCGAGAAATGCCACAGCAGCGATGTTCGTCCGGCAGTGATCAAAGCACGAATCGGCAATGATGACCGGCAGCTTAGCGAAGCATCGGCCCGCAAACTAGCGGTTGGTCGCACGGTCAAAGGCGCAGATATTGGCGATCTTGCGAAAGCACTGAAACCGTGGCAAGTACCGACAGACTTAAAGAGCAATTCTTGGGAAACGCGCTGGCGCGAGTTCCTGAGCAAGAATCAACAAAGCAACTACGCTCGTCACCCTAACTACGCCGATGCTGAGCCAGCCTCTGATCTTGGCGACATAGCTGCGGCTTCCTCGCCATCGCGCTACATCGGCCTGATCTACGCCGACGGCAACAATATCGGTCGCCTCATGGCCACGCTGACCACCCCTCAGCGCTACTACGAAGTGTCGCAAGTGTTGAGCGAGGTAGCGAGAGAAGCTGTTTTTACTGCTTTGGCTGAGCATCTCACGCCGGTGAAGAATGTGCATCCGTTTGAGATTCTTGCCATCGGCGGCGATGATCTCTTCATCATTGTACCGGGAGACAAAGCGTTTGATATTGCGCTGACGATTGCGCAGTATTTCGAGCGAGAGTTAACGATAAGGCTTGGATCGCTGATCCCGCGCAAAATAACGAACAATAGTCAAAAGGAACTTATCCGGTACCACGGTGACGACCCTGTTGCACAAGCAATCCGCACCTTTTCTCCCGCCGTTGGCCTCTCGGCTGGGGTGCTGATTGCCCAAGAAAACACCCCCTTCTTCTTCCTGCGCGATCTGGTAGAAAATTTGCTAAAAAATGCGAAGAAGCTGGCCAAACGGAACGCGACCTGTCATTTCTTCGGCGGCGCGATTGACTTTATGGTGCTGAAGTCGATCGGGATGGTGAGCGATAGTGTCGATGCCTTCCGCGCTGAGGCGTTGCAAGACACCGAAAAGAACCAGCGCCGTCTCACCGCTCGCCCCTACACGTGGGCCGAATTCGCCGGTCTGCTGGCGTCGATTCGGGCGCTGAAACAGGCCAATGCGCCACGCTCGCAACTCTACCGCATCCAGCGGGTGTTGTTGCGCAACCGCACCGCTGGCATCTTTGATAGTGCAATGGAGTATCTCTACACCCGTTCGCGCCTAGGCGATCTAAGCCAAGTACTCTCGAAGCATATTGATCAGGCTTGGTGTATTCCATCGCCTATGATCCCGCCTTGGTCACGACAGATTGGTATAACGAGCAAAGGACAGCGCTACGAGACGATTTGGCCAGACCTGCTGGAAGCCTATGAGTTTGTGCCCGCCAAGCAGTGATGGAGATGCTATGCAGTTACGCATTGAATTGACCATTACCAGCCGCACAGCCTTTAGCATTGGCGCCGGCGGTAGCGTAATGACTATTGCTGATAAGAGTATTATCCGCGATGGTTGGGGCCGTCCGATCATTCCCGGCTCGCAATTGAAAGGTCGTTTGCGCTGGGCCGTCGAGCAAGTGCTGCGTGGGTTGGGGCAAGATATTCCTAGCCCGTTTGATGCGTATCCCCGCGTCGAAAAAGATACCTTGGTTAAACGCATCTTTGGCACGCCTGAATCCCGCTCACCGCTCTTTTTCGCCGATCTACCCGGCGTTATCGGCGATCTGGCGCAGATGGATGCGCTGCGCACTGAACACATCCAACATCAGAGCCTGATTCGCCCTTCGGTGATGATCAACCGCACCCGCCGCACGGCTGCCGACAACCTGCTGATGTTTCAAGAGACCGCCCTAGAGACGACTCGGTTCCATTCGCCGCGCGCCATTACCGGCCAAATTGCGGACGTGTCTCACGCGGCGCTCCTCTGGATGGCGGCGCATCTCAGCACTCGTTGGGGTGGCGCGAAATCGCGCGGTTTGGGTTGGGCAACAGTTGAGGCAAAAGTCTTTCTCGATGAACAAGAGCGTCCAGCAGCGCAATTGCGCGCAGATTTGCAGGCGTTGGTGCAGCAGCTCGGAGGTCACTCATGATCGTGCGGCTTGAGATCGAAGCGCTAGCGCCGCTGGCCTTCCCGGAACGCAAACCCGGCGCCCAGTTCAACCGGAGCTTAGACTACATTCCCGGTGCTGCTATCTTTGGCGCGCTCGGCCAGATTCTCGGCAAGAATCCGGCCAACCTGCCCTTGCTGCGCGCTATCCGCTGCCACAATGCCTATCCGGCGTACCAAGGCGATCCATGGGTGCGCCCGCTGCCAGCGACGGCCATCCAACCGAAAGGCGAGGACAAGCGTGTATACGACTCGCTTTACCAGCGCGTCTGCTGGGAACAGCAGCAACCGGCAGCCCTGATCTACGCCCCCACCTCGTCTGACGGGCGGCCATGGGAGGCGGCTGGCGCCAAGTTTTACACCCTGCGCGATAATGCGATCGCGTTTCGCAAGGTGCAGCAGCGCATGCAAACCCGCGTCGGCATTAACCGCCGGCGCGGCACCGCCCAAGACGAGCGACTGTACACGGTGCTGGCCATCCGGGAAACGATGCTTCGGGAATCTGCGTCACAGCCTTCAGATCATAACTACGGCCCCACCAAGGATAACCTTGTTCCTACCCGCTTCCTTGGCAGCTTGGTGATCCCTGACGACGCGCGTGATACGGTGCTTGCCGCCCTCCGCCAGATCACTCATCTCGGTGGACGCCAAACCACCGGTCTTGGCGCAGTGGCGATCCACGCGCAATCGGCGGCAGAGACGAGTGAGAATCTGCGTGAACGCATAGTTGCAATGACCGAGCGCTTCAAGCAGCAAGTTCAACTGTATCAAGAACTTGGTGGCAAACCTTGTACAATCGACGGCCATATCTTCACTGTCAACCTGCTGTCAGACGCTATCTTGCTTGAAGACGGCTGGATCCCGACCCAAGAGTTTAGCACCGCTCAACTGAAGGCGATCACTGGCATTGATGCCACCTTGATCCGCTCGTTTACGACCACCAAAACGGTGGGTGGTTATCATACCCAGTGGCATCGGCCCAAACCAACCAATATTGCCGTGTCGATGGGCAGCGTATACGTCTTTGCGACCGCGAAAACCTTGAAAGCTGAGGAAATTGAGAAACTCGCTGCCCTCCAACACGACGGCATTGGTGAACGCTGTCAAGAAGGGTACGGTCAGGTGCGGATCTGCGACGAGTTTCACTTGCTGAACCTTGTGTAAGCGAAGAAGGAGAAGTGATGAGCAGCGCCAATGCCCTCGATCCCCAGCGCCTCCGCCATGAGCTGTTGTTGCAGCAGGCGATTGAGCGTCGCCTTGATGAATTAGTTCATCTTGCCACTCGAACCGCAGCCATGCTGAAAGACTCTAGAGGAATGGAAATAAGCCAACTGCGCAATCTGTTGAATGTGGCTACCACAACTTCCTCTCCCGAAGTGGTGATCAACTTCATCCGCTACCAGATCGCGCGCGAAGATGAAAAATGGGGCAAAGGCCAAAACAGCTTTGGCCATACCCTGATTAAGCGCCTCCGTAAAGAGGTTAAAGAGTGGGCAGCGACCGTTGCCAAAGAGGTGAACGCTCACATGCCTAACGAACCGTCCGATGCCTTGCACAGCGCAGCATATATTCAGCTTATCCGATTATTCATCGGCTACCTGAACCGTGCCTTTTACTACGGCAAAGAGGTAAAGGACGGGTTCAACCAGTTGCAGGAGCTAGCCAATGCCTAACATCTATTCATTTGAAGCATTGCGCAACCGGCTCTCAGTGCGCGGCGTCTTGACCGCCTTGACCGCGCTGCGCATCGGCGCCGGACGCGAGAGTGATGTGATCGGCAACGATCTGCCGGTCTTGCGTGACGCCTTGGGCCGTCCGTTTATCCCCGGCGCATCGCTGAAGGGGGCATTTCGCGCCCGCCTTGAGGGCTTGATCCGCACGGTGGCTGAACACGAGGTGCGTGATTTCGATAGTATCGAACAGCAGATGCGCGAATGGGCGCGATTGGCAAGCGAGAACAAGATTGATCTCGATAAAGAGGTCTGGCCCAAATCAACCATGATCGAACTCACTTTTGGCGCGCCATGGCTGGCCGGACGGATCTTGTTCAAGGATGCCCTGATCGATCCCGATCTCTGGTTTGGTCAGTTTGAAGTGCGCAATGGGGTGGCGCTCAACCGCGATACCGAGACCGTCGAGCAAGGACTGCTGTACGATTACGAAGTGGTGCCGGCAGGGATGCGCTTTGATTTCGAGTTGGTGATGGAGAACGCCACCGATTGGCAGTTGGGGATGGTCGTGCTCGGCTTGCAACCGTGGATCCGCGGCGAGATGCAGGTGGGAGGTTTCCGCAGCCGCGGGTTGGGTTATGTGCGGCTCGACAACGTGTCTTACGATTTTGTCGAACTACGCCGCGGCGATGCTGAGAGCTTGTTGGCATTTCTCGATGACACCCGTACCCACACACCGGATAGCGCTACTATCGATGCTTGGAAGCGCGCGTTTCGTGATGAATTGCAACGCCGGGCCAACGCCAAACCGGAGGTGACCAACCATGCATAAAGCGATCTTCCTTGAAGGCAGCCTCCGCTTGACCATCGAACCCGACGGCCCGATCTTAATCAAAGCCGGCGAGAGCGGCGGCGCCGATCCGACCCTGCCCGATATGGAGTTTGTCCGCAGCCAAGGGCACGTCTACTTGCCCGGCTCATCGCTCAAAGGCGTCGTGCGCGCCCAATGCGAACGCATCTGCCGCTCACTCGACGGCCCGGAACGCTATGATCACGCACGGCAGCGCCGCAGTGACCAAGACTTTATTCCGCCGTTGGCCGATAACCCATTGGTGGAACGCGGCAAATACAAAGAGTATGTTAAAGGTGGAGATGACATTACGTTCTCATCAGGTATCTACTTTGAACAAATGCGCGAAAAGCTCGATAAACTAGCCAACAAAACCGCCGTCATCTTCCGCCGCTCATCATTTGTGAGCCAGATCTTTGGCCACACCAGCCTCGCCAGCCGGGTGCGCTTCGCTGATGCCTATCCGGTGGGTGAGGTGACCATTGAAGAGCGGAATGGGGTAGCCATCGATCGCATTTATGGGTCGGTAGCTCACGGCCCCTTCAACTACGAAACGGTGGTTGCCGGCAAGTTTCAAACCCAGATCACCTTCAAGAATCTGACCTTAGCCCACCTTGCCCTGCTGGGGTTAGCCCTGCGCGATCTGGCCGAAGGCCGGATTGGGATTGGTTTTGGCAAATCGCGCGGTTTGGGCCGGGTTAAGGTGAACTTCGACGAGTTGCGCCTATACTACCCGACCTGCGAACTGGTTGATGGCACGCTGCGCTTGCTTAGCGGTCAAGCCGTCGCACCGGCCACGAAACTCGCCGGGTTAGGCGCACTCTGCGACGAACGCTTCAAAGCGTACGATCTCCCGCCGCGCGAGGATGATTTGATTGATCTGCCACCCGGCTTGGCCTACCGCGCCGACGACTTCTTCGGCGTAACGCTGGTCGCTAACGGCAACGAGCAAGTGTTGGCGGTATGGAAGGCGTGCATGCCAGCGTGGCGGCGGGAGATAGGGCTATGAAGGGGTATATCTACCGTTGCGCGCCGATCACTGCTGCCCAACTGCGCGATCTGATCACGCAGCAGGTTGGCTTGCCCTGCTGGTACTTCAGCGGCACCCATCTGTGGCAAGCCCCTGCCTTAACAGCGTTGGAACGTTCGGCGCAGATTGATGTGAACCGTGACTTCGGTCATGCCTTCAGCCAGCAAGCTGAAGTGCGCTGGAAACAGCTCGATAGCGACGCCTTCGATGTATTGATTTTGAGCGAACGAGCGCTTACGATACCTGGAGCGCGAACACTGGCCAGCGCTTGGGAAGTGCGCGAACATCCGCAACGGCCACTGATCCAGAGCGGCAAGCGGCAGCAACTAGTCTACTACACCTACCATGCCCCCAACGGCGCAGCACAGTTCACGCGGTACATAGCGGGAGAAATCAAATGACGAAATCATTCGGCAGCGGCCCTTTTCAACCATCTGCACCCAAACCGTACGATTTTGTCCCTCTGCCTGATCAACAGCCGCCGTTACAGCCACCGGCTGGTCATCATCGCTACCGCGCCGAAGCGTTGAGCGGCGTGCTCGAAGCCGTGATCACGGCTCGATCGCCGGTGCATGTCGCCTCCGGCTTGCTTGAGCAGCAGCCAAACAACAAGCAATACCCGCTGGTCAAAGCTCACTTCCGCACCGGCGGCACGCTGGCAATACCCGGTACCTCGCTCAAAGGCTGCATCCGTAGCATTGTGGAAGCGATTACTCCCTCGGCTGTCACCATCACCCGCTCTCGCGAACTGGCGAGCAAATATCTACCACCCCGGTCTATCGATAAGCGTGGACTTGATCTGTCCGGACGCATCTTTGGCGCGCTGGGGTATTTAGGCTCGGTGAACTTTGCCGACGCAACCCTCCAGACAGGGCAGGTTGAGATTATCCCGTCGCCGCAACTCTTCCGCCCCCGCGCCGAGTCATTCAATACCTATTTCGATGAGAATCGCCGCGCGCGCGGACGCAAGTTCTACATGCATGGCAACCTCGCCAAAGGCAACCTCCCGCTTGAAGCGTGCGCTGCCGGCAGCACCTTCCGCCTGCGAATGACCTTTAACAACCTCACCAAAGAAGAATTGGGAGTGATCTTGATCGCGCTGGGGCTCGGCCAACCAAGCTTCTGCCCCAAACTCGGCGGCGGTAAACCGGCCTGCCTCGGCACCATCGAAATCAGCCAGCCGGTCTTGCAGTGCGACAATCCCAAAGCGCGTTACAGCGGCGACGATGCTGCCGCCGCCACGCCAACGATTGGCGAACTGATCGCCGCTGGAACCAAGCTCGTCTTGCAACCGCAACTCGCCAAGCTCGCCGATGTCTTGCGCTGGCCGCGCGAGGATCGGGATTGCCCAAGCAGAAGTTATTGATCCCGTGCGGAATATTCCGCACGGGATCACGTAGCGCCTAGGTTAGCGTGACCATAGGTTCAGCTCAACACCGAAGCGACCGAAGAGGATGATGGTGTGGAAATAACAGGCTGCTTCTTAAACCAAATAACACATCAAATGAACATTTAAAAGAACAGGATTTTCGTCATGATCTTCACCACCGCCGAACAACTCGCCGCCGATCTTGCCGGCAGCAGCGTCGATCCCAACGAGGCGCAGAAAGCGCTGGCGTATCTACGCAGCAAACGCGACCCCAAAGCCTTCTTTACCTATCTCCATGCCATCGTCAAAGATGGACGTGTGGTTATTCGCTCTAACCAGACCCTCGACTATTACCGCGAAATCCTCGCCGCCTGCCAACGCCACCTCACGGGGATGGACTATGACGAGATGGTGCAAACGCTGGGGTGGGCATTGCGGCTGCTGCGCTACTATCGCAACGTCCCGGAAGCGGTGCGCAAAGCGATCGAAGCGGAAGTTCCGCCGATTGCGCCGCCCAAACCGGTACCGGTAGATCACCTTGAACCGGCATCATCGCAGAATGACCAGCCATCGGCAGCGCTAAAGTCACCGAAGCAGGTAGGAGATATCTTCACTGGTAAAGTTATCGATGGCGATGACGAGATATTCCTGATTGAGGTACTCGGCCATCCTAATGTCATAGCTATTTTGAAACGTGAACCCGGCGTGCCAAACTATCGCCTGCAAAAAGACTCTGCCCGCGTTGAGGTAGTTAGTGTCGAGCAGAAAGCCGGTAAGATGATCCTTCACCTAAAACGAAAAAAGTGAAGGGGGAGTATTGAGTGAAAAGCCGGCATCAGCGAATTATTGAACACTTACCGGCAAGCGTGTCAGCAGATTTCACACGTCTCAAATAGTCAATGTAGCTCGCATTCCAACCCTAACCGAACGCCACGCTAGCACAAACATCCCAACCATCCAGCCCAACCCGGCTGGCCCAACCACCTATCGCCACCTTGCAACCGGCCCGGAGCAACCGCGTATGACTCAGCAGCCAACCGCCCTCCTCATCCTGATCGGTGGCCGGCAGACGCCGAATATCTTAAGCGCGCAGCACCTCCGTCCACAAGTTATTGCGCCGATTGCATCGCACGAGGCGCTCAGACCCGGCCAAGCGTGGGAGATGGTGTATCCCGCGCTCAAAAATATTGGGAGCACAATCTTGCCGCCAGCCGCAGTTGATGCCTTTGATCTCGATCAAATCAAACAAGCCTGTGCTAACGTCATCGCCTCGCATCCTGAAATGCGTTGGGTGTGTAACGTCACCTGCGCCACAACCATTATGAGCATTGGGGCGTATGAGGTGGGGCGTGATAAGGGGGCGGATGTGTGGTACTTCGATACCAATAGCCGGCGGGTGATTGTGCTGGCCGGCCAGCCGCCACAGGGTGATCCATACCGGCTATCCGTCACCGACTATCTCCGCATCTACCAACGCAAGGCAAACCCTGCACCGCCACCGCCGCAATCGTGGCTCGAACTCTCTCGCCAGATGGCGCAAGCGCCGGATGAGGCGATTGAGTTTCGTGAGCAGTTGCGCAAAGTGGAGGCAAATGCTAGCTATAGCGGGCCGCGCTGGTTGAAAGGCATATCGCTAACACGGGCTATGCAGAACTGGCTGCCACTGCTTAGCGATGCCGGTTTCATCGATCAATACCAGCGCCAACATGGTGCATACAACCTGCATCAGGTACATCAGGATTTGTGGAAATTCGTCGATGGTCTATGGCTTGAAATTGTTGCGTGGGATGCGGCGCGCCAAGCTGGCTGTTTCGATGATTGCCAGTACGGGCTTGAGATGCCAATCGCCGGACAAGCTGCGATGAATCAGCTCGATCTTGCCGCCACTTCTGCGGCTTCGCTGTTGATTGCCGAATGCAAAACCGATCAGAGCCCTTTCAGAACGATTTACCTCGACAAACTCCAATCGATCACTGATCTGATCGGCGGTTCATTCGTCGTCAAGCTATTTATTGCGGCCCGCAGCAGCCAAAACGCTAATCCTGACGCTTGGCGATCATTTTCCGACCAAGCCAAAGCCCGCCAGATCGTCGTCGTTACCGGTGAGCAGTTGCCGAATTTGAAAGACATTTTGGCAAAGGAAGCGAAGAGGCCAACCTACTCACGGACATAGGCGCTAAGCCGTTTTTCACGCTTGAACCGCTCACCCACCATAAGGGAGTAAGAGCGTCAATGCAAAGACGCAGTAGAGCCGGACGGACGTCCGGCTCCGCAAAGGCGCAGAGACGGTCAACGCAAAGACGCAAAGAACGCGAAGATCGCCAAGGGTTGCGGGAAACATCTGCTGTATACCACACAGCGTTCTAACCAACGATTTTTGTGCCTTTTGCGTCTTTTTGCGGCTATTCCGTGCAATGTTTTCCCGCCAAAGGTGCAGGGGAAAACGGGGTATCACCCTCTAAATACTACGCAGCGTTCCAACCAAAAACTTTTGCGCCTTTTGCGTCTTTTTGTGGCTATTCCTCTGCGCAGCTCCCCCGCACCCGCCACAAAGTGTCTTCCTCACACCCCCGGCACGCCGATCGTCAACCGCGCCACCAGCCCGTCGTTGATCGAGCCGGTGACAGTCGCCATCTGCTGCTCCCAGCCGTCGCGGAAGACGCCATCTCGTTCGAGTGAGAGTTGGCCGAGATTGCGCAGGCTGTTGCCGTATTGGGCATCGGCGTACACTTGCCGGCTAATATCGGCGGGAAAGGCCAGTTGCGACGTATGCACTACGTTACGCGCGCTGGTGGCTTGCTCAAGCGAGGGGTAAATCTCGAAGTGGATGTGTGGCCAGCGCCCGGCGTAACAGCCGGGGAAGATGGTCTGAAACACAGCGATCCCATCCGCGCCGGCGGCCTGCACCCCGCGCAAGTAGTCTTCGCCCTCGACGCCGGGACTGTACATCGAGTAGCGTCCCGGCGCGTCACAGTGCCAAACGTAGATCGCGTAGCCGTCCAGTGGCGCGCAGTCGCCGCCTGCCCGCACCAGCTTCAATTCGAGCCGCAATGGCACGCCGGCAGCGGTGTTGCCAGTGCCGAGACTGGTGCGGATGTCGGGCCGCACCACTCCCGACCGGCTGAGCACGTTGAGGTTGGCGCCTTGCGCACCGTTGCCGGGGAAGGGGCCGGCGGTTTCGCGCGGAATGGCATCGACGCATTCGGCTACCGCGACGCTGGTCGGAGCTGCTGTGGGTGCGATGGTAGTAGGAGGGGCCGTGGTTGGCGCCGCAGTAGCCGCCGCCGCAGCCGGCGCGGTGGTGGGGACAGCGGTGGGGCTTGGCGCGGCGGTGGGGGTTGCTGCCGGATTGGACATCGGTGTGCAGCCGGCCAGAAAGGTGGTGATTCCCACCAAGCCGAGCCGTAGAAGCCGCCGGCGAGTGAGCAGCGGTTGCTGCATCATGGCCAGATCGGCTTGCAAGCCGAGATCAAAGAGGTCGCGCTGATCAGCGGGCATGGTCTACTCCTGAAAGTGCTTTATACTAGAGTATCGCCTATCTGAGTCATAACACATGCCCGTGCCGGAATTAATGAGAAGTTGTGAAGAGGTGGTGAAGGGATGAAGCGCACGGGGAGCGCGGGCCGCTGGCCCGCAACAGCACCGGAGCGCGGGCCGCTGGCCCGCAACAGCACCGGAGTGCGGGCCGCTGGCCCGCAACAGCACCGGAGCGCGGGCCGCTCGCCCGCAACAGCACCGGAGTGCGGGCCGCTCGCCCGCAACAGCACCGGAGCGCGGGCCGCTCGCCCGCAACAGCACCGGAGCGCGGGCCGCTCGCCCGCAACAGCACCGGAGCGCGGGCCGCTCGCCCGCAACAGCACCGGAGCGCGGGCCGCTCGCCCGCAGCAGCACCGGAGTGCGGGCCGCCCGCTTGTGAAGCAGGCATTGCAATGACGCACATGCGTAAGGCAACACCCTCGCTATCATTCGCTTTTAGGAGGAACTATTCTTGATCCGGTCTCGTCTCCTCGTCATCTGCCAACACTGCGAGCGTGTCTTCACGGTCAAGGACGCGCACGACTAATTGCAGCCGTCCCGGCGGGGTGCCAATGACCCGCTGGAAGATATCACTAGCAGCGGCGGCGAAGGCCCGCTTTTGTTCGCGGCTCGGCGGTTGGTCGCCACTGTAAAAGACTTCAAGCATCGGCATTGGTTACTCCTGTGAATATACCATCACTAAGCGGCTCTCTATGGCGCGCAGATCGAATATGACATGCGGCAGTTGCACTGCCGCATACCATACCAAGCGGCTGCGTTCCCGCCGGCGCCATCACATCTTCTACCGCGCGCTCGGCGCGCAGGTATGCGGCAGTTGCACTGCCGCACTCCATAATAAAGCGGCTGCGTTCCCACCGGCGCCTCACGTCTTCCGCCGCGCGCTCGGCGCGCAGGTATGCGGCAGTTGCACTGCCACACTCCATACCAAGCGGTTGCGTTCCCGCCAGCGCCTCACGTCTTCCGCCACACCCTTGCCGGGCATCCACTCACACAAACCGTAAACTGATCGGCGGTTGGCCGTGCATTTCGAGCACAAAGAGATCGCCGCGTTGGGCTGGAATAGTGGCTGCCAACGCGCCGGAGATAACAATATCACCGGCGCGCAGCGGGATGCCGAAGCTGCGCAATGTGTTGGCCAGCCACGCCACCGCCAGCGCCGGATGGCCGAGCGCCGCCGCACCGGTACCGAATACGGCGGGCCGCCCGTTGTGACTCATGACCATGCCAATGGTGCGGAGGTCACTGCTGCGCAACGCTTTGCTCCACGCGCCGATCGTCAGCCCGCCATACGAGGCGTTGTCGGCGATGGTGTCGGCGAGTTTGATCCGCCAGCGTTCGATCCGGCTATCGACAATTTCAATCGCAGCCGCCAACGCTTCGGTGGCAGCCAGCACCTGTTGCGGCGTAATATCTGGCCAATCGAGCGTTTCACCGATCAGAAAGGCGATTTCACCCTCGACCCGCGGCTGCAAGAAGACCTCGAAGGGCGCTTCGGCCCGCCCGCCAACGGCCGGAAAATAGCGCGAAGCCCAGAGTGTACCGTAGTCCGGCTCGTTGACTCCCATTTGTTCTTGCACCGCTTTGCTGGTGAGGCCAATTTTGCGCCCGATGATCCGCTCGCCCCGCCCAAGGCGCAGTTCCGTCCAGTGGGTTTGGATGCGGTAGGCGGTAGCCGCATCGCTAATCCCGGCGCTTTCGGTCAGCGGCGCGATGGTGAAGCGCTCTTCCCACGCCCGGTCGAGACGCTGCGCGAGTTCGGCGATGACGGCTTCAGTTACTGGTTGCTCAGGCATATCGTCTTCGCCTCCGTGTAGAACTCTAGGCTGTAGTGGCCGCCTTCGCGCCCGATGCCGCTGTTTTTCATACCGCCAAACGGCACCCGCAGGTCGCGCACAAAGAAGTCGTTGATCCAGATCGTGCCCGCTTCGAGCGCCGCGCCTAACCGCACTGCGCGCCCGACGTCGCGCGTCTGCACAACTGCTGAGAGGCCGTAACCAACTCCGTTGGCAATTGCAATCGCTTCTTCCTCATCATCGAACGGCGCAACCGTCACTACCGGCCCAAAGATCTCTTCTTGGCACACCCGATCGCGGGGCTGGACATCGACAATAATCGTTGGCTGTAAGAAGTTGCCCTGATCGAAGGGCGATGGCAAATTGGGCTGCGTTCCTCCCTGAATGATGCGCGCGCCGCTATCGCGGGCGATAGCGATGTAGCTGCTCACCCGTTCGTGATGTTCGCGCGAGATCAGTGCGCCGACTTTAGTGCTGGCAGCGAACGGATCGCCAACGGTGAGGTTGGCGGCTGCCGCTCGGAAACGCTCAAGGAAGGCGTCGTAGATCGGGCGCTGCACCAGCAGCCGCGGCCCGGCCAGACAGAACTCGCCTTGGTTGAAGAAGGATGAGCGCAGGCTGATGGCAACTGCCCGGTCGAGATCGGCGTCGGCGAAGATGAGATTCGCGCCTTTGCCGCCCAATTCAAACGAGACGCGCTTGAGGGTGGATGAGGCAGCGGCCATGATGATCTTGCCGGTGGTGGTTTCGCCAGTGAATGAGATCAGCTTGACGTCAGGATGTTTGGTAAGAAATTCACCGGCTGAATTGGGGCCGAAACCATGAATGACGTTGATCACTCCCGGCGGTACGCCGGCCTCATGGGCCAATTGCGCTAGCCGCCATGTGCCAATCGGCGTCAGCTCAGCCGGCTTCATCACTACCGTATTGCCAAACGCTAGCGCCGGCCCCATCTTCCACGTCGCCTGCAAGAGCGGGATATTCCACGGCGCGATTAAGGCCGCGACTCCCACCGGCTGCCGCAGCACATAATTGATATAGCCGTTATCCATCGGGTAGGCTTCGCTCCCGTGGGTGGCGGCAAAATCGGCAAAAAACTCGATGTTGGCGGCAATGCGCGGGATGTAGCCGGCCCGATTTTCGCTGATCGGTCGCCCAACATCCCACGTCTCAATCGCAGCCAGCTCCGCTTCATGATCGCGGATCAGTTGGGCAAACCGCTTCAGAATCAATCGCCGCTCTGCCACCGGCGTCCGGCTCCATTGGCGAAAAGCCCGCGCCGCCGCCTGCACCGCCGCATCAACTTCAGCCGCTCCTGCCTCCGGCGCCGACCCGATCACATGGTTGGTCGCTGGGTAGAGAATATCGAACCGCGGCCCTCGATCAACGAATTGGCCGTCAATGTAGTGGCTCACATGAAAAAAGGGATAGTCCATCATCCTGCTCCTTCCAGTTGCGCCTGCACTATGTCGTCGCCGAGCACGACTTCGAGCACGCCGGCCGCAGCCGGAATCGCCGGCGCCGGTGAGCCAAGGAAGATGATCTGCCCGGCGGCAAGGCCGCCAGCCGCCTGCGCCAACCAGCAGAGCTGCTGGGCAAGGTTGCCCAATGCCGCCACCGGCCCGGCCGCGCGCAGCTCGCCGTTGAGGTACAGCCGTAGCTCACCGTCCGGCATCGGTTCGTGCAGCCGCTCACCGAGCAGAAAACCGCCGCCCGAGGCGTTGTCGGCGATCACTTCAACGGCGCTAAAGCGGTAATCGGCCCATACGCTATCGAGAATGTCAAGCCCAAGAAAGATGCCTCCTACCGCGCGCGCCGCCATGCCCGGTTCGGCGTGGGCCGGCAACGGACTGCGCAACACCACGGCTAGCTCTGGTTCGAGCCGAGGCTGCACGAAGTCATTCAGGTTGATCACCCGCTCGCGGATCATTGCCCGGCTGATCCGGCCATATATCGGTTGGTCAAGACCCATCTGGCGCTGCTTGGCCGGACTGATCAGGCCGAGTTTGTAGCCAATGCAGTGTGCATCAGGCACGCGCATTCGCTGAATACGGTACGCGCCGGCCAAATCGACGCCCCACTCGCCGGCCCGGCTCGCGACCGGCTGGAGCGACCGCCGCGCATGCTGGATCGTGGTCGCCAAACTATCTTCAGCCCGAGTAAGCTCCATAATCATTCCTCACCACATGGCGCCTGTGCATTTACCGCTGCCCGTCGCTCGCCGGTTCGTTCCGGCGCAATTCAGCCATCGACGTCCCGCCAACCGTCCAGTGGGTTGGCGGAATCTCCTGAATGATTAATCTCACCTCGGCCAGCGGCACGCCAAACGCTTCGGCGGCCGCCGCCGATACCGCGCGCGCCAATTCGGCTTTCTGTTCGGCGCTGCGCCCTTCCAGCATCGTGATGCGCAACAGCAGCATGAGACCAATCCTTTGACAGTTATTCACCCAAAAATGCGCGCACCAATTGGTGAAAGCGCTGGCTATGCTCAATCTGCGTCCAATGGCTGCACCGCCCGATCACATGCAATTCGGCGTTGGGCAGGCGGTTGAGCAGATAGTAACTGGTATCAACCGGCACGATCGCATCGTCACGGCCATGGATCAACAATACCGGCTGCTCGATCCGGCGCAGCGCGGCATCAGGCACGATCAGCGCGTCGAGATGGGTTTGGCGCGGCGCCGGAAACATCGCTGTGTACGACCGTCGCACGTCGGCCCGCATTGCAGCCGCATAGCGAATGCGCACAATCTCGTCGAGCCGGTCGCGCACAAAGGCATCGTCATAAACAAACCAGCGAATCGCTTGGGCCAACAGTGCCGGCGAAGGATCATCGTAGAATCCCCACAACCGGTCGAGTTCCGGCGTGAGCCGGCACGGTGCGCCAATCGCCCCCATCAACACCACCCGCCGGAACCGCTGCGGCGCTTCGAGCAGCAGATGCAGCGCGACCGCGCCGCCCATCGAGTTGCCGACAAGGTCAACCTGCCCTACGCCCAGCGTATCGAGCAGCGCCAGCATCTGATCGACCCACACCCGCATCCAGCGCCGGATGTCGTTCGGCGGCGGATCGGGATGCTGGCTATCGCCAAACCCCACTAAATCGGGTGCTAGACAATCCCACCGCTCGCCGAGCGCGGGCAAGGCCAGTTGCCAATTCGACCAGCCGTTAGCGCCCGGCCCCGACCCGTGAATGAAGAGGATTGCCGGCCCTCCCGCCGGCCCTTGCCGGTTGAGGTTGGTGGTATACGCACCGGTTATGATCTGTTCAGCCATCGCCGTTCCTTGTCTTCAGCCGGTAGCTAGCAACGACGCCCCCCATCCGTGTGCATCCGCGTCTCATTTGCCTCACACCGCTGCCAGCTTGCCGTACTGGCCACGGTAGAACAGTAGCGGACGACCTTCGCGGTAGGCAAGGTACTCAACCAAGCCGATAAAGAGCGTATGGTCGCCGGCGGGATGGGCATCAACAATCCGCGCCACCACATGGGCCAGCGCCTCGGCGATCAGCGGTGTGCCAGCGTGCCAGACGAAATGCGGCTGCAAGCCGGCCACTGGTTTGCCGCTGAAATGGCGGCTGAGATGCTCTTGCTCTTCGCTCAGCTTGCTCACGCCGTAGCGCCGGCCGGGGGCCAGCAAGCTATGCATTTTCGCCGTGCGTCCAATCGACACTAGCACTAGCGGCGGCTCAAGCGAGACCGACAAAAAGGCGTTGGCGGTCATGCCATGCACCACTTCATTATGGGCAGTGGTGATAACGGTCACCCCAGTCGCAAAACAGCCCATTGTGGCGCGAAACAAGCGCGGATCGAGCGCCGGATCGGCCAGCATAGCCGCGGATTGGTTGCTCATAGGCGGGACTCCTTGCGGGTGCCGGCAGTGTGCCGCCGGCTCAAATCAAGCGCCACGTCGATGATCCAGTCTTCTTGCCCGGCCACCGCCTGCCGCCGTCCTAGCTCAACCAGTATCTCGCGCGGATCAACGCCGTACTGCGCGCCGGCCCGTTTGGCGTGCAACAAGAAGGTTGAGTAGACGCCGGCATAGCCAATCGTGATCGCATCGCGATCGGGGAAGGGTTGGAAGGGCATGATCGGCGCAACGATGTATTCGGCGGCGTCCATCAGGCCAAAGACATCGAGGCCGGGATTCAAGCCCAACCGGTCGAGCACGGCTGCCAACAGCTCGGTAGCGGCATTGCCGGCCCCCGCCCCCAACCCGCGCAGACAGCCGTCGATCTGGTCGGCGCCGGCTTCGAGCGCGGCCAGTGTGTTGCCAATCCCTAGGCCAAGGTTGTTGTGAGCGTGAAAGCCGACCTGCACCGAGAGCGCTTCCTTCAACGCCCGCACCCGTGCCGCCGCGTCAGACGGCAACATTGCGCCCGCCGAATCAACGATATAGACGCAATCGGCGCCATACGACTCCATCAACTTTGCCTGCTCGGCCAAGGCTTCTGGCGGGCGCATGTGGGCCATCATCAGAAAGCCGACCGTCTCTAAGCCCAATTCTTTCGCCAACCCAAAATGCTGTTCGGAAACATCCGCCTCAGTGCATTGGGTCGCAATCCGCACGACTTGAATCCCGCGCGCGACCGCCTCTTTCAACTCTTGGCGCGTGCCAATGCCCGGCAGCATGAGCGCAGCGATCTTGGCGCGTTCGGCGTGGCTGCGCGCCGTCTCGATCAGATCAAATTCCGATGTGTGCGAAAAGCCGTATTGCAACGACGATCCGGCCAACCCATCGCCGTGGCTGACCTCGATCACCGGCACGCCAGCCCGATCGAGCGCCTGCACAATGCTCGCTACTTGCTCGCGGGTGAATTGGTGGCGCATCGGGTGCGAACCGTCGCGCAAGGTGGTATCGGTTAGGCGCGGCGCTTTCATGCCGTCACCTCCATGGTTTTCAAGAGATGGGCGGCGAAGAGTTCACCGACTCGCCGGGCCGCCGCCGTCATGATGTCGAGATTGCCGGCGTAGGGCGGCAGAAAGTCGCCAGCGCCCTCCACTTCGAGCAGCATAATGATCACTGGCCGTTCGCCCCACGGTGTCGCCCGCCGCTCGACAACCGGTAGATTCTTGAGCCGGTAGCCGGGGACGTAATGTTGGACATCGGCCACCATTTGCGCGACCGAGTCTTGGACGGCGGCTTCATCAAAATCGCCTTCCGGCATCACATAGATGGTGTTGCGCATCAAAATTGGCGGATTGGCCGGATTGAGAATAATAATCGCCTTGGCTTCCTGCGCGCCGCCGATCGCCTCAAGCCCGCGCGCCGTCGTAAAGGTAAACTCATCAATATTCTGGCGTGTGCCCGGCCCCGCCGAACGGCTCGCAACCGTGCTCACCATCTCGGCGTAACGCACCGGCGTCACCCGGCTCACCGCATACACCAGCGGGATGGTGGCCTGCCCGCCGCAGGTGATCAAGTTGACATTCGCCGCGCGCAGATGCTCGCCGAGATTGACCGGCGGCACCACATACGGCCCGCGCGCCGCCGGAGTAAGGTCAATCGCGATGCGCCCGCTCTCGCGCAATAATTTGGCATGGCGCACATGCGCTTTGGCGCTGGTGGCATCAAACACTATCCGAATCTCAGGATCGGCGAGAATGGCCTCAATGCCATTGGCACTGGTTGCAATCCCTAACTGCCGTGCCCGCGCCAATCCTTCCGATGCCGGATCGATCCCGGCCACCAACGCCAATTCCATCGGCCCCGGCTGCCTTAGCAGCTTATACATCAGGTCGGCGCCTATATTGCCGGAACCGAGGATGGCGACTTTGACTTTATCGGCTTGCATGCAGACGTTCCTCCATAATAGCCCAGCCGCTCAGAAATGCGCTGCGCGCCCTCAACAATCGCTCGCGTGTATTGGTCGCGGTGGGTGCGAAAGCGATGGGTCGGCGCCGAAAAGCTCACCGCGGCGATAACCTGCCCTTCGTAGTTGCGAATCGGCGCTGCTACACAGCACAACCCAATCGATACCTCTTCGAGATCGTAGGCGTACCCCTGCTGCCGCACCCGCGTCAATTCGGCTGCCAACGCATCAAGCGAGGTGATGGTATTGGGCGTAAACGGGTACAGTTGCTCATCACCAACCACCCGCAGCACTTCACTCCATGGTTGGTGGGCCAGCAAGACTTTGCCCACCCCTGAACAGTGAGCCGGCAACCGCACCCCAATCCCCGACAACTCGACCTGCAATCCCTGCTGGCCGCGCAACTTCTCAAGATAAACCACCGTCCCCGCTTCCAGCACAGCCAGATGCATTGTCTCACCCCACGCCGCCACCATCTCTTGCATCACCGCCCGCGCTTCGTCACGGAACTCGGTGGTCTTGAGCAGCGTCTGCCCCAACTCAAGCAGACGCCAACCCAACCGGTAGCGACCAGTGCCAACCCGGCGCAACAGACCCTGCTCGGCCAGACTGCTGAGCAGCTCCGAGACGCTCGATTTGGGCAGCTCGAGCGCCTTCGCCATCTCGCCCACACTCCATTCCGGGTTGGCCGGGGTAAAGAGCGTGAGCGCGCGCGCCGCCTTTTGCAGAGTCTGCAACATCGCTTCCTCCTTAGCTATGGTTTAGAGTGCAGATCGCAAGCGCAACTACAGGCCCGTTTCATCCGCACACCCCAGCCCGCGCAGCGGGCTTCGTAGCCTTCACCCCGCCTTGTAGGGCTAGGCACATGGGCCAGACACAGCGACCTTCCCATCTCTCCAACCCGCGCCACCGACTTCGTAACCATCGCCCAGCCCTTGAGGTTGAGGAGCGGCCAGACCATCCGTTGATCACTGTGCGATGCCGCCACGCTCGGCGCTGCGCTCTCCTCTCCCACGCTGCGGGAGCGGGGCTGGGGGTGAGGGCCAGCAGCCCGCGCAGCGGGCTTCGTAACCCTAGCCCGGCCCTTCAGGGCCGGGTACCGGACAGATGTTCTGTCCGCCCTTAAACCCGCGTTGCGGGAGAGGGGCTGGGGGTGAGGATGCACCAGTACATCCCAACGCCATCAACCACATCTGCACTCGTGTGATCTATCCGCCCTTGAACCCTTCAGGGCCGGGCGCATCTGCCCGCCCTGAAGGGCCGCGACTACCAACCTACCCCGCCGCCATCGCCGGCTCGTGCTCATGCACCACCGGCGTGCCGTAGAGGAAGAACTCACCCGGCAAGTTGCCGCCGAACCAGACAATCCCCGCCGCCAGCGTCTCTTCCGTCCACGTGATCGGCTTCCACGCCGGGTCGAAGATCAGATAGCCCGGATCGCCAAACAGCTCGACCCGGTTGCCGCCCGGTTCATAGACATACATAAACATCGCTTGGCTGATACCGTGCTTGCCGGGGCCGGCCTCGATGTAGATGCCCTGCTCGCGGAAGACATCGGCCAGATCGTTGAGGTTCTGCGGGTAGCCGTACCAGTAGCAGACGTGGTGCAACCGGCCGCGCGCCCCTTTGCCGTCACGCATCAGCGCCACCTCATGCACCAACGGCGACACGCTCAGCCAGCAGCCGGCCTCGATGCCATTGTTCAGCACAATATGCTCGCGCAGCCGGAAGCCCAACTGCTCCATCATAAAGTTCTTGTTAACCGTCACATCCGAGGTGAGCAAATTGACGTGATCGAGCCGGCGCACCGGCACGCCGCGCAACGGGCGCTTCTGCGGCCGGTTGAGCAGCGGCGACTTCTGATCTTCCGCCGGCTGGAAGTACTCCACCTCCCACAAAATCTCCATCGGGTGGCCGTCAGGGGTGGTGAATTGGTAAGCCGCGCCATGGCCGAGATCGCCATCCATCCAACCTTTGCCCAAGCCCGACGCCTCGATCGCCTTCACCCGCCGCTCGAGTGCCTGCGGCGAGCTGGCCCGCCACGACACATGGCCCAAACCCGGCTCCTTCGCCTCAGTGATCTTGAGCGTGTGATGGTACCAGTCTTCGTAGGCCCGCAGGTAGACCGACTGCCCCTGCTGCGTCGTCACCTCCATACCGAGCAGATCGCGGAAGAACCAGAGCGTCTCATTTGGCTTCGGGGTCAAAATCTCAACATGGGCCAGTTGATGGGTGTCGAAGATCGGCTCGCTCATTGTTGTCCTCCTTCCTTGCGTGTGTTAGCGCTGGTTCATCACCACATTGACATCATCCGGATTCACCAAATCAGCCGCCGTCCAGCCATCGAGGTCGTATTCGGCCATGCAGCGCTCGGCAAATGCCTTCATCTGCGCCGTCACCCCCATCGCCATCGCCGCACCCAGCGTCTCGATGCGGATGTTCTCGTGATTGCCGGCGTAATTGCGCTCGTACAGCTCGTGCCTCCCGCCAAACTCGGTACCCATCGCATCCCAGAGCAGCTTCATCAGCTTGATGCGATCGAGCGCGCTGTAGCCGTTTGAGCCGCGCACAAACCGATCGAGGTAGGCGCGCACTTCCGGGTTCTTGAGATCGGCGGCGTGCGATGGCAGATAGATCAGCGCACTGGCCACGTCCTTCTCGATCAGGTCTTTAATCTTGACGTAGGCGTCCGGCGCCATCACCCGATACGAGAATGCCGCCTCAAGGTTGGGCAAGAGGTAGCCATCAACCCACGGCATCGGGTTGCGCACCATCGCCTCGGTCAACTGCCAGAAGAGGTTGCGATAGGTGACAATTTCGCCCAACCGCGCCTGCACGCCGCGGAACTCGCCCACCCCGGTCGCTTCCACCGCCTTGAGCATCAGGCCGGTGATGAAATCGAGCTTGACGGCAAAGCGCACGCCGCCATGCAAGGGGAAGCGATGGCCAAAGCCCGAGAGCGGGAAGAAGGTATTGACCTTCTCAATATCGCCGTAGACAAAGACATTTTCCCACGGGATCAGCACCTTGTCGAAGATCAGGATCGAGTCGTTCTCATCCAGCCGGCTCGATAGCGGATAGTCGAAGGGGCTGCCCGTGACCGCGGCATTATATTCGTAGGAGGTGCGCGCAATCAGCTTCACGCCGGGAGCATTCATCGGCACTGCGAAGATCAGCGCAAACCGCTTCTCTTTAATCGGCAGCGGGCCATAGTGAGCAATAAAGTTAACGTGAGTCAGCGCGCTGCCGGTTGCCACCACCTTCGCCCCCGATACAATCAGGCCGGCGTCGGTCTCGCGCTCGACATGCATAAACACGTCGCCAACTTCATCCGGCGGGCGGTTGCGGTCGATCGGCGGATTGACAATCGCGTGGTTCCAGTAGATCAGCTCTTCCTGCGTCCGGCGGTACCAGCGCCGCGCATTCTCTTGATAGGGTGCGTAAAACTCGGCATTCGCGCCCAACGTGCCGGTGAAAGCCGCTTTGTAATCAGGGGCGCGGCCCATCCAACCATAGACCGCCCGCTGCAACTCGGCAATTGTATCGCGCGCCCGCACCAGATCAGCAACCGTGCGCGAGCCAACAAAGAAGGGGTGGGTCCAGCCGCCGCTGCCGGTATCGGTCGGCATCGTCCACTTCCAGTTCTCCGGCCCGCCGCGCGCCACGTCCTCTTGGTGCAGCTCGTGCAGGCGATCGTACCACCGCGCCACCATCCGCGCCGAATTGCGGAAGGCCGGATGCGTGGTAATATCCTTTACCCGCTCGCCTTGAAAGTAGACCACTCGATCGTCGCGCAGGCTCTCAAGATACTCCCGCCCATTCATTGGGCGCGCGCCAGCTACGGTGGTCTCCGCCATCGTCTCGGACACCGTCATGCCATCACCTCCCTGTGAACGAATCCTCAGCGCCCTTGCCGCGTCACGGTATTGGGATTTAGTTTTGTCTCCGCGGTGATTGTGATTATAGGGGGGGCGAGCAGCGTTGTCGATAACCAAATTCGGAATACCCGAACGGGGGTTGAAATGGTGGAAAATGACTGGCGGCGCCGGGAACTAATTCCCCGCCGCACACCAAAGTCCGTCTTCGTGTACAATAACATACGAGTATCCCATCGCGCCGAACCATGCCCATACCGGCTTACCGCAGCAGATGCTGAAAGGTGCATCATCCTCTGCGTCCTCCGCGGTAACACATCAAAGGAGATGACCATGCAACCAAGCGAGACCGCCGTCGAGCCTTACGTCCTGAGCGACATTGACGGGCGCGGCATTGCCCGCCTCACCCTTAACCGCCCTCGCCAGTTCAACGCTCTTTCCGACGAGATGCTGGCCGCGTTGCAAGCCGAGCTTGACGCGATCGCCGCCAATCCGCAGGCGCGGGTGGTGGTGCTGGCCGCCGCCGGCAAAGCGTTCTGCGCCGGCCACGATCTCAAGCAGATGCAGGCCCATCCCGACCAGCAGTACTACGAAGACCTCTTCGCCCGCTGTTCACAGATGATGCTGACCATTCAGCGCATGCCGCAGCCGGTTATCGCCCGTGTGCATGGCATCGCTACCGCCGCCGGCTGCCAGTTAGTCGCGATGTGCGATCTCGCCGTCGCCTCGACCGAAGCCAAATTTGCGGTGTCAGGGATTAACGTCGGTCTCTTCTGTTCGACGCCATCGGTCGCGCTGTCGCGCAACATTGGGCGCAAAGCCGCCTTTGAGATGCTCGTCACCGGCGAGTTTATCGATGCCCCGACCGCCCAACGGCTGGGATTGGTCAATCGGGTCGCGCCACCCGCCGAACTCGACGCCGAGGTGCAGCGGCTAGTTGATGCGATCCTGTCCAAGCCGGCAGAGTCGATTGCCATCGGCAAGTCGCTCTTCTACCGCCAGATCGAGCTGCCGATGGAAGAAGCCTACCAACTCGCCGGCCAGACGATGGCTTGCAATATGATGGAACCCTGCGCCCAAGAGGGGGTCGCCGCGTTCGTCGAAAAACGCGCGCCGGCGTGGGCAAACTCAGAGAATCGGTCAAGCTAATGTCAAAACATGAAGCGCGCCGCAGTGAGTGCGGCGCGCTTTCGTTGGTGCCCCCAGCGGGATTCGAACCCGCGATCTCCACCTTGAAAGGGTGATGTCCTAGGCCACTAGACGATGGGGGCCTAACGCCCGTGCATTATACCATATTTTGTGATTGTTGCAACCCGCCGCTTATGCCTCTGGCAGCTCATCGTAGTAGTCGGCCAACCCGGCCAGCGTCATCTGGGCCAAAAACGGCGTCACCTCATTGCCGAGCGAGGTGCGGAACGCGCTGTAGTCAATCGCTACCGCCGCCTTCCAATCGCCAGCCTCGGTAAAGCGCGGCAGGTAGCGCCGCAATTGCGTCGCTAGCAAGCGGCGCGGGTTGGGCAGCGCAAACAACAGCACCGCGCGCTGCAAATACTCTGAAAAAGCAGCCGTGTTCGCCTCATCGTCCACTGGTGGTTCACCGAGCTTGGCAATGATGCGCTGAATGATCTCTGGCCCGATGTGCAGCGGATCAAACATCGGGTCGCGGAATAACTCGACGCAGTAGGCATCGAGCGCGGCTTGATCCCGGTGCAACGCCAATGCTACCGCGCGCTGGCCGTTTAAGGCCCGCACCGCCTCTGCAATTCGCGCTTGTTCGGCAGCGTCGGGTGGATCGGCCAGCCATGTGCCGGCACATCGCGTTAACCGGATTGCCTCTTCCCCGCCACCCGCTCGATCGACCGGACGCACTGAGCGACCGCGCATAGCTGCTCCCTCCCGTGTTGGCTTGCTTGCGTCGCTTAGTATAACACGATCTGATCCGAGCAGTGCTATCTTGAAAAACTTGACTTTCTTGCATAACAAATTGACATTTGGTGCCAGCTTGATTACAATATGAGCAGAGATTCGCCTGAACCACACAAAGGAGCCTACCGTGGCCCGCATTTACAACTCGATCACCGAATTGATCGGCAATACGCCGCTGGTGCGCCTCAACCGCGTGAATGACACCCGCGCCACCGTGGTCGCCAAACTCGAATTCTTTAATCCGGCCAGCTCGGTGAAGGATCGGATTGGGTTGGCGATGATCGATGCCGCCGAGCGCGAGGGGCTGATCCGCCCCGGCGAGACGGTGCTGATTGAGCCGACCAGCGGCAATACCGGCATCGGCTTGGCGCTGGTGGCCGCTGCCCGCGGCTATCGCCTCATCCTCACTATGCCCGAAACGATGAGCATCGAACGGCGCAAGCTGCTGCGTGGCTTCGGCGCGGAATTGGTGCTGACGCCGGGCAGTGAGGGCATGCGCGGCGCCATCGCCCGCGCCGAGGAGCTGCTAGCCGAGATTCCCAATAGCTTTATGCCCCAGCAGTTTAAGAACCCCGCCAACCCGGCGATTCACCGTGCTACCACTGCCGAAGAGATTTGGCGCGACACCGATGGGCAAGTTGACATTATCGTCGGCGGCGTCGGCACCGGCGGCACCCTCACCGGCATCGGCGAGGTGCTCAAGCCGCGCCGGCCCAGCCTGCGGATCGTCGCCGTCGAACCGGAAGCCTCGCCGGTGTTGTCGGGCGGCAAGCCCGGCCCGCACAAGATTCAGGGCATTGGCGCCGGTTTTATTCCTGATGTGTTGAACACCTCCATTCTCGATGAGATTCAGCAGGTCAGCAACGAAGATGCCTTTGCAATGGCGCGCCGGCTGGCCCGCGAAGAAGGGTTGATGGTCGGCATTTCGAGCGGCGCCGCCGCCACCGCTGCCCTCCGCGTTGCCCGCCGCCCGGAAAACGCTGGGAAGCTGATCGTCTTTATCGTGCCGTCCAACGGCGAACGCTATCTCTCGACCCCGCTCTTCGCCGAGGAGTAATCGCTCAGTCGCACAGGGGGATACACCGCCCCAAGCACTTGTGGGTCGAACCGAACGTGTAGTCAAACATAACCGTTGATCGCTGTGCGATGCCTCAACGCCCGGCTCGCCGCGCCCCTCTCCCGCGCCAGTGGGAGCGGGGCTGGGGGTGAGGGCAGCAGCCCGCGCAGCGGGCTTCGTAACCCCAGCCCGGCCCTTCAGGGCCGGGTTCTGGACAGATGTGCTGTGCAATGCCTCAACGCCCGGCTCGCCGCGCCCCTCTCCCGCGCCAGTGGGAGCGGGGCTGGGGGTGAGGATCCACCAGCGCATCGCAAAGTCATCAATCATATCTGCGCTCATGTGTTCTGTCCTCCCTTGAACCCGCTGAGGGAGGTGATAGCTACCAAGCGCCACAAGAGGCATAAAACATTTTTGTGCCTTTTGCGTCTTTTTGCGGCTATTCCTTTCCCTAGGAGCGGGGCTGGGGGTGAGGGCCAGCAGCCCGCGCCGCGGGCGTCGTAAACCTCGCCCGGCCCTTCAGGGCCGGATACCGCACCGATGTGCTGTCCACCCTTGAACTGGGGGCGAGGATCCACCAGCCCATCCCAACGCCATCCACCATAGCTGCCCTTATGTGTTCTGCCCGACCTTGAACCAAGGCACATAGGGTTGGGAATGGCGAGGCTCAGCAGAATCGCCTCTCACCACATCCTATGCGCCTTGGCCCCCTTTGGCCCGTCTGCCGATGCTGCGTCTACCGTGCGCCTCACCCGCTCGTAGTCCCTCACGCTACCCTTTGCGCCCGTTGCGTCCTCTGCGCCTTGGCGTTAACACGCTCTGCGTTGTTGCCTCCTTTGCGCCCCTTCGTTACTCCTCATCCTCTTCGTCTTGCCGGCCCGCCCCGCCGTCAAGGAAGATGACCTCGTCGGCCCGTACATAGGTGCGCCACCGGGTTTGCCCGCTCTCGCTGTCTTGCCACTTGTCGGTACGCAAGCTGCCCATCACCATCACCCGCCGCCCCTTTTGCAGGTAATTGCCGCACACATCGGCCAGCCGCTCCCACGCCTCGACCGTCGTCCATTCGGTCTCGCTCGTGCGCTTCCCTTGCTCGTCATTGGCGCCCGGCCGGTTGGTCGCCAAATTAAACCGGCAAAACGAAACGCCATTCCCAACCTGCCGCACCTCCGGATCCGCCCCCAGCCGCCCGATCAACTCCACCCGATTCATCGTGCCGCGAAAACTGCGCATCGCCTGCTCCTTTCTCGTTGGCCCCCAAAAATTGTCCCTGCATGAAAGAAACCGCAGCAACTGGCCAAAAGTTGCGCGGTTGGGCCAAAATTCGTCAAAATTGGTGTTTCAAGAGACGCTTCAGCGCCAACGACGCGCGGAGGGTTATCCCTTCTTGCCACCCACCCCGTTCAAACGGACGGATCAGTACGAAACCGCGCTGTCTTGCCGCCAATTGCGGTCAGCAGGTCAACATCCCGCAGTACTCGTATGCACGCCAGCCGACGATTGCGACCGGGATGCCAAACGCCAATCGGTGATGATGACCGCCACCCCAACGCCGGATCACTCATCTTGCGCTGAAGCGGTGCATTTCAGCCGCCGTAGGTAAGGGACAGCGGGTATAATGTTGGTTATGACAATTACGAATCACCCACCGGATCCGCCTACTGGCAAGGCCGAAACCTTATCACCTACTGCAACGATCCTTGCGCTCAGCAAGGCTGTGCTCTCGTCGCTCGATCTTCCCGATGTTTTACAGCAAGTGCTCATCGCCACCCGCGCCTTAAGCGGGGCTGATGTGGTAACGATCTGGCTGCTTGATGAGCAGGGCGAATGGCTCACGAGCGCCGCCATTCTGGGATTAGAAGATCGACCTGAACACGAGCGCATTTTTCGTTTGCGCGTAGGTGAAGGGGTGGCCGGTTGGGCAGTCGCCAACCGGCAGATGTTACATCTGGTCAATCCGGTTCATGATCCGCGCTATTTGCCGAAACTCGATCGCCATCCGGACGTGATTTTGGCCATCCCGTTGATTGTGCGTGACCGCTGTTTCGGTGCGCTGAGTCTGTCACGCTTCACCATTAGCGAACCGTTCAGCAACGGGGTGCTCGATACGATCGCCATCTTTGCCGATCTGGCCGCAATCGCGATCGACAACGCCACCGCCGCCCAAATGCTGCGCCGGGCAACGGCGCGCGAGCGCATTTTGGCCTATAGCGCCGAAATCTATCAGGCTGAATCGTTGATTATGCGCGAATTGGCCGATGTGTTAGGGGCTGAACCGCGGCTGATCACGACTACCCCAGACGAGCACTTGCTTGATCAGGCTGACCAAGCGGTCACTGTGCATGAGCTTGACCTGTTACGCAACGAAGGTGCGCTCATGGTCGATCTCCGCTTCGATGGCCTGCCGGCATGGTTGGTTGTGCATGCCCCCGGACGGTATTGGCGCAAGGAAGATGCCGATCTGCTCGCCTTTGCCGCCTCCCAAATGATGCGCGCCCGCCAGCGCGCGTTCGAGCGGCGCGCCCATGCCCGCGCCGAGGCGCTGAGCAACTTAGTTGCCCTTACCAACGCGCGGATCGACCAGGCCAGCGTGCTCGACCAGATCCTTATTGAGCTGCAACGCTTTGTCAATTTCGACTCGGCCTGCGTTTTTGTTGTCCATGACGAAGAATATGTTCGCCTAATCGCCCAGCGCGGCTTGCGCAGCAAGGCCGATCAGATCACGCTATACGCTGGGCCGGGGTCGCTCATTAACGACCTGCGCCGGTTAGGAACCGCCATCTACCATCCTGATGTGCAGCGCGTTCCCGGTTGGCAAAAAGTGCCCGACAGCGATATTATCCGCTCGTGGATCGGGGTGCCCTTGCGGGTTGATCAGACGACAATCGGCGTGCTTACCATTGACAAATGGACACCCAACGGCTTTACTGCCGAAGATGTTGGCGCGGCGCAAATGTTCGGCGAGCAGGTGGCCGCCGTCATCAATAATGTGCGATTGCTGCGCGAGGCGCAAGAGCGCGCCCGCCAGTTTCAAGTCTTGCAACGGTTTAGCGCCCGCATCGGTACCCTGCGCAACGTTGACCAATTGCTCGACGAAGCGTCGCAATTACTGCACCGCTCGTTTGGTTATTATCAGGTCTTGATCGGGGTTATTGAAGGTGAACAGATCATCGTTCACGCTGCGCATGGCCATCTGATGCAAGGCCAATCGCAACCGCATCTCTTTCCGCCCCTGTCAATCACAACCGGCATCAGCGGCTGGGTGATCAGCCATGCCCGCCCGGCGATTGTCAATGATGTGATGCGTGATGAACGGTATGTCCATCACCCCAGCCTGCCAGCCACCGCGGCTGAGATGATTGTGCCGATAGTGGTCGATGAGCAGGTGTTTGGCATCATTATTATTGAAAGCGCCGTCAAAGGCATCTTCGGTCAGAGCGACCTTGACTTGGTGACAGCAATGGCGCACCTGATCGGGGTCACGATTGCCAACCTCAACCATGATGCCGAACTGCAACGCGCACGCGAGCAGTTGATCGAGCGTGACCGGTTGCGCGCCCTCGGCGAACTCTCTAGCGGCGTCGCTCACGACTTTAACAATTTGCTAGCCAGCATTCTGGGTCATGTGCAGCTCTTATTAGCCGAAGTTGATGATCCCCGCCTGCGTGAAGGGTTGCGCGCGATTGAAATCGCGGCTCTCGATGGCGCGACGACGGTGAGCCGCTTGCAAGGCTTTGCCCAAACGAGCCGCTCGACACCGAATAGCCCGGTCGATCTCAATCAAGTCGTTACAGAAAGTTTGGCCCTGACCCGTCCGCGCTGGCGCGACGAGGCCCAAAGCCGCGGCATCGCGATCGATGTGCGCACCGAGACGTCGCCGCTGCCGATTATCGCGGGTGATGCAGCAGCACTGCGTGAATTGGTAATCAATTTGGTCTTGAATGCGATCGACGCTATGCCTAATGGTGGCGCCATCACTGTGCGCACGGCGCCAGCGCCCAGCGACATCTTGGGTGAAGCGGCTGTTATGCTCGAAATCCAAGACACCGGCATTGGCATCGATCCGGCGCTCCACGAACAGATCTTCGCACCCTTTTTCTCTACCAAGGGCTCCCGCGGCACCGGGATGGGGCTGGCACTGGCGCGCGGCATTGTCCAACAGCACAGCGGTCGCATAACGCTTGAAAGCGACCTCGGCAAAGGGGCAACCTTCCGCATCTGGCTGCCGGTAAGGCATCCGCCGCCGGTCGAGCAGCCGGCGCAACCATCGGTGACGCCCCCCACTTGTTGTATCTTGGTCGTTGATGACGAAGATGCTGTGCGGAAGGTCTTAGTCCGCATCCTCAAACGCTTTGGTCATCACGTTGATGAAGCCGCTTCTGGCGAAGCGGCATTGGCGCAATTCGCGGTGGGGCGCTACCACATCGTTTGCACCGATCTAGGTATGCCCAGTATGTCGGGTTGGGAACTAGCGGCCCATATCCGGCAGATTGACCCGAATGTGCGGATTGTGCTCGTCACTGGCTGGAGCGAGCAGATCGATCCTGCAGAGGTGCGTTCCCGCCAAATTGACGCTATTTTGGCCAAACCGTTTACCATCCAACAGGTACAAGCCGTGATCGCCAGCGTGTTGGCGTCAGGATAGCACATGGCAGCGGGGTTTGATCCGGGCCGCATTGTCGAACGGTAGGGAGGGAAGGTGCTCGCATGGTTCGCTTTTGGTTGCAATCAATTGGGGCAGCGCTCCGCTGGCTGCTGATCGGTGCGGTAGGATTGGTTGCCATCACGATGTGGGCCGCTGGCCAACCGCTGGCCGAACCCATGCCCCTCAGCGGCGATGCGCTCATTATTGCAGCTATCACCCCCCTCGATGTTGAGACAACGAGCCAAGCAGCCAATCTGCTTCAGGCTGGCGCAGCGCCAATCGCCTATCTGGCTGGCCCGCAGGCCGAACTCCTTACCGCCGATCTGGCGCAACGCGGGGTGCCTCGTGACCGGTTGCAGATCCTGCCCGAACCGGCGGCGTTACTCCCGACTGCGCAGGCTGCCGGTCACCGGCGCGTGATTATCACCGCTTCACCTGCCCACCGCCTCGCCTTTGTTCGACAGGCCCAAACGATCGGGTTTGCCGTGGCAGTGCTTGAGGGTGGGCCGCCTTCTCTGAGCGAGCGCTTGGCTGCAACCCTGATCTACTGGCAAATGGTCGTCTCCGGGCAAGCAAACTGATAACGATTATCAGATTCACTCACAAAAACTGATCAATGCCGTCACCCTTCCAAACGCACCAGAATGAGATATATTCCGCTTGCGTCATAACGCAGTGCGTTGGTTATCCACAAAAAACGTTTAACACTTTAACCTTCAACCGGTATATTGCAACCATTAAATACAGCATCAGAGAGAGGCAGGGTGCCGCTGTGTACGTAGCCTATTGACAAATCGCGAAAAGTATATTACTATTTCTCTACTTTTGCGACGCTACGCTGTTGATGATGTATTAGTTTAATCACAGTGTGAACGCCGGCAAGAAGCTGAAGTGAGGCTGATACATTGCTGACACGATCCCCCAACCAGCCAGCTTCGCTTCCTAACCTGCCGACCTCCAGCGCCACCACGCGCGTGGCTCAAGTCATTGACTTCGCTGGCCGGTTGGCAGACAGAAAGAGGAAAGACGCTCCATGATTGAGCTGAATCACGATCGCGCTGGTGATCTGCTACCGCTCGAACTGCAACGTCTGCGTGAACGCGCTGTTCACCATCGGAGTAGGCACCGGCAACGCTCGCGACCATTTGCTACCATTGCTGCGCTTACTCGTACGACGCCAGATCTGCAACGCTGGCTACGCCAACTTCCCTCCCGATATCTGCTCCACTCTGTGGTTGCCCTGCTCTTCCCGGTCGCTCTGCTCCTCGGCCAATTGCCGCTGCGTCCGGTTCTCCCGCAAACTCCTACGCCACCCACCGCTGCGCCGATGGTGGCTGAAGGTGATGTGCCCCTGATCATTCTGGGCCCGCTTAAGTTCGATCCTGCTCGCACCGGCGAAGTGGTAGGCGATCCGCCCCTTGAGGCCGATGAGGCTCTGCCGGTGCCGCTCACGGTGCTCTCGCGCAGCGAACAGACCGCACCCTTGATCGTGCCGGCAACCATTATTGCCGATGTGGCTAAGGTACGTAACGGCCCCGGCTTGGCCTACGATGACATCGCCCGCCTGACCAGTGGCGCCACGATCGAAGTCGTTGGTCGCTATGGCGAGTGGCTCCAGTTCCGTACCGCCGATGATCCAAGCCTGCGCTGGATCGCCGCTGAATTGGTGAATGTGCCGGAAGCGGTCTTCTATAACCTCAAGCCGGTGGCAGACGCTACAATCCCGCCACCACCGCCGCCCAAGGTGGCGAGTGTGCGTGAGGATGGTCTCAACTTGCGTGACGGCCCCGGCACCAATTATGTCAGCATGAAACGCCTCATTGCCGGTCAAGAGTTGACGCTTGTCGAGCAATTCAATGGCTGGTTCCTCGTTGAGGCTGGCGGTTTGTACGGCTGGGTTACGGCTGAATTCCTGAACATTGCGCCCGGTGTGATCGAGCGCGTGCCAGTTGCCGCCACCATTCCTGATCCGAACCCGCCATTAGTCGGTGCAGTGCTCGAGAATTCGGTTAATCTGCGCAAAGGCCCCGGTTCAGCCTACGATCGCATCGGCGCCGTGAATGCCGGCACTGAGGTGAAGCTGTTGGCCCGGCACAAAGATTGGTATCGGGTTGAGCTGGCCAATGGCACCAAGGCATGGATCTACGCCGAGCTGCTTCAGGTGACGCCGATGGCCGCCCGGCGCGTGCCCTATACCAACGATATTCCGGCCCTGCCCAACCGTACCCGTCTTACCAACAGCGGCCCAGTCAATATCCCTGCCAGCGGCGATGTCGCGAGCTATGCAGTGCAGTTTGTCGGCTATCGCTACGTGTGGGGCGGTGCTAGCCCTCTCACCGGCTTCGATTGTAGCGGGTTGACATGGTATGTCTATCGCCAGTTTGGCGTGAGTCTGCCTCGCACGGCGGCGAGCCAGTTCAATACCCGCTATGGGGCGCTGATTAGCAGCCTCAATAATCTAGCCCCCGGCGATCTGATGTTCTTCGCCAATACCGGCGGTGGTCGCGGTATTACCCACGTTGCTATCTATATCGGTAATGGGCAGATGGTTCACGCTATGACGCCTGCCTACGGCGTTCAGATCTCTAGCATCTGGAGTTCGTATTGGACGAGCCGCTTCGCCGGCGCTATCCGCCCGTATCGGTGACACTTCGGCGGGGTGATGCAATGCATCGCCCCGCTTTTTAGTTCGCTCCTAACGCCGCAATCACCGTCCGCGCGAGATCAATCCGCATCAACCAGTTTCGCGGATCGGCGTCAAAGCGATCGAGCCACGCCTGTGCCCCTCCCAACGCCGCTACTTCGTCACGGTAACGGTCGAGCGTCTCAAACTCCAACCCTTCGGTAGCGCGATAGCCTATCGTGAGTCCGGCCCGTTGCACCAGCAACAACCACGTGCAATCGGCCCCGATGCTGTCATCGCGACTCGCTGAGACGATCAGTTCCGCTGCCTGCCGCGACAAACCGCGCGCTGCCGCCATCATATCCCACCCTAAGCCAGTCTTGCGCGCAAATACTTCATTCACCATCGCTTCGGTGACGACCTGTGCGCGCGGATGGCTGGCCAATGCCCGTGGCGTGCGCCCCAAGACGGTCAGATCGAATGCGGGCAGCTCGGCCAGCGTGGCCGCGAGCTCATCTGGCCAGTACTCGATCCAATGCAAGACCCGGTCGAGATCGCAGAAGAGGAGCCATTCAGCGTTAGGAAAGGCGTTCAAGGCAAGTTGTACCGCGCCACGCCGCCAACGGCCTAGATGGAGATGGCCGATCGGTTCGTCTGCCGCCCCGATCCGCAACGCGATCGCCGCCTGTGCTAACCACGCCTGCGTTACCGGTACGCTGGTTGGCGTGACCAAGACGGCAATACCGGTAAATTGACGCTGCAACGCAGGGAAGAGCCGTACCATCTGTTGGTATAAGCGCCCATCAGGATCGTGATGGGTCGCTGCTAGCACAATTGTCATCAGCGATCCTTTCATTGGCATAAAACGAGCACCCCGCTTGTCAGCGGGGTGCGATCGTGATCAGACTGTTAGTGAAGTTGCGTAACAACGTACTGTGAAAGTGAAACCTTCGCGGCGAACCAGTAAACTGCGGGCAAGATTGCTGCTACGATGTCTGCTGCGATGAAACTGCGACGTTAGCTGCGACGCTGGGCGAATGACAGTTGTAACCTCGTATCGCCGTACTAACAGTCTGATCGTCACCGGACGGGAGGTAGAATGCCAAGCTTTTTTCCGTCCACTCATACTATACCCGCATGCCCGCAATCGCCACAATAGCGTGATAGTCCTATCACTTTACCGCATTGGTACTAGCGCCATATCACCCAAAAGTACCAACCAGCCTTTCACCAACCCGCAGGAACCGGCAGCACCGGCCTGCGTGCGCTAACCGGCGCTGCGTGCCGCGGCCACAAACCGCCGTACCCGATTGGGATCGACCGGATTGGCGATGTCACCGTCTTGTTTGATGCTGCTGCCTACAATCACGCCATCGGCCACCTGCATAAACGCGGCGATATTCTGCTCGGTGGTGCCGCTGCCGAGCAAGATCGGCGTATCACCGGCCAACGCTCGCGCCTGCTCGACTTTCGCCAAATCGGGGGCATCGCCGGTCATGCGCCCGGAAATGATCAGCGCATCAGCGCCGAAAAAGCGCGTCCACTCGATATGGGTGGCGAGATCAATGCCGGGAAAGCGCACTGAATGCTTTTTATCGACATCGGCAAAAATCTTGATCGACTCGGCATGCAGCTCTTTGCGCCGGCGCATCAAATCAGCGGCGCAGCCTTCGTCCCAACTGCCGGCATCCCAGACGCCGGCGCCAGTGAACATACAGACGCGAATGAAGCTGGCGCCAGCGGCAATCGCAATACCGAGCAAAGCGACACCACCATTATGCACTAGGTTGATCCCCAACGGCAACTCCGGCACCGCCTGCCGCACCGCATGCGCGACGACCGCCTGCGCAGCGATGCTTTCAGGCTGCACATGCGGGCCAGCCCGAAAGGGAATATCCCACATATTTTCTACGATCAAGCCATCGCACCCGCCTTCAGCCAACGCCTCAGCGTCGCGAATCGCGTGATCGATGATCGTCTGCATTCCATAGCCGGTATAACCGGGAGCGCCGGGCAACGGCCAACAATGCACCATCCCGATCACCGGTTTAGCGGTGCGAAAGATTTCGCGTAGATCCCGCAGACGCAGCCGGTCGAGCTGCTCTTTCCAGAGTGGTGGCATGGTTATCTCCTTTGCGCTATCGAGAAAGTTACCCCCTTGCAACGTGATATGAGGGGCGGACAAACCATTGTAATCGATCACAACGGTTGATCGCTGAGCAATGCCACAATGCCCGATGCCGGGTTACCCGCTCTCGCGCCAGTAGGAGCGGGATTGGGGGCGCGGGCCGCTGGCCCGCCACGAGTTGATCTGTCCGGGTGTGGGTCGCGCTGCGGGCGTGCCGCCCGCACTCCGTGGCTGCAAAGCGGACAGAACCGGTGGTCGATCATAACCGTTGATCGCGGTACGATGCCGCAATGCCCAGTGCTGCATTCCCCGCTCTCGCGCCAGTGAGAAAGGAACTAGGTGAGGGCCATTAGCCCGCGCAGCGGGCTTCGTAAGCCTAGCCCGGCCCTTCAGGGCCGGGTACCGGATCAGATGGTCTGCCCACCCGCAAACCCGCGCCAATGGGAAAGGGCTGGGGATAAGGTTACACTAGCGCATCGCAACGCCATCCATCGTTTCTGCGCGCATACGTTCTGTCTACCCTTCAAGCCAGCAACGCCAGCAATTTAGCCTGAGGTACGATCCGGCCACAGGCGCTCGGCAATTGTCGCACTCAACCGGCTGCGGATCTCGGCAGCGGATGGAATCGCTTCCACTGCACCATGGCGCGTCGCCGTGAGCGCCCCCACCACATTTGCCAGCGTGGCGCTTTGCGATACATCAAGCCCATGCGCGAGCCCCCACGCATAGGCGGCGCTAAAGGCATCGCCGCAGGCCGTAGTATCGACTGCCGTCACCGCCGGCGGCAAGACATCGAGCCGGCGGCCATCGGCGCTCGCCACGCTACACCCTTGCGCCCCGCGCTTGATGGCGACATGGCGCACGCCCGATCCGATCAGGCTATCGAGCGCCTGCGCCACGCTTTGCCCCGGCAATAAGGCGCGCAGTTCATCTTCATTCATCGTTAGCAACCACAACTGGGGCAACAACCGCACAATCAGCCGCCGCGCCACCCGCACCGCCGGCAAACAGAGATCGAGCGCGATCATGCATCGCTGCTCGATCGCTATCTCCATTGCTTGCAAAGCTGCCGAACGCTGTGGATCATCGAGCAGCGCATGCGCGCCAACCAACAACAGTTGGCTTGACCGGATGAGCGAAGGGGTCAAGGTTGAAGCGTCACAGTAGACATTGGCCCCGCGAAAGCTGAGAAAACTGCGCTGGCCGTTCGGAGTAACGACAATGCCGCAGAGACCGGTTGCCGCGCTCGGATCAATCTGCACGGCGCTGACCTGCACACCGTGCGCGCGGGCTGTTTGTAAGGCAAACGAGCCAGCGAGATCGTTACCGACGCGCCCGATCACATACGGGATCGCCCCTAGCCGGCCAACCGCAACCGCCATATTGAGTCCGGATCCTCCCCCGCCCCAATGCACCGCTGTTACCGGGTTATCATCGTTCTCGCGGGGGAAATGCGGCAACATAAAGCCAAGATCGACATTGATGTCGCCCAGCGCCGTCACTACTCGCCGCGTTTCCGCCTCCATTGTCATCCTTTACATGTTGCAGCCAGCTTCGCTTCCGTGTACAATTCTACTCTAGAGCCGGAATAATGCTGCTGTCAACCCAATTCCCGCCGGCTCCTCTTCCTAAAGACAGATCGGGCTCTCCACTATGGAAGAGATTCTCATCGTTGATGATAATGAGCATATAGGCCGCATGTTGGCCACCAGCGTGCTCCCTGAATTGGGCTACCGCGCTATCACAGCGCTCACCGGTCAGACCGGCCTTGAACGACTGCGCGCCCGCCAGCCCGATCTCATTTTGCTCGATCTGCAGTTGCCCGACATGAACGGGCTTGACTTCCTGCGCATCTTAACACAAGAACGGATTGATATACCAGTTATTCTCATGACTGCGCACGGCTCCGAGATGATTGCCGTCGAGGCGTTTCGGCTCGGCGCGCGCAATTATCTGATCAAGCCGTTCTCAGATGCCGAGGCGCGAGAAGCTATCGATCAAGCGCTCCGCGAACGCCGCTTGCAACGCGAACGCGACCGGTTGGTGGCGCTCTTGCAGCAACGGGTGCAAGAGCTGACCGTCTTGACCCGCGTTGGCAAATCGGTGACGGCATTGATGGATCACCGCCAGTTGCTCGATCGGATCGTCGAAGCGGCGATGTATATCACCCAAGCCGATGAGGGGTTGCTCTGCGAGCGCGATACACAGAATGACGAACTAGTAGTGCGCGCATGGCGCACTCCTCCCGGTGAAGCGACCAAACCGCTCGGCTTGGCCGGCTCGTTGGTCGAACACGTGGTGCGGAGCGGGAAACCGATCCGCCTGAGTAGCGCCACCACTGGCGAACCGATCGCGATTATGCCGGCGTTCACGGTGCAAGCCACCTTGCAAGTGCCATTGCAGCTCGGTGATCGGGTGATTGGCGTATTGGTCGTCAATAACCGGCGCACGAATCGCGCCTTTAGCGAGAGCGATCAATACCTGTTGGCCGCGCTGGCCGATTACGCCGCGATTGCTATCGAGAATGCCCGGCTCTATCAAGCGGCCCGCAGCAGTGAAGCGCGCTACCGCGCGATCTTCGCCAATGCCTCTGATATGGTGCTGATGCTCGATGCCGAGTGGCGGATCGTCAGCAGCAATCAAAGCGGCGCCCGCATTCTGGGTCTAACCCCAGATGATCTGATCGGCCAACCGCTGCAACGTTGGTGCGTGCCCCAAGAATGGCCCGCTATTGCCCAAACCCTTCAGCGGATCGCCAAGGGCGAACCAGCGCAGCCCTTTACCGTGTCGTTGCAGCGTCATCCCCACGATCTGGCCGTGGTCGAAATGAGTGCGCAACGCCTCGCCGTCGATGCCGAGGTGATGATCGTCTGTATCGGGCGCGATCTGACCGAACGCCGTCGCCTCGAACAGCAACTGATCCAGTCAGATAAACTCTCGGCGTTAGGCCAATTGGTGGCCGGTGTTGCCCACGAATTAAATAACCCGCTCACCAGTATTTCCGGATATGCCCAATTGCTGCTGCGCAATCGCTCGCTCGATGAAGACACCCGCGTGGATCTGGAACAGGTGCGGCAACAGGCCGATCGAGCGGGGCGGATTGTGCGCAATTTGCTCATGTTCGCTCGCGAACACAAACCCGAACGCTCAGTGGTGCAGATCAACGATGTGATCCAGAGCGCGCTGGCGCTACAGGTTTATCAATTACGGGTTGATAACATCAATGTCCAACTCGAACTCGACCCATCCTTACCCCTGACCATCGCTGATCCACACCAATTGCAACAGGTCTTGCTCAACCTGATCACCAATGCGCGCCAAGCGATGGCTGACCGCGGCGCCGGCACGCTGACCATTCGCACCGCGCTGTGCAATACGGGTGCTGAGCCGCAGATCGAGATTAGCGTCGCCGATACCGGTGTAGGCATCCCTGCCCAGCACCTCGACAAGATCTTTAATCCCTTCTTTACGACCAAGCCGGTGGGGCAAGGCACCGGTTTAGGTCTCTCGATCTGCTACGGCATCATTCAAGAGCATCAGGGCCAGATTTGGGCCGAAAGCCGGGAAGGGGTTGGCACGACCATCTTCATCCGGCTGCCACTGGTTGAACCACGCGACGAGACTGACGAACCGCTGTCGCCAGCAACACCGGCCGAGAGCGGCCCTTGCCAACGAGTCTTGGTAGTTGATGACGAAGAGCCGGTGCGCCGGATGCTACAGCGCCTGCTTGGTGAACTCGGCCATCAGACGACCACCGTCGGCGATGTCGATACTGCGTTGCAAGAGCTAGCTACCCACCACTACGACTTGGTCATTACTGATCTCCGCATGCCCCAGAAGAGCGGGTTTGATTTGCATGATGCCATCAGCCGCACCTATCCCCAATTAGCTGACCGGATCATCTTCATTAGCGGCGACACCCTCAGTTCGCTCAAACCCCAACAGAAAGAACAACTCCACGGACGGTTGCTGACCAAACCCTTTTCCATCCCCCAATTGACCGAACTGTTGCGCAATCTTCCCCAGCAGCGAACGATCAATTCGCCTGAACACCGGTAACGTATGCTATGGTAAGATCAATACCCGGTAGCATTGGAAGCCGGCAACGGGGCCGGCAACGAGCCATGGAACGAGCCATGGGTTGAATACCGGTACAGGAACGACCATGGATCCATTTATCGCCCAGTCCGTTGCCGCGATCGCGGCCGATACGGTCTCAGGCGCGGTGGAAATCGCCAAAAAATGCGCAGAAGTGTTGGCGCGTGCGGTGCGCAGCCGGCCTATGGCAGACCGAGCTGACGTGCAACGCGAGATCCTCACCGTTGGCAGAGCATTGATGCGCAGCCATCCGACCATGGCGCCGTTAGTGAATTTGGTGAACGGTCTCCTTTGGCGACTCGAAGAGACTCACGATAGTGAAACTGCGCAGCGCTTGGTCGATGAAACCACCAACGATTTTCGCCGCCGGCTGCATGTGCATGAAGCAGCCATTGCAGAGACGACGCTGCGCTTAATCAGCGAAGAAGCACGGATTTTGACCATTGGGCGGAGCACGACGGTACGAGCAGCCCTACGTCACGCGCAGCGCGCGGGACGGCGGCCGCGTGTGATTTGCACCGAGAGCCGGCCAGCCGGTGAAGGCCGGATGCTGGCCGGTGAATTGGCGGCCAGTGGTATCCATACCACGCTCATTACCGATGCGTCGGCAGCAGCGCACGTAGCGCACTGCCATCTCGTGCTGGTTGGCGCCGACCTGATCAGTGGCGACGGGCTGATCAACCGGGTCGGCACCTACCCGCTAGCGTTGGCCGCCCATGCCAGTGGCGTCCCGATGTATACGCTCTGTTCGAGTGAAAAGCTGTTGCCGCCGGGATACCGCTTACCGCCGCAACAACCGCTGCCGCCCAACCAGCTTTGGCCGGAAGCGCCGCCGGGAATCACGGTGCAAACCGCGTACTCTGATCGCACACCACTCGATCTGCTGACCGGGATTATTTCCGAGCGAGGCATTTCGCCGCCGGTTGGGATCGAAGCGTGGCTGGCCGCCACCCATCTCCACCCGTTGCTGCGCGCCGATATGGATGAGGCCGGTTAACGCTGCGCAAGCTGGCGATAGAGGGCCAGCGTCTGCATTGCGGCGGCCTGCCACGAAAACCGCGCAGCCTGGAGCGGCCCGCGCCGGCGTAGCTCGGTGCGGGCTGGTTCGTCGTGCCAAAGCTGTTCGATCAGATCGGCCCATGCCACCGGATCAAGCGGCGGCGCCAGCCATGCAGCATCGCCAACCACTTCCGGAAGACTGCTCGTATCGGCCACAATGGCCGGCGCGCCACACGCCAACGCTTCCAGCGCCGGCAAGCCAAAACCTTCATACCGCGATGGATTGAGATAGATGCGGCAGGCGGCGTAGAGCCAGCGCAGATCGTCGCCGCCGACAAAGCCGATGCGCGTGACCCGATCACCAAGCCCAAGCTCGCCAATCAGCGCCAGTATCGGCTCGTCGAGCCAGCCGCGCCCGCCGGCCAACACCAAGTGATAACCAGCCGCCGGCCGGCGGTCGCAACAGATCCGCAAGGCGCGCAACAACGTCGGGATATTCTTGCGTGGTTCGATCGTACTCACAAAGAGCAAAAAGCTATCGGCGGCCAACGTCTGGCCGTCGATCACGCGCGTCGCGCCGTGAGCAAGGGGCAGCGGGCGAAAATGGGCATCGGCGGCCTCGTAGATCACCGTAATCCGTTCCGGCGGCACCCCTAGCCGTTCCACAATATCGTCACGAGTCGCCTGTGAGACCGCAATAATCGCTTCGGCGCTGGCTGCCGCCTGATAGATCTGGCCGTAATACCGGCGGGCCGCTTGGTCGAGAATATCGGGAAAATAGAGAAAGGCAAGATCGTGAATCGTGATCACCGCCGGGCACGGGCGCACCAATGGCGGAATAAAATCAGGGCTGTGCAGCACCGTAGGCCGGCGCAGCCACACTTCAAGCGGCAGACTGGCTTGCTCAAGACGATGATGGGGCGGGGTCAGCAGCCGGCTGCGCCGTAAGCCGGGAACCAGCGGCGAGCGGGCGCGCACATGTTCGAGCACGAGCAGTTCTTCACCGGCGGCCAGCAAGGGCGCCATCGCCGCAGCCAGACTACGGGTGTAGTGGGCGATCCCTCCTTGCCGATACGCATTCAGGCGAGCGTCGATGGCAAAACGGATCATGGAGCCTTCACCGGCGCGCAACTATCAGATCTCGACTTCCAAGCCATCATACGCAAAGGTCACGCCGGGCGGCAAGCCATAATCGGCGCGATAATCGACCGTATGGGTCATATGCACCAAGAAGGTGCGCGGCGCGCCTATCAAGCGCGCGACTTCACCTGCCTCAGCAATTGAGAGATGGGTCGGATGCGGTTCAGCGCGCAACGCATTGAGCACCAGCACCTGCACCCCGCGCAACCGCTCGATCGCCGCCGGCGGCACGGCGCTCGCATCAGTCACGTAGCCAAGGGGGCCAATCCGATAGGCGGTAATCGTCCACGTGCCATGGGGCACGGCAATCGGCACAATCGGCAGTGGGCCAACCTGAAACGGGGCCTCGACAGCGCACAACGTAATCGCTGGGCGTGACGAACCGGTTGAAGTCTCATCAAAGGCGTAGGCAAAGCGTTGGCGCACATCGGCTAAGGTTTGCGGGCTGCCATAGATGGGCAACGCCCCCTGCCGCAAACAAAACGGGCGCAAATCATCGAGGCCAGCCACATGATCGAAATGGGCATGGGTCAACAACACGGCATCGATCCGGCGCAAACCGGCAGCGATGGCTTGGGTGCGAAAATCAGGCCCAGCATCAATCAACAGGGCCATGCCATGGCTGCGCACAAGGGCTGAGGTACGGAGCCGGTGGTGGCGTGGATCAGGCGAGGTACAAATCGGGCAATCGCAGCCAATGACGGGAACCCCCATCGATGTACCGGTGCCAAGAAAGCGCAACTGCATATCGCCCGTACCAAGATGAATACATGATGAATACGCTCTTACTACCGCATTATAACATGGCTGCTCGGCGAGCGCCCTGCACCGAACGCTATCGCTTTAGCGTCCATCATAAAGCCCTCGCTCCTCTGTCGTATCATTCATATTGGTATGCAATTGCATCGCATATAAAAAAAATGTTACCCATTTGCCATCAAAAATGCATTCGCAACAACCGTAACCTGCTTTATACTATCGTTAAGCGACGTGGATCGTGCCAACCTTTCATGCCGCGAGGATCTATGAGTAGCGGCTTTTTCAGCGAAACCTGTAGAGAAGCAATGCCGTGATCACCATGCTGTTCGCTGACCGGCCGCACCCATCACCGCAGGTTAAATGCCATGCGCCGGCTGATTGGCGAGTTGCAGACGCAGCTCAAGTACCAAATTATCGGCCCCTTCCTCATCCTTGCGATTGTTGTCGCAGTGGTTGGCTTGTCGATCGTCGCGTTTTTCCTCGCCCGTCAGCAACAAGATCGCTTTGACAACGAGCTCGCCGCCGCCACCCGCACGGTAAGCGACGCCTTTCTCGCCCAAGAGCAAGCCAACCTTGACTTTTTGCGCGAAGTCGCCTTTGCCCAACGCAATGACAGCATCGGCGCACCTGCCGTCGCTGACGCTTTTCACGACAACAATAGCGAAGGGTTGCGGATTGCGCTCGAACCGTTCTTCCTCCAAGGCACCCGGCGCAGTGACGTGCGCCTCGACCGATTGATCGCGTTTGGCCGCGATGGGCGCACCATTGCCGACTTCGAGCGCCCGCCGCTTGCTACCGATAGCTCGTATATCACCCATGCCTCATTCGATCTGAGCAGCGCATGGTTTACCGCCAAAATCCTCAACGGCGAAGCCGACTCGCGTGGCGATAAATACGCCGGCTTGATCCAGTTTAGCAATACCCAAACCCTCTACCTCGCAACCGTTGCGCCGGTACGGCTGGGTAATGACGTTGTTGGCGGCTTGATAGTTGCCATCCGGCTTGATAACCTCCTCAACACTATCGTCCAACAGGCCCGGCTCGATGGTCTGGTGCTATACGATCCTGACGGCAAGGTAATCGCAAGTTCTTTCGGCAATCTTGGCCAAACTCCTACCCTGAGCGCCGATCTGCTGGCGAAGATTAAAGCCAACCCCGATCCATTCGGGCAATCACTCTTTACCGTACAGCAAATCAATGGTCGAGAGTACCAGTTTGCGTATGTGCCCTTCACCATTCGCGGCGGACGGGCGGGCATTCTGGCGACGGTGCGCGCACGCGAAGAAGTGTTGGCAACGTGGAACAATGTAAGCCCGCTCCTCGCCTTGATTACCTTTGGCTTGGGTTTTGGGATCGCGGTGCTGGGCTTATGGGTGGCGCGGCGCATTACCCGCCCACTCGAAGAGTTGGCCGAAACGGCGAATGCAGTCGTCAGTGGCGACCTGCAACGACGGGCGCAGGTCAGTACGCAGAATGAGATCGGGGTGCTGGCGCAGAATTTCAACCGCATGACCGAGTACCTGATCGAGCTGCTGGCACAAGTGCGTGCCGAAGCCAGCCAGCGCGCAGCCATTGTCGAAAGCATTACCGATGGCATCATTTTTACCGATGTTCACGGCGAGATTCGCTCGATCAACCGCGCCACCCGCCGGTTGCTAGGCATTAGTGAAGAAGCGCCAATGCCAAAACGCCTGAGCGATCTGCCGCTCGAACCCCTGCAAGAGGGCATTCCCGGTTTTGGCGACCAACGCGCCCAAGATCTCTATGCGCTCGGCAGCTATTTCGTTCGTCTTTCGATCGCTGAAGTGCGCGAAGAGAATGGCGAATTGCTCGGCTATGTCGCCGTGCTCCAAGATCTCACAGAGGAGGTGATGGTCGACCGGGCGAAGACCAATTTTATCGGGACGATTTCACACGAGTTGCGCACGCCTTTGACCGTGATTCGCGGCAACGCTGATCTCTTGATGCGCGGGTTGGCCGGCCCGCTCGACGACGAGCAGAAGACCTTCGTCGAAGCGATCCGGCTGCATGCGAACAACATGACAACCCTGATCAGCAATGTGATTACGATTGCCAACCTCGATTCTGGTTCGCTCAAATCAACCCTCGAACCGATCGAGGTGCAACGCCCGATCGAAGATGCGATCTGGCAGGTGCAGGCGCAGATTAAAGCCAAAGGGTTGCAACTCGAGATCGAGATTCCTAAGAAGCTGCCCGCCGTGCTCGCCGATTTCGATCATGTGCGCACCATCATGACCCAATTGCTTGACAATGCCCGTCGCTATACCAATGCAGGCTCCATCACAATTCGCGTCATTCCGCAACCTAATGTGATGCGGATTGAAGTACGCGATACCGGTCGTGGCATTCCACCCCATATGCACGAGCAGATCTTCGAACGTTTCATTCGAGGTGATGGCACCAGCGAAGGCATTAATTCCAGCGAACGCGGCATTGGGCTAGGATTAGCGATTTGCAAGCAATTAGTCGAGCGCTTGGGCGGAACGATCGGTGTCGAGAGCGCACCGGGGCAAGGCAGTACGTTCTTCTTTACGTTACGTTACGCCAATGATACCGCCAGCCCTGAAAAACCAGCAACCCGCGTGGAATCGGCTGCTTGACGGACGCCGGTTCCGGCGTCCGCTGCCATGGCTGATCCTTGCTTCGTTGTTGCTGTTGCTCCTTTTGATCTCCTGCGTCATTAGCCTGATGATCAATCAGGTAGCTCCGCGCATGGAGTGGTTTAGCGGCGACGTGAGCAATAGCGGGCGGGTGGATTATAGTTTGTGGAGCGGCGGCCCCCAATTGCCGCCGCTTAATCCCGAAGCGATTGCTTCGCCCAACGAAGAGCCTACCCCCATCACCACCCCCGGCGCCGAACCAGAACCGGAAGTCCCGGTGGTGGTGATTGAGGTGCCGACTGCGACCCCGACCAACACGCCGACCGCGACCCCGACCAGCACGCCGACTGCGACCCCGACCAGCACGCCGACCACGACCCCGACTAGCACGCCGACCGCGACCCCGACCAGTATCCCGACGCGCACGGCTACTCCAACCCGGACGGCTACCCCGGTTCAGACGGCTACCCCCATCATAACGCCAACCACAACGACAATACCGTCGCCGCCGCCGCCACCACCGCCACCGCCGCCGGCGTCCACCCCAACGGCAACGTCCACCCCAACGGTGACTCCTACCCGCACGGTCACGCCGTCGCCCACCAATCCCCCTGTTCTCACGGCGACTCCCACCCGCACGGCCACGCCTACCCGGACGGCCACGCCAACACCGACAAATACGCCGACGCCACGGCCCGGTGAGTCGATCTTTTTCTTCGCCAATGCGAACCTCAGCGTCAATGAAAATGCCGGTGCCTTGACGGTGACCGTGCGACTCCGCACGCCGGCTGAACAGACGGTGCGCGTGCGGTACGAAACAGTGGCCGGCAGCGCGTTGCCCGGCGTTGATTACACTGCCGCCAGCGGGCAGCTCACCTTTGCCGTCGGTGAACAGCAAAAAACCTTTACTGTTGCGATTATTGCCGATGATCTCTACGAGCCGGCTGAAACGTTTACGCTGCGCCTGTTCAACCCAGAGAACGGTTTTATCGGTATTCCCAACACAGCAACGGTGACGATTATTGATACCAGCCCGCCACCCGAGATCAGCTTTGATAGCGCCGTCAGCACTGTAAATGAATCGGCTGGATTGGTCGCGGTGACGGTGCGGCTGAATCGCATTTCGGCTGTCGATGCCCGTGTGTCGTATACCGTCACGGGCACGGCTTCCTTTGCCGATCACGGCCTCCGTGACGGGACGATTGTGATTCCAGCCGGGGCTCGCGCGGCCCGGTTGTTGATCCCGATTGTTGATGATCCGGAAGCCGAGAATGATGAAACGGTCGTTATTACCTTAAGCGCGCCGGTTGACGCAACGCTTGGCTCCCCGCGCACCCATACGCTGACCATTCAAGATAACGATCAAGCCGGTATTGTCCTGCAGCCGTCCCTTGTTGATGTAGCCGAAGGTGGGCCAAACAGCACCTATACGATCCGCCTGAACAGCCGGCCAACTGCGCCTGTCACTATCACGCTGAGCGGCGTACAGGTGACGACCAATCCGGCGAGCTTGACGTTTACGCCGGCTAATTGGTCGACACCGCAGACCGTGATTGTGCAAGCGATTGATGATCAGGTCGCCGAACCAACGCCTCATCCCGGTTCGGTGTCCCATGCGTCAACCAGCGCTGATCCGTTTTATCAAGGCTTGAGCTTGCCCACCTTGGCTGTCCGCATTGCTGATAACGATACGGCGGGAATTATCACGTTGCCCTTTAGCTTGACGGTCGCTGAAGGCGGCCCGGCAGTGAATTATCAAGTGCGGTTGGCGACCCAGCCGACGGCGAATGTGGTGCTTGCGATTACTCCCTCTAATCAGGTGTTGCTGAATGGACAGCCGATCCCAGCGCCGATCACGCTGACCTTCACCCCGGCCAATTGGAATGTGCCGCAAACGGTTAGTGTTGTGGCTGTGGACGATCAAATTGATGAAGGCATAAGTGAAGTTGTCCAGATCGCGCATGCTGCCAGCAGCACTGACCTCTTCTACAACGGTCTGACCGCAACTGTTGCGGTGACGGTGATTGATAACGATTTGGCCGGGATCGTGTTGTCTCCCAGCAACCTCACGCTGAACGAAGGCGCAACCGGCACGTATACGGTGCGGCTCAATAGCCAACCGGTAGCGGCAGTGACGGTGCAACTAACGCCGGAAATTGTCGCGCCGATCTCGCCGTTGGTGACAAGCAACGGGCAGGTGCTGCTCAATGGCCAGCCAACCCTGACTCTCACCTTTACCCCGGCGAATTGGAATACGCCGCAGACGGTTAGCGTTCAAGTGATTGACGACCAGATCGATGAAACGCTCGATCCGGCCACGACATACCTTGTGCATGTGCGCCATACTGCCAGTAGCGCCGGCGACGCAATCTACAATGCGCTACCGCCGGTGTTGTTGCCGGTGACGATTATCGAGAATGATGTTGCCACGCTGATCTTGACCCCCGCCAGCCTGACCGTGGCCGAGGGCGGCCCGGCGGTGAACTACACGGCCCGCCTCGCCACCCAACCGCTGGCCAACGTCTCGGTCACTATCACGCCTGAAATCGTCAGTGCCGTCTCGCCGCTTGTCACCAGCAGCGGCCAACTGCTGCTCAACGGCCAGCCTACCCTCACCTTGACCTTCACGCCGGGTAACTGGAACACGCCGCAGACCGTTAGCGTGCAGGCGATTGACGATCCCATCGTCGAGACCCTCACCGGCACGTATGCGCTTGACCTGCGCCACGACCTCGCCAGCGCCGGCGACCCGGTTTACAACGGGCTGGCTGACCGCCTGCTCCGCGTCACCGTCCAAGAGAACGATGTCGCAGATCTCATCCTCACCCCCGCCAGCCTGACCGTGGCCGAAGGCGGCCCAGCGGTGAATTATACGGCCCGCCTCGCCACTCAGCCGCTGGCCAACGTCTCGGTCACTATCACGCCTGAAATCGTCAGCGCGGTGTCACCGCTGGTTCCCAGCACCGGCCAACTGCTGCTCAACGGCCAGCCTACCCTCACCTTGACCTTCACGCCGGGTAACTGGAACACGCCGCAGACCGTTAGCGTACAGGCGATTGACGATCCCATCGTCGAGACTCTCACTGGCACGTATGAACTTGACCTGCGCCACGACCTCGCCAGCGCCGGCGACCCAGTCTACAACGGACTGGCTGACCGCCTGCTCCGCGTCACCGTCCAAGAGAACGATGTCGCGGATCTCATCCTCACCCCCGCCAGCCTGACCGTGGCCGAAGGCGGCCCAGCGGTGAACTACACGGCCCGCCTCGCCACCCAGCCGCTGGCGAACGTCACCGTCACCATCACACCTGAAATCGTCAGCGCGGCGTCGCCGCTCGTCACCAGCAACGGCCAACTGCTGCTCAACGGCCAACCCACTCTCACCTTGACCTTTACGCCGGCCAACTGGAACACGCCGCAGACCGTCAGCGTACAGGCGATTGACGATAGCACCGTCGAAACCCTCACCGGCACGTATGCGCTTGACCTGCGCCACGACCTCGCCAGCGCCGGCGACCCGGTTTACAACGGGCTGGCTGACCGCCTGCTCCGCGTCACCGTCCAAGAGAACGATGTCGCCAGCTTGATCCTGACCCCCGCCAGCCTAACCGTAGCCGAGGGCGGCCCAGCCGAGAGTTACACCATCGCGCTGTCATCGCAACCCTTGGCCGATGTCACTGTAACTATTGATGGGTTGGGCCAAGTCGAGCTTAACGGCTTGCCGGCGCTCACCCTGACCTTCACCACGGCCAACTGGAACACGCCGCAGACCGTCAATGTACAGGCGATTGATGACAATATTGACGAGACGCCAACCGGCCCAACCTATATTGTCACGCTCACCCATACTGCGGCCAGCGTGGATGATCCCGTTTACGCTGCGCTGCCGCCGGTTGATCTGCCGGTGACGGTGATCGAAAACGACGTGGCAGCGGTGGTGCTCACCCCGGCCAGCCTGACGGTCAACGAAGGCGATACCGTCACCTACGACGTGCGCTTGGGCAGCGAACCGGCCGCCTATGTGACGGTGACGATTGACGGGCTAGGGCAAGTGTTGCTCAATGGCCAGCCCACCCTCACCCTGACCTTCACCGCCGCTGATTGGAACGTTGATCAACTCATCACCTTGACTGTTATTGACGATCAGATCGATGAAACGCTCAGTGGTACGACCTATGTGGTGACGCTCGCCCACGTAGTGACAAGCGCTGACCCGATCTACGCTGCGCTGCCGCCGGTTGATCTGCCGGTGACGGTGATCGAAAACGACGTGGCAGCGGTGGTGCTCACCCCGGCCAGCCTGACGGTCAACGAAGGCGATACCGTCACCTACGACGTGCGCTTGGGCAGCGAACCGGCCGCCGATGTGACGGTAACGATTGACGGGCTAGGGCAAGTGTTGCTCAATGGCCAGCCTACCCTTACCCTGACCTTCACCGCCGCCGATTGGAACGTCGATCAGACGGTGACGCTCTTCGTGATCGACGATCCCAACGACGAGTCACCGGTGGGGAATAGCTATGCCGTGGTGATTCCACATACAGCCAGTTCGGCTGATCCGATATACAACGCGCTCAGTCCAGCGCCGTTGACCTTGACGATCAACGAAACCGAGAGCGCCGGGATCGTCTTTGCGCCGGCTGCGCTCACCGTGGCCGAGGGCGGGCCGGCTGAAACCTACACCGTCGCGCTGACCAGCGCACCCACTGCGAATGTGACAGTGACGATCAACGGGCAAGGGCAAGTCACGCTCAACGGCCAGCCCACCCTCACGCTCACCTTCACCCCGGCTGATTGGGATACGCCGCAGACTGTCAGCGTGCAAGCGATTGATGATCTGATTGACGAAACGCCAACTGGCGCCAGCTATAATGCCATCTTGCTGCACACCTTTGGCGGCGGCGATCCGGTCTACGCCGCACAGCCGTCGGCTCCGTTCACCGTGACCATCATCGACAATGACGACGCCGGGATCGCCCTTACTCCCACCGCGCTCACGGTGGCCGAGGGCGGGCCGGCTGAAACCTACACCGTCGTGCTGACCAGCGAACCAACCGCCAACGTCACGGTGACGATTGACGGGCAAGGCCAAGTCACGCTCAACGGCCAACCTACCCTCGCCCTCACCTTCACACCGGCCAACTGGAACACGCCGCAAACGGTCAGCGTGCAGGCAATTGACGATCTGATCGACGAAGCGCCGGTGGGAGCGAGCTACGACATCACCTTGCTCCACGTTACCGGCAGCGGCGATCCGATCTACGCTGGTCTTACGCCAGCACCGCTCACCGTCACCATTCTAGAGAACGACAACGCCGGGATCGTTCTCGCCCCCACTGCGCTCACGGTGGCCGAGGGCGGGCCGGCTGCGACCTACACCGTTGCGCTCACCAGCGAACCAACCGCCAATGTGACGGTGACGATTGACGGGCAAGGGCAAGTCACGCTCAATGGCCAACCCACCCTTACCCTCACCTTCACCCCGGCTAACTGGAACACGCCGCAGACCGTCAGCGTGCAAGCAATTGACGATCTGATCGACGAAGCGCCAATTGGAACGAGCTACAACATCACGCTGCTTCACGTTGCTGGCGGCGGCGACCCGATCTACGCTGCATTACCGCCAGTACCGCTGACCGTCACGATTATCGAGAATGACAACGCTGGTCTTATCTTCACACCAGCCACCTTGACCATCGTCGAAGGTTCACCCGGCAGCTACACTATTACGCTCACCAGCGAACCGTCTGCGAATGTCACCGTAACTATCGACGGGCAAGGCTTCCTGTTGATCAACGGCAACCCAACCACAACTCTCACCTTCACCCCGGCCAACTGGAACACGCCGCAGACAGTCAGCGTACTCGAACCTGATGTGGATCAGATTGCGCAACCAACGCGCAATCGCACGGTCTTGCATACTACAACCAGTCTCGACTCGACGTACAATAGCCTCAGCGTTGGACTGCCAGTCACGGTGGTTGATGACGATATTCCGGGGATCATTCCCAGCGCCGCTGGACTGACTGTTACTGAAGGCGGCAGCACTAGCTATACAGTCGAGTTGGCCACGCAGCCGACCGCCAATGTGACGGTAACAATTGACGGGCAGGGAGCAGCGTTGATCAACGGTGTGGCAATAGCAACGCTGACCTTTACGCCGGGTAACTGGAACACGCCGCAGATTGTCACAGTCTTTGTGCCTGACGACAACATTGCCGAAGCGACCCAGACCATCTTGCTGCCGCACACGGCAACCAGCGCTGACTCGTTCTACAACGGTCTAATCGGGCCGGAGGTTGAGTTAACCATTCTCGACAACGATCCGCCCGGCTTCATCGTCACCACGCCTTTTGCGCCGCTCGTTGTATCAGAGAATGGCGATAGCGTCACCATCCCAATCCGGCTCGCCAGCCAGCCCACCGCGCCGGTGCAACTGGACGTCTCAGTAAGTAATCCGGCTGAGGGCAGCGTGACGCCAAACAGCATCATCTTTGATGATACTAACTGGAATACCGATGCGATCTTGATCGTCAGCGGAGTCAATGACGCGCTCGACGATGGGCACCAACCATTTACCGTACAATTTGCACCGGCCATCAGCGCCGATCCGTTCTACAACGGCCTAACCCCCACCACCAGCCTAAACTTCATCAATCGCGACAACCAACCGGTACGGATCAGCATCAACGATGTCATCCGGCTCGAAGGCAACAGCGGCGTCGCCAACGGCAACTTCGTTGTCCGCCTCAACCGCGTCTCCGATCGCGATGTGCGGGTTGACTATGTGACCATTGACGGTACTGCTACCGCTGGAGTTGATTACAACGCCATTGCCGGTACGCTGACCATCCCCGCCGGCCAGTTGCAAGTCACGCTGCCGGTTGGGATTATCGGCGACACTTTGCCGGAAGACGACGAATTCTTTACCGTCAACCTAAGCAACCCGCGGGCAACTATGCCCGGCCAGCCAAGTATCATAGCCAGCGACGAGACGGTCGTGATTGAAGATGGCGTGGGAGTCGGGAGTATCCGCGACGATGATCCGCCGGCGGTGCGATTCGCTAGGAGCGACTTCTTGGTCAACGAGAGCAATGGCGTCGCTACGGTCACGGTGACGCTTAGCCGCGCTGAGGCCACGCCTGTCACAGTTGCCTACGCGACAGTGGCGGGTGGCACGGCCCAACCCGGCGATGGCTCAAACGCCGGTCACGATTACGCGCCAATCAGCGGTACGCTCAGCTTTGCACCGGGAGTGACTAGCCAGAGCTTCACTATCCCGCTCTGGAATAACAGTTTCGCTGACGAACCATTTGAGACGATTATCGTGGCGCTCAGCGGGCCAATTGGTGCAGTGCTTGGCGATCCAGCGACAGCCACGGTGACGATCATCGACAGCGCGCCGGCGTTGCTTACCCAAAACCCCGCCGCGCTGCAAACCGCCGGGCCGAACTACACTGCCTATAATTGGAATTTCTATGGCGTTAATGAAGGCGCTTCAATCGTGCGGATCGATGTGCCTTGCGGGGCAAGCGGCGATCTGGCGATTCAACTGCTTAGTCCCTCGATCAATCCGGCGACTAATACGCACGACGTTATTCGTGGCTTTGCCGAAACCGCCACGTTTGCCCTCTACCGTATGCCGGCGGGCTGGCAAACCAGCAATGGGTATCCGCCTACCACTGGAACATTGGTCACAAGCGCCAATTACGCGCCCAACACCGGTGATGCCACTACATGGGTCGGCCTGCCGGGCATTCCGAGCGCCACGCCGTGCGGTATCTACCTGCTGGTCGCCAGCGTACCCGACAACGACACCAACGGCTGGGCCGTGCGCAGCGGTTGGGCCGGCAGTGGCCCGCCAACCGTTGACCTTGATGGCATTCCCGGCAGCGGCGATGAGATTACGCAGGGCATCTTGCGCCAGACCCTGCGCCACCCACCGGGGGGAACACCGGTCTGCACCACGTTCTACCAATACGTCGCGCCGGGTTTGAGCAGCGTCATCTTCCACAACTTTGATCTGGAAGGCAACATACCGGGCCGATCGTGGGTACGTTACTACCCGCCGGGATCGCTCTATGATCCGACTGGTCAAACCGGCGGCATTGCCGGCACAGCTTCGGCTGACGGGCAATGGAACAATGGCACGGCTACGACCCGTGGCGGTGATGTGATTGCCAATCCGCAACCGGGTTGGTGGCGGATTGTGACCTGTACCAATAGCCCTGTTGGCGAAAACCACTTCATTCAAGAGGGCCAAACCGGCGTGCCGTTGTATCTAACGCCACCGCCAGCGCCTGATCTCGCACTGAGCGCAACGCCTGCGGCGAGCAGCGTTCCTACGGGAAGCAACGTTACCTTGAATCTAAGCTACACGAATCAGGCGAGCGGGCCAACCGCCGGAGCAGCGCGTAATCTCCAACTGGTCATTACATTACCAGTAGGGGTTAGCTTTGGCACCGGAGCATGCGCCAGCGCGCCGGGAGTATGCAACATCAGCGGAAATACGATGACCATCACGGTAGGGAACATTGGCGCCGGAGCAGGCCATACGTTTAGCATTCCGCTTACCGCTGGCCCGATTCCGGTCGGCGCAGCGCCGATCGCGGTGCAAGCCGCCGCCAGCGATCAGATCGGCAATCCGTACCTATGGCAAACCACTGCTATGGTACGGGTAGTACCGTAGAGAGGGTAGGGAGAGATTCGCAATCCCCCTACCCCTGCTCCTCTGCGCCTAGCGCCCGCGCAGCAGCAGCTTGCGCCTCGGCCCACGTGATCTGCGCCAATCGTTCTTTGACGGCTGGAATGCTAGCCGGCGCCATACTTAACTCGTCGAGACCCAAGCCGGCCAACGCTGGCGCTGCGTTCGGATCGCCCCCCAGTTCGCCGCAGATCCCTATCGGAATACCAGCTTGCCGCGCAGCGCGCGCAGCCAATTCGATCATCCGCCATACCGCCGGATCATCGGCGCGATAACGCGCTGCCAGCGTGGCATGGCCACGATCGACGGCGAGCGTATACTGGGCCAGATCGTTACTGCCAATACTGAAAAAAGCCGCCTGACGAGCCAATTGATCGGCCAACACTACCGCTGCCGGCGTCTCAATCATCACCCCCAACGGCGGATCGGGGCGATGATCAACCCCTGCGGCGGCGAGCGCCGCTGCTGCTTCCCCCAATTGCGCGCGCGCCCACGCCAGATCAGCCGGTGTCGCCACCATCGGCAGCATAATCCAGATATCACCATGGACAGCCACGCGCAGCAAAGCGCGCAATTGGGTTTGGAAGAGATCAGGCCGTTGCATCGAGAGCCGTAACCCGCGCACGCCGAGGAACGGATTCGCTTCGGGCGGTAACGGCAGGTACGGCAACGGCTTATCACCGCCAATATCAAGCGTCCGGATCACAATCGGACAATCCGGCAATTCAGCCAACACCGCCCGATAGGCAGCGTATTGCTCATCTTCATCAGGCGGCGTTGCTCGATCGAGGAAGAGAAACTCGGTGCGAAACAACCCAACCCCTTCTGCGCCGTGCTCCCGCGCCAGCCGGGCCTCAGCCGGACGGCCAATATTGGCCCACAACGCCACCGGGCGGCCATCGCGCAACTGGCCGGACCGATCGCGCAACGCCGCGCGCCGCTGCCGGGCGGCCTGCAATGCCGCTATGCGTTCTTGCGCCGCCTGTAACGCTGCCTCATCAGGATCGATCAACACCGTCGCCGCATCGCCATCAACCAACAGACTCGTTCCATCTGGCACATGCAAGATCGCCTCGCCTACCCCAACGACCGCCGGCACCCCACGCGCGCGGGCCAGAATGATGGTATGGCCGGTCGGGCCACCACCGGCGGTGGCAAACCCCGCTACGTGATGGGGCAAATCAACCGTTTCAGCCGGGGTCAAATCATCGGCGACAATAATTGCACCGGGCGGAATAGTTGGCGACGCTTGATCGCCGGCCAGCGCGCGTAGCAATTCAAGACCGACCGCCGCCATATCAGCCGCCCGCTCGCGCAAATACGGGTCATCTAGTTCGGCCAGCACGGCCTGCATTTGGGCGACAACGGTTTGAATCGCCTGCGTCAGCGGTTCGCCCTCGAGCACCAGCGCGGTGACGCCATCAGTCAACGTTTCATCTTCCACCAATAGCGCCTGCGCATCGAACAGATCGGCCTCACGGAGACCAGAAGCCCGTTGGCGTTCCGCCAGCGCGCGCAACCGGCTAGCAGCGGCCCGCTGCGCAGCATGGAACCGGGCGAGCGCTGCATCAGGTGGCTCGTGCGGCGGGTCAACCGCCACCGCTGCCCGTTGCCACCGATAGGCCGGCCCGAACGCCAATCCAGCCGCACCGCCTGCTCCTTGCAGCACCACACCCATACCGCCTCGCCGCTACTCGCCAAAATTCTCTTCAACCAGCTTGGTCAGCGCCGCAATCACTTCCGCCTCATCCTCGCCACTGGCGCGCAGGCGAATCTGATGACCTTGACGAACCCCAATCTGCAAGAGATTAAAGGCCGTCACCGGAACCTCTTTCGTTTGGGGCCGGCTCAGATTTTGAATGGTCACCGTGCTTTTGTAAGCCCGGACGGTCTCAACAAACACCTTCGCCGGACGGGCATGCAAACCAACCGGGTTATTGACCGTCAAAACGACTTCAGTCATACCGCTACTCATAGACTTTCATCAACTCACGCGCTTGTAATGCCGCCGCCGCCACTTGTGCCAACGTCGCTTCCGCATTCGAGGCCTCAACCGCCGCCAAATAAGCGCCCTCGACTAATGGCGCATTGCTAATCTGAACGGGCGGACCGGAAAAGTGTTCGAGCGCCGTTTCGACACTCATCACCGCGCTGCCTAGATCAACCAACGCTAGAATGCCATCAGCGGCCCGCAACTGTTCGAGGCCGGCCAAGATCCGTTCCACACTTGTACCCAGCGAACCATCACTGGCGCCGCCGGCGGCGACAATCGGAATCTGGTCGCCACCAATCTGCCCGACAAACTCTTGCACGCCTTCGGCGAGTCGCGCGCTATGCGAGACGATCAGAAGTCCAATCATGCCTCCTCCTCATTGCGGCTACACGTCATCGCTAGCGCCCGCAACAAATATGCCGTTGAGGTAGCCCCCGGATCTTGATGGCCAATACTGCGCTCGCCGAGGTATGAAGCGCGCCCCTTCATTGCCAGCATTGGGATCGTTGCCTGCGCGCCGGCTTCCGCCGCCGCTGCCGCCGCCTGCACCGCCCGCCCCAGCGAACGGCCTGCGGCCAATGCGGCGCGCAAGGCTTCAAGAGCCGGAACCAGCGCGTCAACCATCGTCTTTTCGCCGGGTTGGGCCTTACCCCGCGCCACAATCCCGTCTAACGCCGCTTCGAGCGCCAACACCACATCTTCGGCGCTCATCTCGTGGCGATCGGCCAGCGCCATCCCGGCCCGGACAAAGGCCGTGCCGTACAACGGCCCCGATGCGCCGCCAACGGTCGAAACGATGGTCATACCGGTGGTCTTTAGCACGGTACCGATATCTTTATCGGCCACCGTCGGCAGGCGGGCAATCACTGCGGCGAAACCACGATCGAGGTTCGCGCCGTGATCGGCATCGCCGATCGCAGCATCAAGCGAAGTCAGCTCATCGCGGTGGGCGTGTATCAGCTCCGCCGCCGCCGTGAGAAAATGCGTGACGTGTTCTACCGTGATTGGCATCGTTGCCTCGCTCATATCATCGTGATGCAGTGATTGACAGGTTGTGCGTACAACCAAAACCGACTCTGGTCGGCCAAAACTGGTTGGCTAGCGCGGCTGTAGGTCGGCAAACGAGCTGCTTCTGTTGTATGCTAGACCATGCCGCGTGTTGGATCAAGGGAGAATGGCCGGGCCAGTTCGCCTTTTTTGTTGCAATCCTGAAACATCCCGCCTAGGCATGAATAGTAATCGCCCGCAGATGATCTGCGGGCGATCTTGGCGGGGAGGGAGGGATTCGAACCCTCGAGGGGGTTGCCCCCCTAGCGGTTTAGCAAACCGCCGCACTAGGCCACTATGCGACCTCCCCATTACACGACTGGAGGGGGCGGTGGGATTCGAACCCACGGGACGCATTGCTACGTCCTTCGGTTTTCAAGACCGACGCAATAAACCGGACTCTGCCACGCCCCCGCTTGGCTGGCCGGCATAAAAAATGGCAGGCGGGACAGGACTTGAACCTGCAACCGGTGGATTTGGAGGCCACTGCTCTGCCAATTGAGCTACCCGCCTTCGCGCCTTATATCCTACCATATCCGGCCAATTTTGGCAAGAGCGGGAAGGGCGGAAAGCGCCACCGTTAGATTGCCGACGTGACATACGGCAGTGGGACTGCCGCACTCCATAGTGTCCGCACGCTCACGCTGCCTTGCCGCCGCGAGCGGCGGCAGTGAGGAATGTCGTTCGCTCAACCACATCAATACCCCTCTGGCGCATGATAGCGTTCGAGGTTCTGGAAGCGGGTGGTGCGCGACTCAAAGCGGAGCGGGATGATGCCGAGCGGGCCGTTACGGTGCTTGGCAATGTGTATCTCGGCAATCCCCTTCTTGTCGGTCTCTTTGTCGTACAACTCTTCGCGATAGATGAACATCACGATGTCGGCATCTTGCTCGATCGAGCCTGACTCGCGCAGGTCGCTGAGCATCGGCACGTGGCTCTGGCGGCCTTCGACTGCGCGCGAGAGCTGCGAGAGCGCGATCACCGGCACGTTGAGTTCGCGAGCCAGCGCCTTGAGGCCGCGGCTGATATCGCTCACCTCTTGGACGCGGTTGTCGGTGCGGCGGCCTGACATCAGTTGCAGATAGTCGATCATTACCAGCGTGATGCCTACTTCGCTGTGCAGGCGGCGCGCGCGCGCGCGCACGTCGGTAATGCTGAGGCCGGGAGTGTCTTCGATATAGATCGGCAGCTCAGACAGCACGCCTAACCCCTCGATCGCCAAGCTTAGCTCTTCGCCGCGCAGATTGCCGGTGCGCAGCCGCTGCATGTCAATGCCGGTATGCATAGCCAGCATGCGCTGCACCAACTGCTCGCGGCTCATCTCAAGGCTAAAGATGGCTACCGTACCGTTGGCTTGGAAGGCGACGTTATACGCCAGCGAGAGGGCAAGCGAGGTCTTGCCGACACTGGGCCGGGCCGCAAGAATGATCAGGTCGCTCGGTTGCAAGCCGCCGGTCAGCTCATCGAGATCGTGGTAGCCAGTTGGTACGCCGATCACCTCGCCGCGCCGCTCTTGCATCGACTCGATCTGGGCAAAGAGGGTATTGACCACGCGGCCAATGTGGACGAAATCCTGATTGTTGCGCCGTTGCGAGACAGCGAACAGCTCGGCTTCGGCCCGGTCGAGCGTCTCTTCCAGATCGCTCGCTTCGTCGTACCCCATGGCCGCAATCCGCCCGCCGGCTTCGATCAAGCGGCGCAGCAGGGCCGTGCGCTCGACGATGCGGGCATAGTATTCGATATGAACGGCGGTCGGCACCTCGGTGACCAGCTCGCTCAACATAGTAATGCCGCCGATCAGCTCAAGCTGGCCGCGCCGGCGCAATTCGGCGGCGACGGTCGCTAGATCGGCGGGTTCGCGCCGGTTGTAGCACGCCAGCATCGCTTCGTAGATCAGCGCATGCTTTTCGAGGTAGAAATATTCGGAAGGGAGCCAGCCGGCGACCGCGATAATGGCGTCACGTTCGAGCAAGATCGAGCCGAGCGTGGCCCGCTCGGCCTGCAAATCAAACGGTACGCTGCGTTCGAGGCGATCTTCCCGCTTGTCCACCGTTTTCCCCCCGTTGCCCACCGGTTATCCACATCATCTGGATAAAACGCCAATGTGCCGCAATGTGCGGCACATTGGCAAGAGGTACTGTTGAACGTTGCGCGGACGGTTATTCGCCAACCACGACAACCTTGAGCGTGGCCGAAACCCCGCTGGCAAGTTCGACCGGAACCTCATACTCGCCGGTGCGCTTGATCGGATCTTCGAGCGCGATCTTGCGCCGGTCGATTTCGATGCCGGCCACTTCGTGCAGCTTGGCGGCAATATCGGCATTGGTCACCGAACCGTACAGCCGCTCTTGCTCGCCGACCTTGACCACAAAGGTCAGCGTCAGCTCAGCCAGCTTGGCGGCCAACGCCTCGGCATCTTTGCGCGCCGCCTCGGCCTTACGCCGCTGCGCGGCCAACCGCTCTTCGGCTTGCTTGATCTGGCTCTTGGTCGCCAGCACGGCAAACCCCTTCGGCAGCAGATAGTTACGGCCAAAACCGCCGCTCACATCTTTGATTTCGCCCGCTTTGCCCAGATGATCAACATCTTGCACGAGCAATACTTTCATTTTCTTTGCGCTCACGGCGCTCTCCTTTACCTACACCGGTTATAAGCAACGGCCTTTATCTTACCATGACCCGGCGTGGATCGTCAACGATAGATCACCGGCGTATAGGTGCGATAGAGCGTTGTCACCACGCGCAAAGTGATGGGGATGCTTTGCGTGCCGGCGCTGCCGGCGTTGACCGTGAGCGTGACGGTGTAGTTGCCCGGCGTCAGGCCGGCTGGATTAACCCGGTAGCGCAATATGCTCGTATGGCCGCTACCGCTGGTCGTTTCGAGCGTGAACCAGCTCGCGCTGCCGCTCGCCGTCCAATTGATGCTGGCCGAACCCAGATTCTGCACCACCAGCGCGTAGCTCGTCGCCGGATCGGTCGCTAGCATTGGAATGTTCACACTTGCCGGCGCAACTGCCAATTGCGCCGGCGTATCTTGGCGCAGATAGACCGGCGTGCCACTGAGCGGGATTTGGGCCTGCCCGCCACTGATCGTTTGCGGCAGCACCACGCCGTCACGGCTGAGCAGTTGCGCGCTGCGACCGGCCTCCAGCGGTATGGTGCGCGTCTCGGCGTTGCCGGTCGTCCACAACAGATCAACCAGCGCGCCGGTCGCGGTCTGGAAGCGGAGGTGGTAGTGGGCGGCGGGGATAAGGGCGTTGTTCTGATGGACATAGCTATGTAATGGCCCAAAGCCAATAAACAGCGCCCTGCCAAGCTGCGCCGTGAGCATAGCGTATGCGTCGGCGGCAGGCTTGCGGGCATAGCCTTGGCTCCGATTGCGCAACAGTGCAGCGTTCCCCCACAAATCACTGGCTGGGCTATCAAACTTATCTTCAAGCTGGAACCAGTTAATATGTTGTACGCCTAACGCGAGCGCGATCCCGTGGCTGCGCACCAGCCAATCAGCTTGCTCTTGCTCGCTGCGACAAACGGCTTCAGTAGACGTGCAGGTCGACCACCCCAGTTCACTGATCCAGAGCGGCACATGTGGCCCGCGCTGGGAATCGAGCCAGCCACGGGCATTGCTGATCCGCCCCCACAGTGAGACCAAGCCGTACAAGCCAACCCGATCCGGAGCGGTATCAGGCATAAAGGGATGAATCGCCAGCGCATCAAAGCTGGTTTGGGCAGCAGGAACCGCCGCAAACGCCGCACCGAGAAATTCAAGCCCGTCACGATTGCCTTCCGTGCGCCAATAGCCATCAAACACGTAGACGCCGCCGGTCGCGACAATCGCTGTTGGATCAGCCTCTTTGGCCGCAGCATACCCCGCCGCCAGCAACGCGCCGTATTCGTTTGCTTCACCCGGCCAAGTCTCCCAATGATTCGGTTCATTCCAAATCTGCCACACCGCCACCCTTGGCGAACCGGGAGCGTCGTTAAAACCATCGCCATCGTAACGTTCGACCGCCGCGCGGACAAAATCGGCGAAATCTTGCGGGTTAGCTGGCGGGCACCAGTAGTCGAGCGAGCCGCCGTTGCGCGTGATCCGGCTGCCGCAATCAGCGACCCGCGCCCACCCCGGCGTCGTCAGCAGCATCCCGACAATGCCGAACCCACCATTCGCCGCCTGCGCCAGCGCGGCATCCATCAATCCCCACGTAAAGGTTCCTTTGCGCGGCTCAAGATTAGCCCAACTGATCTCTTCGCGCACCCACTCGGCGCCAAGTTCGCGCGTGGCGTTGATCAATGCTGCCAGATCATCGTTGCGGTTCTGCGGCAACCGTTCCAAGCCGCTGAAGTAGGTATTCATCCCGAACGTGGTCAGGCGGGGCGGTTGGCCGGGGGCGGCCAAACCGGCAATTGGCCAAACTGCAAGGAGCAAGGCGACAATGAGCAAAACCGGTCGCCAAAATAAGAGGTGACGCATAACCGGAACCCATCAATAGCAAGGAGATCAATGACGTGTGCAACCTTCCAAACAGCAGTGTAATAGAAAACTGTAACCAGTGAGAAACTTAGCGCATCTCCCCAAAAACTCGCTCAATATAACAGAACGTCACCAGTTACACCACTCCCTGTCATCCAACTGACATCTTCGCCCGCTACGATAGCAACGTCCCGTAAAAACCTCGTTGAAGGAGCCGCTTATGTATCGCCGATACGGGAAACGTCTGCTCGATCTGATCATTGTGATTCCAGCGCTGATCATGCTCGCACCCGTGATGGCGATCATTGCATTGTTCGTGCGGATCAAGCTCGGTCGCGGCGTGTTCTTCCGCCAGCGCCGGCCCGGCTTGCATGGCCGCCCATTTGTGATGCTCAAGTTCCGTACCATGACCGATGCGCGCGATGCGCAGGGCCGGCTGTTGCCCGACGAACAACGGTTGACGCCATTTGGCCGGTTTTTGCGCAGCACCAGCCTCGATGAACTGCCCGAACTGTTCTGCGTGCTGCGTGGCGAAATGAGTCTGGTCGGGCCGCGCCCACTGCTGATGCAGTATCTCGAACGCTACACCCCGGAACAGCGGCGCCGGCACGAGGTCTTGCCGGGTATCACTGGTTTAGCGCAGATCAACGGGCGCAATGCCCTCTCGTGGGAGGAAAAGTTTGCCTACGATACACAGTACGTCGATCAGTTGTCACTATGGCTTGATTTGAAGATTCTTGCGCTTACGCTTTGGAAGGTGTTCAAACGCGAAGGGATCAGCCAACCGGGCCACGCCACTGCCGAAGAGTTTATGGGAACGCCGCCATTGCCGCCCGCGCAGCCACAACTGGCGAGTAGTGATTAGGATGGGGCGCGGGCAAGCCGCTGCGGGCGAGCCGCCCGCGCTCCACGCAGGCGTGTCGTCATGAGCACGGGGCGCAAGCCGCCGGCCCGCCGCCAGCCGCTGCGGGCGAGCCGCCCGCCCTCCACGCAGGCGTATCGTCATGAGCACGGGGCGCGGGCCGCCGGCCCGCCATCAGGGCAACGGGGTGCAAGCCGCCGCCAGCCGCTGCGGGCGAGCCGCCCGCCCTCCACGCAGGCGTGTCGTCATGAGCACGGGGCGCAAGCCGCCGGCCCGCCACCAGCCGCTGCGGGCGAGCCGCCCGCCCTCCACGCAGGCGTGTCGTCATGAGCACGGGGCGCGGGCCGCCGGCCCGCCACCAGTCGCTGCGGGCGAGCCGCCCGCAATCCACGCGGGCGTGTCGTCATGAGCACGGGGCGCAAGCCGCCGGCCCGCCATCAGGGCAACGGGGCGCAAGCCGCCGCCAGCCGCTGCGGGCGAGCCGCCCGCCCTCCACGCAGGCGTGTCGTCATGAGCACGGGGCGCGGGCCGCCGGCCCGCCATCAGGGCAACGGGGCGCAAGCCGCCGCCAGCCGCTGCGGGCGAGCCGCCCGCCCTCCATGCGCACCGGCCCGCCAGCGTGTTACCATACTACACAAGCACTGATCACTATTATCTTGCTTATGGCTCAACGCATTCTCATCATCGGCGCCGGCGGACACGCTCAGGTAGTAGCTGATATCCTCTCGCAGGCAGCAGCCAATGGCGGTGAATACCATCCGATCGGCTATCTCGACGACGACCCGCGCCGGCACGGCCAACAAGTGTTGGGACTGCCAGTCTTAGGGCCGGTAACGGCGCTAGCGGATATACCGCACGACGGGATTGTGATCGCCATTGGCGACAACCGCACGCGCGCTCGCCTTTTTATCGAATTGACAGCGCGTGGTGAACAGTTAGTCAGCGCCATCCATCCCTCGGCAATCATCGCTGCCGGTGTCACTATTGGTCCCGGCACGATGATCTGCGCCGGCGCAATCATCAATCCCGGCAGCGTCATTGGCGCCAATGTGATTCTCAACACCGGATGCACCGTTGATCACCACAACCAGATCGGCGATCATGCCCATCTCGCCCCCGGCGTCCATACTGGCGGCGAAGTCGTCATCGGCGCTGGCGCGTTGATCGGGATCGGCGCAATCGTGATGCCCCGGCGCCGGGTCGGGGCGTGGAGTGTCGCTGGTGCTGGCGCGTTGGTGCAACGCGATGTGGCCGATGAAACGGTGGTGGCCGGCGTACCCGCCCGCCCACTATAAGGACGCACGGCGTGCGTCCCATAAATGATTTAGGAGGTCACCCGTGCCCATTCCTATGTCTTCACCCGACATCACCGCAGCCGAAATCGCCGCCGTCAATCAGGTTTTACAAACCAACTACCTTAGCATCGGGCCCCAGATCGTCGCCTTCGAGCAAGCCATGGCCCAGTACGTTGGCCTCCCGCACGCCGTCGGGGTCAATTCCGGCACTAGCGGGTTACACCTCTGTTGCATCGCTGCCGGCGCGCGCGATGGCGATCTGGTGATCACCACCCCCTTCTCATTTATCGCCTCAGCTAACAGCATCCTCTACGAACGGGCGATCCCGGTTTTTGTCGATGTTGATCTGGCCACTGGCAACATCGATCCAACCCTCGTTGCTGAAGCCGCCGCCGATCTGAAGCGCGGCGGCGCCGCAGCAGCGCGCTGGCTTCCCCGCCGGCATGGCCCGATCGGCGCACTCAAAGCAATTATGCCCGTCCACGCTTTCGGCCAGCCTGCCGATATGGATCCCATCAACACGGTGGCTGCCGAATACGGCTTGCGCGTGATCGAAGACGCTTGCGAGGCGATCGGTTCAACCTACAAGGGACAGATGGCCGGCACGCTTGGCGATGCGGCGGTCTTCGCGTTCTATCCCAACAAACAGATGACGACCGGCGAAGGCGGTATGATCGTTACCCGGCACGATGATTGGGCTGCCCTCTTCCGCTCGTTGCGCAATCAGGGACGCGATGTCTTTGATGCTTGGCTCAACCACACCCGCCTCGGCTACAACTACCGGCTCGACGAACTGAGCGCAGCGCTCGGCGTCGTGCAACTGCACCGGATCGAAGAGTTGATTGCGCGGCGGGCGCAAGTGGCCGCATGGTATCACGAACAACTGGCCGATCTGGAGTTAGTCGAACGGCCTCAGCTCAGCCCGCATACTACCCGGATGAGCTGGTTTGTCTACGTGGTGCGGATTCTGCCGCCAGCCGATCGCAATACCGTGATGCAACGGTTAGCCGCCGCCGGTATTCCGAGCCGGCCCTATTTTACGCCAATCCATCTGCAACCCTTCTACCGCGATTTGTTTGGCTATGAGCGCGGCGATTTTCCGGTCACTGAACAACTCGGCGACCGATCGCTGGCGTTGCCGTTTTCTAGCGTGATGCGCGAAGAGCAGGTTGCCGAGGTGGTAGACTGCCTACGGATGGCGCTCCAGGCGTAATTGGAACAATATATCCCATTCTAACAATATTTTCATCATTGGGGCAGCAGTTCACATCCCTTGTTCACCTACAACCCGTAGCATGCAAACAGCGCCCGGCAACGAATGAGCAGCGTTCACCTTTCCAGCCTCCTCACACCAACGCTGCATTTTCCTGTAGCAGCAACCGGAAAGGAGCCCGGCTTGAAGCTCATTCCCTCATCACCTATCCGCAATCGTTATTTTTTCTTTCTCGATCTCGTTCTATTACCATTGGCAGCATACTTGAGCTTTTGGGTGCGGCTTGATCATGTGCCGGCAGGCCCCGCGTTAGCTGGCTGGCTCGTACTAACTGTGATTACGACGCCAGTACATTTGCTGGTCTTCCGACGGTTGGGTATCTATTCCCGCTACTGGCGCTACGCCTCGATCGACGAATTGTTGCTGCTGATTTCAGCCGTATCGCTGGCGATGATCGTCACCACTCCGGTTGCATTTGTGGTGGCTAGCATTACGCCCGTAGCCCTTGTCCCCCGTTCGGTGCCTATCATTTTCTTCTTCTTCGGGCTAGCGGCAACCATCGGGCCGCGCTTGCTCGCCCGCTTGCTCTGGCACCGCGATGCGCTTAAGCGCAAGCGCAAAGGAGAATTAAACGGCAAGATGCAGCGGGTGCTCATTATGGGCGCTGGTTCGGCGGGCACGATGATTGCGCGCGAGCTGCGCGATAATCCCCAATTGGGCATGGTAGTCGTCGGTTTCCTTGACGACGATCCGCTCAAGCACGGTATGCACATCTACGGCGCACCAGTCTTGGGCAATCGCTTCGATATTCCACGGCTGGTTCGCGAGCATAATGCCCATTACGTCATTATTGCGATGCCATCGGCGGCTGGCAAAGATATTCGCAGCATCGTCGAACTCTGCGAACGCACCAACGTCAAGACCAAGATTATGCCCGGTCTTTATGAAATGCTCGATGGCAAGGTGAGCGTCAACCAATTGCGCAATGTGCAAATCGAAGACCTCTTGCGCCGGTCGCCGGTGCAAACCGATATTGCCGCCGTGCATAACCTGTTGCAAGGCAAGCGGGTGATGGTCACCGGCGGCGGCGGTTCAATCGGCTCGGAACTCTGCCGCCAAATCCTACGCGCTCAGCCGGAAGAGCTGATCATCCTCGGTCACGGCGAGAACTCGGTCTTCACCATCGAGCAGGAGCTGCGCCGGATCGCGCCGCCAACAACTAAATTGACGACCGTCATTGCCGATATTCGCTTCGCCGAGCGAATCATGTATATCTTTGAGCAGTACCGCCCAGAGATCGTGTTCCACGCCGCCGCCCATAAACATGTGCCGCTGATGGAACTCCATCCCGCTGAAGCGGTCACCAACAATGTGCTCGGCACCCGCAACTTGCTCAGCGCGGCAATGCAGGTGGATGTCAGCCATTTTGTGATGATTTCGAGCGATAAGGCGGTGAACCCGACCAATGTCATGGGGGCGACCAAGCGCGTGGCTGAGTTGCTGGTGCATGAAGCCGCTCGCCAGAGCGGGCGCTCGTATGTGGCGGTGCGCTTCGGCAATGTGCTCGGTTCACGCGGCTCGGTAGTGCTCACCTTTAAGCAGCAGATCGCGAGCGGCGGGCCAGTGACCGTGACCCATCCCGACATGCGCCGCTTCTTTATGACCATTCCCGAAGCGGTGCAGTTGACCTTGCAGGCGTCAGTGTTGGGCAAAGGCGGCGAGGTGTTTGTGCTCGATATGGGCGAGCCGATCCGGATCGTTGATCTGGCCCGCGATATGATTGAGCTGTCGGGATTGCAGGTCGGGCGTGATATTGATATCGTCTTTACCGGTCTGCGCCCCGGTGAGAAGCTCTACGAGGAGTTGTTTGTCGAGGGCGAAGAATACGAGCGCACCAGCCATGCGAAGATCTTTATCGCCCACAACGCTGCCAAACTGGTGCCAAAGGCGTTGGCCGACCAAATCCGGATTCTCGAACTCGCTGCATTTCGCGATGATACCGCAGTAGTGTTGCGCACGTTGCACCGGCTGGTGCCCACATTCAAGCAACCGGTGCCGGCGCCAATGACCGAACCCAAACCGCGCGAACAGGCGGTGGGAGAGCCGCTGTGGAAACGGCAACTTGCGAGTGATTAGGTAGATGGTTCGTAGGCAGACGAGACTCTGACACCCTGCCAGCCGGTGATACCCTATGAATGTCCGCCGTCTCATCATTATCACGCTGCTCATCTGCATCGGTGTGGCCATCTTCCCGCGCCATCACCAGCCGCAGGCGACAGCCCAGCCGCTGGCTGCCGGGTTGAGCGCCCAGATCGCCGCCGATGGCCGCGTGCTCATTACTATGCCCGGACGGTTTGCGCTGGTCTTTGTGCCAGCGGGCATCAGCGAATGGCGCGATCTGCGCCGTGATCCGACTGGCAACCGCAACCTGATTGCTCCAGCCAGCTCGCTGATCACCGTTCAAGCCGCGACCGGTACGCCGCTATCTGCGCCGCCGGCATTGGTGCGCGCGTCGCCGCTGCGCGCCTTGGTGCGCTATGAGTATGGTAGTTTGGCGATGACGTATGAGGTGTGGGCCGGCGGACAAATAGCCATCAATGTTACCGGCGGGAAGGCGACGCTCACCGGCCCGCATCTTATTCCTGATGCCAGCGCCGGCGCCGCGTTGCAACCGGTGAAGCTCACGCCGGCTGCCCAACACTGGCTACTCTACCTCGACGCATGGGCGGTTGACGAATTGCCCAAACTGGCGGCTGAACCGGCATTGGCTGGCGTGACCACTAGCAGCAACGCCGGACTGGCGGCTACCGGCCCCCTCACGATTACGCCGCCGGATGGCGTCGTGCGCTATCCGCGGTTCCGGGTGAACAATTGGACGGGCGGCGATCCCCTTGTGCAGCGCGCCGGGGTGACACTGGCGCCGGGAGTTGATTATCTGGCTGAGTATGACGATGAGAGCGGCGATCTGATCGTGCAGTATCTCCACCTGCTCCCGCCCGGTTCCGCTGCCAATCGCACCTTTACCATTCGCCCAGCACAAACTGAACCGGTACTGGCGCTGGCGATGCTCACTTCCAACGGCGCGCCGCGCCCGCTCGATCCGGTGACGGGGATGCTCATCATTGATGCTGACCTGCCGGCAGGAACCACCCCTGCACCCGGCCCGTTGACAACCAAAGATGTCTTCCAGATTCCTTACATTCAGACCGATCCCGTCTTACGCTTACAGGCAACCGTTACCGACCCGCCTGCTGGTTTCGATGGGATTCGCTTTACGGTCAGCGGCCCCAGCTTTACCTACACCAGCGATGACACCGTTGCCGGCGATGGGTTCACGGCAACAGTGACCCTGCCCCGGCGGGCCGAATATAGCGTCACGGCCACTATCCTTGTGAACGGCGCGCCGGGAACGCTCAGCCGCACCATCAATCCGGTGGGGTATGGTCGTGTGTTCGTCAGCATCGGCGACTCGATCACTGCCGGCAAGTGGGGCTTTTATCGCCTACCGCCGGGATCAAGCCTCACCGGATCAAGCGACGGCTACCCCTTCACCAACCCGCCAGCCCCTGACAGCGGCTACCCGCGCAGCACCGATGGCCGCAACTATCCGCAATCCGATAATACCCAGACCGATAGCGCCAGCTACCAAAATATCTACTATGCCGGCTACCAGATCGAGCTTAACAATCGGCTGGCCACATGTCTTAACAGCCCGGTCTTCATTCTCAACGATGGCTTTAGCGGCATCCGCGCAGCGCGCGATCTCTACGGCAATACCACCGGTTCAGACCGGATCGGCGTGAACGGCTATATGAATGTGTTAGGCAAAGCGGCTATTTACCGCCAACACATCGCCGATCTCGGCGCCGAGCAGGTGTTGTTGCAAGTGGGTACGAACGATGCCACCGCCGTGTCAACCACCAATCTCTACAACAACCTCATGCCGGCTAGCGTGTACAAAGAGGATCTGCGGGCCGTTGTCACCGCCTTGCGCCAAGACCGGCCCAGCCTCGCGCTCTGGGTTGCGCGCTTGCCATGGCGGAATGACGGCACGGCATCCCAAGCCGCTACCCGCCGCGCCACCACGCAGACCTTTAATCAGAGCATTGGCGAGCTGGTTGATGAACTTGATGACAGCGCCCCAATCCGGCTTGGCCCCGATTTTTATAGCTATTTCGCCACCAATCAGAGCCAAATCATTACGGTGAACCCCAGTAACGGCAGCGCCGACAATATCCATCCCAATGCCGCCGGTTTCAGTGCGATGGCCGAGTTGTGGGCTAACGTGCTCTGCGCCGATCTGCCCCGCGAGCCTGATCCTTCGCCCACACCGACCAATACCGTCTATATTCCCACGGTGACAAACACTGCTTCACCCACCTTGACCGCCAGCCCAACGGCTACCTTAACCGCCAGCCCAACGGCTACCTTAACCGCCAGCCCAACGGCTACCTTAACCGCCAGCCCAACGGCTACCTTGACTGCCAGCCCAACGGCTACCTTGACTGCCAGCCCAACGGCTACCTTAACCGCCAGCCCGACACCGGGAAGCGCGCCTCCGAGTCAAAGCACGCCAGTACCGATCTACATTCCGCTGGTTAACCGGTGATGATGAGGCAAGGACACAGATCATCACGGATAGGACGGTGATTGCCGATCGCTATTTGACCACAGCCTGCGCGAGGTATCGATCTATCCCCATCTGCGTCCACCGCTCCCTACCACATTCAAGAGGGGGATAGAACACCTGACCGATCACAATCATTGACCGCTGTGTGATACCTTAAAGCTCGGCATTGTGCTCCTCTCTCCCGCGCCAGTGGGAGAGAGGCGGGGGGTGAGGGTGAAACGGCGCATCCCAACGCCATCAATGGTGTCTGCGCTCATGTATTCTGCCCATCGCCAAACCCCTGCCACAGATGTGGTCAAATGGGCACGAGGCAACCAATTTCGACCTCATTTCGCCCTCGTTACACCCGGCGCAGCAATTCGAGCAGCGCCGCGGCCAGCTTTTGGCCATCGTGGCGCAACACCCGCACGGCCCGGCTCTGCTGGGGATTATCGAGCGAGGTGGTGTATTGGATCACCGCCGCTGCGAGATCGGTTTCAATCACCATGCTGCCCTCGATGATCACGCCGCGCTGGCCGTGCGTATCGCCGGGTAGCGCCGCTAGCTCTTCGTAATCTCCCGGATCGAGGTAGACCGGCGTCTGATTCGCAGCGGCATAGATGCGCGTCGTTTCAGGATCGATCCGCTGGGCATTGACCAGCACGTAATCCGGAGTAATGCCAGCGTATTCTTTGATGGCGCGAATATGGTCGGCAACCCGAAAGCCGGTCGTGCGGCCCGGCTCGGTCATCAGATTGCAGACGAAAATCTTTTTCGCAGGGCTGGCTCGCACTGCCTCAGCAAATTCAGCTAACAGAAAGTTGGGCAGAATGCTCTCGAACAGGCTGCCCGGCCCCAACACGATCGCATCCGCCTCGTGCAACGATTCGATCGCCACTCGCGTCAGCGGCGGCGGATCGGCTTGGGTCAGACGCAGGTGTTGCACTCGCCGCTCGGCCAATTCGGGATGCAAATAGATATGCCGCACATCGATTAGCGTACCGTCATCAAGTTCGGCGATGACTTCGAGCGGCACCGGGGTTGGCACCACGTAATAGACATTTGGTTGATTGAGCAACCCCGATGCCCGGTAATAATATTCGACCGGATCGGTGACCGGCACGATGCAGGTCATGCGATCAACCTGTTCGCTCAAGCTCGATAACACCAGCATGCCGGCGCCACCCGAAACCACCGCAATCCGGCGCGGTCGTTTGGCGCGGTCGTAGCCTAACACCAGTTCGCCATCGGCGGGTAATTGGCTCGGACGGGGGATCACGACAACTCCGCTCAACTGCCAGATGCCGCCGGCCAGCACAAACAGGCCCACGCCAAGCAACAATATGCCGCGCAATGGGCGCGGCAGAAATTGCAGGGTGAGCCACCACACCACTTCGGGCAGCCCTTCAACGGTACGATAGGCGTGAATGAAGAGATACGCCACCCCAAGCGACAGCAACACGATCCCGGCAAAGGTGAGCGAGAGCGAGGGGAGCAACTGGCGCAGTGCGCTCAGACGATTGATGATCTGTTTCATGCTGTCTTTGCTTGCTTGTCGTCAGCATTGTGCATAGAGATTGGCCGGCGCGGCAGGCTGTTCCAGCCGCCCAACATCCCACGCACCCTAGGCGCTAAACTGCGCGCGCAGCGCCGCGCAGAGCGCGCGCAGGCCACCATTACTACGCGACACTGCTTCACATAACAAAAGGCCAGCTAGCAACCCATCTGGACAGCCGCTCCAGCGACTGAGCGCCACTTCACCGGTAGCCGTCATCGCCACCAGCGGTTGGCGTTCGAGATGCAAGCCATCACTCACCACTTCCAGTTTCAGACCGGTCGCATCTTCCCATGCCGCGAGGTGTTTCGGCTGGAGGCGCAACGGGTTCTGCGGCGCCGGCGGTGGCGCGAGCACCACGCCGCGCTGGCGATGGTGGGCCGCCAGATGGCCGGCCAGCAACAGGCTCACCTCAAACGGATCGAGCACCTCACCGGCGGGATCAACCACGGCGAGGGAGGTGCCATCGCCAGATAGGGCCAACCCAAGGTGCGAATCGCTCTCGCGCACCAATTTGCGCAACCGGGTGAGGGTCGCTTCAAACGGCTGCGGCGCGCCACGGGCAAAGAGCGGATCAGGATCGCGGTTAATCTCAATTGCCCGGGTCTGGCCGCCTTCACCGAGCAACGCTGTCACCATGCCGGCGGTGGTGCCGGCCATCGCATCGATGAAGAAGGTCATCGGCAAACGACGGATCGCATCGAGATCGATCATGTTGCGTAGCGCATCGAGGTAGGGTGCGCGCAGATCAACTGTCGTTTGCGGCGGCGTGAGGGGTGGAAACGCTACCGGCGGCAGCGGATCGGAGGTAGGATGAATTCTCAGACCGCTCTTCTCATCGGCAATCAAGATCAAGCCACCCATATAGTAAGGCCGGTTGCGCGCCGACACATAGAGCGCGCAATCGGCCTGCTTACGGTCAAGCGCATGGTGAATCGCCGGCAACGGCGCCGGCGCATCGGCCAGCACAACCGTCACCCCTTGCGCCGCCAGATCGTGGGCCAAGGTTTGGGCCAAGAGGTTGGCGAGAAAGCGGGTATCGAAGGCAATCAGACAGCGCGCGCGCTGGCCGGCCAGCGCTGCGCCAACGGTCGCCGCCCGGCGGCGTAATTGATCGAGAGTCAGCTCAGCAGTGTAAGCAGCCTCCCACGCCTGTAGCAAGGGGCGTCGATACACGCTCATGCCTGTGTGCGAAACTCCTCAACGACACTCAGCATCTCATCACGGATCGCGCAGGCACGCTCCCACGTCTGCGCCTCGAAGCGCGTCGTAATGGCCGGTTCGGTATTGGAAGCCCGCACCAACCCCCAGCCATCGCCAAAATCAACTCGCACGCCGTCAATGTCAATCAACGGGTACTTGCCAGCAAACCGCTCGCGTAGGAAGTCGATCACGGCAAACTTGCGCTCTTCGGGGAAGGGGATACGCCCTTCATCAATCGACGGCAACAACGGGTAAGGGGCGAGCGCTTCGCGCAGGGTTTGCCCCAACTCGCCGAGGGCGTGCAGCAGCATCGCCCCCGCAAAGGCGCCGTCATCAAAATACCGTCCGGGGAAGGGAAAGATGGTATGGCCGCTCAGCTCGCCGCCCAACACCGCATCCACTTCACGCATCTTGGCCGACAAGCTGGTATAGCCGGTCTTCCACATCACCGGCTCGCCACCCAACTCGCGGATCGCCTGCGGCAAGACGGCGCTGCATTTCACGTCAAAGACCACCGGGCCTTTGCGCTTAGCCAGCATGGCCTTGGCCAGCGCGATCAGGTAGCGATCGGCGAACACCACCTCACCGGCCTCATCCACCACCCCCAGCCGGTCGCCATCGCCATCAAGGCCAATGCCGAGATCAGCGCGATGCTCGCGCACCGCCGCTTGCAAATCACGCAAGTTCTCAACCTTCAACGGATCGGGATGGTGGTTGGGGAAGGTGCCATCCGGCTCGATAAAGAGCGGGATCACTTCGATGCCAAGCGCCTCGTACATCGCCATCGCCAGCGGGCCGGCCACGCCATTGCCGCCATCGAGCACTACGCGGGGCCGCCGGTGGCCGAAATCGATCCAGCGCCGGGCCGACTCGATATAGGCCGGGCCAATGTCAACCTGCTCGTAGTGGCCAGTGCCTTGCGCAAAATGACCGCTGGCGGCAATTGTTCCCACCGCTTGAATCGCCTCCGAAGGCAGCGGCTCGGAACCGAAGCGCGGCTCGGCGCGGCGCAGCTTCAGACCGTTGAATTCCGGCGGGTTATGGCTGGCCGACACAATCGCGCCGGCATCAGCGCCCAACGCCTCAACCGCAAAATACATCACCGGCGTCGCCACCATGCCAATATCGAGCACGTCCATCCCGGTGGCGCGCAACCCTTCCATCAACGCCGCCTGAAAGCGGGGCGAACTCAGCCGTGCATCGCGGGCCACCACAATCCGCCGGCGACCTTCGTTGCGAAACAGGGTGCCCGCCGCCCGCCCCAGCACCTCATAAATCCCTTCGTCGAGATCAACCTCGACGATGCCGCGAATGTCATACGCGCGAAAAATCGTGTGATTGAGCGATACGCCCATGCCTGCCTCAAATCGGTGGGTGACGTTCCCTGCGAACGTCGCAGTCAATTATTGGGTTAGTTCGATCCTAGCCGAAAGCACCCTATCCGTCAAGAATGCATAGCGCGGCTAGCAGCGTTGTCAGAGCAAGGACGGGCAGTTGAAGCACTCGCTTGCCTGCGATCAGATCTGGTTGGCGACGGCCCCTGTGCTATACTGTGATGCAGAACGAATCCCTTGCGCTGATACCAGCACCACCTCCGCCGCTCACTATGACCGCACCGCTCCATCCTACACTTGACCATCTGGCTGGCATATTCGCCCGCTTCCCCGCCATCCAAGCCGTCTACCTCTTTGGGTCAGCGGCTACGGGGAGCACGCATGCCGAAAGCGATCTCGATCTAGCGCTCGTGCTCCGGCGAGATGAACCCACCTTTTCCAAGCTCGATCTCCTCGCCGCGTTAGCCCAAGCTGGTTTTTGCAACGTTGACGTGGTCGTACTCAATACCGCCGGCATTGTGCTCAGACACGAGGTGATCCGGCACAACAAACTCATCTATCAGACATCCGACTTTGATCACGGCTCCTTCTTTTCGCTCGTCACCCGCCAATTTCTTGATTTCCGCCCCTACCTTGACGTGCAACGCCAAGCGTATAAAGCGAGGATGCAGCATGATCAGACCCGAAGTACTGCATAAACGACTTGAGAAGCTCGATGAATATTTGAGCATTCTGTACAGCATGCAACGGTATTCACGCGACGAATTTGTGGCTAATCCTGAGCGTTACGGCAGTGCTGAACGTTTCCTGCACCTCGCGATTGAAACGCTGACTGATATGGGGAATCACGTGATCGCGGGTCTCCAGTTAGGCACGGTCGATTGGCCCAGCGACGTACCGCGCCGGTTGCGCGAAGCCGGCTATATCGATGAAGCGGCTGAGCAATTATGGATCAAAATGATCGGCTTTCGCAACATCCTTGTGCATGAATACCTCGGCATCGACCGTGATATTGTGTACCGCGTCTTACACGATCACCTCGACGACATCGCGCGCCTCAAGCAGGTATTTGGACAATTTTTGTGACATTGCCGCACCCGATCCACACCGTCATACATCACTGTACTTCCACCGGCGCTTGTCGCGCGGCCCGTCCTATGGTATGCTATCGGTGATCGTGGCCGAACTTCCAAATCTCGAAAGCCTATGACAGCTCCTGTTAGCGCCATCCCCGGCCCACGCGGCCTGCCGGTCGTCGGTGTCGGCAACCGGTTGCTGAGCGATCCGCTCGAATTCATGGTGCGCTTGCAGCGCCACTACGGCGATCTGGTCAAGCTCTCGTTGGGCAAGCACACCATGTACTTGGCCACCCACCCCGACATGCTCAAGCGGATCACCCAAGAGAACTGGAAAAACTACATCAAGCGTTACCCGACAATGGATGAAATCCTTGGGCAGGGCTTAGTGACGAGCAATGGCGAGCATTGGCTGCGCCAGCGCCGGCTCATGCAACCCGCCTTCCATCACCAGCGCATTGCCCGCATGGCCGATGTCATGGTGGAAGAGGCCGAGCGCATGCTGGCGCGCTGGGCAGGGTATGCGCGCAGCGGGCGACCCTTCGAGGTGCAAGAAGAGATGATGCTGCTGACCCAGCAGATCATCGTGCGCACCATGTTCAGCTCATCGCTAAGCGATACCGAAGCGCATGCTGTCGGCAAAGCCTTCAACGACACGCTCAACTGGGCGGCTGGCCAGCAATTCCGCCTCTTGCAACCGCCGCGCAATTGGCCAACGCCGGGCAACCTCGCCTACCGGCGCAACCTCGACCTGCTCGAACGCACTGTTTACCGCTTGATCGACGAACGGCGGCAGCGGCAAGGCGAACACGACGACCTGCTCGAGATGCTGGTGACAGCGCGCGACGCCGAGAGCGGCGAACAGATGTCACCGCAGCAGATTCGCGACGAGGTGATGACCATCTTCCTCGCCGGGCACGAAACGACCGCCGGCACCCTGTCGTGGATCTTGCACCTGCTGGCTCACCACGGCGACGCCGAACGCAAACTGCGGGCCGAATACGCCAGCGTGCTGGGCGGGCGCAACCCCACCCCGGCCGACCTGCCCAAGCTGCCCTACAGCCGCATGGTGATTGACGAAACCCTGCGCCTCTACCCGCCAACGTGGATCCTAACACGGGTGCTGGTCGGGCCCGACACGCTCGGGGAATACGAACTGCCCGCCGGCGCAACCGTCGCGATTAGCCCGTATGTCACCCATCGCCACCCAGCCTTCTGGCCCAACCCTGAGAGCTTCGATCCCGAACGGTTCCGGCCCGAAGAGGCGGAAGGGCGCCACAAGTTCGCCTATGTCCCCTTCCTCGCCGGCCCGCGCCAATGCATTGGCAACAACTTCGCCCTGATGGAGATGCAGATTGTGCTGCCGATGATCCTGCAACGCTTCCACGTCAGCGCCGTGCCCGGCTACCCGGTGCGCCCGATGCCGAAAGCAACGCTGCGACCGGGGCCGCAGGTATGGGTTGAGGTGAGGGGGGGAGGGTAAGGATGTTGCGCACCGTTATGATGAGCCTGCAAAACTACATTTCCCCAAGACTAGCCACGTTGTTGATAGCAATTGTTATTGGGGTTATTTCATTTGTGATCTTCTCCCGCGATCTCTCATCCTATTCTTCTTACCATGGGGATGAAGGTTTTTGGATCGAGACAGGCAAATGGACGGTTCAAAAATTTTTTATTGAGAGAGATTTTTCGAGAGAACAATGGTGGACAAAAGAGTTACGAAGCTTTGGCGCTGTCAATCCTAACTTAGGCAAACTTATTATTGGCGGGTCACTTTGTATCAATCAGCATTGTCATTTCTCTGGACTACCAAAATGGGATTTTTCGCAACCAAACGCTTGGAACATTAAAGAGGGCAATGCCGCTCCTAGCGACGAATTAGCAATCGCTCGCAGCGCCATTGTCCTCACAACCGCTCTCTCTGCGATCATTCTGTTCACAACGACGGTTATCACTACGCGTTGGAGCCTACTTGCCGGCATCTTTGCGTGTATCGCTTTTCTCTCACACCCGCTCGTTGTTACATTGGGCAGGCAAGCTATGCTTGATATGCCTGCTATTTTATTTAGCTTGCTGGCGATCAGTATCGCTTACAAAAGTTTGATCAGCGATACCGGCAAATATACGATTATTTGGTTTTTCATCACGGCACTCTGCAGTGGACTAGCTGTTTCCACTAAACTGAATGCAGGTTTAGTCTTGATAGCGATTATCATTATCGGCATCATCAATACTTTGATTCATCGAAACAGCAAAGCATATCTTTTTCTAGCAATAAACGTAATAATTCCGCCACTTATTTTCTTGGCGCTCAATCCCCAGCTTTGGCCGCATGTCCTCAACGGCCTTAAAGCGATGTGGGCGTTCAACCAATCCCTTGCTGATAGAAGAACCATTTTTACTCGGGACGCATTATGGACTATTTCAGATCAAGTAATCGCTTATTACCAACGTATACCACAAAATATGTTTAATTTGTCGCTATTTATACTCGGTTTAGTGTTAATGATCAAAGACATAAAAACAACTTGGCCTTTACTAATCTATGGATTAGTTTCTTCTTTGGGCGTCATACTATGGACGCCATTAAATTGGAACAGATACTATCTACCAGCCGTCCCCTTTTATGCATTAGCACTGGGATTTCTAATTGCAAAAATAATAATTTCATACAATAATCAAACCGTTCATGTCGTAAACAAACACAACGATTTCGATTCAAATTTAAACACTGCAACAAAATCTTAAGACATGAAATCAGTATATTTTCAAACGATTACCCATGTCTATCATGTTGGAAAAGTGTTCATCATCACTACCCTCCTGATGATCACCGGCGCATCACTCTGGTTGCTCAGCAGTATCACGCTCCAGTACCAGCAGTATCAGCGCATTGAACAGCTTACCGCGCAAGCGCTACGGCTCGAAGGGCGATCAGAAGCACATGACCCATGGCGCGATATTGCACCTGTAACTGACCAAAAGGCGCTCACCCTTGCCCAACAGGCGCTGGCAGAGGCGCAACGGGCGGCAGTTGCTGATCCTGACAATATCACGATCCAATCCCAGCTTGGACGCACCGCATTGTTGGCTAACCAACCAGAGCTAGCCATTCCTGCGTTTTCGGCTGCGGCAGCGCAGCAACCTGACAGCCCGTTACGCTGGTTTGAACTAGGCTTAGCGTATGAACGCTTAGCCCCACCCTTGACCGCAATCGAGCCTGAGGAACGTTTCTGGGAGCTACGAGCGCCACGAGCGCAGCAATGGACGCTGGCCGCACCACTATTGCCTGCCGGTTGGTGGCACCCTGATGAGCCGGTCACGCGCTCAGTGATCGTTGGCGATCGTCTCACCCTGCGCGCCTCGTTGCCCATCACGCCAACCACACTGATCTTTTGGATGGGGAGCCAGACAGGGCAGGCGACAACCTATCGCATCCGGCTAGGCGCTCAGATCATCGGCGCATACGAATTACCAGCCATGGCGCCGGGCTGGCAACCGGCTACGCTCGACCTCAGCCGGTGGGCCGGGCAGACGATCGAGCTTGATCTGGCAAGCGACGATACTCAGGCTGGCTGGGGCGACGTACAACTCATCCCGGCAGATGAGGTACGTTGTGCATTGGTTGATTGCCGGCAGCGTGCGCAAGCAGCATGGCGGAGTGGCGGTTATACGGTTGATCAATTTTTACAGGCCGGTACCGTCGCCTTCCGCCAACAGCAATTTTCCGATGCCCTCGTTTGGTATCAGCGGGCCACATGGCTCGGCGCCGACACCGCCAGCGCGATGTGGTACCTACGCCATTTAGCTACGAATAGTCGCAATGCTTTGAAGCAAAGCATCACGCTTGATCACGGTTGGGTGAATGAGGAATTATCGTTGCGAGCATGGCTGGCGTGGGGCATCTTGCTACGCCAAGAACAGCGTTCTGAGGAAGCGGAACACGCCTTTCGCCGCGCAATTACCATACCGATCACTGATCCGGGGTCAACATGGCGTTTGTCAGGGGCATACCAGCAACTTGGCCTGACGCTGTGGGATCAGAACCGATTAGCTGAGGCGCTCCCATACCTTGCTGAAGCGGTAAACTTGAATCCGTACAGCGCATGGGCGCATATTCACTACGGCAAAGTACTTTATCTCGTTGATCCAACCCAAGTTGATCAGGTAGAGCAATCATTTGCGACCGCGTTAGCCCTTGATCCGCGACCAGAAATTTGGCGTAATTTGATCGAATTCTGGCGCTGGCGGCAAGCATCTGAACCATTACTCGCTTTATGCATACAAGCGCAACAACAAGGCATACCACAAGACAGTACGAAGGCCTGCCCATGATTAAACAATCGTATCTGCCACGCAACTATTGGGAAACGCGATTAAGCCAAAGGTTTGATTTAACTGGGGTTGGACACATCGCCTTGGGGCCAGCATATAATGCCAGCCTTTATAAACGAAGGTTGGAAACATTATCTAAGGGCCTTGCCCAGATCAAGCAACCACTAACTGGCGCTCGTGTCTTTGAGGTTGGATGTGGAACAGGATTTTATACAAATTATTTTGCAAAACAACATGTATTAGAATATCTCGGTTTAGATATCACTTCAATCAGCACTAAAACATTAAAACAACGCTACCCTCTATTTTATTTTGTTTGTGCTGATATTGCCAATTTTGCTTATTTCCATATAAAAGAACGTTTTGACATTGTGTTTGCAGCCGACGTTTTATTCCATATTACAGAAGATGAGCGATTTGATGCCGCGCTTCATACCATGGCTTCTTGCCTCAAAACAGGTGGATGTTGTATTATCTCCGATATCTTTCCACAACGCACTGTCCGCAGTGCAACCCACGTGCATTTGCGCTCCTTCGACACCTACCATCAGATATTACAAAAACACCAATTACAAATCTTGCATATCGAGCCAATTTTTACCGTATTACATCCTCCGCCGATTAAAAACAATTCTTTCTGGTGGGATATTTATACATATATTTGGAAAATTCAACGATCCGCCATTAAAAACCCAATCATCGACAAAACATTACCCCACATTTTGGAATGGCTAGATCGCAAAATCTTCTGCCCTCGATATGGAATGTCAGTACCAAATAGTAAATGGCTCTTTGCACGTAAAACATGAAACAGGTTTTTAGCTACAGTCTCATCTACGCCATCGGCAACGCCGCCAACAGCGCAGCGCTGTTACTTGTCATTCCATATCTGATCAATACGCTAACCCCGGCTGAATATGGCGCTTGGTCGCTCTTTGAGATTGCCATCGCTTTATTAAATCTACTCATCTTGACCGGGCTTGAAGTCGGGCTCATGCGCGAATACTGGTTTCAAGACAACGAGCAGCAGCGGAAGCGTTTAGTAGGAAATACGCTGATGATGACCAGCGCGATCGGAATAGTGATCGTGGCTGGCGGCGCTGGTGTTGTGGCCGGTGGGATTGACTTTGACTTGCCCGGCGCGCCGCACACCCTCTTACTCGTGCTAGCGATCGGTTGGAGCGAGGCAATTTTTACTGTTTTCCTGACCTTGTTTCGCATTCGTGAACAACCGATCACATTTATTACCCTCTCGATTGGGCGAATGGCGCTCTTCGCCCTGCTCGCTATTGGGTTGGTCGAAAGCGGGTTTGGCCTCACCGGCGCGCTTGGAGCACGGCTGATTGCCACGGTGAGCTTCATAACGGCGGGTTTGATCGTAGGGTGGCGATGGATTGCATGGCAACTTGATCGCGCACTCATTCGCCGGATTGTAAGCTACGGCTTGCCGATCCTACCGGCTAATTTCGCTGCGTATGTCTTGCTGGCCGCTGATCGCTACATCATGCAAGGCGTTTTGTCACTCGAAAGCGTTGCCATTTATACCTTTGCCTACAAAATCGCCACCGTGCTTGATGTGTTAGTTACGCGACCCTTTGCACTCGATTGGGCGCCACGCCGGTTCAAGATCGCCACCCAGCCCCACCCAGAGCAAAAATATGCGCAAGCGCTGCTGATCTATTTATGGGTGGCGTTAAGTTTTGCGCTGGCGGTGATCGCACTCACGCCGTTACTCTATGCCTTAATTGCGCCGCCGGCTTATTGGCCGGCGATGGATCTGGTGCCGGTTATTTTGTTAGCGTATATCATCTACGGCTTAAGCTACCCGTTAAACGTTGGCATTATGTTGAAGGATCGCACGCGCGATCTGCCGGTGATTGGCTGGATCGCCGCATGTTGCAGTTTAGCGCTATGCTTTTGGTGGATTCCGGCGTTTGGCATCGCCGGTGCAGCATGGGCAACGGTGGTGTCATACGTGGTATGGACAGGTCTCATTACCCTCGATTCGCTCCGGCTGTACCCGCTTAGGTATCCGTGGCTGCTGATTGGCGGTATGATTGGGGTGAGCGGGATCGGGTATGGCGGGTTATGGCTGAGTGCGCAATGGTGGCCGGCAACTGAACCGGTGGTGGCAGCTCTGCGGTTAGGATGGGTTATTCTCGTGATGAGCGGCTATGGATTCTGGTTATGGCAACATATTCAACACCGCCAACCCTCATTCATCGATCTACCGGTCACTGGTGACTAACCGCTGTTTGGTTGAAGGCGTAACCTATGCGAGTACGACAAGGCTTCTTAATATACGACTCGACGCGCGATCAATACGAGATAGACTACCACCAAACGCTATCGATTCTGGTGAATGAATTGTTGCTCGAAGCGCTGCTCGCAGCAAGAGGCTATGTAAAGGGGCGACTGCTTGATGTCGGTTGCGGCAAACGGCCATACGCTTTGATCTATGATCGCTTGGTCGATGCGAGTATTGGCACAGAAGTAGCATTTTCACCTCACGGCACTCATGCTGCCGATCTCATCTGTTTTGCCGAAGAATTGCCGTTTCCCGATCAGCAATTTGATACGATTCTTTGCACGGAAGTGCTTGAACATACCCGCCAGCCATTTCAAGCCATGCACGAGATTGCGCGTTTACTCAAACCTAACGGCCACCTGATCTTGTCAGTACCCTTCATCTACCCAATCCATGAAGCGCCGCATGATCATTGGCGGTTTACTTCGCATGGCTTGGCGGCGCTGTGCCACGATGCTGGTTTGGAACTAGTGCAAATAACACCGAAAGGCGGCGTGGTTGTCACCCTGCTGGCACTCACGCATAACATTGCTGTGCGGGCAATGAATGTGGTGAGTAAACTCTTGCGACTTGACCCGCCCCTCTACCATCGTCCAGCCGTGCGCTGGCTGATCTGCCAGCCACAGTGGTGGTACCTGAAACTCTCGCGCAGGTTCCGTACCCTCCTGTTGCAGCTAGGCTCACACTATGGCGCCGGCAAACAATTGAGCCGTTTACTACGCCGGAATAATGCGCTGGAAGAGATCAATCAATGGATGGCCTGCGGCTATTTGATCATAGCGCGTAAGCCAATCAACGGATAGTCCATGCAACGATATCTGCGCCAACTGGAAATGGGTTGGCATGTGATTGCACTCACCCTCCTCTCAGGTGCCTTTGTGCCGCTGTGGCGCCTGCAAACCACTGGTAGCGCTAGTCAGGGTGACTCGGTGCAACAGGTTGTGCTCCTCCTTTCGTATAGCGGTCTCATCTTGTTGCCATGGCACTGGCCGCAGATACGGAAGTCCTTCATGCAAGGGTGGCTGCTTTGGCTGGTCATCGGGATCGCGGTGATCTCAGTTATCTGGTCGCAAGATCCCGCGCTCACGCTGCGGCGAAGCTTCGCGCTCCTTCTGGCTACTCTTTACGGCCTGTTGTTGGCAGTACGCTACCCATTTGCCGCAGTTCTGCGCCTGCTTGGCGTTACGATGGCCATTATCGTTGGCACAAGTGTACTTAGTATTGCCCTTGGCGCGGATTGGGCAGTGATGGGCCACCCGCATCCGGGTGCGTGGCAAGGGGTGATGTTCCATAAGAATGCGTTAGGACGGATTGCCGTACTGGCGCTGATCGTGTTTGGTGTATTGGCGCAGCAAACGCGCTGGCCTTGGCAGATAGGCTGGGGGGTTCTAGCGATAAATGCACTGGCGCTGATTGTGGGGGCGCGTTCGGTAACCGCACTGGTGGTCACGGTTACCCTGATCACTATTGGGATGGCAGCGTATGGAGCGCGCTTCCTCTCAAAGGATGAACAATTACAGGGAATTGCGCTTACCAGCAGTATTGTGATCCCGGCAGGAATGCTCTTTGTCTTCTACTGGCCAGAAATTGCCGATCTATTGGGGCGCGACCCAGAATTGACTGGTCGCCTGCCATTATGGTCCTCGCTTCTTGGGATTGGTTGGAGCCAACCGCTGCTTGGCTATGGCTATGGCGCTTTCTGGGTGGATCCAAGCCGCATGATGGCACTCGACGTTGCGCTCATGCGGATGCGATTTTGGTGGGCAGAACATGCCCATAATGGCTACCTTGATGTATGGCTGGAAATTGGCATCATCGGCTTAATTCCCATCGTCTTCCTCGTGGCGTCGGTGTGGCGCGATGCGTTCTACAAGGTATCACAAGAGGCTTTTCAACCAAAATTTCTCTTCATCTTTTTGTTCACCAGTTTTTTAGCGATCTATAATCTTTCCGAAGCAGTCTTAATCGAAGCAAATCTCGCCAAAGCCCTATTTTGGATTATCTTTTCATGGATATACTTTGCAAAGCGGTTAAGCGAACCGACGAGGCCCAGCCTTGGATAAGACGATCGTAGTCTTTTGCAATCAGCCAATCAGCATCTCAGAAACCTTTGTGTATAATCAAATCGCTGGCCTGACTCGGTATCGTCCAGCGATCCTTGGCACAAAGCTGCCGCCTGAACCACGGATTCACCTCAACAACCTTGAAGTTTCGTTGCTAAACCAAGGCGGCCTCCGAGGAAGGTTGCGCGAACTTGAACTGAAACTTTTGGGCAGAGTGCCACCAGACATCCAACGTTGGATTGCATCGCAGCGACCCGCCCTGATCCATGCCCACTTTGTCCCGTATGGCGCGATTGCGCTACCAATTGCCCAGCAGTTCCAACGGCCCTTGCTCGTCAGCGCCCATGGCACTGATGTCACGCTGCGCGATTTTGCTATCTGGCGCTCATCGTATCTGGCCCACCGGCTCTACCTGTTGCGCCGGAAACAGCTCGTCCGGCACACGAGCCGATTGATTGTACAATCACATTTTCTACGCCAGATCGCGATCAATCAACACGGCTTCAAACCCGAACAGGTGGCATGCATTCGCTACGGTATCGATCTGAGCCAATTTCAGGCGCATCAGCATCCACCTGAAGCCGGGCACATTCTCTATGTCGGCCGGTTGGTCGAACGCAAAGGGTTGCCCTTTTTGCTGGAAGCATTAGCACAACTACAGCCGCGCTTTCCTGATCTGCACCTCACGGTCATCGGCGATGGGCCAATGCGGGCAAGGTATGAAGCGCTAGCTCGCCAATACTTAGGGGATCGGGTCACATTTCTAGGCGCACAGCCAAGCGCAACGGTGCGCAGTTATTTGCAGCGAGCCTACGCCTTTTGCATGCCCAGTATCACGATGCCATCGGGTGAAGCGGAGACGCTTGGGGTCGTTTTTCTTGAAGCAATGGCGATGCGGGTGCCGCCGGTCAGTTTTGCCAGTGGTGGCATCCCTGAAGTGATCCGGCACGGTGAGACCGGCTTTCTTGCCACCGAACGCAACCCGACAGAGTTAGCGCACTACCTTGGCCTGTTGTTAGCCAATCCAGCCTTACGTGAACGAATGGGTGAACAGGGCCGGCGGTGGGTTGAGCAGGAATTTAACTTAACGACGCAGAATGCCAAACTCGAAGCGTTGTATGACGAAGTACTCGCGGAACATCACCAGCTTCAAGCACATTAATCACTATGCCGCAACAGTTTATTGTCAATATCATTACCCAAATGGAGGCAGGTGGGGCGCAAAAAGCGGCGATACAGGTCTGTGAGCGCCTTATCGAGCAAGGATTTCGGGCCGAAGTTTGGTTTTTATACAAAAAACGGCCAACCTATACCGATCGACCATTTGTACGTTGGTTGTGGGACGAGAAGCCAGCCAGCGCCCCAGCCTTTCTTGCTCTCGTCGTAAAACTGTACCATTGGTTACGCTTAGCCAAACCGGATGGCGTGATCACCTACACCCACTATGCGAATATCATTGGCCAAGCTACGGCATGGCTGGCTGGCATCAGGCACCGGTTAGCGACCCAGCGTAATCCGAGCTGGAGCTACCCGGCAGTTGCGCGCTGGTTTGATCGTCTCATCGGTTCGCTGGGCGGATATACCAGAAATGTTTTTGTGTCACATAGTGTTGAGCGATCGTTTCGCTCATACCCATCGCGATACTTACAGCGCAGCGTGGTGGTATTCAATGGGTTGCGGCAACCGATCGCGACGTGCGATAAAGCAACAGCGCGGCAAGCGTTCGGCTTGCCAGTTGATCGCACGATCATTACCAGCGTTGGCCGGCTGGCGCACCAAAAGAACCACGCATTATTGATCGAGGCGCTCAGCCAAGTATCGCCTGCATGCTGCCACCTCGTCATCGCCGGCGACGGGGAACTGCGCGCTGATCTAGAACAGCAGATCCGCGACAGACATTGCACAGATCGGGTTACCCTATTGGGTGAACTGCCCCCCCACCGAATTGGCGATCTGCTGGCGGCCAGCGACATCTTCGCCTTGCCTTCACGCTACGAAGCCTTTGGCTTTGCCACAGTCGAAGCGATGATGATGGGTTTACCGGTGGTCGTGAGCGATCTCGATGTCAATCGCGAAATCATTGGCGATGCTGGTAGATTCTTGCCTACTGATGATGTAGATCAATGGCGCGATACGCTACGATCGCTAGCCGAACATGAACACCTACGGCTTGAATTGGGTGAACGAGCCCGGAACCGCGCGACATTGTACGACCTTGATCAGATGGTTGCAGGATATTTACACCATTTATTTACCGAACGATGAAGACTGATCGCCTTGCGCTCCTTAATGTTTTAGTTGATCCTTTGCCGATCCCTTTACTCAACCAGTCCATCGCCACTGCGATCGCCCAGCACGCGCGTTGGATCATTGCTCATCACAACCTTCACAGCGTTTACTTATATCAGCGCGACCCCAAAATGCGCGCATTTTACGAACGAGCCCAGATCATTCACATCGATGGGATGCCGCTGGTCTACTGGGGGCGGGTGCTTGGCTATCCATTGCGCCGCGACCAGCGCGTCACCTACGTCGATTGGGTGCATCCGTTGATGGCAGCAGCGGCGGCAGGAGGCTGGCGGGTCTTTTATTTGGGTGGCAAACCGGGGATAGCGGCGCGGGCCGCTGAACGGTTACGCCAACACTACCCGGCCTTGCAGATCGCCACCCGTGACGGGTACTTCCAACCGGCTGACAACACTGCGGTATTAACCGAAATAGCAAACTTTCAACCCCATGTCTTGATGGTAGGCATGGGTATGCCACGCCAAGAACACTGGATTCTCGAGAACCTTGAACACTTGACCGCGAATGCCATCCTAACAGCCGGGGCATGCTTCGATTACGTCGCCGGCGCAATCCCAACTCCACCGCGCTGGATGGGACGCACCGGTCTCGAATGGCTCTACCGGCTCTACAGCGAGCCGCGCCGGTTAGCGCGGCGCTATCTGCTGGAACCGTGGGCGCTAGTCCCCCTGATGGTGCGCGATCTGTGGCAGATGGCCCAGCGTGGCAGAGGCGCCGGCAAATAAGAGTACTCTTTGTGAGGGCTAAGATAATACTTGTTCTAGCATTTACTTGCCCCATTCCCCACCTCCGTGCTATACTATCCATCGGCATACCCCACAGTACGGGTGTTACACCGGTTGGAATGGAGTGAAGGCGCGGCCACGCCATGACGCTAGCTCGTGCCTTCACGTAAGGAGCCGGCATGCTGGAACGCCTGCGCGCGCGATTGATCGGAAGCGTGCTTGCATGGGATCTGATCGCGACGCTGCTTTGTCTCGTGTTAGTTGTTGGGGCTGATTCTGGGATCTCGATACACCAGTGGCCGCTCTATGCAGGTGTGGCTATTATCTGGACGCTGGTCTTTATCATCCTAGCCCCGCAACGCGCTATCTTCACACGCACGCTGCTCGAAGCCTTTACCCGCCTGTTTCTTGCTGTACTGCTAGCGGCAACGTCGTTTGCCGGGATGCTCTATTTGATCAATGGCAATGTGATCGATCGCGATCATTTCCTCCGCTTTGTCGCGATTGATCTGGTCGTTTTGGGCATCATTCATCTTGGCTTCCGCACCTTTACCCGCTGGCGGCAAACCCGCGGCGGCATGCGGCGAGTGTTGGTAGCCGGCGACGCAAACGCGGCTGCCCGGCTGTCCGATGAGTTCGGTCGCCGGCCATGGACGGGAGTGGCAATCGTTGGGTATGCATCAGATGAACGCGACGCGCCGGTAACCGTGCCCCGGCTCGGTAATCTGTCGGAACTGTTGGCACTGGTGCGGCAGTATCACATCGATGAAGTGATTTTTGCGTTGCCGCCGGCCCAGCACGACCGCGTCGTTGAATTGTCGCTGCAACTGCTTGGCGAACCGGTGATGCTGCATACGGTACCCACGGCGCTCGATTTGGCCTTCGCCCGCACGCCGGTCGATAGCGTAGGCGGGATACCGCTCGTCTCGTTGCGTGAGTCGGCGTTGACCCCAACGCAGCGTGTGGTCAAACGGCTGTTTGATATCACGGTCATTCTAACGCTGATTGTGCTGCTCTCGCCGATAATGCTCTTGATCGCGCTCTTGATCAAGCTCGAATCACCCGGCCCGGCGATTTTCAAGCAAGAGCGGATCGGCGAGCATGGCCGTCGCTTTCAGATGTTTAAATTTCGCAGTATGTACATCGATGCCGACCGGCGCTGGCACGAGGTCGCCAAGCGTGATGAAACGACCAACAAATTGATTCATAAGCAGAAAGACGATCCGCGTGTAACGCGCGTGGGCCGGAAGCTGCGCCGCACGTCACTCGATGAGTTACCGCAATTGTTTAACGTCCTGCGCGGCGAGATGAGTCTGGTCGGGCCGCGCCCAGAGATGCCGTATATCGTGGCTGAATACGAGCCGTGGCAGTGGCAGCGTTTCCGGGTGCCTCCCGGCATGACCGGCTGGTGGCAGGTGAACGGGCGGAGCGATAAGCCCTTGCATCTGCACACCGAAGATGATCTCTACTATATTCAGAATTACTCGTTCTGGCTGGATTTGCGCATTCTGGCCAAAACGCTAATCGTGGTCTGGCAAGGACATGGCGCGTACTGAGGCAATGAAGCCGGTATTTTCAGCCATCGCCCTGCAGTGGCGGCATCTGGTCTCCCACTATGTTGCTGAATGGCGGATCATCCGCTGGCTGGCGCCGTTGGTATTGCTGCATTCCCTGATCTATGTCTTTCTAGCTCCGCCATGGCAACACTACGACGAGCCGGGGCATTTCTTGTACGCAGCCTATATTGTTCGCGGCGGAATCAGCGCGCCGGATAACGTAGCGATTGCCCGCGAAGTGGCTGATTCAATGTACCGCCACCAGTTCTGGCCGCCTAATGTCCGGCCCGATCTGCTTAGCCCGCGCCCGCCGGCCATCCCCACCGACCAACGCCACCATCCGCCGCTCTACTACATAGTGATGGCCAGTATCATCAACCCGCTTCGCTATTTGCCGGTCGAGATGCAGCTCTACGCCGGTCGAATCGTGAGCGCATTGCTCATGACCCTGACAGTATTGGCCATCTGGCGCACCGTACAGACTATAGTACCCGATGAACCGCGGATGGCGCTCGTGCTGGCGGCGATGGCGGCATTGACGCCGGCGTTTGTTGATCTCATGAGTGCGTTCAATAGCGATGTCCTGATGAATTTCGCGGCAGCGGCGGCGTTTTTAGGTATGGCCATCATGCTCCGTGACGGCTGGCGTCCAGCCGGCTTGGCGCTGGCACTCTTGGGTGCAACCGTCGCCATTCTGACCAAACGCACGGCGTTGCCGATTGTTGCACCGTTGGGGTTGGCACTGTTCTGGGTCGCCTACCGGCGCCCGCTGCGCTGGTGGGTGTATGTGCTAGCGGCAAGCGCCGGCGCCGGCATCGTAGCAGTGAGCAGTTTTACCCTGACTGCTGAAGGTTTGCAGACACAGCCATGGCTAGCGGCGATCGAGCGTGATTATCTACGGATACCGCTGGTGCCATGGCTGATATCATGGGCTGACTGGGGGCGAGCGTGGCCGTGGTACCAGCGCACGCTCGAAGTAGCGCATAGCCACTTTTGGGTACGGCTGGCTTGGGGGCATATCCCGGTCTGGCCACCAGTGGGTGATTGGCTCTTTGCCGGGTTGAGTCTGGCCGCTATCATCGGCTTGTGCCGCGGCGCATTCACATCATTCGCCACCCTACCATTGTGGCAACAGCGATGGCTCTGGCTCTGCCTGCTGGCAGTAGCAGTAGCTTGGTTCGCCCTGTTTGGCCGGCTGCACCCGCTCCTGCTCGAAGGCCAGCCCTACATCCCGCGTGGTCGCTATCTCTATTGGGCGCTAGTTCCCACCATCTGGTTGGTGGCCTTAGGATGGCAACACCTCTGGTCAGAACGGTGGCGGCCATACACGCCTTACGTCTTGCTAGCCGTCTTGGCTATCTTTGATGTGGCGGCGCTGATGGCGTTAGTATCCTTTTACTATCTCAATTGACGAAGCAAGCACCTGTCTGCTACAATCGGGCAGCTATGGCAGGGATACCTGATGGATAGGCGCATGGAAGACGAGATTGACCTGAAACCGTACCTGCGGGCGCTGCTACGGCGCTGGTGGATCATCATCGGCGTGGCAGCGGTGTTAGCAGTGATCGCAGGAGTGGTGGCTGTGATCCGCACACCGCCCCATACGGCCAGCGCCTCGCTGTTGATTGTGCCGGCCAGCGCCCAAGTGACGCTTGACACTCGTTTTACCAGTCGCGACTCAATGCTGTTTACCACAACGGTCAACCAGCGCGAAGCGTTGCTAGGGCTGGCGCGCGATGCGACGCTGGAAGCAAAGGTGGCGCAGGCACTAGCGATCACATACCAACCCGGCAAGTTAATAAGCCAGATCGCAATCGAATCTGACGGCGATCTGGTACGGATCACAGCCCGCGCCGAAACGAGTGAGGAAGCGCAGCGATTGGCAACGGCATGGGCGCAAGCATATGCCCGCTTCGTAGCTGAGACATACACTCGCGATACGGCATCACTTCCCCTCGTTGAGCAACAACTGGCTGAAGCGCAGCAACGCTACCAAGAGGCGCAAGCCGCGTTAGAGGCGTTTATTGCGCAGGGAAAGATCACCGTCGTCGAGCAAGAGGTGCGCCGGTTAACCGATCTGGTTAACAATACCCGCACGGCGGGCACGACCCGTTTTAACGCTTATTTACAACGCAGCAATATCCTTGAACAGATTCTGCGCGATACACGCTTGCTGCGGGAACGGTTGGCCAGCCAAACCAGCGATGGCCCTGCCACGGCTGACGCAATTGCCGCCTTGTTGCTCCGCATTCGCAATTTGAGCGATCAGGGCAGTGATCGCCCAATTCTCCAAATTGACAGTTCGCTCGCTACTAACGCGACTGTGACAGTGACCGATATCGATAAGTTAATTTCCATCCTCGAAACTGAATCCCGCGCCGTACGCAGCGAAGCGGAACGATTAAGCGCAGTGGAGCTGGAGGAACTCAATCCCGCCGCCACCCGGCTGCTGATCGAACGACTCATCGCGGCGCAAACTCGCTATGAGCAATTGTTAGCTCGCCAACGCGAATTGATTCGTAACCGCGATATTGCGTTCAATCTGGTTGAAGTCTTGTTACGGCGAATTGATGAGTTGCGGATCGCTGATGCCGCGCCGCAAGTATCGGTGCGCTATTTAGGCACCGTAACCAACCTAACTCCAGTGATTGACCGGCGAGCCCTCACGCAAGTTGCTATCGCCGCATTAGCCGGGATGGTGCTGTCCGCTGCGGTGATTGTAGCGATGGAGGCAATGGCTAGTGCTCGTCGCAGCACACCGCCGCAGCCAAAGCCAGCTGGTGATTGACAACCGCCCGCCGGCACGCCTTGGCATCATAGAGTAGCACATAACGATGAAGCGTCCGCTGATTTCTGTAATCATTCCCTGCTATAACGAAGCCGCAACTCTACCGACGATTCTGGCTCAAGTTGAAGCTGTTGATCTCGACAAAGAGATCATCATTGTGGATGACCATTCCACCGATGAAACGCCGGCGATTCTCGCCGAACTGGCGCGTACACGACCGCACCTCACCATCATTCGCCATCCGCAAAACCGTGGCAAGGGGGCGGCGGTACGCAGCGGATTGGCCCATGCCCGCGGCGAGATCACGATCATCCAAGATGCCGATCTGGAATATGATCCGCAAGATTACTATGAATTGGTAAAACCGATCGCGAACCGGCGCGTTGATGTGGTCTTCGGCAGCCGATTTCTTGGCCGCCATACCGGAATGTATTTTTGGAATGCGATCGGCAACAAGTTCCTCACCTTTTTGACGAATTTTCTCTTTAACTGCTGGATCTCTGACATGGAGACCTGCTATAAAGTGGTGCGCACCGACATTTTGCGTGATTTGCGGCTTGAGAGCAACGATTTTCGCATCGAGCCGGAAATTGCCGCCAAGGTGTTGCGCCGCGGCTACCGGATCTATGAAGTGCCGGTGAGCTATCTAGGCCGCACCTACGAAGAGGGCAAGAAGATGAAGCCGATTCAAGGGTTTTACGCCATCTTTGCCCTGTTGAAGTACCGGTTGTGGGTGTAATCACGCGGACACAGATTGACACGGGTTCGACGGATTGGCGCAGTTCGGGCAGCAAACGGTGGAAGCTGGTATCTGCTTCCGGTTAATACGACACGGATACACCAGCTTGTCACGGAACGAGCACCGGTTTGCTCCCTATTTTGAACATCTCACTAGCAAAACTTGTGCAATCAGATAAGTTGTGATACAACACTCAGGGAAGGCAGGCGGTGGGCCTGCCGCCATTCCGCGGAGGGGCGGGCGGCGCGGGAAGATCCCGGCACGCTCGCTTTTCGTTCGTCATGAGGAACGCATGCGAATCGCGATGCTGAGTGTCCATAGTAGCCCGCTGGCGCGGCTGGGAGGCAAAGAGGCCGGCGGGATGAATGTCTATGTGCGCGAATTGGCCCGTGAGCTTGGCCAGCGCGGGGTTTTGGTCGATATCTTTACCCGCAGCCAAGAGCGCGAGACGCCAACCGTCACGGCACTGGGGCGCGGGGTGCGCTTGATCAGCCTGCATGCGGGGCCGGCGGCGCCGTACGATAAAAATCTGCTCTTGACCTATTTGCCCGAATTTGTGAGCCGGGTGCGCTGTTTTGCCGACGGCGAAGATGTGAGTTACGATGTGATCCACAGCCACTATTGGTTGTCGGGCGAAGCGGCACTGCGCTTGCGCCGGGTCTGGCGAGCACCGGTGGTTCACATGTTTCACACCTTGGGCGCGATGAAGAATAGCGTGGCCCGTTCGGAGGAAGAGGTCGAAACCAACCGGCGGATTGCGATCGAACGCCGGCTGATGCGCGAGGCGGATGCGGTGGTTGCGGCCACGCCGCTCGACCGGGCGCAGATGGTGTGGCATTATGGCGCTGATGCCAGCCGGATTAGGGTTATCCCGTGCGGTGTGGATCTGCGCCGGTTTCAACCGGGTGATCGGGCTGCGGCGCGGGCGGCGTTAGGCGTGCCGCACGATGCGATGATGCTGGTGTGTGTAGGCCGGATGGAGCCGCTGAAGGGGATGGATGCGTTGATCCGGGCCGCGGCGCGGCTGATCAGGCAACACCCTGCTTGGCGCGAGCGGTTGCAAGTGGTACTAGTCGGCGGCGAGGATGAAACGCAGCCAGCGCGGTGGAATAGCGAACAGCGCCGGCTGGATGGGCTGCGGCGCGAGCTAGGGATTGCGGCGCAGGTGCAGTTTGCCGGCGCACAACCGCAAGAGCGGTTGCCGCTCTACTACACCGCCGCTGATGTGGTGGCCGCCCCCTCACATTACGAATCGTTCGGCTTGGCGGCGCTCGAAGCGTTGGCGTGCGGGGCGGCGGTGGTGGCGTCAAATGTGGGCGGGTTGGCGCTGACGATCGAAGATCGGCGCAGCGGGTTGCTGGTTCCGCCCGATGATGATGCAGCGCTCGCTGCCCAGATCGAGCGCATTCTGACCGACGCAGCGCTGGCCGCGCGGCTGCGGGCGGCGGCAGTACAGCGCGCGGCTGAGTATGGCTGGCCGGCGATTGCCCGGCGTATTGCCGCGCTCTACGATGAGCTGACGGCAGCGAACGCGGCAATCTGGTCGGCGCGGCGATTGGTGCGGGTATCGTGAAACGAACGTGGGCATTGATCATTGCCGGCATGCTCTATTTGGGCGTGGGCTGGATTCTGTCGGCGATCGGGCCGAGCTTGCCCGGTCTGGCGGCCCAAGTTGGCAAAGATGTCACCGATCTAGGCGCGGTGTTTACCGCTTTTTCGCTGGGCGGCGTACTCGCCTCGATTGGCGTCGGCGCGGCGATCGGGCGGTGGGGGATGCGAACGGTGATTGCCACCGGCGCAGCACTCATGGGGAGCGGGATGTTGCTGGCTGGGTTGAGCCCGCTGCTGATTGGCCTGTTGGCCGGCACCTTGTTGGCTGGGTTTGGCTATGGCGGGATGCTGGCCGGCGGTAATCTGTTGATTGCCCGCTTGTACCACGGCGCCGCCGGCGCGCTTAATGCGCTCAATCTCTTTTTCAGCGTCGGCTCGATCGGCGGCCCGATGTTGGTCGCGCTCATGATTGCCATGTTCGACCGGCCACAGGCAGCGATCTGGCTGGGCGCGCTATTGATGATCGGGTTGGTTTGGCCGGCTACCCGGCTGCAAGAACCCACCCAAGCGCCGGCAGCGCAGATGGCCGGTGCGCCGCGCTGGCTGGCGGCGGTGATGTTTGGATTGCTGATGTTCACTTACATCGGCACCGAAATCGGGATCGGTGGGTGGATTGCGTTGATCCTTGAGCGCGGCGCTGGCTTAGAGGCGTCGTTGGCAGCGTTGAGCACTAGTCTCTTTTGGGGGATGTTGACCGGAGGGCGCTTAGCGGCAGCGTTCTGGGGCGACCGGCTTGGGCCACTGCGCATGCTCTTGTTGTGCGTGATCGGGTTGGGTCTCGGTGGCGCGCTCTTGGTGATGGGCACGGCACAGGCAACGTTGGCGCTGACGGCAGTAGCGATCATGGGGCTGGCCTGTGGCCCGATCTTCCCGACCACGATGCTGATGATCACCCACGCTGCCGGGCGAAGCGGCGCGGCGTTGAGTGTGGCATTAACGATCGGCACCGGCGGCGGTTTGTTTCTACCGGCGCTGTTTGGGTTATTGATCGGCTGGTTTGGCCCGCCGGTCGGGGCGCTACTGGTGGTGATTGACGCGACGTTGATGGTGGTGATGGTGGCGGTGGCCCGGCACGGGATGGCCCGTCCGCCAGCGATGGCCAAATCGCCGGCATGATGGCATGGCTAACGGTATCAAAACCATGATTGCAATTGATCTGAATTGCGATTGCGGCGAGAGTTACGGCGCGTTTCAGGTCGGTGATGACGAGGGGGTGCTCCCCTTCGTCAGCTCGGCCAACGTCGCCTGCGGCGGGCATGCTGGCGACCCGCTAGTGATGCGGCGCACAGTGCGGCGCTGTCGCGAGCTAGGGGTAGCGGTGGGCGCGCACCCAAGCTATCCCGACCTGCACGGGTTTGGCCGGCGCGTATTGCCGCTATCGCCGGACGAGATCGAGGATTGGGTGCTGGCCCAAATCGGCGCGCTGGCCGCGATTGCCCGCGCCGAACAGGTAGAACTGCGCCACGTCAAGCCCCACGGTGCGCTCTACAATGTTGCCGCGCGCGACCACGCTGTCGCCGCCGCGATTGCTCGCGCCGTCGTTGCGTTTAGTCGCGAGGTGGCGCTGGTCGGCTTGGCCGGATCGGCGCTGATCGCTGCTGGCATTGAGGCAGGGCTGCCGGTGCTGGCCGAAGCCTTCGCCGATCGGGCCTACGAGGCCGATGGCCGGCTGCGCGACCGGCGGCATCCCGATGCGCTGATCATCGATCCGGCAGCGTGTGTGGCCCAGACGATCAGCATTGCGCGCGATGGGGTGGTTATAGCCATAGACGGCACACCATTGCCGTTACGGGCCGATACGATCTGCTTGCACGGCGACACACCGGGGGCAGCGGCGCGGGCAGCGGCGCTGCGGCAAGGGTTAACGGCAGCAGGGATCAGCGTGCGAGCGCCGGGGCAATGAGCGGGCGGATTGATCTGATGGGCGATGCGGCGCTGTTGGTGCGCTGGCCGGCAGAGCTGGCCGCGGCGGGTGCGCCGCTGGCGGCAATGGCGGCGCTGCAACGCGAACCACTCCCCGGCGTGATCGATCTCGTGCCCGCGATCGATTCGCTATTGGTCTGTTTCGACCCGCTGGCAGTGGATCGCGAGCAACTCACTGTCCGGCTCCAGATGCTCGCTGCACACCCACCATTAACCGGATTGCCAGCCGGGCGCGATGTGACCATTCCGGTGCGCTACGGCGGCAGCGATGGGCCAGACCTCGATGAGGTAGCCGCGCAATTGGGGCTGACCCCGCATGATGTTATTACTCTTCACACCACCACTGAGCAGCGGGTGCTGATGATCGGTTTTGCGCCGGGCTATCCCTACCTCGGCTGGCTGCCGCCTGAACTCCACCTGCCGCGCCGGGCAACGCCACGGGTCGCAGTGCCGGCAGGTTCGGTCGCAATTGCCGCCGGTATGACCGGCATCTACCCGGCTGCCTTGCCCGGCGGCTGGCATCTGATCGGGCGCACTGACATTACACTATTTGATCCGGCAGCCGATCCGCCGGCCTTGTTGCAACCGGGTGATCGGGTGCGGTTTGTCAACGCAGAGGCGCAAAGCGGGCCAAGACGATTAACGCAGAGGCGCAAAGCGGGCCAAGGCGCAGAGGGGGAAACGCAAAGGCGCAAAGGGCGCAGAGGACGCAAAGAGGTTTGAACGCAAAGGGCGAAGGGTGCAGAAGGCGCAAAGGGTGGATGTGGCCCCTCCCCCGCTGGGGGAGGGGAACGCACCCCCACCCCTTACCCCTCCCCCGCTGGGGGAGGGGAATGCACCCCACCCCTTGCCCCTCCCCCGCTGGGGGAGGGGAACGCACCCCACCCCTTGCCCCTCCCCCGCTGGGGGAGGGGAGGCTGGGAGGGGGGCTATGATGAAGACGCGAAGGGCGCAGAGGTGTTATGATCGGGGGCAGGAGAACGGATACACACGGTTTTTTCTGATCCGTGCATATCCGTCCCCACCCGTGTGAATCCGTGTCCTATTGATCCGAATCGAACACGCACGTGGCTACGTTTCTCGACATCATCGCGGCCGGGCCGCTATTGACAATCCAAGACGGGGGGCGACCAGCGGCGCGGCGCTACGGGGTACCGCCGGGTGGAGCGATGGATCGGTTTGCGCTGGCGGCGGCTAACCGGCTGGCGGGGAATCAACCAGACGCGCCGGCGCTGGAACTGACAGCCGGCGGCGTGCAGATCCGGTTTGGCGCACCGGTGCTGATCGGGCTGGCCGGCGCGGATTTGCAAGCCGACCTTGATGATGCACCGCTCGCACCGTGGCGGAGCGCGATCGTGCCGGCAGGCGGCGTGTTGCGGTTACGGGGGAGGCGAGGCGATTGGGGCGGGCGGGTCTATCTGGCGATCGGCGGTGCATTAGCAGCGGAATGGGCGATTGGCAGCGCGGGCACCTGTCTGGCCAGCGGTTTCGGCGGTTATCAGGGGCGCGCCTTGCGAGCCGGCGACCGGATTGCCGTGCATCCACGCTCATTCACTGCTGCCGATGGCATGCGCTGGTGGCCGGTTGGGCGCCGGCCAGCCTACTGCGCCCAACCGCGCCTGCGCGTCTTGCCCGGCCCGCAGTACGACATGCTGCCAGAGGCGTGGGAACTGTTGTTGCAGACAACGTTTCAGGTCGATCAGGCAGCCAGCCGGCAAGGCTACCGGCTAGCCGGCGCTTCATTGCCAAGCCACCACCACTCGCTCCCCTCATTTGGCGTGGCGCCGGGAGCGATCCAGTTGCCGCCCGATGGCCGGCCAATTCTGTTGCTGGCCGACTCCCAAACCACCGGCGGCTACCCGGTGATTGCGACCGTAATCGGGGCCGATCTGCCGTTAGCGGCCCAACTCTTGCCCGGCGACCGGCTAGCGTTTACGGCGACCGATCTGGTTACAGCGCATGCGGCGTTAGCCGAGCAAGCGGCATGGCTCGCCGCTGGCCCGGAAGATGACGAGAGCGGCGAGCTATTGGCCCAAGCCGGCGCAATCGGATAAACCGTCACACCATCATCGCAATCATCACATTACTCAGCACCATCACCAGAATAATGCCGAGCGCCGCAGGCGCCGACCAGCGGCCAAGGCGAGCAAAGGGCGTGCGCGCTCCGAACAGGATATGCCCAACGACAGCGGTTGCTAACCCAAGCAACGGATGGAGAATAAAGGGAAAGCTGAGGAAATACGCAATCCCGGTAAAGACGCCAACCAGCCAATAAATCAACCCAAGCGTGGCTTGAATATCGATCAAGACGGGAAGAATCCGCGCCACTGGACTGCGCGGCGCATTAGGCCGGTAGGTAACGGCCAGATAGATGGCGGCAGCAACGATCAAGACCGACAAGACTTCACGCCCGAAAATGGCGTGCGTTTGGCGAACAGCGAGAAAGATCGGATCCATGATGGAGCTCCATTGTCATGAAACAGCGATAGCCACGACGAACCGGCCAGCGCAGCGGCGCACGCCGCTGCTCAGCGGGCCGAACAACCTTGGTTCACCACGTTCATCGTACAAATTTTCACAAGAGCTGTCAAATCGGTTCGTTTTGGCGAATGCGGCGGTAGAGGGCCTCAGTTTCGGGCAGCGGTTCGATCCCCAACTCTTCGCGCAACGCCTGCACACAGCGGGTATACGACCGCATCGCCTGCGAGCGGCTGCCGGCGCGGGCATGGGCGCGCATCAGCAACTGGTAGGCCTCTTCGTAGCAACGGTCACGGCGCAGCACCTGCTCGGCAATCTGGATCGCCTCGTTATGGCGACCTTCGGCGCTGAGTTGTTCAGCATACGAGACGGCGGTCGCAAGATAGCGAGCTAACAGCCGCTCACGTTCCTCGATCGTCCACGAATCGTAGAGCGACTCGGCGAGGTAATCACCGCGGTAGAGTTGGAGGGCAGCCTGTGCGCTGCGACGGGCAAAATCGGGATCGGTCGTAGTTTGGGCGCCGCTGGCGCGCAATTCAAACTCATCAACATCGATCCATGCGCCGAACGAAGGGGCAAAGCTATAGGCCAACCCTTGCCGGCGAATGAAAAACGGCGGCACCCGCGGCGGGCGATGGGGTTCGAGGGCCGCGTTCAGGGTATTCAGCGTCACCTTAAACTGGCGCTCAGCGGCTTCGAGATCGGCGTCAGGCCACAGCCATGCGCAAATTTGCTCGCGTTGCACCCAATTCCCGCGCATTGTTAACAACAACTGAAAGAGCTGGCGGGCTTTTTCGCGTTGCCACTCGCGAGCCTGAATCTCTTGATTGCCGCGCCATACCCGAAACGCACCCAGCATCTGCACGCGCAGGGTAAAGCCGGGATGATAATCATCAACCGTATCATCGGCGGCGATCGAGGGAAAACCCTGCCGGAGCAGGCGGATGGCGGTATCGCGGTGGGCCGGCATAGCGCGCGCGCGGAGCAACAGCGGCACAAGTGCGGCAATATCACGCGGGCCAAACAGGCTGGGGCCGATTAAGACATTCTCGTAACCATATTCAACCGCTTCACGCATCACCTGATCGACCAGCGGATCAACGGTCGCGCCCCGGCCAGCGCGCAACGCAGCCAACGCACGCCACAGATGGACGAGGAACAGACCGAAGGTATCGTGGCCGGCTTGGAAGCGTTGCTCGGCCTGATCGAGCCATTCATAGCCACGCGGATCATCGGCAACCAGCGTCACACTGCCCAACGCTAGCAACATCAAGGCCGCCACCCATTCATCGCCCGATGAAGCGGCCAGCAATAATCCTTCGCGGGCATCGGCTTCGGCCCGCGCCAAATCACCGGCATGGCCGTGGAGCAAGGTCAAGCCAAGGTAGCCCTCAGCGCGGGTGCGAGGCACTGTTGCTTGTTGCAGCAGGCGCAAGCCGCGACTGTAGTGTTGGCGCGCAGCGTTATCGTCACCGCGCGCGATCAACTGATAGGCATGGCCGAGGCGCAATTCGGCCAGTGCTTCGGTCACAAGATTGCCACTCTGTTTAGCCTCGAGCAACATGCGGTGGGCGAAGGCCAATGCTTGCGGACCGCCGCCGAGCATCGCATTGATCAACGCCAGCAATAAGAGCGGTTCGCGATGAGCGGTAGCGCGAGCAAACGGCTGTTCCGTCCAGAGCCGTTCTTCGAGCAATTGGCGCGCTTCCCGCAACCGGCCAGCGCGCAGCAACAGCCGTGGCCGCAGGGTTTCAGCGTGAGCGGCGTACAACTGCTCGACGTGATGGGCTGCCGCCAGCTTACGCGCCGTTTGTTCAAGGCGCAGACCAATATCAGCCCGGCCCCGATTAGCCCAATTTTCAGCCTGCATCAACAACAGCTCGATCCGCTCTTCACCGCAATGGCGCGGGAGCAGCTTGAGCGCGCGACGCAGCAGATCGGTCGCCGGGGCAGGTTGCACTGTATCGAGATAGATCGACGCTTGGCCACGCAGACAGCGTGATTGGCCGAGACGATCGTTCTGATCGGCAAAGGCACGTTCAGCCCGCCGATAAGCAGCAAGCGCCGCCTCAAGCCGGTTGAGTTGATGGAGCGCAGCAGCCTGTATCTCGATCAATTCCGGCGCTTCATCGCCCGATAGCGCCAGCCGGCGCATCCAATCCAGCACCGCCTCTGCCCGCCGCTCGGCGAGCAATGTCCGCGCAAGGGGAAGGAACGTGGAAACAGCAGCCGGATCACCGGCGGCAATCTGATGGTATAGCGCGCTTTCTCGATCGCCAGTGTGCTGAAAATAGGCGGCCGCCTGCCGGTGTAGGGCGAACCACTCCGGATCAGCCGCGGCGCGACGCGCCAGCCAAGCAGCGATAATCGGTTGGAAGCGCAAGCCATGCTCGCCAAACGGTTCAACGAAGAGACGCCGCCGGCGCAGCTCGGCCAACAACCCCGGAGCGTTCAGGGCCGGATCGAGCGCCGCACAGATGCCGGGTTCAAGCCAACGCAAACCAGCGCTACGTTGAAGGCATTGGCGCAACGGTGCGGGCAACGGCGCCAACACCTCACGTTCCAGATATTCGTCAAGCGCCGGCGTCACGTGTTCGCGCAACCCCAAGGCGCTGCGCCAATCGGCGGCATCGAGCGCAATACGCAGCGCTAGCGCCCACCCCGCACTAAAAGCCAGCAACTCGTCGAAATCAGCCGGCAACGCTCGCCCAGCCTGTTGCCAGAGCGTCGCTGCTTCATCAGAGGTAAACGCCAGATCCTCGGCATCAACCAGCAGCGCCTCACCGCGCAGCCGGGCGGTCGCGATCAGCGGCGACTCGGGTTCGCGCCGGCCAGCCAGCACCAAATGCAAGCGCGGCGGCTGAGCGGCGATCAACCGCTCGATCAGCGCACGCAGCTCAGGCTGCTCATCAATCAGATGGGCATCATCGATAATCAGCAGGGTTTCATCATCGAGATCGCCGGTCAGGGCATTAATCAACGCATCGATCGTTGCTGGCGGTCGCTGCGGATCGAACGAGGCCACCCGGCTCAGCGCAGCGGCCAGATGGCGCAAGAGACGCGGCGGGTCATCGCTCGCATCGGCACGGCACCACGCCGCCGGCCAGCCGCCGTGCATCGCCAGCGTCGCCAACGCCACCGTCTTGCCGCTACCGGGAGGTGCGACCACAATGGTGAGCGGCGCATCGAGCGCCACCGCCAAACGCTGCTCGACCCGCACCCGGCGCACGCGGTGCAAGGGCGCAGGCGGCGGCAAGAGACGGGGCCGTAAGAGATATTCGTTATACTCGCCTGTAACCGCTTGTGATACCATGAGAGCGGCAGGGATCATAAGGGGCAATGTGGCTCATCGCCATTCCAAAATTGGGTTGCGCGATGCATGGCTCTGTCCATCATCTAATCTTACCAACATTGCCTATTGTACACAGGGTCAGATACAATGCCGAACAACGAAGAACGCGAGCACTCAACTTCCAACCGGCCGGTAATGCCGGATCTGACTGATCCGATGTTCCAGTCGTTGCGGGCGTGGAACGAACTCCTCGCCGCGAGCACGGATATGGCCTTCGACATGGTGCTAAAAAACTGGGACTACAGTCGCAGTTTGCGCCATTCAACCGAACAAGCCGTCGCCGACGCGATTCGCACCCAACAACGCCTGAGCCAAGAGATGATGCAGGCGTGGCAAGGCTACGTCGGTGATATTCAGTCGATTATCGAACGCATGCGCAAATCGTAGCGACAGTACCAACGACACCTACATATAGACACCGCCATTCACGTTGATCTGCTGGCCGGTGATGTAATCGCCATCGGCAGCCAAGAACACAACGGCCTTCGCAACCTCTTCCGGCAAGCCAAACCGGCCCATCGGGATGCGGGCCTTGATCTGTTCTTGCACCTGTTCGGGCACTTTGGCCAGCATATCAGTGATGGTAAAGCCGGGAGCGAGGGCGTTGACGGTGATATTGTGCTTGGCCAGCTCGAGCGCTGCGGTCTTGGTAAACGCGATAATTCCGCCCTTTGACGCCGCGTAGTTGGCTTGGCCGAAATTGCCGGCCTGCCCGACGAACGAACTGATATTAATGATCCGCCCGTATTTGCGCTCGATCATGTGCGGCATGACGGCCGTGGTGCAGTAATAGACACTATTGAGATTATTCTGGATCACCGCGCTCCAATCATCATCGGTGAGCTTGCGCAGAGTGCGGTCGCGGGTAATGCCGGCGTTATTGACCAGAATATCGACATGCCCCCAGCGATCAAGCACCTGCTGCACCATCATGCGCGCCTCGTCGGCTTGGCTCACATTGGCGCGGACAAGCATCGCCTCGCCGCCACCCGCTTGGATCGTGTCAACCACCTCCTGCGCAGCAGCCACACTACTGTTGTAATTTACCGCCACCTTAGCGCCCTCAGCGGCCAATGCGAGAGCAATGGCCCGCCCGATCCCGCGCGAAGCGCCGGTCACAATCGCGACCCGGCCGGCTAATTTGCCCATCCCAGCCTCCTACCACCTTCACTTCACATTATATTCCTTGAGCGAGCACCCACCCTGCAGAGTGCTCGCTCACAACCCAACAATTGTAGCACACCTACATGCGCTCAAAGATCGCAGCAATACCCTGTCCGCCACCGATGCACATCGTCACCAACGCATAGCGCCCGCCGGTGCGGTGCAATTCGTGGATAGCCTTGACCGTGAGAATGCAGCCGGTGGCGCCGATCGGGTGGCCAAGCGAAATGCCGCTGCCATTCGGATTGGTGCGATCCATCGGCAGGCCCAGATCGCGGATCACGGCCAAGGCTTGGGCAGCAAAGGCCTCGTTGACCTCGAAGAGGTCGATATCGTCGATCCGCAGGCCGGTGCGTTCGAGCAACCGGCGAACCGCCGGCACCGGGCCGATCCCCATATACTTCGGTTCGACGGCAGCGTTGCTGTAACCGACCAAGCGAGCTAGCGGCTTATAGCCGCGCCGTTCCGCTGTAGCGCGATCCATCAGCACCACTGCTGCGGCGGCATCGTTAATGCTGGAAGCGTTGCCGGCGGTGACGGTGCCATCTTTCTGAAACACTGGGCGCAGCTTAGCTAATTTGTCAATGGTGGTATCGCGGCGCACCCCCTCATCAACGGTGAATTGGGCCGTACCGCCTTTGACCTTGATCTCGACTGGCACAATCTGATCGGCGAAGCGGCCCTCTTCGATCGCGCGGGCAGCGCGCATGTGACTCTCGTAAGCTAGTTGATCTTGATCTTCGCGGCTAATCCCCCACTTCGCCGCCACATTCTCGGCGGTCACGCCCATGTGGCAATCGTCGAACGGATCGGTCAGCGCACCGACCATCATATCAACCACTTTCGAGTCGTTCATCCGCGCGCCAAAGCGCATGGCCGGCAAGCTGTAGGGGCCACGGCTCATACATTCAGAACCGCCGGCCACCGCCGCATCAACATCACCCTGCAAAATATACTGCGCCGCCGAGACAATCGCCTGCAACCCGCTCCCGCAGAGCCGGTTGAGCGTGAAGGCTGGGGTTTCGACCGGCAAGCCGCCGCGCACCGCGGCATAGCGCGCCATATACATATCGTGCGGTTCGGTATTGATCACGTGGCCGAAGACGACGTGCCCGATCTCATCAGGTTGCACACCGGCGCGCGCAACCGCTTCGCGCGTCACCAATGCCGCTAGTTCGGTGGGAGGGGTGTCTTTGAGACTGCCGCCGAATGTGCCAATAGCCGTGCGCACGCCGCTCAGCACGACGACTTCGCGCTTTTCGCTCATGACGACCTCCTTGCGACGGATCGCCGGGCGACTCCGCCGGTTGCTACTGATCCAAGGAACGGTTACAATTATACCAGTTTCGATAACACAAGCTGTGGGAAGAATTGCCACTTTCCAAAGAGGTTGCACGGCGTAACCCGCCTGTAACTTCATGTGGTATATTTCACACACTTCATACGAAACTGTTCCCTCATCAGCACACAGCAGGAGGCTGGGCATGGCCCTACGCAGTGAAGCGATAAGCAATGCAGCACTCAAAGATGGCCGGCAGGTGACGATTCGCCCGCTGGCCGAAAGTGATCGGGCGGCGCTGACCGATTTCGGTCTCAGCCTGCCGAAAGATGATCTGCTTTATCTGGAAGAAGATTTCACCAATCCCGAAATTATTGCCCGCTTGGCCAATGCCTCGCACGCCGAGAATTGGCGGCAGATTGTGGCCATCGCTGACGATGGCTCGATTGTGGCCTACACCTCAGCGCGGCGGGTGCCCGGCTGGTCGAACCATGTGGCCGAACTGCGCCTGATCGTCAAGCCGGGTTGGCGGCGCAGCGGGTTGGGGATGCAGATGGCGCAGGCGATCGTCGAGGCAGCGCGTGAATTGGGTGCGCAAAAGGTAACGGTCGCGATGCTGGCCGCGCTGAAGGCCGGCCAAGCCATCTTCTCGCGCTTGGGGTTCGCTGTCGAAGGGCAGTTGGCCCGCCACGCCATCGATCGCAACGGCGAGTTGCATGATGTGGTGATTATGTCAGCCTTCCTGCGGGTGTGATAGTGATATAATGGGGCGAGACATGATAGCGTCCCGCCCCACTATATTCTTGAAATACGCTATGCCGAACCCGCTACGCAACCTCCCTGAAGAAATCAAACGACCGCTGCGCAGTGTGCGCAATAGATTCCAGCAGTTCAGAAACCTCGTTCAATATCGTGGCAAAGGTCGTTTCTGCCCAGTTTACCAACGCGAGTCGCGCGCATTTGCCCCTTACGGAAGATCAAAGCGCCAAGGCGCGATGTGCATTTATTGCGGTTCGTTGGAACGTCATCGCTTATTGTGGTTGTACCTCACCAAGCAGACCAATCTTTTTGATGCACAACCCAAAAACGTTCTGCATGTCGCTCCTGAACCATGCTTTGAGCCGATATTCCGGCGCCGTTTGGGCAAAGGCTACCTCACCGCAGATTTACTCGATCCCCATGTCATGGTCAAAATGGATATTACCAAAATTCAATATCCTGATGAATATTTCGATGTTATTTTATGCAGCCATGTGCTCGAACACGTGCCTGATGACCGCAAAGCGATGCGCGAATTTTGGCGGACACTCAAGCCAACCGGCTGGGCGATATTGTTGGTGCCGATTATGGCTGAAACAACCTTTGAAGATCCCACGATCGTTGACCCCAAGGAACGACTGATTGCGTTTGGGCAAGAAGATCATGTGCGCAAGTATGGTCGCGATTATATCGATCGGTTGCGCGAAGCCGGGTTTACCGTATCGGTCACAACAGTAACTGATATGGTTCCCGATCCCGAGGCGGCACTGCGGATGGGGTTGACCGCCGAGAGCGGCGAGATTTACTATTGCACGCGCTGAGGGCGAGAGACTATCTCGCCCCGACAGATTGACAACCCTCATTCGTTCCTGCTATACTTTTCCCAATTGCAGAACGCTGCACTCATCCAGAGCGGTGGAGGGACCGGCCCGATGAAACCGCGCCAACCCGGCGGATCAACGCCTGACGGGTGGCAACTCCGGCAGCACGAAGCTGGCAGATGAGAGGAGAGCGGCGTCTTCTCGCCCCCCGGCAGAAGCGCGTCATCTGATCTCTCGTCGCCCCGATGAGAGGTTTTTTTATGCCCACCAACCAGTCTCCCGGCCTCAGTACGGCCGCCGTCCACGCTGGCGAAGCGCGCCGGCGCGCGTTCGATTCGATCACACCGCCGATTGTCCAGAGCGCTACCTACACCTTCCGCGATAGCGCCGAGTTGATCGCCTTTCAGTCGGGCGAGCTTGAGCGTGAAGAGTATGGCCGGTACGGCAATCCCACCGTGCGCGCCGTCGAGGCCCGCCTCGCCGCCCTCGAGTCGCCGGATGCGCCGGCGGCAGCACTGCTCTGCGCTTCCGGGATGAATGCGCTGACTACCGTCATGCTAGCGATGCTGCCCGCCGGCAGCCATGTGATTTTGACCGATGACGGCTACCGCCGCACCCGCCAGTTTGTCCGCACGATGCTAGCCCGCCTCGGCGTGACCCACAGCGTCGTAGCAGCGGCTAGCCCGGCAGCCATCGCTGCCGCGATCGAGCCGGGCCGCACCCGCTTGATCATCACCGAAGCGCCGACTAACCCCTATTTGCGGGTGATCGATCTGGCCGCGGTGGCGGCGATTGCCCGCGAACACCGGATCAAGACCGTGATCGACGCCACCTTCGCCACCCCCTACAACTTGCGCCCGCTCGACTACGGGATCGATCTGGTGGTGCATAGTTGCAGCAAGTATCTGGCCGGTCACAACGATCTGCTGGCCGGGGTGATTATTGGCCGCCCGCCGATCATTAGCGCACTGCGCGAGACGCAAGGCATCCTCGGCGGGATCTGCGATCCGCACGCGGCCTACCTGCTGGGCCGCGGTCTCAAGACCTTGGCCTTGCGCATGGAACGGCACAACCAGAATGGGCAGGCAGTGGCCGAATTTCTCGCCCGCCACCCGCGTGTGACCAAGGTGCATTATCCCGGCTTGCCCGATCACCCCGATCACACCATTGCCCGCGCCCAAATGCGCGGCTTCGGCGGCGTGGTCTCGTTTGAGGTGGCCGGTGACCTGCATAGCGCGATGGCCGTGGTTGACCGGCTGCACCTGCCCTACATCGCCCCCAGCTTTGGCGGGGTCGAAAGTCTGGTTGAACAACCGGCGCTCATGAGTTACTATGAACTGAGTAGTGAAGAACGGCTGGCGGTGGGCATCCGCGACAATCTGATCCGGCTCTCGTGCGGGATCGAAGATGCGAACGACCTGATCGCCGATCTGCAACAGGCTCTTGCCGACGAATAGCTTATGCACTCCACCCTGCAACGCCGGCTAGCCGCCGGCCAGACTGTGGTTACCGGCGAGATCGCGCCGCCAAAGGGGGCGGCCCGCGCGCACCTTGAGACCCTCGCCACGAACATTCGCGATTATGTCGATGCGGTCAATCTGACCGATAATCAGCGCGGCATTGCCCGTATGTCATCGTTGGGGGGCAGCGTGATCTTGCAGCAACTCGGCATCGAGCCGATTATGCAGATGACCTGCCAGCACCGCAACCGGATCGCGTTGCAAGCCGATGCATTGAGCGCCTCGGCGCTCGGCGTGCGCAATTTGCTGGCGATGACCGGCGATCATCCCCGCATCGGCGACCATCCCGACGCCAAGAATGTGCTCGATCTCAATTCGTTCCAACTGATCCGCATGCTGCGCACTTTGCGCGATCAGGCCACCTTTCAGGCGGGTACGCCGTTGAAAGAAGCGCCGCGCTTCTTTATTGGCAGCGTGGCCAACCCGAACGTCGAACGGGCGGCGCGGCTGGAAAAGAAGATCGAAGCCGGGGCCGAGTTTGTCCAGACCCAGTTGATCTTCGATGTGAACCGCTTCCGCCACTGGATGGCCGACGTGCGCGCCGCCGGCTTGCACCAACAGGCCTACATTCTGGCTGGCGTGATGATCTTGCGCCGGCCCCAATCGGCGATCTATTTGCGCGATCACCTGCCCGGCACGCTGATGCCCGATCCAGTGATCGAGCGCATGCAGCGCGCCGCCGACAGCGAAGCCGAGGGGATTGCGCTAGCCGCCGAGTTGGTCAACGAACTGTTGAGCATTGAAGGAGTGGCCGGCGTGCATATTATGTCGGTTGACTGGACGCGGGCCATTCCGCGGGTGGTGGAACAGGCCGGCTTGCTGCCGCGCCCGCCAGCGCCGGCAATTGAGGAGGGAGTGGGGAGCAGGGAGTAGGGAGGTCGCTGAAGGGACTCGTCTGATCTGTGCTATAACATAGGTAGCATCTGCTGAAACGATAGAGAGTAAACCGATGGCGATCATCCTTAAATCTCCCGCTCAAATTGAACTGTTGCGCGCCGCTGGCCAATTGGTGCGGCAGACGTTCAACGTGCTGCGCGAACATATCCGTCCCGGCGTGACGACTGCCGAACTCGATGCGATTGCCGAGGAGTTTATCCGCTCGCACGGGGCCGAGCCGGTGTACAAGGGGTATGTGCCCGCTGGCCGGCGCAACTACATTCCGCCCTTCCCCGGCACGATCTGCGCCTCGATCAACGATGTGATCTGCCACGGCATCCCCAGCAAACGCGACCGGCTGCGCCAAGGCGATATTGTCGGCATTGACATCGGCTTGCGCTTGAACGGCTGGATCGGCGATGCTTGCGAGACCTTTGCCGTCGGCGAGGTGGATGACGAGACGCAGCGGTTGCTCGATGTCACTCGCCGCTGCCTCGAATTGGGCATTGAGCAGGCGCGGGTGGGCAACCCGCTGCGCGCGATCGGCGCGGCTATCCAGCGCTATGCCGAAGCCAACGGCTTTTCGGTGGTGCGCGAGTATACCGGCCACGGGTTGGGCCGCAATCTGCACGAAGAGCCGACCATTTTGCACTACGATGATCCCAACCAGACCCGCAAAATCGTGGCCGGTATGGTCTTTACGATCGAGCCGATGATCAACGCCGGCAAAGCGACGACCAAAGTCGATCGCGACGGTTGGACGGTGCGCACCGCCGATGGCAAGCGATCGGCCCAGTTTGAGCATACGCTGGCAATCACCGAAGAGGGGCCGATTATCTTGACTGCGTAACATAAAGGCGCAAAGCAAGCAAAGACGCAGAGGGATGATAAACGCAAAGGCGCAAAGAACGCAGAGGGATGATAAACGCTAAGGCGCGAAGGACGCAGAGCACGCAAAGAATCTTTAGGTAGACGAGGCGAGAGAACGCTTGGGATAATGTCCTAAACAACCTTGGCGTCTTTGCGTTACACAACCTTGAGGCCTCTGCGCACATTACACCCTCGCCAGAGGAGAAAGCTATGACGCTGGAAGAAGAACTGATCGCGGCCTTAGCGAGTGGTGACAAGGAGCGGGCGAAAACCGTTGCACGCGAGCTGCACGCCCGCGGCCTCGATGCCGCCGCGATTGAAGCGGCCTTGGCCGCCCAACCGCACCTTGAAGAGCAACTCTGGGCCACCCTCAACGAAGTCATCCCGATTTCGCGGCGAGCCTTGAAGCGGCGCGCGATTCGGGCAGCGGAAGAACGCGACTGGGGCGACTGGGAAGAGGGCCGCCGCCGGTAACGGTCAATGCACGCGGTAGAGGACGATGGTTTGCGCGCCGCTGGTATCGCGCAGCATAATTTCGACCCGATCCGGTTGCACAATGCCGCGCGAGAGCGGATCGTAATTGGCCGCCCCTTCGACGTAGTAGTAATAGATATGGCCTTCGTAGCGGAAGCCGCGCAGATTGCTGGCCCGGATCGCCACCCCCGGCTTGACCTCAATCAACGGATCGACGATCGCGCCGCTCAGCCGGCCCTGAATCTCGCGCGTAAGGGGCGTCAAATCGGGTGTGGCAGCCAATGGCGTGCGCGCTGGCATTGCGCTCAGCAACCAAGCGAGCACACCCAGCAGCAAACAAAGTTCAATCCCAATCATCACCGTAAAGAGGCTAAACCGTCGCCAGCGGAATAGCCCTTTGATCGCAATACGCTGCTCTGCGCCGGCTGACACCATTGGCTTGATCATCCCGATTTCTCCGTGCCGATTGCTGAGCTACCATTGCCTGCGGCTGCGACGAAATGTAGGTTGAGAGTAATTTGTAGTTTAACAAATTGCTCTTACCGACGCCATAGGTCTCTAGTCATATTTCGCTGAGAAATATCCACGATTCTGATATGATTCGTTGCGATGAGACTAACGAGACACGACTAGATATACAGGGATCGCCGTTCTCTTGCCATAGCCAATCACGCTTGCGCCGGGGATTGCTTCGCCACCGGCTCGCAATGCCTGACACAGCAGTACATTTGCTTTTACAATGAAAGAGACGAAGAGCGGCAACCATTTGTTCCAAGGAGTTGCTATGCCGTTAGGACAGAAACTGAGAGGGCAAGATGCGATGGCATTCCTCGGCGGCGCGCTGAGCGGGTTGCTGATCGCGCGGCTCGTGCTCAAGCTGCTCGCCGCGCGGCCCGATAGTCCGGCCATTACGTGGCTCTATGCGTTGACCGGGCCGCTCGTGGCGCCGTTTGCGGTGCTCGACCGCGGCCAGCCGCGCTTTGGCGCTATACTGGAGTTGAGCACATTGACCACCTTACTCGTCGTGATCATCATCACCGCGTTAGGCTGGTTGTGGCTGGGAAGGATGCGGCCATCGTGACCGATTATCTCTTGAGCATCGTGTATTGGTTGGGCATCTTGATGCTGATTGGCGTCACGCTGGCCGCAATTGTACTCTGGTTAATCTGGCAACGCCTCCGCAGCCTCAATGTCCCGCCCACCGCCGGCTTTTTCGAGACCATGCACTACTTGCCGATCGCGCTGCCGATCGCGCTCGATCTGCTCGATTTAGGGTTAGATGTGCTGGCAGCGCCGATCAGTTGGGTCATCCTCGACCGGCTCGGCTTGCGCGGGTTGCGCAACAAAGCTGCCATCGAGGCGCTAATCCCATTCACCCAGCCGATTCCAGTCTTTACGATCGGCTGGCTGATTGCCCGCTTGACGGGAGTGGGCAAGACGATCATCCTTGAAGAGCAACAGTAGGGCGAGGGAGGCGTATGGCACAGCAGATCACTCTGGCCCTTGACTGGACGCCCAATACGAACCACATTGGCTTCTATGTGGCGAACAGCAAGGGGTGGTATCAGGATGCCGGTCTTGAGGTAGTGTTACGCTCACCCGAAGAAGACAACTATCAGACTACGCCGGCGGCAAAAGTCGCGCAAGGTGACGCGATGCTAGCCATTGCCCCATCCGAAAGCGCATTGAGCTACTATCTACACCCCGCCAAGCCGTCGCTCATCGCGATTGCGGCCATCGCGCAGCGCGATACGAGCGCGATTGTTGCCTTAGCAAGCAGCGGGATCGATCGGCCAGCGAAGCTAGATGGACATCGCTATGCGTCGTACAATGCCCGTTTCGAGCGGGCCATCGTCGCGCAGATGATTCGCAACGATGGCGGTAAGGGTGAATTCGAAGAAATCTTCCCGCCGAAACTCGGGATTTGGGAGACTCTGCTGAATGGCGTGGCTGATTCCACATGGGTTTTTTTACCGTGGGAAGGGGTGCAAGCCAGACGCGCCGGTATCGCGCTCAACGCTTTCCGGCTCGACGATTACGGCATTCCTTATGGATATACACCGATCCTCCTTGCCCATCCAGAGGCCGTGCGCCAACACAGTGATGCCCTGCGCGCCTTCCTTGCCGCCACCGCTGCGGGTTATCGCTTTGCCGTCGAGCACCCCGATGAAGCGGTTGATCTGCTAATCGCCACCGCCAACCATTCAACCTTGGCCGAGCGAGCGTTCGTTGCCGAGAGTTTGGCCGAATTAGCACCCGCCTTGCTCACCGCCGATGGCCGGTGGGGAATGATGGACGGTGAGCGCTGGCGGGCATTTGTCACGTGGATCGAACAGCAAGGTTTGATTGTTGACCGCAATGGCCAGCCAATCCCGTTAGCGCCGGAAACGTACCGCGAACTGTTTACCAATGCTCTGATAGAGTGATGATACTAGTTTATCGAGTCTGAAATCGCAAGAGTACGTTGCCATCACGATCAAGCAACGAGAGCACACTGTTCTTGAGTTCGTAGCGAGCAGCGGCGGCCAAGGCCTGATGGAAAGCCAGCTCTTGCGCGGTGATCGCATCATCGGCGCAGGCGATCAACGTGCTGGCTATCTGGCTAAAAGCAATAGTTCCGCCGTCAAGCCGGTAGCTGCCGCTAAAGCCGTTGCAGCCGGCAAACCCGCTGGCGCGGTTGTCGGGGCCAAACGTGATCGTTAGTGGCTGGCCGGCAGCGACCGGCGGCTGGCCGTTGATCTCGATCAGTTGCCACTGGCGGTTGGTGAGGTTGGCTGCCGGCGCGGCATTGCCGCAGGCAGCGATCAGCAACGTCACTAAGAGCAGCAGAGCAGGGCGGAGAAGAGGCATCGCGCAGTATCCTTTCAACATCACGCACGAACATTGACACCGGTATGCAGACGGGATCACGCCGGCAAAAGTTCCGGCTACCGGCCAGCGCCACACCGGCGCGCTTTGGGTTACAATAGAATAGGACAGCGCAAGATTGTTTCGTAAAGGTTGCCTGAGATGATAATACTAAATTACGCTCACCCAATCACAGCGCCGCAACAAGAGCAGATCATGAAATTAACAGAAAGACATATTGAGAGAATTATTGATATAACAAGCCAAATCAACCAACAAGAGCCATTCATTCCCCAAATTATCGCCCTTGCTGACGCCGCCGGTCTCTCGGCAGCACAGTGGCAAACAGAAGAGATTCTGATTAATTTACCATCACTCAATTTCATTGCCGCAGCCCTATTAGCCGAACTCCATGGAAGAATGGGCTATTTTCCACCGATTTTGCGCTTGCGCCCAATAGCGGGCGCGCTGCCGCCGCGATTCGAGGTGGCAGAAATCCTTAATCTGCAAGTCTTGCGCGACGAAGCACGCATGCGTCGCGCCCAGTAGAGCAACGTATGAACGATCGCCTGATTTATCTCGATCACGCCGCCACCACGCCGCTCGATCCGCGGGTGCTGGAGGCGATGATGCCGTTCCTCACCGGCATGAGCGGGAATGCGTCGAGCATTCATCAGGTGGGGCGCGCGGCGCTACAGGCGCTTGACGATGCGCGTGAGCAAACCGCGCTGGTGTTGAATTGCCAGCCGAAGGAGATTGTCTTTACCGGCGGCGGCAGCGAGAGCATCAATCTGGCGATAAAGGGTGTGGCGATGGCCTTGCGCGCGCAGGGCAAGACCCATCTGATCAGCAGCGCAATCGAGCACCACGCCGTGCTGCACGCGCTCGATTATCTGGTGGAATACGAAGGGTTCAGCGTCACGCTGCTGCCGGTCGATCGCAGCGGGAGGGTGAACCCAGTCGATCTGGCCGCAGCCATCCGCCCCGAGACGGCGCTCGTTTCGGTAATGTACGCCAACAACGAGACCGGTGTGATCCAGCCGATCACCGAGCTGGCTGCCATCTGCCACGAGCGAGGGGTGCTCTTTCATACCGATGCGGTGCAAGCTCCCGGCCAGTTGCCGCTCGATGTGCATGCGCTCGGCGTCGATTTGCTCAGCTTGACGGCGCACAAGTTTTACGGGCCGCAGGGAGTGGGGTTGCTCTACCTGCGCCGCGGTACGCCGTTGGCGCCACAGATCAACGGCGGCGCGCAAGAGCGGCGGCGGCGGGCCGGCACCGAGAATATCGCTGGAATTGTGGGGTTGGCAAAGGCGCTGACAATTGCCGAGAGCGAGCGGCCTAGCCACACGGCCCGGCTGCGCGCGCTCAGCGACTGCCTGATCGATGGCGTGCTGGCCCGCATCCCGCACTCGTGGCTGAACGGCGATCGTGCCCACCGCTTGCCGGGGATCGCCAACCTTGGTTTTGCCTGCATCGAAACCGAAAGCCTGCTGCTCTTGCTCGACCAGCGCGGCATCTGCGCCAGTTCAGGCAGCGCCTGCACCTCTGGCTCGCTCGAACCGTCGCACGTACTCTTGGCAATGGGCCTCTCGCCCGATGAAGCGAACGGTTCGATCCGCTTTTCGTTGGGCCGGCAGACCACCGAATCCCAGATCGAGACTCTGCTCGACATCCTGCCCGATCTGGTGGCCCAATTGCGCGCCGTGGCGCCGTGTGCGTGAACGATATACAGCCCCAGTGCGCAGATGCAAAACGATAGGCTGGTTGGATGCGAGCGGGCAGCGACAGATACGCTCTTTGCCCCCTCTGAGAAGGCAGCGATCGTGCGACGACGCAGTAGATTGATGACGAGAGGAAGAATTGTCCATGTTTCCCCAGATCACCATCACCGGCGAGCCGTTTGAACGGGGCCGCCAGTACGGGGTCGCGACGGCGGCGCAGGTGCGGCACAGCATTGCCAGCTATGCCCGTTTGTTTGCCTACCGGCGCGGTTTAGACTGGTCGGCGGCCCAACACGAAGCGCTGGCGTATGCGCCGCTGTTAGAAGAAATTGCCCCCGACCTGCTCGATGAGATGCGCGGCATCGCTGCCGGCGCCGGACGCACCCTCGCTGAAATCATTGCCCTCAATGTCCGCACCGAGTTGCTAGCCGGGGTAGGGGTCGGGGTGCATCACCCGGAGGCAACAGCGGCGCTGGCCCGTAACCGGGCCGCCGGGGTACCGCAGCACGTTGAGCAACCGGCCACCGCCAACGGCGCTGGCGATGATGGCGAATGCACCACTGCCGCTGCCGCGCCGCCGGCCACCGCTAACGGCGGGGTTTGGCTGGCGCAGACGTGGGATTGGCAGGGTGATCAGCGGGAGGCGTGCGTGCTGTTGCGGATTATCAGCCCCGATCAGCCGCCGATCTTGACCTTGACCGAGGCGGGGATGGTGGCCAAGATTGGGTTGAATGGGGCAGGCGTCGCGGTTGGGCTTAATCTGTTGCGTTCGCAGGCCGACGGCCAGCGGCAGGGGATGCCGGTGCATATCTTGTTGCGCCAGATGCTGCAAACAACCAGTGTGGCGGCGGCGCGCCAACTGGCCGAGCGTATCCCGGCTAGCGGTTCGTCGTGCATTACGCTGGCCGGCGCCGGCGGCGAGTTGATGGCGTTGGAAATTACGCCGGGAGGGGTGGCCGAGTTACCGGCGCACGAGGGGTTACTGGCCCACGCGAACCACTGCCTCGATGCCGGCGCTGCTGCCGGCGAGTGTGCGCTTGAGCCGACTTCAACCTCGCGTGAACGCTACGGCCGGGCATGGGAGCTGCTGCAGGCCGCTGCCGGCCAGATCGATCTGGCGGTGTTGCAGCGCATCTTGCGCGACCACGAGGGTGCGCCGCGCTGTATCTGCCGTCACCCTGATCCGCGGATTGCCGCGGTTGACCGCAACGAGAGCGTGTGCGGCGTGATTATCGATCTGGCGGCGCAGACGATGCATGTGGCGGCGAATGTACCGTGTTTAGCGCCGTTCGTGCCGGTATCAATCTAAAGACGCAGAGGAGGCAGAGACGCAGAGGTTTTAACGCAAAGGCGCAAAGGGCGCGGAGATTTTTAACGCAAAGACGCAGAGGGCGCGAAGGTCGCAAAGATGTTTTGGGTGGTGGGGTATAAGTGCGTTGGGTGTTGTGGCCTAGTTTTCGGCGTTCTTTGAGGTTTTAGGGAAAAACTCGTGTTTAACACAAAAAGAACGCGGTGGCCATTTAGAAACGACCCCAAGCGTCTTATCATCCCCCAAACAAAAAACCTCTGCGCCCTTTGCGATCTTGGCGTCTTTGCGTTACCCGTCCCCTGCGCCCTTTGCGGCTATGGAGACGGACGGCCGTCCGTCTCTACAATTATACGCGGCGGCCAAATTGCCGCTCAAGCTGGGCCGGTGTCATCAGGATCATGGTCGGGCGACCGTGGGGGCAGGTGCGCGGACTGGCACACTGTTCGAGCTGGCGGATCAGTTGGCGCATCTCTTCGTGCGAGAGCGGCTGGCCGGCGCGCACCGAGGTGTGGCAGGCAAGCGTGATCAGCATCGCCTCGCGCCATTCGAGCGGACTGCTGCCGCCGCGTCCGGCCAGCCGTTCGGCCATCTCATGCAACGCCTGCGCCAATTCGTCGAGCGGGAGGGTGGCCGGCATGGCCCGCACCAGCACCCCGGTACCCCACGGTTCCAGCGCAAATCCCCACTCAGCTAGCTTCTCGGCATTGCCCAACAGCAGCGCACTCGCTTCCGGACTCAGCTCAACCGCTTGCGGCAACAACAACTGCTGCGTCTCCACCGCCCGCTGAGCGTATTGGTTCATCAACTTCTCGTAGGTAATCCGTTCGTGGGCGGCGTGCTGGTCAATCAGATACATCCCCTCCGGCGCCTCGGCGACGATGTAGGTTAAGCCAACCTGCCCCACCACTCGCAGCGGCGGCAACGCCGAGGGCGTGGAGGCCGGCGCTGCGTTAGGCATAGCCACTGCCGGCGCAACCGGTGCAGACGGCTCCGGCGCGACTGGCTCGGCTGCCGGCGGCAACGGCAACGGCGTTGCCAGATGGGCCGCTGGCGCACCGGCATCCCAGCGCGAGCGGTCGCGATCCCACGCCGCGGCGCCAACTCCCCATGCCGATGGTGACGGCGACGGCGGCTCTTGGCCGAGCCGGCGCAACTCGAACCGGCGCTGGGCCGTCGCCGGATCGGGCGCATCCCAGACTGGAATATCGGCCCCACTGATCAGCGCATCGCGGATGGCCCGGCCCAACACGCTATGGACGTGCGCGGCATAGCGGAACTTGACTTCGCTCTTGGTCGGGTGAACGTTCACGTCAATCGCTGCCGGATGCACGCGCAGATCGAGAATCGCGATCGGGAAGCGGCCCTTCATCAACATCGTATGGTAGGCATTCTCGACCACGGCAGCCAGCGCGCCGCGCGGCTGCAACGCGCGCCGGTTGGCGAACAGCGACAGATAGCTGCGCGAGCTGCGGGTCAGATCGGGTGGCGAAATCAGGCCGCGCACCGCTACCCACAACTCATCGGCGCCGGCTTCGGCCTGCACCGGCAACAAAGCGCGCCCCACCTCCAGACCGTACAACTCAACCGCCACCGCGCGCAGATCGCCATCGCCGGCGGTTTGGAACATCACCCGGCCATCAACCACGAGGCTGAAGCTCACTTCGGGGTAGGCAAGGGCGTACTGCTGGACAATCGCGCTGATCGCGCCGGTTTCGGTCGCTTCGGAACGGAGATACTCGCGGCGCACGGGAGTGTTGTAAAAGAGGTTGCGCACCGTGATCGTCGTGCCAACCGGACAGCCGCAGGGCAAGCGCGATTGCACCTCGCCGCCGGCGATGCGCAGCTCAACCCCCAACTCGGCTTCGGCCACACGGGTGACACAGATCACCTGCGCCACGCTCGCGATGCTGGGCAAGGCTTCACCGCGAAAACCCAGCGTGCGGATGGCCCACAAATCTTCGGCGGATTGGAGCTTGCTGGTGGCGTGGCGGGCAAACGCTAGCTCCACTTCATCCGCTGGAATGCCGCAGCCATCATCTTGGACGCGGATCTCGCGCAACCCGCCACCGCGCGCCTCGACCACAATCCGGCGCGCGCCGGCATCGAGCGCATTCTCGACCAGCTCCTTCACCACCGAAGCCGGGCGCTCAACCACTTCGCCAGCGGCGATTTGGGCGGCAATGGTTTCATCGAGCAGACGAATGGGCATAGGCCTCGCCCCGTTATGGCGTACTCGCCGGCAATGGCGTCGCCGTACTCGCCGCCGTCGCGGTCATCACAACCGTTGGCGAACTCAGCAACGGCGGCGGGGTGCGCTGATCGGTCAGCGTCACAAACAGGCTCAAGCCAAGCAACATCACGAGCACAAAGATTGACAGCGTCAGGCCAACCCGCGACAGCGGCTTGGCTGCCGGCGGCGCAGCCACGGTTGGCGCCGGCGGGGCCGCGACTGCGGCAGAATCGCTCTCGCTGACCGTTGGGTCGAGGCCGTCAACCTGCGCGATCACGACGGTAATATTATCCGGCCCGCCACGCGCATTCGCTTCATCCACCAACCGGCGCGTCGCCACATCGAGCGGATGCATACTGGCGATCGCGGCGATTTCATCGTCGGCGAGCAGGCCGTGCATGCCGTCGGTCGAAAGCACAATCGTATCGCCGGGCAAGAGCGGCTCACGGAACAGATCGACCTCGACGTGCCCCAAATGGCCGATGGCGCGGGTGATAATGTTGCGGATAGTGGAAGCGCGGGCCTCTTCGGCGGTCAGCAGACCTGCCGCCACTTGATCGCCGATCAGCGAATGGTCGTGGGAAATCTGGCGGATCTGGCCTTCCCGCACCAGATAGGCCCGGCTGTCGCCGACGTTGGCCACGTAGAGCGTGTTGTGCCAGAAGAAGGCGGCAACAGCGGTGGTGCCCATACTGCCGCGGCCTTCATCGTACACGCGCTGGTTCGCAGTGACAAAGGCGTGGCGCAACCCTGCCGCCGGATCGTCGCCGGGTTGGAAGGTGGCGATGATCGTCTCGACCGCCAGCTTGCTGGCGACCTCGCCGGCCAAGTGCCCCCCCATGCCATCACAAACGACGAGCAGCGTTCCCTGCCCTACTTCGGCGCTGCCATACGCATCTTGGTTGATCTCGCGCCGTTTGCCGGTATCTGTCCGGGCACTGTACCGCACGCGCATAGGCGACCCCATTGCCTCCTTGCTGACTTGCCAGCAGTATACCATACGGCGCGGGCAGTGAAGTTTACTGCGGAGGGTTGGGTTTACCGCAGGGGGCGCTGAGGTGAAGATTTACCGCAGAGGGCGCTGAGGACGCAGAGGGAGATACCTACGATATACGCTTACCCATCCCAATACCGCTGCACCCCTGCGGGAAAACACCAGCAACCGGCAGGAGCGTTTCAGATCCGGCGCCCGGCCCTTCAGTGCCGGGGCTAGGGGTGCGAAACCCGCTGCGCGGGCTGACGGCCCCCACCCCCAGCCCCTCTCCTGCTGGGGGGAGGGGTGATGAGGAGCGTAGTGCCGGGCTTTACGGTTGCCATCGACCACAGGTTCTATCTACCTCTTAGCAGAAGCGCAGAGAGGGCGACAGCGCGCTGTCGCCCTCCCATCTCTCGCCACCGTTTCTATGGTACTATAGAGAGGTAAAATCTTTGATTGAGCAAGGATTTGCGCGATGCCAACGATCGATTTCACCCGCTACTACCGTCCGCACGAAGTCGAAGCCGCCTTGCAGGCATGGGCCGCCGAATACCCGCAGCTCTGCTCGTTGCGCAGCATCGGCACCAGCTACGAAGGCCGCCCGATCTGGCTGATGACGCTCACCAATCAAGCCACTGGCCCCGACGACGAAAAGCCGGCGTTCTGGCTCGACGCCAACATCCACGCGACCGAAGTCACCGGCTGTATGGGTGCGCTGCACGTCATTCAGACCGCGCTGACGCAATACGGCAGCGATCCCAACATCACCGCGCTGCTCGATGAGCGCGCGCTCTATATTGTGCCCTGCCTCAACCCCGACGGCATGGAACAGGCGCTGACCTCGCCGGTCTATGTGCGGTCGGGCACCCGCCGCTACCCCTTCACCGACGATCGCGACGGGTTGTACCCCGCCGACATCGACGGCGACGGCCTGATCTTGCAGATGCGCGTGGTTGATCCTGACGGCGGCTGGAAGGTGAGCGAGCGCGATCCGCGCCTGATGCGTCCGCGCGCCCCCGACGAGCGCGGCGGCACCTACTACCGGGTCTACACCGAAGGCTACATCCGCAACTACAACGGCTACGAAGTCAAGATCGCCCCGCCAGCCCAAGGTCTCGACTTCAACCGCAACTTCCCCTACATTTGGGCGCCGGAAGGGGTGCAGCGCGGCGCCGGCCCCTACCCCGCTTCCGAACCAGAGATTCGGGCCGTGGTCGAGTTCCTCACCTCGCACCTCAACGTCAGCAGCGCCATCTCGTACCACACCTATTCGGGCGCAATCTTGCGGCCCTACTCCGACAAACCCGACGATCAGATGCCGATCGACGACCTATGGACGTACAAAGAGCTGGGGCGGCGCGGCGAAGAGATCACCGGCTACAAGCACGTCTCGGTCTACCACGGCTTCCGCTACCACCCGCGCGAGGTCATGCGCGGCGCATTCGACGACTGGGCCTACGAGCAGCTCGGCATCTACGCCTTTACGGTGGAATTGTGGGACATGATCGGCGAAGCGGGGATCAAAGATCGCGACTTCATCGAGTGGTTCCGCGACCACCCCGAAGAAGACGACCTCAAGCTGCTGCGCTGGAACGACGAACAGCTCGGCGGCGCCGGCTTCGTCAACTGGCGACCATTCGACCACCCGCAGCTTGGCCGGGTCGAGATTGGCGGCTGGATCGAGCGGCGCACCTTCGGCAACCCGCCAGAGCCATTCTTGCTGCGCACCCTCGAACCCAACACCCGCTTCGTGCTCGCGCTTGCCCAGACCGGCCCGCGGCTCGAACTGCGCCACGTGCAGGCCGAACCGCTCGGTGACGGTCTTTACCGCCTGCAAGCGGTGGTCGCCAACAGCGGCTACCTGCCAACTTATGGCAGCCGCAAAGCCCAAGAGGTCAAGGCGGTGCAACCGATCGAGGTGGAAGTGAGCCTGCCGGAGGGAGGCGCGATCATCAGCGGCGAACAGCGGCAAGAGATCGGCCAGCTCGAAGGGCGGGCCAACAAACGGGCCTTGTGGGGCGGCAGCTTCCCCACCGACAACCTCCGCCGCCTAACGTGGACGATCCGCGCCCCCGCGGGGAGCAACGTCACCATCACGGCCCGCGGGCAGCGCGCCGGGGTCGCGCGGGCAACGGTAGTGATGGGGGAGTAGGGGAACGGGAGAGCGGCGCGGCTTCCTGCCGCGCCGCTCGTTATGCGTTAGCGGGTAATTGCCGGCACAAACACCCGGAACGCATTCACAGTCTGATACGAGGCCACATAATTGGCCAGCGGATTGTTACCGGCGTTGATAAAGCTGCCACCTACATATAGGTTGCCATCAGGAAGAACCGCTAGTGCGGAGACAGTACTATCCAGCGCGCCATTGCCGCTGCCATTGCTCCCCAACGCGCCCCACCTCTGCGTCGCCGGATCCCACACCGCCACCCTATCAGCTTCAGCAATACCGCCAGCATCGGTAAACCAGCCGCCCATGTGCTCAGGGTGACATAACGAAAGAAGGTTGGCATGGTGATGACTCCTGAGATCAAGGGCCGTCGCCGGCAACCACTGGCGCACCGCGACGCGGCTGTGCGAGGACAGCCGCGCCGGGGGAAATATCGCTATGACTGCGGCAACCGTTCGTAGAATCGGCGGATACGATTGCACACATCGAAGAATTGTGAGCTTTCCACGAATGCGCCCCAATCGCCATCGAAAAAGGAAAGATACGGAGGAAGAATCCAGTAAGAACCAGTGCTAATGGCGTTACGCAAGTGCTGTGCATCGCTTGAATGGAAGAAATCACGGAACGGCCTGAGAATATGATCATCCGGCAGTTCAGCAAGCGCCGCCTCAATACCTTCATCACGCATCAACACGAACGCAGCATACGCTACCATTGCAACCACAGCCTTGTATTTGATAGAGTGGGCTTGAATAGAGTTGATTCCACTATGATAAGGGAATAGTGTATGATCCATATAATGAACATCTATCGCTAACACAAACAGGCTATAACCCACATCCATCTGTAGAGGAGTTTTCGTTTTACGATCTTGCAATGGTGCAAGCGCATTTATGATTTGATCAGGTGTAATACTGTTCATTGGCGCAAGGTACCCATTCAGATTTACCAATTTCTGCAACTGGAGTGCTATTGCCGGTTCTTCAATTACCAAGCGCTGTAACTGTTTCTGAACCTCGCGTTGCGCCATTGGGTCACTTGGATTTTTGCTTACCTGTTCAACAGCTTTGCGGAGTTCAGGTTTCTTACGGATTGCATTGAAAAGTAAACTAAAGAAACTTGGTAGCGCCTCGTATGCTTTTTCAACCGGGATTTCAGCAGCTCGGTTAACCATTACCATAGCTAATGTTGTCAAAAAAGCCAAGAGTACCGGATCCATCATTCCACCTCCACAAGTTCATTTCAACAAGTAGACCGCCGTGAACGCAGCTTGCGCCAACGTTATTGCTTGCCCTGAAACAAACACCGATGGATGTCATTTTACCCCCCCCATTACCACAGCATTACCAATATAGCTATGTAGTGAATACATGATGAGATTCACTTAGTCGATAATACGCAAGATAACACGGGGCGCGGGCCGCTGGCCCGCGTATGGTTGGCGAGAAAGTTGGGGCGATGAGGCAGGGACTCCGCTGACGCGGGGGATTGCTTCGGGCGCTTCGCGCCCTCGCAATGACATGGGGGGGCGGGAAGAATGCGGGCAAGGATCGCTCCCTCTGAAGAAGGAGATTGCTTCGGCGCGCGGGCAGCGCCTTGCGCTGCCCACGCACCTCGCAATGACATTGGGGGGCGGGAGGTGCGCTCACCTACTGTCATTGCGAGCCGAGCGCAGCGAGGCGAAGCAATCCCCTGCTCTAGCGAGAGGGGTGTGCTGGCAGGCATGGCTCCCGCTGAAGAGGGAGATTGCTGCGGGCGCGGGGTCGCACAGCAGCGCTGTGCGCCTACCACGCCCCTCGCAATGGCATGGGGGGTGGGAAGAATGCGGACAGGCATGGCTCCCTCTGAAGAAGGAGATTGCTTCGGCGCGCGGGCAGCGCCTTGCGCTGCCCACGCACCTCGCAATGACATTGGGGGGCGGGAGGTGCGCTCACCTACTGTCATTGCGAGCCGAGCGCAGCGAGGCGAAGCAATCCCCTGCTCTAGCGAGAGGGGTGTGCTGGCAGGCATGGCTCCCGCTGAAGAGGGAGATTGCTGCGGGCGCGGGGTCGCACAGCAGCGCTGTGCGCCTACCACACGCCCTCGCAATGGCATGGGGGGTGGGAAGAATGCGGGCAGGGATCGCTCTCGCTGACGGAGGAGATTGCTGCGGGCGCGGGGTCGCACAGCAGCGCTGTGCGCCTACCACACGCCCTCGCAATGACATGCTGGCACGAAGCGCCGGTAGCCCGCGTTACTTTGGAATGCGGCCGTGGTACTGCTGCACTCCACAAGCGTTGCACTGGTTCTGACCCAACCCCCGATCACTCTGGCCATCTTGGCATGCGGCAGTGGTACGGCCGCACTCCATAACGCGGCATCGACCATCATGCGCGCCTGATGGCTACCTTAGAATGCGGCAGTGGTACTGCCTCCATAGGCGCTTCACCGGTTGAGCGCCGGCCCCGAGAGGAACAGGCTACAGATGTGAGGAATTGAGGGCGTTGGTGATGCGATATGTGCAGGATAGCTACGATGATAGCGAGTATGGCAGGTTGGTTGCCGCTCTCTACACTAGTGCTGCACCTGATCAGAGTTGGTCGCCTCATGCGCAAATAAAACATTTCATTTGCGCTAAACCATCCGCTTAGGGTCATTCAGTCAGAGAATACACGACAATATAGTCAGCCCTTGGGTTCTGGCCGGCATTGGTGAAGTTGCCGCCGATGTACAGATCATTGCCCATCACGGCCAGCGCAAAAACCTCACCATTCAACGCGCTCTCGCCGCGGCCATTGTCGCCCAACGCCGACCATTGCGCGCCATTCCACACTGCAATGTTGTCAGCGGCTGGCATCCCGGCGACGTCGGTGAAAAAGCCGCCCACATACAGGTTGCCCTTGCTGTCTACCGCCAGCGCGTTGACACGATCAGCCATCGCACCGTCACCGCGGCCATTGCTGCCCAGCGCCGACCATTGTCGTGTGGTCACATTCCAAACAGCCACGTAGTCGGCTTCGGCAATGCCGGCCACGTCGGTGAACGCGCCGCCAACGTACAGCTTATCGCTAGAAACCACCATCGCGGTGACTTCGCCGTTGAGCGTGCTGCCGCGACCATCATCCAGCGGCGCCCAACGGGTACCGTCCCACATTGCGATGAACGAGATGGTTGGGTCGCTGGCACTGGTGAATGAACCGCCGATATATAAGGCGCCATCTATCACCGTCATTGCCCACACGGCGCCCCGCACTGCGCTGTCACCGCTGCCTAACGCTTGCCAATCAGCGCCATTCCAGACCGCCACATTATCAGCTTCAGGAATGCCTGCCGCATCTTGGAAGAATCCAGCAACGTAAAGATTGCCATCTTCAGCAATGAAAAGAACAGTCACCATATTCGTAAGCGCGCCATCGCCGCGGCCATTGTCGCCCAACGCCGACCATTGCGCACCGTCCCACACCGCGATATAGTCGGCAGCAGGGCCAGCCGCATCGGTAAACCAGCCGCCGGCGTAGAGGCGTGTGCCGTCGTGGCGCAGAACATTGATCTGGAGACCGTGTTGAAAAGCGCCTTGCGGATCAAGGTCTGACCACGCTTGACGAGTTGAATCCCACATTGCTGCAAAAGGAGCAGCGCCCGCTTCGGCGAAATTGATCCCGCCGCTGGCCACGTAGACCTTATCGTCGGCAAACGTGATGGTACGCACCGGCGCGGTTAACACGCCGCCAGCGACGTGAGGAAGCGCTTGCCAGCGCGCACCATCCCACAGCGCAACGTAATCGGCAGCATCAATCGCTGCGACGTTGCTAACATTTCCGCCAACATATATCTGATTGCTCTGATCCACCGCGAGAGTAACCACAATATTGCGCAGGGCGCCATCGCCGTGGCCATTGCTGCCCAATGCGGCCCATGCCGCGCCATCCCACACTGCTACATAGTCGGCAGCCGCAATGCCAGCGAGATCGGTAAATGCGCCGCCGACATAGAGATTGCCGCGATGATCAAACGCTAAGGCATACACCTCGCCTGTTAGCGGGGTAAAATCGCTCCGGTCGCTCAATGCCGCCCATTGTGCGCCGTCCCACACTGCCAGATAGTCCGCATGGGCAATGCCCGCTATATCGGTAAACAAGCCGCCCACATAGACCTTATCGCCAGCCACGACAATGGCCGCAACGAGATGGTTCAGCGCGCCATCACCTTGACCATTGCTGCCTAACGCTGACCAGCGCCGGCCATCCCATGCGGCAATAAAGTCAGCCGCTGCAATGCTCGCGGCATCTTGGAAGAGACCGCCAGCATACAAAATATCGCCAGCAACCGCCAATCTGCTCACTGCGTTAGCCAATGCGCCATCGCCTTGCCCATTGTCACCGAGCGCAGCCCAGCGCCGGCCATCCCACACCGCCACATAGTCGGCAGCAGGAATACCGCTGGCATCGAGAAAGTTGCCGCCTACATACACCCGTTGGCCCGCGATCGCGATGCTCGCTACCGTCCCTTGGATCGCACCATCGCCTTTGCCATTATCACCAAGCGCAGCCCAGCGCCGGGTCGTTGTATTCCAAACTGCCACCCCATCAGCCTCGGCAATACCGGCAGCGTCGGTAAAGGAACCACCCACATAGACCAGATCGCCAGTGACAACAATGGTAGACACCAAGGCATTCAGCGCACCAAAGCCATTCGCGCCGCCGAGCGCCGACCATTGCTGGGTGACAGGGCTCCAGACCGCCAGATAATCAGCTTCGGGAACGCCTGCCACATCAGTGAACGCGCCGCCAACGTACAGATTGCCATCGGCATCATCGGCATCAAAGGCGATCGCAGCCACAAGATCATTAAATGGCACTCCTGCATCACTGCCAAGGTGGCGCCAGTTGGCGCTGTCCGGCGCCGCCGGCGTAACCGGACTCGATGAAGTATTTAATGGAAGGGGTGGTTGTGCCGGCAAATGACTGACACGCAACGCGATGACAATACCCGCTGCCGCAATGACGATCATACCCGCTACCACAAGCATGATCCGGAATCGGTTATCCATACCTTCCCCCTCGCAACGATTGCCGGTTGGCATTCATATCGTCCCAAAGCCATTATCGAGCCGTTCTGGCTAGTGGGGCTGGTTCAAGCGGGAAGACAGGATGTTAGCCGGTGACGGAAGCGAGCGAGGATGGTATCGTTGCCACTAGCAGATCTTGGCACGATCAATCTACATCACTTCAGTATCGCTGGAGAGGGAGCGGGTACAGATCGACTGGGATTCAGAAGGGCAGCGCTGGCGCAACTGCCCTCCATGCAACGATGTAGCGGATACCCTACCCCGCCAGCATGCCCCACACGACGAGGGCGACCCCAATGACCCCGCTGGCGATCGCGGCATAATTCATATTGCGCGCCCACGTTGCCGCCGACGCGGCCAGTTCTTGCTCGCTTTTACGGCTAATCATAAAGGTTTGTTTGCTATTCGCGGGATGGCGAGCGATCGCGAGCCGGCCACCCTGATCGATCGCCGTGCCGAGCACAAACACACGCGCACCCACTTCCAACCCGCGCTCGAATTCGCGCCGGCCTAACGTGCGGGTTGCGCCTGTCCACGGCTGGGGCGTCTCGACAAACCGGTTGCCGGTTTCGATCACCTCTAGCGTCGCCCCATCGGGCAACACCTGCACGTGACCACGCTCGTCGCGCACTAGAAACGGCGCGCGCCGTTCATTCTGCTCGATCTGCTCGCTGCGCCGCTCAACGCGGGTCTCTGGCTTGCCATTGGTCGTCGTTGTCACCCGTTCTTCGTACTCGCGGTTAACGGTGTAGGTATAGGCGACCAGTGGCTTCCCTGAGATCGGGCCGGCCAGCGGCGTCGCGCACTCGATCACGCCTTCGACTTCGCAGGGTTGGGTAAAGCCGCTTGCACCCAGTGCGGCGGTAATGCGCTGGTGAATGGCCGCCAGCGTCGCAGTATCATAGGTCTCTACTGCGTTGAGGGTGTGAAGTTTATTGGCATTGGCGCGGGCGACGAAGAAAAAAATAACGGCCAGCACCAGCAATAAGACGCCGCCGATAACCATGGTTCCTCCTTAGGGGAATGCGCGCTGCGATTGATGATGATCCCAAGGAAAAAAGGTGCGGGCAGAGCGTTGCTCTGCCCATAGATTTGGGCAGAGTGCTGCTCTGCCCGGACAGACTTAGTTATCCTTCTTGCCGCCCAACAACCCGCCGAGCAATGTCTTCGCCGCATCGATTTGCTCAGCGAGCGCGCCAACATCGCCCTTCAGCACCTGATCAATCTGAGCGGCGATCGGATCGGGCAGCTTGTCTTTCAAGAAGCCGACCACAACATCAACCGCCTGCTGCGCCTGCTCGGCGCTGACCCCCGTCTTTTCCCGAATCAGGTCGACCAGCGTCTTGCCCGAACTCATCGTAGTAGCTCCTTTGGTAGAAAGCCCTCCCCAACAATTGTAGTATAGCATCTCGCGTCAAGCGTGGCAGCGGTAGGGGCGGAGCAGTGCTCCGCCCCTACCGCGCGGTGCGAAAGAAGGTCACCATGTCGAGCATACCGTACAAGCTGGCGCTGGTGAAGGTAATGCTCGTGCCGCCGGTATGGCGCAAGACCAGCTCCTCCCACGCCGGCAATTCGGCTTCAGCTTGAGCAGCCAGCGCCGGATCGGCGAAATAGCCAAGCGTGACGTGCGGCAGATACGGCTCATACGCAGCAATGCCGAAGCGATGGCGAAAGCTGGCATTCCACGCGCTGCGCAGCTCGACCAGCATGGCGAAGGCTTCGCGAGTAGCCGGCGTCGGGGCCAGCAACGCTACTAAGGCCGACTGCTGCACGATGACCAGCCGGTTGACGGTAAAGCCCACTTGCCATCCCCGCCGGCGGATGAGCGGCGAGCCGGCGATCGTGCCGCTGATCAGATTGCCATGGCTGAGCGCGCCGGGAATATCGAGCAAGAGGTCATCCATGCGCTGGCGCGCCTGTGGCAGTGCTTGATCAACATTCCCATCGTTTGGCCCATCCCACAGCGTCACGTGATAGGTCGCCGGCGGCAGCGCGCAAAACAGGTACCGGCGCAAGAGCGCATCCGGATCGAGAACACACATCGCCGCGCGCAAACCGCGGTAGAGAGTATATTCCGGGATGGCGTCGAGCGCGCAGTCGAGCCGCAACCACGGCCCGTCACGGCGCAGCCCGATGTTGTCGAAGAGGATGGTTAAGCCGCGATAGGTGGCCCAGCGTGGCGTGAACCCGGCGATTTTGGGGTTGGCGATGGTCAACATAGTGACCAAAACATTCTGTTATGAGCTGAAGACGCAAAGGCGCAACAAGGGTTTACCCACCTGCTTTGAATTGTTACGCCTTTACGATTGGCATGACTTCCTCTTCGCGGAGAAAAGTGTTCACAAGGGTTGCCTACGAACGAACAGATGGCGGCGGTGACGGCAGAAGATTGCGCAGGCAAGGGCGGGCAGCGATAGAGCGCTACGCTCTCGCAACCCGCCCTTGCCAAACGATTAACCCTCGCGCGCCTTCAGATCCTCGAGGATCGGCTTAGCGCCCTGCGCCAGTTCATCATTCACCGCGGCGAAGACCGCGCTCGGCGCTTCGCCGTTGACGATGATCCGCTCAAGGCCCTTGCCGATGATCTGGTCGCCGTTGCGCACGAAGACGCGCGCCGCATCTTGGGCCCGCGTCTTGGGCAACTGATCAACCGCCGTCTTGAAGTTGGGGTTCTGCTTAAAGAACTCGACCATCTCCGGCGTCTGCTTGGTGCTGATCCGCACCGGCATGTAGCCCGTGCTGCGCGCCCAAATGCCGGCGTTGGCAGTGCTGGTGGCAAACGCGATATACTTCATCGCCGCCAGTTGCTTTTCGGCTGGGGCGCGGCTGACGATCGCCAACCCGGCGCCGCCGGTCGGGCAGCCGAAGTTGGTCTCTTTGGGCAGGAAGCCGACACCGACCGGGAAGGTGGCAGTAGACTGAATACCGGCCAGCGCGCCGGTCGAGGCCATCATCGAGGCAATCGCACCGCCGAGGAAGTCTTGGTTGAGGTTGGTGTTGAGCACTGCCCACTTGTTCTTGACCACGGTGTCTTGGTAGAACTGGGCCGCCCGCAGCGTGTTGGGGTCGGTCATGGTCATGGTGAAGTCGGGCTGCGAGTACTGGCCGCCAAACTGCCAGACCACGCCTTGGAACAGCCACGCGATGTAGCTGGCGCCGTTGGGGTGGCCAAACGCGGCCCGGCTGCCATCGCTCTTGACCAGCTTCGGCGCCCACTCGCTAAACTCGGCCCACGTCTCAGGCGCGCGATCGGGCAGGCCCGCCTCGGCCCAGATCGCCTTGTTGTAGTAGAAGAGCGGCGTGCTGCGCGCGAACGGGATCCAGTAGTGAACACCCTTGCGCACGCCTTCGTTGAGCAACACCGGCTCGAAGTCGTTGAAGTCGAGGTTGACCTGCTTGGCCAGATCGTCGAGCGCGGTGATCGCGCCAGCCAGATAGAAGCCGAACCACCACACATCCGAGAGCAGGATCACATCGGGCGTGGTGTTGGCCTGCAATGCTGCCGTAAACTTCTGCGCCGTCTCTTCGTAGCTGCCTTGGAACTGATACTCGACCTCGACCTCGTTCTGCGACTCGTTAAACGACTTGACCATCGCCTGCTCGGCTTCACCCAGATTGCCGCTGAACGAGCCCCAGTAGGTAATCTTGACCTTCGAGCCGGGTTGGCTAACCACTGCCGGAGCTTGGGTGGCCTGCGTTCCCGTCTGCCCGCCCTGCCCGCTCTGGTTGCCACAAGCCGCCAACACCGCCGCACCGCCACCTGCCATCATCAGGCGCAACAACTCGCGCCGGGTAAACGTCCGCTTCATGCTCGCTCCTCGTGTGACATCTGCGAACCTACGAACCCGCGTGAACGTCGAGCGTTCACTCTATTGCATACGGCCCACTGCCGTGATGCACGACCTATGAGGGCATTGCGCGCAATGCCGGCATTACACCGTCATGCCGGCATTACAGCGTCATGCCCCTCCTACCCCTTCACCGCACCGGCGGTCATTCCTTCCACGATCGCCCGCTGGGCCAGCAAGAACCCAATCAACACCGGCACAATCAGGAAGAGCGACCCGGCCATGACCACGCCCCAATTGGACAAGCCCTCGCTATTGCGCAGCCAGAAGACGCCAATCGGCAGCGTGCGCATATCGGTGGTGTTGGTAACAATCAGCGGCCAGAGGAAGTCGTTCCACTTGCTCACCACCGACAACAGCGCCATCGTCACGATCGCCGGCTGGGCAATCGGCGCCACGACGCTGAACAGAATGCGGAAATGACCCGCACCATCGACCCGCGCCGCTTCGAGAATCTCGCGCGGCACGGCCAGAAAGGCTTGGCGGAGCAAGAAGGTGCCGTAGGCAATGGCCGCTCCCGGCACAATAATGCCTTGGTAGGTATTGATCCAGCCGAGCCGGGCCACCGTCAGATAATTCGGCACAATCGTGATCTCAACCGGCACCATCAGCGCCGCCAACAGCAGCAGAAAGACCAAATCTTTGCGCGGGAAGCGCAAGTAGGCCAATGCGTAGGCCGAGAACAAGGCCAAAATCACTTCCGCCGCCGCGCCAAAGAAGGTGGTGATTAAGCTATTCACGTAATAGCGGCCAAACGGCGCCGCCTGCCACGCCGCCGGAAAATTGGCCAGTGTCGGGTTCGCCGGCCACCAAGTCACCGGCAGCGAATAGATTTCGCGCGTCTCTTTAAACGCGGCCATCACTGTCCAATACACCGGCAATCCAATCACGACCACCACCACCAGCATCGCCACATAACCAGCGATCCGCCACGCCACCAGCGAGAGCGGCGTCGATCGCCGGCGAACAGCCACCGGCGTGATTGTGCGCTCAATGTCGTTCGTCACCGCCATACCTAATCCGTGTCTATATCATCACAACCGTGTGAATCCGTATCCCCGCCCACCATCATCCATACGTCACTTGCCGCTCGACATAGCGGATCTGTACGATGGTCAGCGCCAGCATGATGAGGAACAACACGATCGCCACCACCCCCGCCTTGCCGGCGTCATACGAGACAAACCCTAGCTCGTAGAGGTGGAAGATCAGCGTCGTCGTCACATCAGCCGGGCCGCCATTGGTCAGCACGCGGATGAGGTCGAAGGATTGAAAACAGGTCAAAATGCTGGTTACTGACAAGAAGAAAGCCACCGGCGACAAACCGGGCAGGGTCACGTTCCAGAAGCGTTCCCATGCGCCAGCGCCATCAACCCGCGCCGCGTCGTACAACTCGCGGGGAATGGTTTGCAGGCCAGCGAGGTAGATCACCACCGCGTAACCCATGTTCTTCCACACATAGACCATAATCACCGCCGGCATGGCCCAGAACGGATCGACCAGCCAGTTCGGCGAGTCGAGACCGATAAAGCCGAGCAGTTGGTCGATCAAACCGTAGCGCGGGTCAAAGATATAGCTCCAGACCACTGCCACCACAGCGCCCGACATCACCACTGGCGCAAACACAATCGCGCGCGCCGTGTTGCGGTAGCGCAGCGACTGGTTGAGCAACAGCGCCAACAACAGCCCCAATACCAGCGTTAGACCCACCGACCAGACGGTAAAGGTGGCCGTTTGCCAAATGATGTTCCAGAAACGGGGGTCGCTGAAGGCAGAGATATAGTTTTGCAGACCGACAAACGGCATTGTCGGGCGCAGAAAATCCCAGCGCACCATGCTGAGATAGACGTTGTAGAGCAGCGGCCAATAGGTGAATACGCTAAACAGCAACAGATTCGGGCCAATAAAGAGGGCGAAGAGCAACCATTCACGATGCTCGCGCCGTAGCGTATTCGGATGGCGCTCTTGATGCGGCGTGTACGTGGCCATAGCGTCTCGCAATCGGCTGTCGTTCCAATAGCTACGCTATGGTAGAGGGTTCAGGTTAATCAGTCATCATTGAAGTATTAAGTTAACGTTAAACTTCTGCCATGATGCTATTAAGCAGAGGTAGCCCAACGGGTAAAGCGTACCCCTCCCGTAAGAGCGGGAGATTGCTTCGCCGCCTGCGGCGGCGAAGCAATGACAACCGAGGAGCGCGGGCTGTTGACCCTCACCCCCCGGCCGTACGGTGGGAGAGGGGGAGCCGCGGGAGGGCAAACACGGCGCTATGGGAACGGAACGCAGCAGCGCACCCCTCCCGCTCCTCAGTTGTCATTGCGAGGTGCGCGGGCAGGGCAAGGCTCTGCCCGCGCGCCGAAGCAATCCCCCACTTCAGCGCCATGGGTCGCTGAGCGGATCCCCGCTTGTGCGCATAAGCGATCGCTTCGCCTCCCGGCGCGCTAGACCAACCGGAAAGCGTACCCCTCCCGTAAGAGCGGGAGATTGCTTCGCCGCCTCCGGCGGCTCGCAATGACAACCAGAGAGCGCGGGCTGCTGGCCCTCACCCCCCGTCCCCCTCTCCCGCTGGGAGAGGGGGCGCAACTTGCTCCCGCCCCCAGCGGAGTTCAAGGGCGGACAGAACATCTCAGGGCCGGGCTAGGCTTACGAAGCCCGCTGCGCGGGCTGTTGACCCTCACCCCCTGCCCCTCTCCCGCTGGGAGCGGGGGCGCAACTTGCTCCCTCCTCCAGCGGGCTGATGCCCCCACCCCTTGCCCCTCCCCCGCTGGGGGAGGGGTGATGGGGAGCGCAGCATGGAGCTTTACGCCATTGCACAGCGATCAACCGTTGTCATCAATCAAATGTTCTGCCCGCCCCTGAACCCAGCGGGGATGGGGGGCAACTGGGCGCTCCCACAGCATCGCCGCACGCGCGGCGTCTCTACCCATTCCTCACCCCTTGGCGCTCTCTGCGGAGCCGGACAGCCGTCCGGCTCTACTGCGCCTTTGCGTTTTCATCCTCTGCGCCTTTGCTCGCTTTGCGCCTTGGCAGTGTACACTCACCCCTAGGCTGCTCCATTCATTTCATTTGCAACGTTCGGTCACAATGGCGCGTATCTTTTGGTGCAGACAGCACGGTTTGGAATCACGCCAGTATGGATAAGATGCTACGATATAAGCAGCCTCTACCACACGAAGCGAGATAGGTATGTTGAGAATCTCACGCGCGATAGCAGGCATCTACCTACTGGCAACGCTCTTGCTGGCGATTGTTACCGTCGCGTTTGGCCCCGTCGGCTGGGCGCCGCTGCCGCTACCCACCGCCGCGCCGCCGATCCGGGTCGAATTTGCCGTCAGTTCGGAAAAAGAGGCATGGCTACGCAGTGCGCTCGAACGGTTTGCCCGCACTAACCCGACGATCAACGGGCGGGTAGTTGAGGTGCGCATGCGCGTCGCCGGTTCCCGTGATTTGATCACAGCCATCGAGCGCGATGGCTACCAACCAACCGTCATTAGCCCGGCCAGTGAATTACAACTCGCCGAATTGCAGCAATGGCGGGCCGATCTGCTGCGCGAGGCGGCCCAACCGCTAGCTTTTACCCCGCTGGTGGCCTTGATGCGCGAAGCGCCGAGCACGGCCAGCATCGCCAACCCATGGCAACTCTGGCAACGCCAATTGCCCGATCAGATTAACAATGTGCGAATTGGCATCTCATCGCCGGCCAAGAGCAACGGCGGAATCCAGAGTTTGATCGTGCTGGCGGCGCAGTATCACCAAACCAGCAGTCTGACGATCGAACAAGCCAGCGACGCCGGGTTTCGTGAGTGGCTCAGCCAACTGAACAGGCGGATGCAGGCCGGCTGGCCCGACAGCACTGGCGCCCTCACCACCGATTTCGTCATCCGGCCCGGCGTCTACGACATCATCACTACGTATGAAAACCTTGCCCTGCAAGCATTCCGGCAGAGCGAAGGCCGCGGGTTACGGGTGCGGGTCTACTACCCCGCCGCGACGATCGTCAGCGACCATCCCTGCGCTATTCTTACTGCACCTTGGGTCGACAACGCCGAACGCGAAGCTGCCCGCTTGCTGCGCGATTTCCTGCTTAGCCCCGCCGAACAGACCGTCGCCATGCGCGAGTACGGCTTTCGCCCGGCCAATCCGCAAGTGACGATTGATCTGAACGATCCTACATCGCTCTTTGGCCGCTACAGCAGTTACGGCTTCCAGCTTGATCTGGCCGCGCAACTGGCCACGCCGTCGCCAGAGGTAGTTTCGGCGCTGGTAACGACATGGCAAAGCGCAACGGGAAGGTGAGAGCAACGCGCTTACGATTGGGATATCTGAGAGGAGCACGCTATGCAAATCAGGCTATTCAAGCTACTATCGCTGCTCGTGGCGCTGACAACGCTCCTGAGCGGTTGCGGTGACATTAGTACCGTGTTTGACAGCGGTGATACGAATGCAATCACCATTAACATTGCCTACAGTCCTGAAAAGGATAAATGGCTGACCGAGCAGATTGCCCGCTTCAACGAACAGCGGATCACGGTCAACGACCGCCGGGTCAAGGTCGAGGGGATCAACAAATCGTCGGGCGCGGCCCGCACCGAGATCAAGAACGGCACGCTGAAGGTAACGGTCTGGAGCCCATCGGCTAGCACGTGGCTGGAAGTGCTCAAGCAAGAGACCGGCAACCAGAATGTGGCCGTTTCCAACAAGCCGCTGGTGCTGACGCCGGTGGTGATCGCGATGTGGAAGCCGATGGCCGAGGCGATGGGTTGGCCGAATAAGCCAATCGGCTGGAAGGATATCCTCGATCTGACCAACGACCCGCAGGGTTGGGGCCGCTTCGGCCACCCGGAATGGGGCCGCTTCTCGTGGGGCCATACCGATCCGGAAATCAGCACGACGGCGCTCAGCACGCTGATCGCCGAGTTTTACGCCGCCACCGGCAAGCGTGAAGGCCTGACCGTGGCCGATGTGCAGAGCGAAGCGGCGACCCGCTTCATCCGCGAATTAGGGCGCAGCATTAAGCACTACGGCTACAACACGCTGATCTTCAGCGAAAATATGAAGAAATTTGGCATGAGCTACATCTCGGCCTTCCCAATGGAAGAGATTACGCTCATCGACTTCAACAAATTCAACCCGCCGCCGACACCGCTGGTCGCGATCTACCCAGCCGAGGGCACCTTCTGGCACGACAACCCGTTCATCATTATGGCCAGCGCCACTGCCGATGAACGGGATGCTGCTGAGCGATTCTACGAATTTCTGCTCACCGAAGAGAGCCAGCGCGCCGCGATGTCGTTCGGCTTCCGCCCGGCCAACCCCAACGTGCCGCTGACCGACCCGATCAGTCCGGCCTTCGGCGCCGACCCGCAAGGGGTGCAGACCGTCTTGGCCGTGCCTCCGGCGGAAGTGATCGTTGCGGTCAAGAACTCGTGGGCGCTCAACCGCAAGCGGGCCGACATCTTGCTGGTGGTTGACACCTCTGGCTCGATGGAAGGCGATAAGATGACAATGGTCAAGGCGGGGATCGAGACCTTCCTCGCGCGGATTCTGCCTGAAGATCGGGTTGGGTTGGTAACGTTCGACTCGACGGCCCGCGTAGTAGTACCGATGGCGCCGCTCAACGACAACCGGATCGACTTGCAAATCGCTGTTCAAGAGATGCGCGCTGCTGGCCGGACGGCGTTGTTCGATGCGTTGGCTTTGGGGAAGCAGGTGCTTGACAACCTGCCGCCCGCCGAGGACGATCGGATTCGCGCGATTGTGTTGCTCTCGGATGGAGCCGACAACTCAAGCCGGGCATCGCTCGATGAGATCCGGCGCCTCTTCGATGAGAGCGGGATCAGCATCTTCCCGGTGGCTTACGGCAGCGATGCCGACCGGCAGGTGCTTGACTCGATCGCCGAGTTTGCCCGCACGATTGTGGTGGTCGGCGATACCGGCGATATTGCCCAGATCTTTGAAAACCTGAGCCGGTATTTCTAGGACCGGGTTGACAGTTTGGAGTGCGGCAGTTAAACTGCCGCACTCCATAAAAAGAACATCGCAGGTAGTCGCAGCGTGATATAATTACACAAGAAACTATCTCGCCAAAGGCAGGATGGTATGGACACACTCCGCACTGCCGCCTTGCAACCGCTCAATCTGCTCGTGCTGGTCGCCGCGATCTTCGGTGGCTTGTCGCTCACGATCTGGTGGTTGCCGCTTGGAATCGCCCTCTACCTTGCTGCCACGTGGTTGGCGGCGCGCGACCCCTTGCTGACCGCACCACCGCCCGCACCACGCCCGCGCATCACCAGTCCGGCGCTCCGAGCCGCGCTTGGCGAGATCGAGCGATCGCAGCGCGAGGTCGAACGAGCCGCCGGCGCAGCGCAAGGCCCGCTGGCCGGACTGCTCGGCAATATTGTCAACCAGACCCGCGATTTAGTGGCCGAAGCGTATGTGCTGGCTGACAAGGGGCAGATCATTGAACGCTTCTTAGCCACGAACGACTGGCAGCGTTTGTCACAACAACTAACCCAACTCGATTGGCAGATCAGCGCCACGATCGACCCGTTCACCCGTCAGCAACTCGAAGAGCAGCGGCAAGCGTTGCGCGCCCAACAGCAGCATATTCAAGATTTGAGCACCTACCTCAACCGGATTAAGGCTCAGCTCGCGAACATTGACGCCAGCCTTGACACCACCCTAGCCGAGATTGTCCGGCTTAAGACCGCCGATGCGGTCGCGATGGCCTCGGCCAGCGGCGCCGTCCAGCAACGCCTCACCGATCTGCGCAGCGATATGGAGGTGTTCCGCAAAGTGTTGGATACCGCGATGACCGGCTTGTAACGGCAACGTATGCGCTGCCGCTATCCAGCCATGCCATACAGCCTTTCATCATCTTTCAATGTACCCAACCGGCAAGGCATGTTATGATATTCGCAAGCAATATCTAATCTAATCCACGCGAGAGGAACACCATCCTATGGTTGCGCGCACCCTCATCCCCGCTCGCACTCCGGTCGCAACACCCGATGAAGGTCTCGTCGCTGATATGTTGCCACCGATGCTGGTACTCTTAGCAACGCTTGCCGGCGGTGCAACCGGTATCTTGTTGCTCAATCGTTGGCAAGGCAATGTCTGGCCGTATGTTGTGATTCTGTTGCTGCTCGCCAGCGTTGCCGTGAGCGACCGGTTGCGACGGCGCGGCAACCTCTATCTGGCCAGCGTGGTGATGGTCGGCGCGGTGACGCTATTGCCGGTGCTGAGTTGCGCGGCGTTTGGCTTCACTAACAACAGTTTCGTCTATCTTTCGGTGTTAGGGGTCTTTGCCGCCGGGATCATGGTCTCGTCACGCGCGCCATTTCAAGCGACGCAAGCGGCGATCTTGCTCTACCTCGGCTTGCTGCTCGGCGCCGATCTGGCCGGCCAGCCGCGGCCAACGTGGTTTGAAGCGATCGGCCAGATCATATTCCTGATTGCCTTATTGCTCGGTGCAGCAACGCTCAGTTGGGCGGCGGCGTATGTGGTGCGCGGCACGATCAGTTGGGCGATCGATACGGCGCAAAAATCCGAACGGCGCGAACAGTTGTTGCGCGCAACCCAAGCCGATCTCGAACGGGCCTTGCTCGAACGCGATTTGCTCAACGAGCAACTGTACCGCACCACCCTCGAACTGGAAGAGGCGCGGGCCGCTGCCGAGGCGGCCTACCGCTCGAAGGCCAACTTTATGGCCACAATGTCGCACGAGCTGCGCACCCCGCTCAATATCATCATCGGCTTTAGCACCGCGATGCTCGAACATCCCGAAATGTACGGCGATGTGCGCATTGACGAACAGGTGCTGCAAGATATTGCCGAGATCCGGCGCAGCGGCCAGCATTTGCTCGGCCTGATCAACGACATTCTCGATCTGGCGAAAGTTGAGGCCGGCAAGCTTGAGCTGAACAAAACCAATCTCGCGTTGACGCCGCTGCTCGATGAGACGATGCGCACCGCGCAGGCGTTGATCGGCGAGCGGCCCATTCAGTTGCGCCGCGAGTACCGCGATCCGTTGCCGACGGTGCTGGCCGATGAAGTGCGGGTGCGGCAGATATTGCTGAATCTGGTCTCAAACGCCTGCAAGTTTACCCATTCGGGCGAAATTGCGGTCGGAGCGCGGGCCGATACCGATCAGGTCGTGCTCTGGGTGCGTGACACCGGCATCGGGATCGCGCCGAGCGATCAAGAGCGAATCTTCCAACAATTCGAGCAAATTGAAAATGCTGACACGCGCCAACACGCCGGCACCGGTTTGGGCCTCTCGATCTGCCGCTGGCTGGTCGAGCTGCACGGCGGGCGGATGTGGCTGGAAAGCGAACTGGGCAAGGGCAGCATCTTCTTCTTCTCGTTGCCGCGCACACGGGCCGGCACGGAAAGAGGATAACAATGACGGCAACGATGAAACGTGGCAATGCCACGTTTCATCGCGATCAACATCGCACGCTGGCAATGGTGCAAGTGAGCAAAGGAGCAAGGAACGATGGCCAGAATACTGCTCGTCGATGATGTCTATACGGCCCGTTCGATGTTCGAGCGTGTGCTCCGCCATGTTGGGCGCCACGAGGTGCTCTCGGTCGGCAGCGGCGCTGAGGCGCTGGCGAAGGTGCATGAGTTTGGGCCTGATGTGATCGTACTCGATATTAGTATGGCCGATCGCGATGGCTTGATGGTATTGCGCGATCTGCGGGCGCAGGGCGTGCGGTGCCCGATCATTGCGCACACCGCGCGCACCGAAAAGACGCCGGGCGAATTTGTGGCGCAGGGGTTTGACGCCTATGTGCCTAAGACGGGTAATTTGACCAATCTGCTCAGTACGGTGCGCGATTTGGTTGGGCGGTAAATCGGCCCAGTCCAGATCGCCCGATCGTGTGCCCGGCCTTTCAGGCCTAGTAAGCGTTGCAAAGCCCACGCTGCGGGTTAGGTAAGTCTATTCCGTTTCCTGCGCCCGGCCCTTCAGGGCCGGGCTGGCGTTACGAAGCCCGCTGCGCGGGCTGCTAGCCCTCACCCCCAGCCCCGCTCCTAGGGAAAGGAATAGCCACAAAAAGACGCAAAAGGCACAAATATGTTTTGTGCCTCTTGTGGCGCTTGGTAGCTATCATATCCCCTCCCCCAGCGAGTTCAAGGGCGGACAGAACATCTGTCTAGAACCCAGCCCCACTCCCACTGGCGCGGGAGAGGGGAGCCGCTGGATGGGAAAGGAATAGCCACAAAAAGACGCAAAATACACAAAAACGTTTTGTGCATGTTGTGGCGCTTGGTAGCTATCACCTCCCCTCCCCCAGCGAGTTCAAGGGCGAACAGAACATAAGAGCGCAGATGTCATTGATGGCGTTGCGATACGTTGGTTAGCCCTCACCCCCAGCCCCTCTCCCACCGTTAGGTGGGAGAGGGGAGCGGAGAGCCGGGCGTTGAGGCGTTTCACAGCAATCCACGGTTGTACTCGACCAACGTTTTGCCCGCCCCGTAACCCGCCGGGGGAGGGAGGCACAGCGCAGCGGAAAGGGGTTTCTTCCGTGCTCGCGGGGGATTGCTTCGGGCGCTCCGCGCCCTCGCAATGACAGACGGGCCTGTCATTGCGAGCCGCCGGAGGCGGCGAAGCAATCTCCCGCTTCAGCGAGAGTAAACCCATAGCGGGCTGCTAGCCTTCACCCCCAGCCCCTCTCCCACCTAACGGCGGGAGAGGGGAGCGGAGAGCCGGGCGTTGAGGCATCGCACCGCGATCAACGGGGGTGATCAACCCGATGTTCTGTCCGGGACCCGGCCCTTGAGGGCCGGGCTAGAGGTACGAAGCTCGCTGCGTGGGCTGCTAGCCCTCACCCCCAGCCCCTCTCCCACCTAACGGCGGGAGAGGGTAGCGGAGAGCCGGGCGTTGAGGCATCGCACCGCGATCAACGGGGGTGATTAACCCGATGTTCTATCCGGGACCCGGCCCTCAAGGGCCGGGCTAGAGGTACGAAACTCGCTGCGTGGGCTGATGCCCTCACCCTGTGCCCCTCCCCCGCTGGGGGAGGGGTGATGGGGAGCGGAGAGCCGGGCGTTGAGGCATCGCACCGCGATCAACGGGGGTGATCGACCCGGTGTTTTGTCCATCCCGCAAGTCACAGGAGCCGGGCTGTCTTGACGAAGCCCGCGGAGCGGGCTGGATCGGGGTGGTAAGCACGGCTTGGGGCGTGTGCCCGGCTCGGCGATAGTAGGTTTTACCTGATAAGGCATCGCCAGTTGCCGCGGTTTTCCCAATCACACGCGGCAGTACAACACCATCGCGTAACCGATCGGTTACAATACGGCATGGTAGCATACCAACCGACAGGAGGTATTGTGACCGTCGATCTGGTACGCGGCATGCGTGATGTCGCCCCGGCTGAGCACATCGCCAGCCGGTATGTGCAAGCCATTTTGGAACGAACCATAGCCAGTTACGGCTATCAGATGCTCGATGCACCGATTATCGAGCACCGTGACCTCTATTTGCGCAAACTTGGCGAAGAGCTGGTCGGCAAGGTGTATGAGTTTAGCTTTGGCGGGCGCGATCTGGCGCTGCGCCCGGAATGGACTGCATCGGTGTTGCGGGCGTATGTGGCCGGGATGCAAGATCAACCGTTGCCGCTGCGCCTCAGTTATGCCGGGCCGGTCTTTCGCTACGAGCGGCCCCAACGCCATACCTATCGCCAGTTTACGCAGATTGGCGGCGAGATTATCGGCGGCTTGCCACCGCGCGCCGATGCAGAAGTGATTGCACTGGCCTGCGCCGGTTTGGACGCCGCCGGCGTGAGCGGGTATACCGTGCGCATTGGCCATATCGGGCTGGTGCGCGAGCTGCTGCTGCGGTTTGCGTTGCCTGAACGCACCCGCGGGTTGTTAGTGTGGAGCCTTGAGCGGCTGCGGGCCGAGGGGATCGAACCGGTGCGCGAGCGGGTATTGGCGAACCTCGGCACGCCGCCGGAAGGTCTCGAATTGCCTCCCGGCCTCGATGACGCACAGGCGGCCATTTGGCTGGAACGGGTGCTGTCTGCGATGCGGATTGATCTGCGCACCGGCACCCGCAGTCCGGCAGAAGTGATCCAACGCCTGTTGCGCACCCTGCGCCGGGCCGATGAGCAGCCATTAGTCGAAGCGGCGCTAGCGCAGTTGGCCCAACTCGCTGCGATCAGCGGCTCGCCGGCGCAGGCGCTGCCGGCACTGGCCAGCTTACTTGGCAGCGAATCAGCGGCCTTCCGCGAGTTGCAAGCCATTCTCGACCTGCTAGCAGCGCATGGCGTGCCGGGCGATCGGCTGGTGATCGATGGCGCGTTGGGCCGCGGATTGCACTACTACACCGGCCTCATCTTCGAGATTTACGACCGTGACGGGAACCAGCTCTGCGGCGGCGGGCGCTACGACGATCTGGTCAGTACCCTCGGCGGGCGACAACCAACCCCGGCAGTCGGTTTTGCCTATGGGTTGGAACGGGTGCTGGCCGCGGCGACAATGCCGGAATTGATGCTGCCAGCGACCGTGTTAGTGGCCGCAGTGAGCGATGACGATTACCCGTATGCGTTAGCCGTCGCCGAGCGCATCCGCGCCGGCGGGAGAGCGGTGGTGCTCGATGTGCGCGGGAGGAGCGTGAAAGACAATCTGCGCGATGCGACCCGGCGCGGTTTTGCCGCCGCCGTGATCGTAGGTGCAGCCGAACGTGAGGGCGAGTACGTTGTGTGGCGCGATCTCGCCGCACGCACCGAACGGCGGATTGCGCTGGCGGCATTGGGGGAGGCGTTATGAGCGCTACGCAAGCGTGGGGGCGCTACGTTGACGTATTGCCGGCCCAGCAGCAACAGCTCATCGCGAAACAGCCAATCTGCTGGTTGCCGTGGGCGACATTAGAATCGCGCGGATCGCACTTGCCCCACGGAGTCGCCGGTTATATTGCTGAAGCGGTGGCCGAAGGCGCAGCGCGCCGGGTGGGTGGTGTCCTCTACCCGTTGCTGTGGTGGGATAGCAATGACAATGTTGAGCTATTCCGCCAAGTCGTGGCCGCACGGCTGGCTGTTGTCGCCGCTCAAGGATTTCAAGCCGCGATTGTGATCGGTTTGCCCGCAACCACGATGATCGATCTGGCGCTGATCGAGACTGCCGAGGAAGCGTGGTCGCACCATCACCTGCTGACCCTTGCCATCTCGCCGCTCGAGCTAGTCGATGAAACGATGCAGGATCACGGTGCGCTCTGGGAGACCTCGCTGTTGCTGGCGATGCACCCGGAATTGGTCGATCTCAGCCAACTCGCATCCGATGACGGGCGCAATGTGCGCGATGTCGCCAGCCCCTCGCTGGGCAACCATGCGCTCACGTTGGCGATCGAACGGCTAGCAAAGGCCGTGCAAGATGTCTATGCCCGGCGGAACGTAGCCGCGATTACTGCTCTCTACCAACAGCGCCGCGCGCGTTATGATAGGTCTGCGCTATGACACTGCGTTTTGCTATCCCTTCTAAAGGTTCCGGCTACGATGCGACCATTGCGTTGCTGGAAAGTTGCGGTCTGCGCGTGACCCGCGCCAACCCGCGCCAGTACACGGCGGTGTTGCGCGGCTTGCCCGGCACCGAGGTGTTGCTGCATCGGCCCGCCGATATTGTGACGAAAGTGGCCGAGGGCGCGATTGATTTGGGGGTGACCGGCTACGATCTGCTGCACGAACAGCGCGGCGATGACGATGATGATGTGCTGGTCGTGATCGACGACCTCGGCTTCTGGCGGGTTGAGCTGGTCTTTGCCGTGCCCCAAAGCTGGATCGATGTCACCTCGTGGGCCGATTTGGCCGATCTGGCGGTCGAATTCCAAGCGCGGGGCCGGCGATTGCGGATCGCCACCAAGTACCCCAACACGGTGCGCCGGTTTTGTTATGCCAATGGCATCAACATCTTCGAGCTGGTCGAGTCGCAAGGCGCGACTGAGGCGGCGCCGAGCCTTGGCTACGCCGACATTATCGCCGACATCACCGAGACCGGCACTGCCATTCGCGAGAACCAGTTGAAGATCGTCGGCGGGCCGATCATCCGCTCGCAGGCGGTCTTAATCGGCTCGCGCCGTTCGTTGCGCGGCAACCCGGCCCGGCTCGAGCTAGTGCGCCAGCTTTGCGAATTGATCGAAGCCCGCCGGCGTGGCCGCCTCTTCTATTCGCTGACCGCCAATCTGCCCGGCGCCTCGGTGGAAGAGGTGGGGCGGAAGGTAACTGCCCGCCACGAGCTGGCCGGCTTGCAGGGGCCGACGATCGCGCCGGTGTGGAGCAAGTTTGCCAGTGAGAGCGGGTGGTACGCGGTGAATGTGGTCGTACCGCAAGAAGAACTATTGCCGGCGATCGATTACCTGCGCAGCATCGGCGCCAGCAGCGTCACGACTGTTCAAGTGCAACATGTCTTTCGGGCTGAGAGTGAGGCGTTTGCGCGGCTCAGCGCGCGTCTTGGCGAGGAGCGACTATGACCCAGTATCGTGCTGCCGGAGTAGATATTGCCGCGGCGACGCGGGCGAAAGAGCTGATGACGGCGGCGGTGCGCAGCACCCACGGGCCGGCAGTGCTGGCCGGGATGGGAGCGTTTGGCGGGTGTTTTGATGCGGCGCTGGCGCTGGCCGGGATGCAAGCGCCGGTGCTGGTCAGCAGCACCGATGGCGTGGGCACCAAGACACTGGTGGCCGCTGCGCTTGGCCGCTATGACACCGTTGGGCAGGATTTAGTCAATCACGCGATTAACGATATTTTGGTGCAGGGCGCGCGCCCGCTCTTCTTCCTCGATTACATTGCGGTGGCGAAGCTCGATCCGGTGCAGGTGGCAGCGATTGTCGGCGGCGTCGCCGCCGGATGCCGCGCCGCCGGTTGCGCGCTGATTGGCGGCGAAACCGCCGAGATGCCCGATGTCTATGCTCCCGGCGCGTTCGATCTGGCCGGCACCATCGTCGGCGTCGTCGAGCGGGATGCCATGCTGCCACGGGCCGATGTCGCCCCCGGCGATGCGATACTGGCGCTGCCAAGCACCGGCCTGCACACCAATGGCTACTCGCTAGCTCGCCGGATCGTCGCCCACCATTTTGCCGCTGAGGGTTATCACGCGCGCCCAGCCATCCTCGGCGGGCAAACCATCGGCGAGGCGCTGCTGGCGATCCACCGCTGCTACCTGCCCGAAGTGACCGCATTGCGCGCAGCGGCGCCGGTCAAGGCGCTCTGCCATATCACCGGCGGCGGCATTTATGACAACCTACCCCGGGTGCTGCCGGCAGGCATGGGAGCCGCCATCGTGCGCGGCAGGTGGGACATCCCGCCGATTTGCCAATTGCTCGTCGAGGTTGGCGGCCTCAGCGAACAAGAAGCCTACCACGCGCTCAATATGGGGCTCGGCATGCTGGTGATAGTGCCGGTTGAAGCGGTGGCAACCGCGCTGGCAACCGCCCCGGAAGCGCGGTTGGTTGGTCACGTGACGGCCACGCCAGCGGTGCGGCTGGTGGATGAAGGGGAATAGCCGAAACAGGGAAAAGGCACGAGCGCGTTGGTAGAGGAGCGTTTGCGCTAGTTGCCGGTATATCGCTCCGCTACAGCCATTGCTCCCGCATCAGCGGAAGATTGCTGTGAGGGCCGCGGCCCGCGCCCCTATGGGCAGCGTGCATCAGCGAGCCGGCGGCCCGCGTCCCTACGGGTTCAAGGGTGAACAGAACGTATGAGCGTAGACATGGTTGATGGCTGTACGATGCACTGTTTCGCCCTCACCCCCAGCCCCTCTCCCACTGGCGCGGGTTCAAGGGCGGACAGAACATCTGTCCGGCACCCGGCCCTGAAGGGCCGGGCTAGGCTTACGAAGCCCGCTGCGCGGGCTGCTGGCCCTCACCCCCAGCCCCTCTCCCACTGGCGTGGGAGAGGGGAGTGTAGCACCGGGCTTTGAGGCATCGCACAGTGATCGACGGCTGTGTTCAACCACATGTTCTATAAGCCCCTCAACTTCTACGGGTAGCATTCATCGGCGGGCCAGCGGCCCGCGCCCCTACGGGTAGTATTCATCGGCGGGCCAGCGGCCCGCACCCCACGGGAAGGAGCAGACTATGGAACTCGGACATGTATTGGCCGAAGGCAAAACGAAGATCGTGTACGCCCACCCCACCGATCCCGATCTGGCGATTCTGCGCCACAAAGACGGCATCACCGCCGGCGACGGCGCGCGCCGCAGTGTGATCGAGGGTAAAGGGGCGCTGGCCGGGCAAACAACGGCCAACGTCTTTCACTTGCTGAACCGGGCTGGGATTGCGACCCACTTCATCGCCGCGCCGGAACCAACCCTCACCGTCGTGCGGCGCTGCGCGATGATCCCGCTGGAAGTAGTGATGCGCCGCTTACCGGCGGGATCATACCTGCGCCGCCATCCCGAAGCGGCGGGACAGCGATTTGAGCCGCCGTTGGTTGAATTCTTTCTTAAAGACGACGCGCGCCACGACCCGCAGATCATGCCGGAAGAGATCGTCGCACAGGGGATCGCTACTGCCGCCGAAGTTGAGCAGATGACGAACATAGGCCGGCAGGTCTTTCAGACCCTTGAAACGGCGTGGGCCGCGCTCGATGTCACACTGGTTGATCTCAAAATCGAGTTTGGCCGGGCCAGTGATGGCAGCCTGCTGGTTGCCGACGTGATCGACAACGACTCGTGGCGGATCTGGCCGGGGGGCGATCCCAACCGCATGCTCGACAAGCAGGTCTATCGTAATGCGCAGGTGGTTGATGAAACGTTGTTGGCTGATGTGCGCGAGCGGTACGCGCTGGTGGCCGAACTGACCGGACGGTGGGTTACGAAGGAAGGACGCTAACGAATATTTCGTGTAACAAATAATTGCGCATGCTAGCCGGGACGTGCTATAGTGCCAGTGTCGCTGTAGCCAATCCAGCGTATGGACGTATGGAAAGGAGGCAACCGATGATACTCGATCCCGGCGGCATTATTGCGTGGATTGTGGTCGGCTTGATTGCCGGCTGGCTGGCCGGCAAAGTAACCGGCAGCTCGCAAGGGTTGGCCGGTAATCTGATCCTAGGCCTGATCGGCGCGTTTGTAGGAGGTTTCGTCTTTGGCTTGCTTGGCATCCACGGCAGCGCCGGTTTTCTAGGGAGTATCGTCGTGGCCACCATCGGCGCAATTATTTTGGTGGCTATTGGGCGAATCCTGTCTGGTAAACGGGTAGGGTAACGGTGAACGCGGCGGTGCGGCGGTGAGCCGTACCGCCGCGCCCCGTTACTGCGACCTAGGAATCACAATCAGCCGTGGCGCGGTGGTTAGCGTTAATGTTTCCGATAACGGCAGCACAACGCCGGTAGCATCATAGATCGCACGAGCATTAGCCGGCACGGAATAGGTTCGCTCGACGCCATCAACGCTCCAGACCACAATCACCTCGCTCTCAGCCGCGCGGAAATGGTACCCCTCTAATCCAGCCATCGTCACCGGACGCAGATAGCGCGCTGCGCCGAGCTGTTGGCGGGCAAATTGGAAGGCGCGAAAGGCCGGCACTGGTTGTTGCCGGCTATCGAGCAGGCCACCCTCTTGCCAGCCGGGGCCGTTGAGCGTATACCAGTGCGACATCAACAGGTCAGCGGCGATGGTGCGAGCATACAACCGTAGCACCGCATCGGCTTTCGCCTCCTCGAAGCCGTTGGGCCGGCAAGTAGGAGAGCTGCGGTAGCATAATAACGATCCCTCATTCATCATCAATGGCTTGGCATAGCCGTACCGGGCCAATGTAGCGCGCAGATACTCAGCTTTGCCGAGTGTCGCGCCGCCGCGATCGCTCCAATTCGGACGCTCGCGGTCGGGATCACGGTTGGGGCTAAAATAACCGTAGGCGTGGTAGGCGACAATATCGAAATACGCGCCACCACCGGCGCGCAAGATTGCCTCGAAGAAGCGACCGGCCCGGCAAGGCTGGCCATTGGCCAATGGTCGATCAGGCGCGCAGTCGAGCAGCAAGCCGCCCAGAATCACCTGCGCCCGCGGATCGGCAGCCTTGATAGCGGGATAGGCAGCTTTGAGCATCGCTGCATACGCCGCCCCGCCGTAGCCATCGTTATCGTTCTCATCGGCCCAACAGCCAAACGGCTCATCACCGCCAACGAGTTGAAACGGCGCATCCGGTTCATTGCCCAACTCCCAAAAAGTCACATTGTAGGGGGGTTGGCGATAGCGCGCCACTACATCGGTCAGAAAGGCGGCGAAGGCGGGCAAGGCATCAGTGCGGATCGGGCCGCAAGGTTTATTGGGTTGCGCCTGCGCCCACACTGGCGCATTGCGCACAACCACCATCGGCACCGCACCAGCAGCATTGATCGCGAGGATGTCAGCCTCGACCTGCCGCAACGCATCCCAATTGCGCGTGCCGGGGGTTGGCTCGACTTCATCCCAGCGAATGCCGTTATAGCGCACCCAATCAGCGCCGAGTTCGGCTAGTTGCGTGGCTGTTACACGCCCAAAGCCACGATTGATCTCAACCCCAAACACTGAACGCCCGCCGCGCAGATCAGGGAAGGGTTGGGACACAGTGTACAGTTCACGCCCCAGCAAACCGAGCAATACTCGCGAACGAGCCGGGTTCTGCGGGTGCCACTCGAAACGCGCCCGCTCAAACCACTGCGTCAACACCAGATCGCCGTTGGCGTTGCGCTCCATCTGCGGCGCGGTTAATGGGTAGCCGAACAGGGCCAGCGATTGGGCATAGCGGCTGAGGCCGGGAATCCGCAGCCCGTTATTCTGCCAATAGGTGCGAAAACCATTGCCCGGTTCTTGATCACAGACATTATGGCCAGTTTCGGGGAACCAGAGACAACCGGGTTGCGGCCCGGCATCGGGCGGATCGGCAAACGGATCGCGTCCGGCCCGCGCTAATGCTTCAGCCCCCATGCGCCCGATCTGGATGCGATAGGCAGGCGGATTGCCCGGATGCAACTCTAACCGATTCCGTTCCGTCCATTGGACGGTTAAGGTGCGGCCTTCATCACCAACGAACTGTTCCAGCGGACTGATCGGATAGCCAAAGACCGGCAGGCCGCCATTGTCGCGCCAATACGCGACAAACGACGGATGCAAGCAGGTATCGATCAACGGCACATCAGGAAAACAGAGCGGTTCGGTTGGCTGGGCAATCGCCGGCGCCGGCCCGGCGAGCAACGCCAGCGCCAACAAGAGCAAGATCCACTTCTTCATTGATTTGCCTTCATTGATGTGATGAGCCGGATGATTCATAGATTTACCACTGGCACTGATGGATCGTCAATGGCACGGCATAACGCGGATCAGGAATCTCGGCAATGACCGGACAACGTTCCACCAGATCAGGCCGGCCCGCTAACAGTGACAATACCTGCTCTTGCAAGACGAGGTACTGCGGTTGATAGCGATCGATCGCGTACTGCGCCGCGGCGGGGAACCCGCCTGATCCTAATTGAGCCGCAATATCGGGCTGCAAGAGGCCGGCAAAGTCGATCAGCGGACGTTGCGCATAATAGCCGATAATGCCGATTTCGAGCGTGGCGACGCTCGCCGCAGGCGCTGTATTGGCGGCCAGCCATTCGCCGGCGGCGCGGTACACCGTCAGCCGTTGATCGATCTGCTGGCCGATGCGGTAGACCGATCCGCTAAGCCAAAAGACCATACCCCCCAACACCAGCACAGTTCCGGCGATCGCCAACCAATTGCCGCCAATGCGCTGAAGCAAGCGAACCAACACTCGCACCCCAACCCCAAACGCCGGGGCCAGACCGATCACCAATGGCGCAACATACCAGAAATAGCCGGCGACGTGCAAAACAGTATAGGCTAAACCATACAGCGCAGCCCAACCGATCAAGATCAACCAGCGCGGCGAGCGCAGCGTCGCAAAGAGACCAATCCCGGCCAGCGCAAACACGATCTGGTAAAACGGTTGGCGCACATAGCCGTTGAGGGTGACCTGCAACCGATCAACAAAATCGTAAAAGCCGGGGATGAGCGCCTGCTGTTGCTTGGCATAGAGCGTCACCGGCAATGGCGCGCCATAGACCACCCATGCCAGCCCAAGACCGGCAGCGACAATCGCGACCCACACCAGCGCCGCAACCCATGGCCACCGCCGCCAATCTCGCCAGTTGCCGTGATCAATCATCAGCAGCAATAGCGCCAACGGCCCGGCCAGTATGCCATCAGGCCGCAGCCAGACCAGCGCCCCCAGCAGCGCGCCGGTCAGCCATTGCCGGCCTTGGGCCGCACTTACAAACGCCCACAACGTGAGCGCCATCGCCGGCAACGTCTCGCTCCCGAGGGTCGTCAGTGGGAGCGGCATGAGCAAATAGAGCAAAGCTGCCGCCGCGCCGACCAACTCATCGCGCCACAGCCGGCCCAAGTGCCACAATGCCAGCGCGCCGGCGGCATGGCTGAGGCAGCCGATCAGATTGGCGACGAGCGGTAATGGCCAACCCACCAACGCCACCGGCGCAAGGATCAGACCAAAGAGCGGCGCCGTGGTGCTGAGTGTAGCTGTACCGGGATTGTAGACAAAGCCGTGACCGGTTGCGAGATTGAGCGCGTAGCGGTACGTGATGTATGGGTCATCGTAGCCGCGCTGGTAGAGAAAAGCGAATAACACCAAGCCGGTGATGATGGCCAAGAGCCACCCAAATCGTTCAAGTACGTTCACCAGCGGAGGAGTCGGGGAGGATTGGATGAGTTCGTTTCTCGCCACCGTTTGTTTCCAATATGAATCACACCGACGGTTACTTGCTGCGGTAACAGTTTATCATGGAGTGCGGCAGTCAAACTGTCGCACTCGATAGGTAATGGCCAAGAGCCACCCAAATCGTTCAAGTACGTTCACCAGTGGAGGAGTCAGGGAGGAGGCTGAGATCGTTTCTCGCCACCGTTTGTTTCCAATATGAATCATACCAACGGTTCCTTGCTGACGGTAACAGTTTATCATGGAGTGCGGCAGTTAAACTGCCGCACTCCAAAGGATAAAATGCCGGCTAGCATCCCACCTAAAAGCGCACGATCCTTACAAAACTATGACACATCAACGCGCAAAGCGCGGTATGATACAGCTATCTGTAGCAAGTAATCTAGCATCGTTGCAACGGTACAGACTCCTTGCCCATTGTGTGAAATGGAGTGCGGCAGTTAAACTGCCGCACTCCAAAGGATAAAACACCGGCCAGCATCCCACCTAAAAGCGCACGATCCTTACAAAACTATGACACATCAACGCGCAAAGCGCGGTATGATACAGCTATCCGTGCCAAGTAACTTAGCATCATTGCAGCGGTACAGACCAATTGCTCATCGCGTGAATTGCAACGTTATCCGAGTATAGCTGTATTGCACCTTCTTGTCGATTCGCGTTTGTTCTGCATATTGTCACACCAACCGAAGTCATGCTCGACTACTTCCGTTCAGCTACCACGTTGTTCACCCAACCCATCCGGCTGGTGCGTTCCTTCACGCCCGACACATTGCGCGCCGACTTCCTCGCCGGGTTGACCGTTGGACTCGTGTTGTTACCCCAATCGCTCGCCTTCGCGATTTTAGGCGGATTGCCACCCATTGTCGGTCTATACAGTGCGTTGACGGCGACAATCGCCGGCGCGCTGTGGGGGTCGTCGAGCCATCTCAACAGCGGCCCAACCAACACCGCCGCCATCATCACCCTCTCGGTACTGGCGCCTGTGGTCACGGTCGGCAGCGCCGACTTCGTCACGGCGGCTAGTCTGATTGCAGTCATGGCCGGAATCATCCGGTTGATCATGGGGGTGGCACGCTTGGGCATACTGGTCAACTTTGTCTCTGATGCGGTCTCGGTTGGCTTTACCGCTGGCGCCGGCATTCTCATTCTCTCAAACCAGATCAGTCCCATCTTGCGGATCGATCTCCCTCCCGGCGCCGATCTGTTTACCACCATCAGCGAGATCTCCGGCCATCTTGACGCCATCCATTGGCCATCGCTGGCGGTTGGCATGGCGACGATTGCGCTGATCGTACTTGTGCCGCGGCTGACACGCAAGATTCCGGCAGTGTTGATCAGCATTGTGGTGGTGTCGCCAGTGGTCTGGTTTCTCGATCTGAAATCGCAAGGGGTGCGGGTCATGGGGCCAGTGCCGCCGGGTTTCCCGCCGCTCGCCCAACTGCCGATCTTCGATCTCGACCTGATCGCGCACTTACTCAACGGTGCGCTCGCCTTAGCCATCATTGGGTTGGTTGAAGCAGTAGCAATTGCGCGCGCAATTGCCGGCTACACCGGCCAGCGCATTGATAGCAACCAAGAGTTCGTCGGCCAAGGCTTGGCGAATATCGTGTCAGGCATGTTTTCCGGCATGCCCTGCTCGAGCTCGTTCAACCGCTCGGCGCTGGCGTTTCAGTCTGGCGGCAAAACGGCGCTCACGGCAGTAGTTTCAGGCATCACGGTGTTTCTCGCCACCACGGTGCTGGGGCCATTGTTGGCCGAAGTGCCGCGGGCCGCGCTGGCCGGCGCATTGGCTGTAACCGCGTGGAGCATGGTTGACCGGCGCAATATGGCGCGGATCTGGCGCGGCTCGCGTAGTGAGGGGGTGATTATGGTGATCACGCTGGTGCTCACCCTCACCTTGCCGCTGCAATTCGCCATCTTGATCGGCGTGTTGATGTCGCTCGGCTATTACCTGCTGCGCACCGCGACCCCCCGCGTCGAGGCGGTCGTGCCCGATGCCGGCTTCCGCCACTGGGAGAGCGCCCAAGGCCAGCCAATGTGCCCCCAGTTGCTGGTCATCGATCTGCAAGGCGACCTCTACTTCGGCGCCGTCAACCACGTCGAAGAACACCTCCTGCGCCTGCTTGACCGCCAGCCGGGTGTGCGGTTTATGCTCTTGCGCATGCACAGCGTCAACCAGTGCGATGTCAGCGGCATTCGCGCCCTCGAAACCATCCGCCGCGCTTTGCGCGTGCGCGGTGGCGACCTCTACTTCGTGCGCGTGCGGGCCAGCGTGATGTACCGGATGCAGATCAGCGGCTTCTATGAGCAACTCGGCCCCGAACGCTTCCTCGATGAAGACAAGGCGATCGAATTTCTCTTTCACCGTGTGCTCGACCCCGCCGTCTGCATCTACGAATGCGACCGCCGCGTCTTCCGCGAATGCCAAGAGCTGCCCAAACAGGCGCTGCCAGACCACTTGACTATCCCGCTGCTCGACGGCAAGCTACCGGCCCAGATCAATGCTCGCGCCTTGTGGGAAGCGTTACACGAACCACAACCACCCACCGTCATCGATGTGCGCGAACCGCGCGAATTCCAGCGCGGCCACATTCCGGGTGCGCGCAACATCCCGCTCTCACGGCTGATCAGCGAGCGCGACGCCGTGCCGGCGGGGCCGATCGTGCTAGTCTGCCGCAGCGGGAGGCGCAGTATGAGAGCAGCGGCGTTGCTGGCCGGACGCACCCCGCCGCCGCAGGTGCTGGAGGGTGGTATGCTGGCGTGGGAAGCGGCCAATCTGCTTGAAGCGGTGGAGTAACGAAGAGACCATTGATAACGTGAGAGGGGGGATTGGCGCGGACGGACTAAAACCCGGTCTTCGCAATGCCAGAGCGGTGCAACATCGTGACGAAAATCGCGGTATGATAATAACCATATTCACAAGCAGTTCCTGATCACGATGGGATCAGCGGGCCAGCGGCCCGCGCCCCGGACAACGACGCTATGCTTGACAATATCTGTGATGAAATCTGCGGGCCAGCGGCCCGCGCCCCGGACAACGACGCTATGCTTGACGATATCCGTGATGAAATCTGCGGGCCAGCGACCCGCGCCCCGGACAACGACGCTATGCTTGACGATATCTGTGATGAAATCTGCGGACCAGCGGCCCGCGCCCCGGACAACGACGCTATGCTTGACGATATCCGTGATGAAATCTGCGGGCCAGCGGCCCGCGCCCCTGAGGCGTAGGATTGCCGGATGCATCATTGGCGCCCAATCACGATGGGATCAGCGGGCCAGCGGCCCGCGCCCGGACAACGACGCTATGCTTGACTACATACGTTCGGTTGCCACCCTCTTCATGCAGCCAATCCGGTTGGTGCGCACCTACCCACTCGAAGCGCTGCGCGCCGATCTGTTCGCCGGCCTGACCGTCGGGTTGGTGTTGTTGCCGCAAGGGTTAGCCTTCGCCATTCTGGCCGGATTACCGCCGATCGTCGGCCTGTATAGCGCGATGACGGCCACCATTGTCGGCGCGTTATGGGGATCGTCATCGCACCTCAACAGCGGCCCATCCACCACCGGCGCGATTTTGACCCTCTCGGTCTTGTTGCCGGTTGCCCAGATCGGTAGCGATGAGTTTGTGCTGGCGGCAAGCATGATCGCCATTATGGCCGGGATCATCCGGTTACTGATGGGCATTGCCCGGCTGGGCATGCTGGTCACGTTTATCTCTGATGCGGTGGCTATCGGTTTTACTGCGGGATCCGGTCTGCTGATTTTATTCAATCAGGTGGGACCGATCGTGCGGATCACCATCCCGCCCGGTGCGGGCATTCCGGCGATTATTGCTGAGACCTTCGCCCAACTGACCGCCATTCATTGGCCGTCATTGGCGGCCGGCGCAACGACGATTGCGCTGATCTACCTGATCCCGCGGATCACCCGCAAACTACCGGCTGCACTCTTGAGCATGGCGATTGTCACTCTTGCGACGGCGCTCTTGGGTGCAGAACAATACGGTATCCGGCTGATGGGTGACATCCCGCCGGGTTTTCCGCCCCTTGCCAACCTCCCCATCTTCGATCTCAACTTGATCGGCCAGCTCGCTAACGGCGCGCTGGCCTTGGCCATTATCGGTCTGGTCGAAGCGATAGCCATCGGGCGCGCGATTGCCGGCTACACCGGCCAGCGCATTGACAGCAACCAAGAGTTTGTCGGGCAGGGGTTAGCGAACATCATCTCCGGAACCTTCTCCGGCATGCCCTGCTCTGGCTCGTTCAACCGCTCGGCGCTGGCGTATCAGGCCGGCGGCAAGACGGCTCTCACCGCTGTTATTTCAGGGGTAACGGTGTTGCTGGGAACGGCGGTTCTGAGCGATGTGCTCGAGATGATCCCCCGTCCGGCGATTGCTGGCACGCTCATGGTCGCCTCCTTGGGGATGATCGATCACCGCGGCATGGTACGGATTTGGCGCGGCTCGCGCGGCGAAGCGGTGATTATGGTGGTCACGCTGGCGCTGACCCTCACCTTGCCGCTGCAATTCGCCATCTTGATCGGCGTGTTGATGTCGCTTGGCTATTACCTGCTGCGCACGGCAATGCCACGGGTGGAAGCCGTAACACCCGATGAAGGCTTTCGCCATTGGGAAAGCGCCCAAGGCCGCCCGATGTGCCCCCAGTTGCTCGTGGTCGATCTGCAAGGCGACCTCTACTTCGGCGCGGTCAACCACGTCGAAGAACACCTTCTGCGCTTGCTCGACCGCCACCGCAGCGCACGATTTATGCTCTTGCGCATGCACAGCGTCAATCAGTGTGATGTCAGCGGTCTGCGCGCGCTCGAAACTATCCGCCGCGTCTTGCGCGTGCGCGGCGGCGACCTCTACTTCGTGCGCGTGCGGGCCAGCGTGATGTACCGGATGCAGATCAGCGGCTTCTACGAGCAGCTCGGCCCCGAACGCTTCCTCGATGAAGACAAGGCGATCGAATTTCTCTTCCACCGTGTGCTTGACCCCGCCGTCTGCATCTACGAATGCGACCGCCGCGTCTTCCGTGAGTGCCAAGAGCTACCCAAACAGACGCTGCCGGGTCACTTGACCATCCCGCTGCTCGACGGCAAGCCGCCGGCCCAGATTGCCCCCCGCGCTTTGTGGGAAGCGTTGCATAGCCCACAGCCGCCCGTGATCATCGATGTGCGCGAACCGCGCGAATTCCAGCGCGGCCACATTCCCGGCGCGCGCAACATCCCGCTCTCGCGGCTGATCAGCGAGCGCGACGCCGTACCGGCAGGGCCGATCGTGCTAGTCTGCCGCAGCGGGAGGCGGAGTATGCGAGCGGCAGCATTGCTAGCCGGACGCACTCCGCCGCCGCAGGTGCTGAAAGGTGGCATGTTAGCGTGGGAAGCGGCCAATTTGCTTGAGGCCGTCGAGCAATTTTGATCGACATTAGACAGTCGCTACCGGAAATGGCAGAGGACACGATGATGGACATCCCCTTATCACAACGGCTCGGCCCCAACACTGGCCTTGATCTGGTGCGCGCCACCGAAGCAGCGGCGATTGCCGCGGCCCGGCTGATGGGGCGCGGCGAAATCGAAGAGGCGGATCGGGCGGCGGCCACCGCAATGGCCGCGGCGCTGGCCAACCTCGAACTTGATGGCCGGCTGGCGATGGGTGAAGAGGTGCGAGCGATGGCCAGCACGCCGCTGCCCGGCGGCACACAGGTTGGCACCGGCAATGGGCCGCCGGCGGATTTGATCGTGGATCCAGTTGATGGCCGGCGCCAGTTAGCGCAAGGACGCGCCGGAGCGGTCTCATTTGCCGCAGTAACGAACCGCGGCGCATTGTGGGCGCCGCATCCAGCCGCATATATGGAAAAGATCATTGTCGGGCCTGAGATTGCGCCCTATCTGGTGCCGGAATGCCTCGATGCGCCGGCAGGTTGGACGCTGGCGCTCGTGGCGCGCGCTACCCGGCGCACGGTGCGCGATCTGGTCGTCTTTGTGCTTGATCGGCCTCGCCATGCCCACCTGATCGAAGAGATCCGGTCGGCTGGCGCACGGGTCATGCTGGCCGATGATGGCGACATCTACGGCGCCCTGCTCGCAACTATGCCCGGCACCAATGTCGATCTCCTGATGGGGATTGGCGGCGCGCCAGAGGGGGTGCTGGCGGCGTGTGCGATTAAATCGCTCGGTGGAGCGATGCTGGCTCGCCTCGCCCCACAGAGCGAAGCTGAGCGCGAGGCGATTACCCGCGCCGGTCTTGACACCAAACGCATCTTGACCTGCGACGATATTGTCAGCAGCAACCAGATCTTTTTTGTCGCCACCGGCATCACCGACAGCATCTTGTTGCGCGGGGTGCGCTTGGCCGGCGATCGAGCCGAGACTAACTCGCTGATTCTGCGCTGCGAAACCCGCACCCGCCGCTTGATCTTCGCCGAGCATTTGTTGACGGGGTAAAGAGAGCACAGCAGTTGCCGGCCCAGCGATGGCGAGACACAATGCGCACCCTTCGCCGACTACAGCGCGATAGATGTACGCTTATCCTATCTGCGGGAGAAGGGAGACTTATGTGTCCTGATGACCAACCCGAACGATCCAACCGAGAGGTTCGCTGAGCAACGCTACTCGTGAGACAGGCCATTGGGCGCGAAGAGCATTCCAAGCCGGTATGATTCAATGCTGCCGGCCCCTTCCGGCGCGAGACCGATTTGCATAATTGCCGAGATTGTGCTATAATCCGGGGGTGAAATGAATACGACCCCGTAGCTCAGTGGATTAGAGCGTTTCCCTGCGGAGGAAAAGGTCGCGCGTTCGAGTCGCGCCGGGGTCGCCAGCCAGCCCGCCGAGATGGCGGGTTTTATGTTGGCCGCATTCAACCCTCACTCCCCGCCTGTCATTGCGCGGGGGCGCAGCCCCCGAAGCAATCTCCCCCTTCAACGGCAACGGTGCGATCAGGCATTAGCTCTCGCTGAAGCGGGGGATTGCTTCGGTCGGGCGGCCCCGCTACGCTGGGGGCCGCCACTCCCTCGCAATGACAACCGAACACACCGCCGCGTCCGCATTATGACATCAGCACACATTGAGGGGCGCGGACAGAACATGTGGTCGGTCAAAGCCGTTGATCGCTATGCAGTGCCTCGAAGCCCGGCTCTACACTCCCCTCTCCCGCGCCAGTGGGAGAGGGGCTGGGGGTGAGGGTGAAATAGCCTATCTCAAAGCTATCAACCGCCTTCACGCTTATAGGTTCTGTCTGCCCTTGAACCCCGCTGGGGGAGGGGCGCTGGGTTCCTTCCTTCCCCGCCGGGGGAGGGCCGGGAAGCGGATTATGATTGCCCCCACCCCAACCCCTCCCCCGCTGGGGGAGGGGCACTGGGTTCCTTTCTTCCTCAGCGGGGGAGGGGCAAAGGGTGGGGGCATTTTTCCCGCAAAGGACGATGCTATCCCTCCGGCAACAACACCCCCTCAAGCGCCAACAAGGCCCGTTTACGCTCGATGCCCCAGCGAAAGCCGTGCAGCTTGCCGTCAGCGCCGAGGGCGCGGTGACAGGGCACTACGATCGCCAGCGGATTAGTTGCGCAGGCCCGGCCCACGGCCCGCGCCGCCGTCACCGGCAGGCCGAGGTCGCGGGCCAGTTGGCCATAGGTGCGGGTGCTGCCGCGCGGGATGGCTTGCAGCGCCTGCCATACCCGCTGTTGGAAGGGCGTGCCGTGCAGATCGAGCGGCAACGGCGGCAGATCGGCTTCGTTGCGCAGATAGGCCGCGATCGCCGCGGCTGCCGCACCGGGCGCAGCGCCAGCACTGATTGGCGCTGCCGGATATTCGGCGCGGAGCGCGGCGAGCAGGGTGGCGTCGTCGTCGCCGAGGTAGACGGCGCAGAGGCCGGCGGCGGTGGCGGCGACCAGCACCCGGCCTAGCGGGCTAGCGGCGAAGGCGACGGTGATAGGGTTATTCGTGATCACGGCGCGCTCAAGGCGAGGCATGCCTCGCCTGCTAGGATGATGGGCTACCAGCTTGCAATTCTTCCGCCAGATCGATCGCGCGCAACGACGCCGCCGCTTTGTTGCAACTCTCGTTGAATTCGTATTCGGGCGTGCTATCGGCGACCACGCCGGCGGCGGCTTGGGCATAGGCAACGCCATCTTTGACGATCAACGTGCGCAAGGCGATGCAGGTGTCAAGGTCGCCGTTGAAGCCGAGGTGGCCGACCGCGCCGGCATAGACGCCGCGCTGCTCGCCTTCGAGTTCGGCGATGATCTCCATCGAGCGAATCTTGGGCGCGCCGGTGACGGTGCCGGCGGGGAAGCAGGCGCGCAAGGCGTCGATCGGCTTCAGATCGGCGCGTAATCTGCCGGTGACCTCTGACACAATATGTTGCACGTGGCTATACTTCTCAATGGTCATAAAGACCGGCACCTGCACCGTGCCGGGTTCGCTGATCCGGCCCAGATCGTTCCGGCCCAAATCCACCAGCATCAGATGCTCGGCGCGCTCTTTTTCGTCAGCCAGCAGCTCGGCGGCCAGCCGCTCGTCTTCGGCGGCATCACGCCCGCGCCAGCGCGTGCCGGCAATCGGGCGGGTCGTGACCTTGCCATCGCGCACCTGCACCAGCATTTCGGGGGACGCGCCGACTAGATCGCCTTCGCCGGTGCGAATGTAAAACATATACGGCGACGGGTTGATTGTGCGCAGGGCGCGATAGATGGTGAAGCTGTCGGCGCTGGTGGCCTTGCTGAAGCGTTGGGAAATCTGCACTTGAAAGATGTCGCCGGCCATGATGTACTCTTTGGCCCGCAACACTGCCGCCTTAAACTCGGCTTCGGTACGGTTCGAGACCGCCGGATTCGGCACGACGCGCGCCGGCGTATTGTGCGGCTCGTAGTTGCGCAGGCTGAAGCCGATGGTCGGCGGCAGCGGCTTTTGCAGCCGGGCAATCAACGTCTCGATCCGGTGGACGGCGCGCTGATACTCGGCGGCCAGATCTTCGACATCGAGATGGACGTGCGAGATGACGATGATTTTGTGGCGGACGTGGTCGAAGGCGAGCAGCGTATCGACAAACATCCACCAGCTATCGGGCATGTCGTAGGGGCGCACTGGCGGCACCGGCAGCCGCTCGAAGTAGCGGGCCGATTCGTAGTTGAGATAGCCGACCGCGCCGCCGACGAAGATCGGCAGGTTGGGCAGGCGGATCGGGCGGTAGGCGTTGAGGTAGCTCTCAAGCACGATCAGCGGATCGGTGTACGAGAGAGTCTGCTTGTAGCCGCCATGGGTCGCCTGCGCCACGCCGTCGTGCATGCGCAGCACCATATAGGGATCGCTGCCGATGAACGAATAGCGCCCCACATTCTGCCCGCCGGTCACGCTTTCCAACAGAAAGCCGAGACCGTTCTGCGCAATCTTGAGATAGGCCGATACCGGCGTTTCCAGATCGGCCATAATCTCGCGGTAGATCGGGCAGAGGTTGCCCTGCCGGCGCAAGTCGTACATCTGGTCAAGGGTTGGGTAATACATGTCGATATCCTTAATATCCTAACGCTTCCGTAACGGCGCACCACTGCGCGCCGCCACCGGCGGGATTATTTCCGATCATTCGGCAACACAAACCCCACCCGCTCAAGGATCAGGGTCATCTTTGGTTCGGCGACGGCCCGCGCCTGTTCGGCACCAATCGCCAGAATGCGATCCAGCTCAGCCGGATCGTTCATCAACTGGTAGTACCGCTCGCGGATGGGGCGGAGCGACTCGACCACGACTTCGGCAACCTCCTTTTTCAGCGCGCCATAGCCTTTGCCGGCGAAATGAGCCTCAATCTCAGGCCGGCTCTTCCCGGTGAGCAGCTCGTAGATTTGCAAGAGATTGTTCACGCCGGCCCGCTCTGGATCATCGCTAAAGCGGATTTCGTTGTAGGAATCGGTGACGGCCCGCTTAATCGCCCAGCGAATCTCGTCGGGGTCATCGACAATGCGGATGGCATGGCCGCGGGTGTTGTCCGATTTGCTCATCTTGGCCGATGGATCGTTCAACCCCATAATCCGGGCGCCGCTCTCGCGGATCACCGGCTTGGGAATGACGAACGTCTCGCCGTAGAGATGGTTGAAGCGCTGGGCCAGATCGCGGGTCAGCTCAATATGCTGCTTCTGATCCTCGCCCACCGGCACCTCATCGGCGTCGTAGAGCAGAATGTCGGCGGCCATCAGCACCGGATAGGTGAGCAAACCGGTCATCACGCTCTCTTGCTTTTGGGCTTTGGTCTTGTATTGGGTCATACGTTCGAGCCAACCCAACGGCGTGACGCAGCTAAACACCCACGAACATTCGGCATGGGCGCGCACGTGGCTCTGCACGAAGAGCGTCGTCTGCTGCGGATCGATCCCGCAGGCAAGCAACAGCGCGGCGAGTTCGCGGGTTTGCTGGCGCAGCGCTGCCGGCTCTTGCGGCACCGTAATCGCGTGCAGGTCAACGATACAGATAAAGTTGGTCTTTTGGCCCTGCCCGGCCACCCATTGCTGGATGGCGCCCAAATAGTTGCCGATATGCAGATTGCCCGAAGGCTGAATGCCGGAAAAGACCCGTGGTTTGCGTTCCATAAGCTACCCTCTTGTCAATGTCTATCGCCAAAGGTGTGGTACGAAGAAGCCAGCTCTATTGACCGCCGAGTTCGCAGAGGATGCCGAGGAGCAACCCCATCTCCTCTCCAGCAGCCTGCGCCTCGTCAGAGCGTTCCCGCAACAATGCTATACTAGGAATATCGTTGCCCTTCATCAGCGTTTTAGGTACACAATGAAGCGTTTGATCCTCTTGTTTGCTCTGATCGGGCTGCTCGCCAGCCTGAGCGCGCCGATCACGCCGGCGCTGGCCGAGCCGTCCGCAACCTTCACCAGCCTCAACCCCGTGGTGCAGCCACTAGCGTCCGCGCCGGTGGCAGTGCGCATCAGCGGGTATGATGGCCCAGCCACCTTGCTCATCTTCGACAGCCGCGGTCGCTTCGCCGGCGCGTTTGGACTGACCATCGCCAACGGCGACGGATGGGTCGAAGTGACGCCGCGCGGCGGGTTGGGCGACCATTGGGCCGCGCTCTTCACGGCTGACGGGCGGATGGTGGCTAACGGCACCATCTACCGGCTGGAGGCCGAAACCACCCTGCGCACCGGCGTGGCCGGTTACGACCGGCTGTACCCGACGGTGCGCCAGTTTATGGCCGCCGACCGGCTGAGCTACCGGCTCGACGGGCAACTGGTGGCCGGCTACCGCTCGCCTGACAGCCCATTGCTCTGGCTGCGCGACCATTATTACCAAAACCGTGCGTTTCGCTACTTCGAGACCGATCTGCGCTCGTTGCCGGAAGCGTTCGCCCGCGTGCAAGCGCCTGACGGCAGCCTGCCCGACTTTCTGGCCCGCCCGGAATGGAACATCGCCGCATTTCGCACCCCGGTCGAGGCCGACGTAGAATACCTCTTCGTGCAGTTGATCTACGAAACGTGGCAAGTCACCGGCGACACGGCGTGGATGCTGCGCATGCTGCCGGCGGCGCAACGCGCCATCGACTACACGATACGCGATCCGCTGCGCTGGGAACCGGCGCTGGGTTTGGTCAAGCGCCCATTCACCATCGACACGTGGGATTACGAATACGGCCCGCCGATGATCAACCCAAACACCGGCGAACTGGGGCCGCGCCATTGGATCGACGACCAGACCAAGTGGGGCATCTTCCACGGCGACAACACCGGCTTGGCGGCGGCGCTCAATATGCTGGCGCTGATGGAAGAGGCGGCGGGGCAGGCCGATCTGGCCGCCGTGCGCCGCACCATCGCCGCTGACCTGATGGTGCGCCTCAATGCGCTGAGTTGGAATGGTCGCTTCTACACCCACCATGTCAAACTCATTCCCTACGACGTACCCGGCGTCAACGAAGCCGAGCAACTGAGCCTCTCGAACGCGATTGCACTCAATCGCGGCGTCTTGACCGAAACGCAAGGGCGCGCGATTGTCGCCGAATACCTGCGCCGCTTGAACGATCCGAACCGGATCGCCTTCGCCGAATGGTACAGCATCGACCCGCCCTTCCCGGCAGGCGCATTCGGCATGAATGGCCGGTTGGGCGAACGTCCGGGAGAGTACGTTAACGGCGGCGTGATGCCGCTGGTCGGCGGCGAACTGGCCCGCGGCGCATTCCGGTACGGTTATGAAGCCTACGGCTTTAACATCGTGCAACGCTACATTGACCTGATCGAACGCACCGGCGCGACCTACCTCTGGTATTACCCGACCGGCGGGATCGCCCCGGTAAACGAATTTTTGCCCACCGACGGCTGGGGCGCGAGCGCCATGCTCGGCGCGCTGGTTGAAGGCGCTGCCGGGATCGAAGACCGGCACATCGCCTTCAACACCGTCACCATCTCGCCGCGCTGGCCAGCCGATCCAGTTTACGCGATCCGCGATGTTTACGCGGTGGCCCGCTACGCCGCCGGCGACGGCTATGTCGCCTATCGCTGGCAATACACGCCGGCAACAGCCAACCAGCCGGGCCGGATCGATCTCACCGCCACCGGCAGCGGCGACAGCTTCCGCTTGCGCCTGCTCGTGCCGGCAGGAGCGACGCCGCAAACCGTGACCCTCAACGGCGCGCCGGTTCCCGTGCAGATCGAGCAGATCGGTGTTAGCCGGTACGCTGTCATCGCCGCCGCCGGGCCGGTCACCACTGTGAGCGTCACGTTAAGCCGGTAGTAGCGACAAATGCCGCTGTGTCTACAGTAGGGCCACAGCGGCGCTGTGGCCCTACGTGGCCCTCCTGTGCCTCCCCTCACGCACCCACCGACGGCAAGCCGGCCAACGCCATCGCCACCTCGGCGTCGGAATACTCGTAATCGCGCAACTTGCCAGCCTGATAATCCATATAGGCCTGCAAGTCGAAATGGCCGTGACCGCACAGATTGAACAGAATCACCTCGCTCTTACCCTCCTCCTTGCAGCGGAGCGCCTCGCGGATCACGCCGGCGATGGCGTGATTGGCTTCAGGCGCGGGCAAGATGCCTTCAAGGCGGGCAAATTGCACGCCGGCGGCAAAGGTTTCGAGCTGCTGGATGGCAATCGCCTCAATCACACCCAACTCTAGCAGATGGCTGACGAGCGGGGCCATGCCGTGGTAGCGCAGACCGCCGGCGTGAATGCCGGGAGGCACGAAGGTGCTGCCAAGGGTGTGCATCTTGACCAGCGGGGTCAGGTGGGCCGTATCACCGTAATCGTAGGCATACTTGCCCTTGGTCAGCGACGGGCAAGCCGCCGGCTCGACCGCCACCACCCGCAGCGGACGCTCGCCGCGCAGCTTCGCGCCGATGAACGGGAAGGCAATGCCGGCGAAGTTCGAGCCGCCGCCGGTGCATCCCACCACCACATCAGGATAATCGCCGGCCATCTCCATCTGGATCATCGCCTCTTGGCCGATTACCGTCTGGTGGAGGAGGACGTGATTGAGCACGCTGCCGAGCGCGTAGCGGGTATCATCGCGCTGGGCCGCCACTTCCACCGCCTCAGAGATCGCGATGCCAAGGCTGCCGGTGCTATCGGGATGTTCGGCCAAAATCGCGCGGCCCGACGCCGTCTCGGTACTGGGGCTTGCAATCACCCGCGCGCCGTAAGTCTCCATCAGCGCCCGGCGATAGGGCTTCTGGTTGTAGCTGACTTTGACCATAAACACCTCGACCTCAAGGCCGAAGAGCGCGCCGGCGAAGGCGAGCGACGATCCCCACTGGCCAGCGCCGGTTTCGGTCACGAGCCGGCGCACACCTTCGATCTTGTTGTAGTAGGCCTGCGCGACTGCCGTATTCGGCTTATGGCTGCCGGCTGGGCTGACACCCTCGTACTTGTAGTAAATGCGGGCCGGCGTATCGAGCGCGCGCTCAAGCCGGCGGGCGCGGAAGAGGGGCGTTGGCCGCCACTGCCGGTAAATCGCGCGTACCTCATCGGGAATCGGGATCGTGCGCTCGGTGCTGACCTCTTGCTTGATCAGCTCCATCGGGAAGAGCGGCGCGAGATCGGCAGGGCCGATCGGCTGGCCAGTCGCCGGATGCAACGGCGGCGGCGGCAGAGAAGGCAGATCGGCGGCGATGTTGTACCACGACTCCGGCAGGCGGTCTTCGCTGAGCAGATACTTAACCGTTTCCACAGAACCCTCCTCGCAGCAAGAAACCAACAAAAAAACTCTCGACCAAATTGGTCGAGAGACGGGGAAACCGCGGTGCCACTCTCGTTCGCCGCTGCTCGCGCAAACGGCGCACTCTACAGGTGCTGCCGGCTCAGCCGTTCCACACCTAGCGCCCTGATAACGGTGGCGTCTCCGGCAACGGCTACTGCGGGGCCAACCCGGTTCGCCGCGCGACTCACAGGCCCATTCACAAGCGCCGAACTCGCCGATCTCGCACCACCACCGGCTCGCTGGACTGTCGCCACGCTTGCTACTCTTCCTGATCAACGTCAGCTATTTGAATGTGACGGCAGTATACCATTCCCGGCGGCGAGTGTCAATGCAGGATGGTTGCACCGCAGCGGGTGCAGAGGCTTAACGGTTTGGCCATGTTCATCAGCCGCGCGACTGCTATAATGAAAGCGTCATCAGCCATTCGCAGAAAGGGAACATCAATGTCAACAGCCGGCAGCGCGCCCGATGAGCTGGTCTATCCCAACCAGATCAGCAAAGAGTGGTTATTCGACCTCTACAACAACGCTTATTTTGAGGTTGAACGCGATAGCGACGGCGACGTGTGCATCCGGCAAGGCTTTCGCATCTGGGCCTTCCCAATCCGCGAAGGCGAACAGATCCGGTTTATGAGCCAGTTTCGGGCTAGTCCGGCGCATGATCTGGCCGACCGGCTGCTATACGTTAACCGTGTCAACGACGAGCTGCACATCGTGCGCGCCTATGTCGATCGCGACGGCGACATCGGTTTTGACGGCTATCTGGTTGTATCGGGTGGAGTCACCCGGCGCAACATCATCTTTGCCACCCGCACCTTCATTGATCACGTGCGGGCCGCATTGGCGAAAGACGAGACGGATGTGATTGCGTAAGCTCCCATGTTCTCCCCTTAAGGGGCAGACAGAACCTCTCATCCGGCACCCGGCCCTGATGGGCCGGGCTATTCATACGCAGCCCGCTGCGCGGGTTGCTGGCCCACAAGCCCCACTCTCCCACCTGACAGCGGGGTCAAGGGCAGACAGAACATTTAATCGAGCACAACGTTGATAGCTGTGTGATGCCTCAACACTGGGCACTTCGCTCCCCTCTCCCGCGCCAGTGGGAGCGGGGCTGGAGTGAGGGTACCCCAGCACCCGCATTCCTTCTGTCATTGCGAGGGAGGGGCGGCCCGCAACCACGCTGGGGCCGCCCGACCGAAGCAATCTCCCGCTTTGCCGCAACGGGTTCACTCCGTGCTCGTGGGGGATTGCTTCGCCGCGCGCGGGCAGAGCGGTGCGCTGCCCCTGCGCTTGGCTCGCAATGACAATGGGCGAGCGAGGGGACAACCCGCTCCCCAGCCTTCCCCCAGCAAGGTTCACGGGCGGAGAGAACCTCTGATCCGGAACCCGGCCCTAATGGGCCGGGCTATCCTTACGAAGTCCGCTGCGCGGGTTGCTGGCCCTCACCCTTAGCCCACTCTCCTACCTGACGGCGGGATCAAGAGCGAGCTGACAACCCCTGCCGTGACCGCTGAATGTTGCGTCTATGGAATGTACACCGAATCCACAGCGTGCCGATTGAATTTGAAATTCAGGTTAGTCATGGGTTGGATCATATTCGCATGAATCAACAACGGCCACCTGTCGTAGGCGGCCGGAGAGAGGGGGAGTGAGGGCGGTGTGTAGATTGGGAGTTTTTTTGTCTTGCGGCGACCACCGCAAATCGCTTCGCTTGACGGTATGCACTATAGCAATCTTAGATTAGCCGCAGATTAATCGAATATTAGATGCGTGTTAACGTCTCGCCAAGCACGGTGAACCACACATGTTATCCACAATTCCACCAGTTATCCACAATTTGTACGCTAAGCCGTTGCGGATGGGGAGGAGAGAGTAGAGAGACAGGTTGCCTAGCGAACCCCGCTGCAATCTCAGCGTGACCAGCTTAGAAAAGCGGTGTATACTCAAACAGGAGGTCTCTGCACAGGAACGTAGATAGAGGAGTAGAGCGTGTCACAACGGATTGTGATTGTCGGCGCCGGGCCGGGCGGATTAGCGACCGCTATCCGGCTGGCCGGGCGCGGGTATCAGGTAGAAATCTTTGAAGCGGTTGATCGTCCGGGCGGACGGATGCGTGGCTTCTCGCTCGGCGATTATCATTTTGACACCGGGCCGACCATCTTGCAAGTGCCGCGGGTCTACGACGAACTGTTCAGCAGCGCTGGGTTGCGCTTTAGCGATTATGTGACGCTCGTGCGGCTCGATCCAAACACGCGGATCCGGTTTTGGGATGGCGAATACCTTGATCTCACCTCAAACACCGCCGCCTTCAAAGCGCAACTAGCCCGCTTTGATCCTGCCTTGCCCGCCGAATTCGAGCGGTGGTACATCGAGCATATCCGCAAGAACGTGGTTGGCTACGAACCATACCTCGGCACGCCGGTGCGGACGCCGCTCGGCTACCTTAAGCCGCGCGAAGTGGCGGCGGCGCTGGCCTTCCGGCCTTGGGAAAGCCTCTACGACCACTTCAAGCGCTTCTTCCGCGACGAGCGGGTGGTGTACGCACTGTCGTACCAAGCGAAATACCTTGGCATGCACCCCACGGCCTGTTCGAGCGTCTTTAGCCTTGTCACCTTCCTCGAATTCGCCGAAGGCATCTGGCACCCGATCGGCGGCTTCCGGGCGCTGGCGGCGGGGTTGGCCAAAGCGGCGACCGATCTTGGCGTGACGATTCATTACAACCGCCCTGTCAAGCAAGTGATGGTCGAAGGCGGCGCCGCGACCGGCATCGAGCTGGCCGATGGAGAGCGGGTGCGCGCGGACGCGGTGGTGGTCAACGCTGACTTTGGCCACGCGCTGACGCATATCATCCCGCCGCATGCGCGAGGCAAGTACACCGATCAAAAACTGAACTCAATGGAGTTCTCGTGCTCGACCTTTATGCTCTATTTGGGGGTCAACCGGCGCTGGGACGATCTGCCGCACCATCAGCTCTACCTGTCATCAAGCATTCGCCGCAACGACCCGCTCTGGGCTAAGAGCGCGGTGCTTGATGAAGACGACCCATCATTCTACGTCTGCAACCCAACGATCGTCGATCCAGCCAACGCACCTCCCGGCCACAGCACGCTGTTTGTGTTGGTGCCGGTGCCTAATTTGCGCTACCCGGTTGATTGGCCGGCGGTCGAGCAGCGCTACCGCGACCTGATCATTCGCCAGATGGCCAAACTCGGTTTTGAAGATGTCGAACGCCACATCGTGGTTGAGCGGCGTTACACCGCCGAGACGTGGCGCGACGAGCACCACACCTACCTTGGCGCAGTCTTCAACCTGATCCACAGTTGGAGCCAGCTCGGCCCGTTCCGGCCCCACATCCGGCACGACGGCGCGCGCAACCTCTACTGGATCGGCGGCGCCGTGCATCCGGGCAGCGGGTTGATGACGATTTTAGAGGCGGCCAAGAGTGCGGTGCATTTCATTAGCGAAGACGTGCCTTTGGCGCAACCAGCGCCAGTCGGACGGTAAGGTCAATCGGCGGGCCGCACGGCGGTGCGGCCCGCCCAGTCGCATCAATCACGCGCACTGCCGTGAGCCAACGCAAACAGCTCATCGACATCCAACAACAGGGCCGGCTGCGGCAAATCGCGCACCACACCGCATGAGATACCATCGATGTGATCGAGCGGCGCGAGACCATCGGGGCCAACCCGGTGCAAACTGATCACCTCATCAACCAGCAAACCAATCTCCGGCGGTTGGTCGATATCCGGCGCAGCGAGCAGAATATGGCTATCGAGCGCATAGCCGGGCGGCTCGCCGAGCAGCGAACGGCCATCGATCACCGGCACCGTCGCACCGTGGAGCGTCACAATGCCGCAGACCACCAGCGGAGCATCACCGGGAGGCGCTAACTCGCTCAGACGCGACGTATGCACCACGGTCTGCATCGGCAAAGCCACAAACCGGCTGCCAATGCGACAGACAACCACCATCGCGGTGGGGGGCGGTTTCAACAGGCTCATAGAGACCTCCTCATCGGGTAGCGGTACTGGTTGAGGATCGCTACAAACACCCAAAAGAGCGCCAATAGGTTGGGGCATCTGCGGTTGCGCTCTGCGGACAGAACTGTATGCCTCACTCTGCGCCCGGCAAGCGGACGAAGAAACGATACGATCATTGCCAACATCGATCGCGGCTAGGGCAAACGCGACTCAAGCTCGCTCGATTTATTCATACTGTACCGTGGAGAACAGCAGCGCAGAGTTACAATCGGGCAACGCGCGATGAACGTTAAACCTTTCCAGACGGTCTATATCGGGTTGGATTTAGCGTGGTCGGAACGCAATCCAAGCGGGTTAGCCGTGTGTACCGGTACGCCAGCCGGAGCGCGGCTCGTGCAACCGCCCAGCCGTCTGGTGACGAACGAAGCCATCGTGCAAGCCATTCGCACCGCCATCGGCGATGCGCCGGCTATCGTTGCGATCGACGCGCCATTGATCGTCCCTAACGAGACCGGACGCCGGGAAGCTGAAGCGGAACTAGCCGCTGCATTCCGGCGGTACGATGCCGGCCCGCACCCGGCCAACCGGCGCTTGTTGCGCCGCTACGGCGGGGTGCGCGGCGAGGCGCTATTGGCCATGTTAGCTGCGGATGGGTTTGGCTACGTGCCGGCCATCGAAGCCAGTATGAACGGGAGGTTCATCATCGAAGTCTTTCCCCACCCAGCAACGGTGGTCTTATTTCGCTTGCCACATATCTTGCGCTACAAAGCACGGCCCGGCCGCGAGCTAGCCGAGCGCCGGCGCGAACTGGGCCGCTACCTGCGTTTGTTGCGTGGATTATCCAGCGGTGATCCGCCTCTGCTTGGCAGTGATGACCTCTGGAAGGGCAGAGACCTCGACCAACTTGGCCCGAGCGCGCTGAAGGCGATTGAAGACGAAGCCGATGCGTTGCTCTGCGCGTACATTGCCCTCTACGGCCAGCGTTGGGGCACGGCGCGCTGCCGCAGCTTCGGCACGGCGGAGGGTGGGGCGATTTTTACGCCGTATTGGGCAGAGCAAGCCTAACCTCAGCGCACTATGGAATGCGGCAGTATAACTGCCGCATTCCATATTTTCCAAAAACATCGATACGGGTGCAGGATTCTGCACGCCGGAGCGATTGCAGCGCTACTTCCCGCATAGTATGCTAGAACCCAACAGCCCACAAAGAGCTGGGTCGCCGGCAACGAAGCTGAAACCGGGGAAGGAAGCACGTGATGGCAACCTACCACCATCCGCCGCAGCAGGTATGGATGTTCTTTGCTGTCACTTACGGGTTCTCGTGGCTCTTTTGGATTCCCGCCGCGCTCATTGCCCGTGGCGTCACCTTCCCATCTTCACTCACTGATTTCCTCAATGGGCCGCTCAATCCAGCCGCCTTTGGCCCCTCGTTGGCGGCGCTGGCGCTCACGTGGCAACACGAGGGATGGCGCGGCGCGCTAGGGTTATTGCGGCGGGGACTTGACTTCCGCTTCGGCTGGCGCTGGTTGGCCATCATTTTGATGGGGCCGCTGATCATCTTTGGCGGATCGATCATCGTCGCGACTATCATCAGCGGACGCACCATCGATCGCTCGGTCATCAGCGACCCGCTCTTTGCGCTGATCGCGTTCTTCGTCATCCTCTTCACCAGCGGGCCATTGCAAGAAGAATTTGGCTGGCGCGGCTATGCCTTGCCACACTTGCAAGCGCGCTATGGCGCTACGATTGCGAGCCTGATCGTTGGCGTAGCGTGGTGGTTGTGGCATGCGCCGGCAGTCTTCATTCCGGGCCGGTTCATGGCCAATACCTTGCTCACCTTTAGCGCACTAGCGATCGTGATCATCCTCACCTCGTTCATCTTCACATGGGTCTACCAGCACACCAACGGCAGCATACTGGCCTGCCTGTTGTTGCACACCGCCATGAACTGGTCAATCTGGGTGGTGATGCCATCAATGCAGATTGATCTCATCACGATTGGGGGTATGATCATTGCGCTTGCGATCGTCGTCGGGGTCATCACGGCCCAAACAACCCGTTTCGCCGCTCACCAATAAATCATTGCAACCACTATGCTCGACAACACCGCCAGCACCGAACTCTTTTCCCAATTCGGCCTTGCCCTGCTGATTGGCGCACTGATTGGCTTGCAGCGCGAGCATGCCCACGGCGCGAGCGGTGATCTCTTCGCCGGCGTGCGCACGTATGCCATCGTCGGCGTGGTCGGATGTGCGGCTGGGTTGGCCGCGTTGACCCTGCAAGCGCCTGAGATCTTCGCGGCACTGGTATTGGCAGTAGGCGGGTTATTGATCGCGGCCTATGTGTTAAGCCATGGCCGCGACGGGCCCGGCCTGACCAGTGAGATGGCCGTGCTCATCACGCTACTCTGTGGCGGCATGGTCGCGTGGGGGTATGGCACGGTCGCCACAGCAGTCGGCGTGGCTATCGCCGTCTTGCTGGCGCTCAAAGCGCGCCTGCACGGCTTGGCGCGCCAGCTCAGCCCGCAAGATATGCAAGCGGCTCTCACCCTAGCCGCCATCAGCCTGATCGTCTTGCCGGTGTTGCCGAACACCCCTATTGGGCCGGCCCCGTTCGACGTGATCAACCCGCAGAAGATCTGGCTCCTCGTCGTCTTAATCTCAACGCTGAGCTTTAGCGGGTATGTGCTCCACCAAATCATCGGCGCCACCCGCGGCATCGCGCTTACCGGCCTGATCGGCGGGATCGTCTCTTCTACCGCTGTGACGCTCAGCAACACCCAACGCAGCCGGATCGCGCCGGAGTTGAGTCAGGAATACGCGCTGGCCATTTTGCTCGCGTGGGGTGTGATGTTTATGCGGGTCGGGTTGCTTACCGGCGCCGTCGCGCCGCCGGTGCTCCAAGCCTTGTGGCCGATCTTGCTGGCTGGCGGCAGCGGCTGCCTGCTCTGGGGAGGGTGGCTGGCCCGCCAAGCGCGCCAGCACGAAGGAGCGCCGCTGAGCTTTGGCAATCCGTTGGAATTGCGTTCAGCGATTGGGTTTAGCCTGCTCTACGCGGCCATCCTCGCTGGCGCCAATTTCGCGCGGGCTCAATTTGGCGATGCTGGCCTCTTCATCACCAGCATCTTCGGCGGCCTCGTCGATGTTGATGCAATCACGTTATCGCTCAGCGAGCTAGCGATCGCTACCGGCGGATTGGCCAGCGAGCTAGCCGCGAGAGCAATTGGGGTCGCGGTGCTCACCAACACGGTGGTCAAAGGCGGGATTGCGCTGGTTGGCGGCAGCACCCACTTGCGGCGCGCCATTGCGCCAGCGTTGCTCTTGATCAGTGGGGCGATACTGGTCACACTCGTTTGGCCGTGGTAAGATCACATCACGCCCGCTACCAGACGAGCGGCACTAACCGCCACGATCGCTGCTGGTATTCACGGTAACTGGGGATAGAAGCCGACAGCATCCGTTCTTCATAGCTCAACTTGGCCACCAATACCGCCAGCAAGAGCAACCACAACCCCCAGCGCCACAACGCTGGCGACGCTAATACCCATGCCAGCGCCGCTAGCAGCAGACTGGCGTACATTGGGTGGCGGATCACGCGGTACGGGCCGGCGCGCACCAATTCAACCCGCGGCAGTGGATCGGGCAGTACTGAGAGGCGGTGCAGGCGCATGGTGAGTAAAGCCCACAACCCAAGCGCCAATCCAGCGGCTAACAACCCTAGCAAGAGCGGGGACGAAGGAACCAACGGGCCAGTGAAGGCAATCGCCCCTAAACTAGCAAACTGGCCAAACACCAAACCAAACGAACGTAACGGCGACCGAATCATCATCAACAACCTCCTGAGGTATCACCAGATAAGGCCTATTCTCATGATTGCATCAATTCGCGGCGTAATCCAGAGTATTGGCACCGATCACCTGATCGTCGAAACTGGCGGCGTTGGCTTCCTCATCTATGCGCCACGCCCCACGCTGGCAGCCGCCGGCGCGATTGGCAGCGACATCTTGTTGTATACGATCCTGATCGTGCGGGAAGACGCACTCACGCTGTACGGCTTCAGCGACCATGCCCAGCGCAGCCTGTTCGAGCAACTGATCGGGGTGAGCGGAGTGGGGCCAAAGATGGCGCTGAGCCTGCTCTCAAGCGGCACCCCGGATGAAGTGCGCAGTATGATCGCCGGCGGCGACCTGACCCGGCTGGCGCGAGTGCCGGGCATTGGCAAAAAGACGGCGGAGCGGATCGTGCTTGAACTACGCGGCAAGATCGATCTTCGCCAACTGGCGAGCGCCGGTAGTCCAAGCACCAGTGCCATCGACCGTGAACTGAGCGATATTTTGGTGAGTTTAGGCTACAGCGCCGCCGAGGCCGCTGCCGCAATCGCCTCTTTGCCGGCCGATGCGCCGCCGGCGTTGGAAGAACGGTTACGGTTAGCGTTGCGTTATTTCGGGAGCGCCTAACCCGGCCAGCCGGCGATCACCGGTCTGCCGCCGGCAAACCGCTCGATCTGGGCCAACGTGATCACCGGGATCCCCAACGCGACCAAGGGATCTCGCCCCCGTTGGAACAACTTCTCAACCACAAACGCCGCCGCCACAACGTTAGCGCCGGCCTCGTGCGCCATTTCCGCCAACGCCAGCGCCGTGCGACCATTTGCCAAAAAATCGTCCACAATCGCCACCCGTGAACCGGCGGGCAGAAAGCGAGCCGTAATTGCCAACAGGGTCTCGCGACCTTTGGTTGGCGAAGGCACCCGGCGAGTCAAGGCCGGGGCAGGCACAGCGGGATCATACTTTTTCGCATAAACCATCGGGACACGGCAGGCAAAGGCGGTGGCAAGCGCCGGCGGAATCCCGCTCGCTTCTGCAGTCAAGATCAGGTCAGGCTGGAATGGCGCTAACCGGTTGGCCAACTCGGCGCCAATAGCTTGCATAAGATCAGTATCGATGCGGTGATTCAGAAAATGGTCGATCTTGATAATCCGGTCATCAACAATCACGGCCTCTTGCCCGATCCGCTCGACGAGGATCGGGAAGGGATCACAAGGTGCTGCGCGGGTTCTAGTCATACATCATCCACAATCCTAAATACGGTACTCCATGAGATCAACATGATAAAACAGTTCGAGAGAAAACCGTCATGATCGTAGTCTTGTGGAAGATGTGGAAATGATCGGACTAACCGCTTCCCAACGCGCTAACTGAGATGTGGAAAGCATGGGAATGAGTATCCACATGGGGAAAAGAATCGAAGAGAGGAAGCAGTTGTTCCGCAGAACGTCCACGCACTATCAACGACGTATTCCGCACGTTATCCACAGGGATGGCGAGTTTTCCACATAATATCGCCAGTTATCCACAAGCTGGGGAAAAAAGAGTGGGGTGGTTTTACCACCCCACTGCGCAGACTATCTGTGGAACTTACGATTTATCACTGGGACGATCGCGATCGCCGAGGTCTAACGTATTGATAAAGTTACGGAAGATCGACAACGAATCTTCGTTCAGTTCTGGCTCAGGTTCCGAAGCAGACTCAGGCTTAGTTTCTTCGCTGCGGCTGGCAGTTGGGGGTGCAGACTCATCGGCCTGTTCTTCCTCATCGAAGAGAACACCTGCCTGATCCAGCACATGGTCTGCCACAAAAATCGGGGCTTGCACCCGTTCGGCGAGCGCAATCGCATCACTGGGGCGGGCATCAAGCTCGACCGTGCGCCCAGCCTGATCGATCACAATCCGCGCGAAGAAGGTGTTATCGCGAATGTCATTGATGTAAATATGGCGAACTACCCCATCCAATTCGCCGATGGCAGCCTTGAGCAGGTCGTGGGTCATCGGCCGTTGCGGTTCTTGACCCTGAATAGCCATCGCGATGGCATCGGCCTCAAATTGGCCGATCCAGATAGGCAGATAGCGATTTCCTTCGGTTTCGCGGAGGACGACGACCCGGCTCTGCGTTAACAGGCTGACACGGATACTATCGACGACGACTCGTATCATCGGCCGGCCTTTCATGAAACGCCCTTCACCGGTTCACAGGGGGAGGCCGGATCGGGCAGCGGAAGAATCAGCAGTTATATCTTATCATGCGATGAAAGATGCCGTCAAGATTGACAAACTATTCCGCTCGGTGTATGCTCTCTCGGTGAAGTGAGCGAGAACACGCAATGCAGGTTATCTTCGAGCAACCTCCATGGTATGAGCGGTGGGTGCGCAGCCAGCGACGGTTGGCTGCGGCGCGTAGGACTGCTCGCCGTCTGCGTGAAGGTCGGGATCATGCGGGTGATGCGGTACCGGGCAGCGCCAATCGACAGGTCGTGCGTTGGCAATTCCGCCCATCACGCCGTCTAGGGCATCTGTTACTGCTGGCGGCTGTCATCTTGATACTGGCTATTGATCGTTCGCTCCCCCTCCAGACGTTGACCCCTATCAGCCATTCTGGGCCGGCGCCAGTCGTTCCATCGTTGCTGCCAGCGGAGCAAGCGGTTGTTGTTGCGCCGGCGGTACGGCATGCCGCGGCAGCGCCGAGTGAGCCTGAACCGATTGCGCCGGCGGTGCGCGCACCCATACCCGTGGCGACTGCCTATCAGGCGACCCACCTTCTTACCGAGGGTGAGACGCTGGCAGAGGTGGCGGCGCGCTACCAGATCCCGCTCAGTACGCTTGTCTGGACGAATCAGCTTGATCGAGGCGATGCGCTGCGGGTGGGCCAGCCGTTACGGATTGCGCGCTTGGCCGGCGCGGCGCATACAGTGGCGGAGGGTGAGACGCTCACGGTGCTGGCGGAACGGTATAGCGTCGCGCCGGAGGCGATTATTACCTTTGCGCCGAATCGGCTGCGTGATGGCCAGTTGATCGTTGGGCGCGAGATCTTCATTCCGGGCGGGCGATTACCGTGGACGGCGGAGCAGGAGGCGGCATTTGGCCAGCGCACGGCTGAACCGGTTGGGATCGTATTAGCAGATGAAACAAATGTTCGATCTGGGCCGACCACGGATCACCCCCGGCAGGTGCAGTTAGCCGCCGGAAGGCAAGTCGCGCTGCGTGGCCGGTACAACGATTGGGTCAAGATCGCGATCGGTGATGTCACTGGCTGGATCCGGAGTGATTTGCTCGAGTTGGATCCGGCAGTGGTCGCTGCCTTGCCGGAAGTGCGCGATTTCCCGCCGCCGCCGCCACGGTGGGTGTGGCCGGCGCGCGGGGTGTTGACATCGGGGTTTGGCCCGCGCTGGGGCGGTTTCCATAATGGGATTGACATCGCCAACGCCGCGTGGACGCCGATTGTCGCGGCGAGTCGCGGTTGGGTGTACGAATCGGGCTGGTGTAGCGGCTACGGCTATTGCGTGAAGATCCGGCATCCCGGCGGGATTGAGACGATCTATGGCCACTTGATTGCTCGTCCGGTGGTGCGCGCTGGCCAAGAAGTCAGCACTGGCCAATTGATCGGCTATATGGGCAGCACCTACGATCGCGCCGGTGGCGGTTATTCAACCGGTGTCCATCTCCACTTCACCCTCCTTGTCAACGGGCGCGCGGTGAATCCGTTGCGTTATTTGCCGTGAGGGGTGGGATAGTCCAAAGAGACGCACGATAATGCTAATAGGCTGAAGAAACGTCCTATTGGGCGGCCGCTTGATACACGGTGGTTATTCACCTGCTAGCGGTATTTTTGCGCGTTTTGCGTTTTTTTTCGCGGCTATCTTCCTCCATATATCGCCATAACGAATCCTATCCTTTGCCTATGGTACAATAGCGGTTGGATTGGCTGCTTAGCGCGGGTGTTTCACGTGAAACAGCAACCAACAGGCCCACAACCGCGGATACTCGCTATCGCCAACCAGAAGGGCGGCGTTGGCAAGACCACCACTGCCGTAAATCTGGCCGGTGAACTGGCCCGGCGCGGGCGGCGCGTGCTGCTGGTTGACATTGATCCGCAGGGTAACGCCACCACGAGCCTTGGCATTGCCAAAGCTTCATTGACGGTGACGACCTACGATCTGCTGCTAGGGGGCGCGCCGCCAGAGACGATCCCGATAGCGAGCGGGCGCGATCGGCTTGAGATTATTCCGGCTGATCAAGAATTGGCCGGCGCAGCGATTGAATTGGTCGATCTCGACCGGCGCGAATGGCGGCTCCGCGATGGCTTGGTTCCCCTCTTGCCGCGCTATGATTGGATCGTGATTGATTGCCCGCCCTCACTGGGTTTGCTTACCCTTAATGCCCTCTGTGCGGCCAACGCGGTGCTCATTCCGCTGCAATGTGAATATCTGGCGCTGGAAGGATTGGCGCAGCTTAAGACCACGCTGGAACGGGTGCGCGAAAGTCTCAATCCGACCCTGCGCATTCTCGGGGTGGTGATGACGATGTACGATGGCCGCACCAATCTGGCCCAACAGGTGGTTGATGAAGTGCAGCGCTACTTTCCTCGCCTCATCTGCCGCACCTTGATCCCGCGCAGCGTGCGCCTGAGCGAAGCGCCGAGTCACGGGCGGATCGCCTACGAATATGATCCGCACGGTCGTGGTGCGCAAGCCTACGCGCTGCTGACCGAAGAATTGATTGGACGGGAGGAGCGATTGGTATGAGCCGGAAGCGTGGTTTGGGCAGCGGGTTAGATGCGCTCATTCCGTCATCTACGGCGGAGCAGGCTGCCGTGCGTGAATTGCCGGTGGCGGCGATTCGGGCCAATCGCGCCCAGCCGCGCACATCGTTTGATGAAGCTGCCCTCGCTGAACTCGTCGCTTCCATTCAAGAGCACGGCGTGTTGCAGCCGCTGATTGTTAGCGAAGACCCGGCTGGCGGCTATGAGCTGATCGCCGGCGAACGCCGGCTGCGCGCGGCGCGAATGGCCGGCTTGGCCACCGTGCCGGCAATTGTCAAGAATGCGACTCCTCAGCAATTCCTTGAATTGGCGTTGGTTGAGAATGTGCAGCGCGCCGACCTCAACCCGCTGGAAGAGGCCCAAGCTTACGAAACCTTGCGGCGCGAGTTTGGCTTGAGCGATGATGAGATTGCTCGCCGGGTCGGCAAAAGCCGGGTGGCGATCGTCAATAGCCGCCGTCTGCTCCGCCTTGCCCCCGCTGCCCGGCAAGCCCTGCTCGATGGCGCAATCAGCGCCGGTCACGGGCGGGCGCTGCTGCGGCTTGACGATCCCGCCGACCAACAAGCCGCACTTGAATTGATCCAACAACGCGATCTGAATGTGCGTGATGTCGAACGCCTCGCTGAACTGGCCAGCCAACCCGGTCTAGCGGCGCCGGCCCGGCGCGCGTTGTGTACCGGACAGATCGAACCGGCGCAGGCGCTGGCATTGCTCCAACTGGCCGATCCCCACACCCAAGCGGCTGCTTGTGAGGCGGTGATCACTCATCGGTTTGGCGCTGCCGAGAGTGAACGGCTTTGCGCGGCGCTGGCTGCCGGAGCCGATCTCGCTGCCGCCATCGCCGCAGTGAAAGGGCCTACGAGCACCGTGTCACCGGTGACCACGGCAGCGCGGCCTGCGCTGGAGCGCCAACGTGCGAGCGATACTCGCTCGCCAGAAGATCAGATGGCCCAGCAGATGTTTGAAGAGCTGTTACAAACGCCGGTGCAGATTTCACGCAGCGGGCGCACTATCAGAGTGACGATTACCCTGTACGATGACGAACAATTGCAAGGATTGTACGATCGATTATTAGGAAATGGCTAAGCACGCTATGGTAGATGTTATTGCTTTTGGCAATCCGGTGTACGACGAGATTATCACGCCAGTAGTGCGCACCGAAGGGCGCGTGCTGTCGGGGTGTTCGACCAACGCCTGTCTGGCCCTCAGCCGGCTTGGCCGCGCCACCGCACTGGTGGGACGGGTGGGGCCTGATTACCTTGACCGGTTTCAGTCTGATCTAGTGCGCTACGGGATTGCGCCGTTTGTGGAATTAGCTTCCCAGACCGGCGGCTTTAAGCTGGTGTACGATCATCGCGGTGATCGCACGCTCGATGTGCTTGGCGTGGCTGAACCGATTACTGCTGTGCCGGCAGCCGTCGCCACTGCTAGAGCAGTCATTGTAGGCCCGATTTTGCAAGAGACGCCGCTCGCGTTGATCCAAGCCATCCGCTCCCAGACCGATGCGCCAATCGTGCTTGATCCACAAGGTTTGCTGCGCCGGTTTGGCGCCGATGGCCGGATCGAGCACTTTTTACCGGATGAATTCGCTGCGATCGCGCCGCTGTGCCACGTGATCAAGGCCAATGAAGTGGAAACCAAAGTCATTACCGGGATTGATCCGCGGATCGATCCGGTGCTGGCGGCGCGGCGGTTGCGCGAAACCGGCTGCGCGATTGCGATTGTCACCATCGCCGAAGCCGGTTCGCAGATTGATGATGGTGAACGCTCGATCGCAATCCCGGCTTACGCAACCGATGCCCGCGACCCGACCGGCGCCGGCGATACGTATATGGCCGGCTTCTTGCACGCCTACCTCACCGATCCGCGTGATCTCTTCCGGGCCGGCTGCACCGGCGCGGCGACGGCCTCGATCTGGATTGAGCATACCGGCCCTGATGCGCCGATCACGCTGGCCGAAGTGGAGCGGCGGACGTCCGCTCTGCTATCACAGCATTGATAATGGCAAGGTCTGATGGAATGAACGCTTCAGTCATTGCCCTAGCTAAAGGATGAACGTCAATGATGCCGTTGCTTGCCCGCTTTCGCCAGTTCTACGAACAGGCCTCCTTGCCGCTTGGCCATTTCTGTACCCGTCTGGGAATCCATCCCAATATGCTGACCTATCTGAGCCTCGTGTTCAGTATTTTGGCTGGGTATCTCCTCTCGCAACGCGCCTTCCTCTGGGGAGTGGTTGCTATCTTGCTGATGGGTCTGGCTGATGTCCTCGATGGTGCGACGGCGCGCGCCAGTGGCAAGGCGAGCGAGTACGGGACGGTGCTTGATCACGTGACCGATCGCTATGCCGAGGCGTTTGTGATGGGCGGTTTGATGCTCTCTGGCGTGGTGGCGCCAGTGTGGGCGTTGTTTGCGATCTTTGGCATGGTGATGGCAAGCTACGTGCGTGCCCGCGCAGAAGCGACCGGTAAATTGGCTTCGTGCAATGTCGGCTTTGCTGGCCGGCAAGAAAAGCTCGGTCTGCTCTTGTTCGGCTTGGTAGTCATGCCGTTCTTTCCCGACCTGCCGATCCTTGAATGGGCCGTGATCGCTGTCGGGGTCGCCTCGCATATTACCGCCGTGCAGCGGCTGCTCTATACACGCCAGATGCTGGTGGGCTCGGCCCGTGATCGAAAATTGCGCAAGGAATCAGGAGTTGCCTAATTCACCGCTTACGAGGTTGCTATGTCACTGTCAGAAGCCGAAGTTCGCCACGTCGCTCGCCTCGCCCGCATTGCCCTGTCCGATGAAGAGATTGCGGTGATGCGGGCCCAGCTCTCGGCGATCCTTGACTATATCGCGATGTTGCAGGAAGTCGATGTGAGTAATGTCCCGCCGACGGCGCAGGTCACCGGTTTGACGACGGTTTGGCGGCCTGATGTGGTGGGCGAGATGTTGACTCAAGCGCAGGCGTTGGCCAATGCGCCCGATCAGCAAGATGGCATGTTCCGCGTGCGCGCCGTGTTTGAAGAGTAGCGCAGCGCGGGTTGTAAGCGTCATCAGCCGTCGCTGAACTGCAACCTTTCGCGATTCGGCAACGTCGTACCGGCAGCGATGCATAGTGCTGATGCAGTGAAAGGATACGGCGATGTACGGGAACAATGGCAATGGCTCGCGCCAATCGTATGTGATCATTGGCGGCTACCCGATCAAGTCGATCTATGTGATCATCTTCGGGTTGATCGTCTTTGGGTTAGTGGTCTACTTGTTGCTGCGCTTCTTTAACATCGGTCTCACGATGCACTTTAGCGCCTTTGCCGGGGTGCTGTTGCTGATCGCCAATCTGCGCGAACTGTTAGGCACGGGCTATACCCAGCGCGGCAGTACTGCTTTGCTCAATACACTGGTTGGCGGTGGCCTCATCTGTGCGTGGCTGGCCCAATTCTTCGTCTTCTTCTGGTTGCCGGCGTTACTGGCGGTTGGCGTCGCAACGCCGCTGGTGCTCAACCGGTCGGGTGTCTATGCGGCCTATCTGACCACTGCCCAGCAAGCTGTCGAGCGAGTGCGCCGCACTTTGGTGCGGTGAGGGGAATATGGATAGAGTGAGTGGTAAGGGCGGGTTTCAAACCCGCCCTTACCACTCCTACGGATAGATCCGGTACAACTGGCGGGGGAACGGGATCGTCTCGCGGATATGGCGGGTGCCGGTGATCCACGCCACGACGCGCTCGATCCCCATGCCAAACCCGCTGTGCGGTACTGTCCCATAGCGGCGCAGGTCAAGGTACCACTCGTAGTCTTCGATCCGTAAACCGTGCTCGCGGATGCGCTGTTCGAGCAGCACCGGGTCGTGGATACGCTGCGAACCGCCGATGATCTCGCCGTACCCCTCTGGCGCCAGCAAGTCGGCGCAGAGCGCCACTTCAGGCCGGTTGGGGTCGGGTTGCATGTAGAACGCCTTCACCGCCGATGGGAAACGCTCGACGAAGACTGGCCGGTCGAACTTCGAGGCGATCAGCGTCTCGTGCGGCGCGCCGAAGTCTTCGCCCCACGGCAGCGGATCAGCGCCCTCAACTTCTCCCTGATGGCTTGCAATCAATTCAATCGCCTGATCGTAGGTAATGCGCGGGAAGGGCGGCACGACCTGCTCAAGCACGGTGGTGTCGCGCTCCAGCACCTTCAGGTCTTCGCGCCGGCGATCGAGCACGCGGGCCACAATCGCGCTGACAAATTGCTCTTGCAGCCGCATATTGTCTTCGTGATCGGCAAACGCAACTTCCGGCTCGATCATCCAGAACTCGGTCAAGTGCCGGCGGGTCTTGCTCTTTTCGGCGCGGAAGGTGGGGCCAAAGCAGTACACCCGGCCAAATGCCATCATGCCGGCTTCAACGTAGAGCTGGCCGGTTTGGGCGAGATAGGCTTTGCCAAGGTCGAAGTAATCGGTCGCAAAGAGGTTGGTCGTGCCTTCGGCAGCGGTGGCGGTGAGGATCGGGGTGTCGAAGCGGACGAAGCCTTGCTCGTTGAGCCATTCTTGCGCAGCGGCGATGACTTCGGCCCGGATGCGCAAGATGGCGTGCTGCTTGGAAGAGCGCACCCAGAGATGGCGGTGTTCCATCAAGAATTCGACCCCATGCTCTTTGGGGGTGATCGGGTAGTCGTGGCTTGGGCCGATGAGTTCAATCTCTTCGACATCAAGTTCGTACCCTCCCGGCGCCCGCTCGTCGGCGCGCACGCTGCCGGTAATCCGGCACGAACTCTCTTGGGTTAATGCTTGCGCAGTGGCAAACGTCGCTTCACTCACATTCTTTTTAAAGGTCACGCACTGAATCGTCCCGCTGCCATCGCGCAGCAAGATAAAAATCAATTTGCCTTTCTCGGTCTTGTGGTAGACCCAGCCGGCCAGCGTCACCCGTTGGCCGGCGTGGCGGGCAATGGTCGCGACAGTTGCAGTCGGCAACAGCGACATAGACGCTCCTTAATGATGCGCTACTGCCAAGGCGTTACTCTGTCAATCACAGATCGTCTGAGCGCCCTGTGCGCCCTTTTGTGATCGTGAATGGTTACGTCGCCTTGACTCCCTACTCCCAACTCACTATTCCCTTGTCTACCGCGTCAGTATGCCACGACTCAGAACGGCTGGCAAATTGACAGCAATCGCTCGTTACCGGATAATGCTTGCCAAAGGCGCTTCATCGCGGCGAATGCCGCACAGCGCCTGATCTGCGCATTGTTCCTGTATGATAAGGAAGCGGCGATGAAAGCTGTGATTCAGCATTGGTATACCCATCCGGCGGTGCGCGCCGCGTTGGCCGATCTGGCTGACTATCGTTCGACGTTGGCAACAGCGATCGAGATCCAACAGGTGCCGGCCCCGACCTTTGCTGAACGTCCGCGTTCGTCGCTGGTAAGCCAACGGATGCAGGCGCTCGGCTTGCACGATGTCGAAATCGACGAGCTCGGCAATGTCTATGGCCGCCGGCCCGGCCAGCGCGATCGCCCGGCACTGTTGGTTTCGGCCCATCTCGATACCGTCTTCCCCGCCGATACCGATCTCTCGATCCGCTACGAAGGCGATCGGGTGTACGGCCCCGGCATTGGTGATAACAGCGCCGGTTTGGCCGGTCTGCTGCGCTTGGCGGAAGTCTATCAGCGGTTTCATCTGCCTACCGCCAGTGATATCTGGTTTGTTGCGAACGTCGCCGAAGAAGGGTTGGGTGATTTGCTCGGCATGCGGGCCGTGATCGACCGGCTGCGCACCCGGCTCGGCGCCGTCGTGGTGATCGAGGGTTGCGATTTTGGCTCGCTCCACCATCAGGCGATCGGGGTGCGTCGCTTTCGGATCGAAGCCTCGGGGCCGGGGGGCCATTCGTGGGGCAATTTCGGCACGCCGAGCGCAATCCATGTGCTGGTGCGGCTGGCCGCCCGCTTGACCGAACTGAATGTGCCCCTGTCGCCCCGCACGACGTTTAATATCGGCACGATCAGCGGCGGCACCTCGGTCAATACGATTGCCCAGCACGCCAGTATGCTGATAGACCTGCGCTCGGTGTCGTCGGCGGCGCTGGCCGATCTGGTCAACGAGGTCTACCGCTTGGTGGAAGAAGTGGCCCTCGAACAACCCGAAGTGCATTTGCAATTGACCAAAGTCGGCGATCGCCCGTCTGGCGCGATCCCGCGTGAGCATCCGCTGGTGCAAGCGGCGGTGGCCGCGTATCAGATGGTTGGCGCGCAGATTTCGTTCCAGCAGAGCAGCACCGACGCCAACATTCCGCTCAGCCTTGGGATGCCGGCGGTGTGCGTTGGCCTAACTGACGGCGGCAATGCCCACCGCACCGACGAGTATATCTTGCCGGCTAACCTGAGCCGGGGGATGCAGGCGTTGCTCTTGCTGACGTTGGCTGCTGGTACGATTGAGGGATGAGGCGCTCGTCGTGGGCAGCGCAACATGCGAATGGCTCATCTCACCTTTCTTCGCCTGAAGGAGGGGGAGGCGAGGTTAAATTCGTCAAGATGTGAAGGCGATGGGTGATGTCGCCGAATAGATCAACCGTCCGGCTCTGGCGATGCGCCAAAGGGTTCCCAGACTCGGCTGGCTTGCTAGCACAGCCTGAAGTTCCGCGAGAAATACGGTACAATGCAGCTATGCGTCGATTACTCATCCTCTGTTTGATCGCACTGCTGATCGGATTGGGGCCGCTGCCAGTGGCTGCCAATACCGCCGCCGGCACGCCGGTGCTCTTCCGCGAGACAGGGCATACCTTGGCTTATGCGTTCCGCGAGTTTTATGACCGGCAGGGAGGGTTGCCGATCTTTGGCTACCCGTTGACCGAAGTGTTCATCGAAGATGGCCGTCCGGTGCAATATTTCGAGCGGGCCCGCTTCGAGTGGCATGCCGATTTGGCGCTGGTGCAGGTGGGGCATCTGGGGCGGTGGGCGGCGGCGGCGTATGCTGATCATCCTGCCTTCACCCCGCTGCCGGCGGCGCCGGCCAATGCCGATTTCTTCCCTGAAACCGGCCATAGCCTGAGCGGCGCATTCCGCACCTTTTGGTGGCGGAACGGCGGCTTGCCTACCTTCGGCTACCCGCTGTCGGAGCCGTTTGAGATTAGTGATGAGAATGGCCAACCCCGGCTGGTGCAATATTTTGAGCGGGCCCGTTTCGAGTGGCACCCTCAAAATCCGCCGCGCTATCAGGTGTTGCTCGGCCATTTGGGGCGGGCATGGTTGGCTGCCCATCCGGCGCCGGAATGGGCTCTTGCGCCGGTGAAGACCGCCGATGCCGCGTGGGCCGCCGTGCGCCCTACCCGTGTGCGCGTGCCCCGGATCGGGGTTGATACTGCGGTGGTCAGCGCCGGCTTTTCGTTCGGCGTGTGGGATGTACCGCGCTACACAGCAGTCCACTACTGGCCAATCAGCGGTTATCCCGGCACGAGCGGCAATATCGTTATTGCCGGGCATGTGGGCTATCGCGGCATCATCTTTAATCAACTGCCGGCGATTGCGGTTGGCGACGAGGTGTTGGTTACGGTGAATGGTAGCGACCGCCGCTATGTCGTGCGCGAGGTTGTTACCGTCCTGCCGGAAGATACGTGGGTGCTGGCGCCTACCAGTAGCGAAACCTTGACCCTCATCACCTGCGTGCCGATTGGCGTCTACTCGCATCGCCTGATTGTGCGCGCTGCGCCAGTCGCCGGCTCGTGAGAAAGGGGGAGCTATGGAACAACGCCGTCGTGGATCGGGCTGGATCGGCTGGCTCGTGTTCCTGCTGTTTATTCTGGGGCCTTCTATTCTGCCGCCGTTGGCGCGTTGGCTGACCCAACAGACCGGCATGCCAATCGGCACCACCGAACTGTTTATTGCCCTGATTGTGTTGATGGTGGTCATCTCGGTTGGCAGCAGTATATTTGGCGCACTGCGCCGGTCGAGCGAGGGTAGTGGCGGGCCGTCAATACCGGAAGCGAATGACCCTTTCAACTTCCCATCGGCACAGGGCGAAGTTGTTCGCTTACCTTCCTCAAACCCTGACGACGTGTTTCGGACGCCGCCGCCGCCACCCGAACCGCCGCGCATGCCGGCTTCGTCAACCAATCTGCCCGGCGCACCCCGCTTCGAGCCCATTATCGATCCGCGGATTTTGACGATAGGGATCATTGGGGTGGTATTCATTGGCTTGGTGTTTGGGGTGCTGTTTTTGCTGACCAATCCGTAACCGGCCTTTGCCTGAAGAAAACGCATGAACCTGTACGATCCTTTTGCGCGGTATTATGATGCCGATTTTCGTCATTTTCACGATGATGTGCCCTTTTACCGCGAGTGGGCGCGCCGCACCGGCGATCCGATCCTCGAATTGATGTGCGGGACGGGGCGGGTGCTGGTGCCGTTAGCCAGCGCCGGTTATCGTCTCACCGGCGTTGATCTTTCGCCGGCGATGCTGGCGCTGGCCAGCGAACGGCTGGCCGCCGAAGGCTTGGCCGACCGGGTGACGCTGATCGAAGCCGATGTGCGCGGCATGGTCTTGCCGGAAAACCATTTTCCATTAGCGTTTGTAGCGGTTAATTCGTTCATGCACTTAACCACGATCGAAGATCAGCTTGCAGCACTAGCGGCGGTGCGCCGGGCGCTTACCCGTAAAGGGACGCTGATCATCGATCTGTTTAATCCCGATCCGCTGGCCATAACCCGTGAAGATGGCCGGATGCAGCTCGAACGCAGCTATGAACTCGATGGCCGCTATGTGCAAAAATTTGTTGTGATCGAGAGCGATGCCGCCGAACAGATCAGCCACGTCACCTTCATCTACGACGAAACGGCGGCTGACGGCGCATTGACCCGGCGCACGATGCAGTTCACAATGCGCTGGCTCTACCGCTTTGAGCTGGAACATTTGCTGGCGCGGGCCGGCTTTACCCTCCGCGCTATCTATGGCAATTACGATTTGGAACCGTACACTGCGGCGAGCCCGCGTTTGATTGCGGTGGCCTCGCCGCGCCGTTAGGCGGCATTGTTGCTGAAGGAGCACGCTCGTATGCTGTCGATCCAAGAGATTATGGCCCTGATTCCGCACCGCTATCCGTTTCTGCTGGTTGATCGGATTGTCGATCTGGAACCGGGGGTGCGCGCGGTGGGAGAGAAGCTGGTCTCAGCGAATGAACCCTACTTTCAGGGCCATTTCCCCGGCAACCCGATTATGCCCGGCGTGCTGATCCTAGAGGCGCTGGCCCAAACCGGTGCAGTAGCGGCGCTGAGCCTGCCCGAAAACGCCGGCAAGCTGGTGCTCTTTGCTGGGATTGACGGCGCGCGCTTCAAGCGGGTGGTGCGTCCCGGCGATACCCTGCGGCTGGAAGTGCAGCTCGAACGGATGCGACGCGGGATCGGCAAGGGTCAGGCCCGCGCCACTGTTGCCGATCAACTGGCGTGCGAAGCCGAATTGCTTTTTGCGCTCCAGTAGGGTCACGGCGCGCCGTGACTCGATAAGTAAAGAGCGAAAGCGCAGCGGACGCCGAGATAGCGAAACAGTTCCAACCACCACTTTGCGCCTTTTGCGTTAAAACTCTCTGCGCCTTTGCTTGCTTTGCGGCTTGGGGTTACCCTCACCCCCCAACTCCCTCTCCCACCTGACGGCGGGAGAGGGGGCGCTGCTGGCTCTCGCTTGCGACAGTTGCTACCGCCGAGGACGCCGAGAGTCAGACTCATTTCAAATCTCTTTGCGTCCTCTGCGTTCTTTGCGTTGACGTCCTCTGCGTCTTGGCCCGCTTGGCGGCTTCATGTTGGCTCTCACCGCCAGCCCCTACGCCGCCACAAACCCCTCATCGGGTGGTAGGTCAGGTTGTTGCGCGGCTGCAAGCGCCAGCTCGTGGCAGCGTTCGTTATCCGGCACGCCACTATGGCCCGGCACACGCACAAACGTCACCTGATGGCGATCGCACAAGGCCAACAGCTCGGCCCACAGATCGGCATTCTTGACCGGCTCGCTCTTGTTGCGCAGCCAATTGTTTGCCTGCCAGCGCCGCGCCCATCCCTGCTGCATCGCTTGCACGACATACTCCGAGTCGCTGTGGATAGTGACCGCCATGGGTCGTTTGAGTGCGCGCAGGCCGGCGATGCACGCCATGAGCTCCATCCGGTTGTTGGTCGTGTGGCGAAACCCGCCGGACAGCTCTTTATAGTGGCTGTTGTAGCGCAACACCACCCCATACCCGCCCGGCCCCGGATTGCCAATCGCGCTGCCGTCGGTATACATCACAACTATCCCGGCTGGCGTATCGGTTGCTGAGACCGGCGTCTCCGCTTCCGCGGGGAGCAACGCTTGCGCTTGGGCGCGTTCTGCCGGCGGTAGCGTAGCGACCCACTCGCGCGCGGCTGCTAGCGTGGCAAAACGCTTGTATAACGCATTGGGAAACCCGTCCACCTGCGCTTGGGCGCCGTCTGCGCCTTGCCATTGCTGGTAGAGGCCCGGTTGGCGGCCACGCACGACGAGGTAGTATTGCTGCTTCTGGCTCATAGCGCGTCTCACCGTGACACTTGCCGGTTGCCGCTTACTATACCAGCTCTTCACGATCGTGGTGCGGGAGTTGCAACATATTACAGCGATGGCTGCGCTTGGTAGGGCAGCGCATGATTCTAGAACTGGGAGACGGGCAAAGATCTTGCGCGCAACCCTTGACTTTGTTCGCAACCTTGGGTATAGTACCAGTGTCGGTACTCGCACATCATACAGCCGATCAGGCATGAAGGAGGTGATGCCCATGAGTAGTAAGCGTATGGGTGTCACCGCTGGTGAGGCCCGCTAGGCTTTACCGAACCGGTGACCCCCTTCTCCGAAACGTATTCCCCGCCATTACGGCGGGGAATACTATTTTGAGCGGCATCCGGTCTGGCGATCACTTCCCTTTTCGGATGCCGTAAGCCAAGTGCGTCTGCTATAATGAAAGATAGCATCAAATCCAGCAGCCGGTACATGATTCCCGGTCGCCGGCGGAACGACCCGCAAGCGCCGATCGGCTGCGCTACGGGCAGCGAGGAAACAGGTATGAGCAATTCCCAGTCTGTCGCATCGTTACGCCGCCGGCAAACCAGCTCAGGCGGCGAGCCAACCGCGAAAGAACGTGAATACCTTGAGGTGATTTACTACCTCGCGGCGCGCAACGAGCCGGTGATTGCGGCCCGGCTGGCCCGTTGGATGAAGGTGCAGCCGCCAACCGTCACCCATATTGTGTCGCGCCTGCTCGAAAAAGGCTTTATCGAGCGCAATGCCCACGGCGAGATTTCGCTCACTCCCAGCGGGTTGCAATTAGCCGAGGCAATGGTGCGCCGCCACCGAATCCTTGAGCGATTCCTCGTTGATGTTATGGGATTGCCATGGCATCTGATTCACGAAGAGGCCGTCCGGCTCGAACATGCGCTCTCGCCGGTGATGGAAGAGCGGATTATGGCGCTGGTTGGTCAAGCGACCACCTGCCCGCACGGTAATCCGATCCCCGGCCAAAATGAGGTCTACGCCGGCAATACCCGGCTCGATACGGCTCAGCCGGGGCAGTCGTTCACCATCCGCCGCATTGCGGAAGAAGCCGAAGAAGAGACGCCGATCGTCGCCTTTCTCGAAGCGAATGGCTTAGTGCCGGGTGCTGCCTTTGCCATCACCGATAAGGTTCCCGCAATCGGCGTCACCCTCCAGCGGCCGGGGTTGTCGATTACTGTGCCCACGCACATCGCCGAGTTGATTTGGGGCGATCTTGCTAGTGAGGAGTAGGCGCCGGTAGGTCTGGAGCACATCTATGGCGCGGATCACAGTCACCATTCAAGGTGAGCAGCGCACCTTCCCGATTACCGAGCGTGGCCTGACGATTGGCCGCCAGCTCGATAACGAGATTGTGCTGAACCATGCGATCGTGTCGCGCAAGCATGCACGGGTTGAGTTGCGCGGACGGCGGGCGTGGGTGATCGACCTCAACAGCCGCAATGGGGTGACGGTCAATCGCCTGCGGGTGAAGGAAGAGCAACTGAACGACGGTGATGTGATCGGGGTCGGCCCCTTCGAGCTGCTCTACGAAGATCGCGCTGCCCAGAGCGTGGTGCTCGATGATAACCGCTATTTTCCGGTCGCCTCAGAGTCGCAAGCGGTTGCTGCGCACGAATTGCAGTTGCAACCCGCCGATCTGCAAGCGTTTTACCAACTGAGCATGCGGGTCAATCAGGCGCTCGATTACCGCGAGCTGCTCGATTTGGTGATGGAGGAGATTATCCGGCTGGTGCCGGCACAGCGCGGCTTCTTGCTGCTGCGCAAGGGCGACGAGCTGGTGCCGCGTGTGATTTTGCCTCCCGGCACCGGCGATGTGGCGATTGCCGGCAGCATTGTGCGCAAAGCGATCGATCGCGGCGAAGCGGTGCTCACTCACGATGCCCGCATGGAGTTTGCCGGTTCCAAGAGTATTATCGCCGCGAATATCCGTTCAGCGATCTGCGCGCCGTTGTTGACGCAGGGTGGCGCTATCGGGGTGATTTTGCTCGACTCGCCCGGTCGCGAGCAATTTACTCCCCGTGACCGCGATATGGTGGTGGCGATTGCCAATTTGGCGGCGGTGGCGATCGAACGGGCCCGCCTCACCGAAGAGCTGCGGGTGCAGGGTCAGGTGCGGCACAATCTCGAACGCTTCCTCTCGCCCAATGTGGCGCAAGCCCTCTCGCGCTATGTCGCCCAGCATGGGAAGCTCTGGGAAGCGCAGGAACAATTGGTGACGGTGCTCTTCGCCGATGTGAAGGGTTTTACCGCCCTCTCCGAACGGCTGTCGCCGCGTGAGGTGCAAGATTTGCTCAACGAGTATTTGCACGAAATGACCGAGGTCATCTTCCGTTACAATGGCACGGTCGATAAATACATCGGCGATGGCATTATGGCTATCTTCGGCGCGCCGCGCCTGCCTGACGAGCCGTTCGACGAGCAACATGCCCTGCGCGCAGTGTCAGCCGCGGTGGAGATGCAGCAAGCCCAACAGCGGCTGGTCAGCCGGCTTGATCCCGATAAGGCGTTTACCATCCGCATCGGGGTAAATACCGGCCCGGCCTATACCGGTTTCTTCGGTACGCGCCACCGTCTTGAATACACTGCCATCGGCGATACCGTGAATACTGCTTCCCGCCTCGAATCGGCTGCCGAGCCGGGCACCGTGTTTATCGGCGAAGATACGGCCCGTTTGGTGAGCGATCAGTTTGAACTGCAAGAGATGGGTGAGTTGCAATTGAAGGGTAAGCAGCAGCGGGTGCGTGCGTATAAGGTGCTCGGCCCGCGCGCTAAGCCCGGCGGGCAGGCGACGATTGCCTATATTGGGCCGTAAGGACTAGGTGGATTGGCTTAGAAAGACGTTATATGCCAATTGTTGTTGGTATTCGGTTCAAAGACAGCGGCAAAATCTACTACTTCGACCCGCGCGATCTCGAACTCCATACCGGTGATCCGGTGATTGTTGAGACGGTGCGCGGCCTTGAGTTGGCAAGGGTGGCGTTTGAACGGCGTGAAGTGAGCGATGACGCGATCGTCGGCGAATTGAAGCCGGTGGTGCGGCGCGCCGAAGATGCCGATTTGGCCCGCATGGCCGAGTTGCAACAGTATCATGCCGATGCGCTAGCCCGTTGCGCCGAAAAGGTGCAAGAGCATGGCTTGCCGATGAAGTTGGTGAAGGCCGAATACTCCTTCGATGGCTCCCGTCTGACCTTTTACTTTACCGCCGATCAGCGGGTCGATTTTCGCCAGTTGGTGCGCGATCTGGCCCGCACCTTCAAAACGCGCATCGAGCTGCGCCAGATTGGGCCGCGCGATGAGGCGAAGATGCTTGGCGGCATTGGCCCCTGTGGCCGGATTCTCTGCTGCGCCTCTTTCCTGCCCGATTACGCCCGGGTCTCGATTAAGATGGCTAAAGACCAAGACCTGCCGCTGAATCCGAGCAAGATTAGCGGGGTTTGCGGGCGGCTACTTTGTTGTCTCTCATACGAACACGAGCAGTATCTGGAGATGCGCAGCCAGTTGCCCAAACGCGGCACGTGGGTGATGACCCCTGATGGGCCGGGTGAAGTAGTTGGCCAGCACGTGCTCAAGCAGCAAGTGTTGGTGCAATTGGCCAGCAGCGGCATGATCGAAACCTACGATATGCCGCAGATTACGCTGGCTACCGAACAGGTGGCGGCGCTGGCGCGCGCGCGCGCGGCTGAGGGGATTACGCCGGCGCGTCCGGCTAAGCCCGATCGCGGCGAACGCCGGATGCTGCGCGATGAGGTTGATGCGTTCGAGTGGAACGATGATCTGAGTCTGTTGGAAGACGATGAGCCGTCGTTCTCGCCGCCTGCGCCGGTGTTACCGCCTACAGTAGAATCAAATCGTGACGCAGAGCAGCAACCAGCGCCAAAGTCGCGGGCGCGCCGGCGAGGCGGGAATGCCGCCAACGAGGCGCCGGCTGCCCCAGCCAAGCCAGCGGGGAAAACTCCACCTGTCGCCGCTGCTAAGTCGCCGGGGAAAACCCCACCCGCCGCCGCTGCCAAGTCGCCGGGAAAAACCCCACCCGCCGCCGCTGCTAAGTCGTCGGGGAAAACTCCACCTGCCGCCGCTAAACCCGCGCCGCAAGAGCCGGCAGGCACTCCGGGAGGCGATACCGGCAAACGGCGACGGCGACGGCGCAATACCGGCAAATAGCCCGCATGCCCCACGGTGCTGCTCGTGTCACTGACTGTTCCTCACCGCCTTGCAATGGGCAGGCGGTTTGTTGCGTGTCCAATTGCAGATAATGAGGGAAGGGATGGAGATCTTTCAGGTTGATGAGCACATTTGGGCGATCGATCACGAGCTGCTCGGCTTGCCCGGCGTGGGTGTGACATACGTCGTGCGAGGCGAAGAGATTGCGCTGGTCGAGACCGGGACGGCGTTGACTGCGCCGAAGACGTTGGCCGGCCTTGATGCGCTAGGGATTCCGCGTGAAGCGGTGCGCCACATTCTCTGCACCCATATCCACATGGATCACTGCGGCGGCTCTGGCCATCTCGCTGCTGCGCTGCCCAATGCCACGGTCTACATTAATAGCAGCGTGGCTGAGCATCTGGCGAATCCAACCAAACTGATGGCGAGCGTGCGCCGGGCCGTCGGTGAAGAGGCATGGCCGCTGCACGGCGAGTTGCTGCCGATCCCTGCCGAGCGGATCCACCCGGCTGAAACCTTGCGCCTCGATCTGGGCCGCGATGTGGTACTCGAAGCCATCGCTACTCCCGGCCACTCGCCCGACCATCTCTCGTACCGCGATCTGAAGAGCGGCGGTCTGTTTATCGGCGATGCGGCTGGGTTGGTGATGGAACGCTGGGGGCTTGTGTTCCCGGTCACGCCGGTGCCGGCGTATAACCTCGAAACCCATCAGGCGACCATCGCCAAGTTGCGCGCGCTGAACCTGCCGCGGATCTACGTGACGCACTACGGCCCGCACGACGATGTTGATCATCAACTTAACTACGCTGCCGAACGGTTGGCCGAACTCTTTGATCTGGTTGACCGGGCGTTGGCCGATGGCGATCCTGACGTTGATGCACTGGCGGCGCGCTGGGTGCCCTACCCCGACGATGGCCCGGCAGGGGTGGTGGCGCGTAGTTGGTCGCGTATGAGCGTGGCCGGTATGATCCGCTACGAACTCAAACGCCGCCAATCACCCACCGCGTAGCACGGTTGTGTGGCTGCTATGCTGGTCAGGCGGCGCACCGCGGTGCGCCGCTTTCGTATGGTATACTGCAACCAAGCTGCGCACCGGAATCAACTATGGCCACCGACCTGCTTGCCAACCTCAACCCGCAACAACAACGCGCCGTGACTACCGTCACGGGGCCGGTGTTGGTGTTGGCCGGGCCGGGCAGCGGCAAGACGCGCGTGTTAACCCACCGCATTGCCTATCTGATCACGGAAGCCGGCATTGATCCGCTGCACATTTTGGCTGTCACCTTCACCAACAAGGCCGCGCGCGAGATGCGTGAGCGGCTGGTGGGCTTGTTGGGCGAAGCTGTTGCCACTGACCTGACCGTCGGTACCTTCCACGCGATCTGCGCCCGCTGGCTGCGGCGCGATATTATCCATCTTGGCCGCGAACGCGATTTCGTCATCTACGACAGCGATGATCAAGAACGCTTGATGAAGCGGGTGTTGCGCGAACTCAACCTCAACGAAAAGCAGAACCCGCCGCGCGCTATCCTCGGCGCGATTTCGCAAGCGAAAAACGAACTGGTTGGCCCGGAAGAGTTTGCCCGCCATACCCGCAGCTATTTCGATGAGGTTGTTGCCCGTTGCTACGCCCGCTATCAAGCTCTCTTGCGCGAGAGCAATGCGCTCGACTTTGACGATCTGCTTGGCGAGACGGTGCGGCTGTTCCGCGAGCATCCGGCGGTGCTCGCCCATTATCAACAGCGTTACCGCTTTTTGATGGTCGATGAGTATCAAGACACCAACCGCGCCCAATATCTGCTGGTGCGCGCGTTGGCCGAACGCGAGCGCAATCTGTTCGTGGTCGGCGATGAAGCGCAGAGCATCTATGCGTGGCGCGGGGCGGATATTCGCAATATTTTACAGTTCGAGCGCGATTATCCCGATGCCACGGTGATTATGCTCGAACAAAACTATCGCAGTACGCAGGCAATCCTCGATGCGGCGCAGGCGCTGATCAACGCTAGTCCGCAGCGCAAATATGCCAAACGGCTGTGGACGACCAACGGTAAAGGCGAGCAGGTCATTCTCTACGAAGCGGCCAATGATGAAGATGAGGCGTCGTTTGTGGTGGGCGAAATCCTGCGCCTAATCGCCGAAGGCGCGGCGCGGCCCGGCGATTGTGCGATTATGTACCGCACTAATGCCCAGTCGCGTTTGGTGGAAGAGGCGCTGGTGCAGGCCCATCTGCCGTATCACGTGGTAGGCGGGGTGCGCTTCTACGAGCGCAAAGAGGTCAAAGATGTGCTGGCCTACTTGCGCTTGGCTGCCAATCCCTACGATAGCGTCAGCTTGCAGCGGGTGATCAACTGGCCGGGCCGCGGCATCGGCGAGCGCACCGTCAGCGAGTTGATCGTCTGGGCGCGGCAGTTGGGGGTGCCGCTCTATCAGGCGCTCAGCGAATTGGCCGGCGACGCCGCCGACCATCCCTTTGCCGCGCGCGCCCGCAGCGCCTTGTTAGAGTTCTATACCCTCATTGCCGACCTCAACCGGCTGCGCGAGATGATGGCGCTGGGTGATCTGATTGACTACCTGCTGGCGCGAGTTGAGGTGCAGGCAGCGCTGAAACGCGAGTACGACGCCGACGAAGCCGACGATCGCTGGCGCAACGTGCAAGAGTTGCGCAACGCAGCGCTCGCCTACGCCAATCTGCCGGTCGAGAATCAGTTGGCAGCGTTTTTGGAAGACGTCGCCCTCATCGCCGATGTCGATTCGCTCGACCGCCACACTGATGTAGTCACGTGCATCACCTTGCATCAGGCGAAGGGGTTGGAATTCCCCTACGTCTTTGTGCTCGGCATCGAAGAGGGTTTGTTGCCGCACAGCCGCTCGCAGACCGACCGCGACTCGCTCGAAGAAGAGCGGCGGTTGCTATACGTTGGCATGACGCGGGCCCAACGGCGGTTGTACCTCTGCCATGCTGGGCAGCGGGCTTTGTTTGGCCGGGTGACGGCGAGCGCGCGCTCGCGGTTTCTGGCCGATATTCCGCCGGCGCTCTTCAAACCGCTGCGGCGGCGCGGCTACCGGGCGCTTCCTGCGCCACAGCCGGTAATGTTCAATGATCGCTCGTTCAATCAGCCGCCTGCACGTCGCGAGAGCGGGCGCAGCGCACCGTTACCAACCCCGCTCAAGGCCGTCTTTTTCCCCGGCCAGCGGGTGCGCCACGCAACCTTTGGCGAAGGGATTGTGGTCAGCAGCCGCCTGATCGAGGGTGACGAAGAAGTGACAGTGCGCTTTCCCGATCGCGAGCGGCGCTTGTTAGCCAGCTTTGCTCGTCTCGAACCAATCACGGACGGATCAGATCGCTGACCGGGCGCTGCTGCAATTCACTGACCAGAAATTCGCGTAAGGCGCGGGCAGCCGGTGAGGCAGTGCGATCACTGCGCCAGACCAAGCCCAGCGAGCGGGTCAGATTCTGATCGCGAATCGTGAGACTCACCACGTTATGAAAACCGGCTACGGCGAGCGCTGGTACTAACGCAATTCCTAACCCGGCAGCCACAAACCGCACCAACGTCTCGGTTTCACCCCCCTCCATCACTGTCTGCGGTGTAAAGCCGGCTTCGCGGCACGCCTTGAGCGTCGCCTCACGCAACTCATAACTTGCTGGCGACAAGATCCAGCGTTCGTTGCGGAGCTCAGCCATCGTCACTTCACTCCGTCCGGCCAGCGGGTGGGTAGGGCTGACAATCAACACCAACGGCTCATTCAACAAGGGTGTCACCGTCAACAACTCATCGCTGACCGGCAAGGCGACGACGGCCAAATCGGTCAAGCCAGCCTCAAGCAGGTCGAGCAGCGATTGAATGCCGGCCTCGTGCAAGCGGAGGGTAATGCCGGGGTAGCGTTGGTGGAATGCAGCCAATAATGGTGGGAGCAGATGCGCGCCAACGGTCGGCGGCGCGCCGATCGACACCCGGCCAGCCTTCAGCCCGACCCGTTCGGCCATAGCCGCACGCGCTTCCTCAACTTGGGCCAAGATTGCGCGCGCGTATGGCAACAGCGCCTCACCGGCTTCAGTCAGGCGCAGGCTGCGCCCTACTCGATCGAACAACGTAATGCCAAGCTCGCGTTCAAGCTGGCTAATCTGCTTGCTGAGCGCCGGCTGCGCGATGTGCAATTCGGCTGCAGCGCGAGTGACGTGTGAGTGGCGAGCAACCGCCTCAAAATACCGTAAATGGCGAAGTTCCATGCTTGTGCCCTTCTGTTCGGCGCTGAACTCTGTATGGTATGATACCAAATACCAGTATCAATGGCACACGTTGCGTCACTGCGCGGCAACGTCTATAATGCTGAACAGCAGATTCGCGCCGGCGGCGCCGGCATCGCAGGAGAATCAGCCGTGGCAGGCGAAGAAGTGCAACAGCAGATCACCGCAGCTATCCAAACATACCGCGAAGAGATCGATCGTACCCGCCGCGAGATCAATGAGGTTGAGTCGTTGCTGCGGCAAGGGATGGCCGAAGTTGACAAGCTCTCGTTGCGCGAAACCTCGATCGCTAATCGCGTGCGCGATCTTGATGTCAATCTCGAACGCTACGAAAAGACTGATATCAAGACCTTCTATACCTCGCTGATCGAAGTCCAAATGCGCTTGCAAACCATGCGCGCGCAGGTCGAGCAGTTGCAGGCCCGGCGTGAAACGTTGCGTAACCGCCAAAGCATCTTGAGCGAATTTGTTGAATTGCTCGAACAGGCAGCCGCGCAGTTGGAGCGCAGCGCCAAAGTGGCTGATCTGCCCTTTGACCCGCAGACGATGATCGCCAACATCATCCAATCGCAAGAGAGTGAGCGGTTGCGTATTTCGCTGCAAATGCACGACGGCCCGGCACAGGCGATGAGCAACCTCGTCTTGCGGGCCGAAATCTGCCAGCGTCTGCTCGACCGCGATCTCGATCAAGCTCGCGCCGAATTGGTGGCGCTGAAGAATGCGGTCAACAACACCCTGCAAGAAACGCGCAAGTTCATCTTCGACTTGCGGCCAATGACGCTTGATGATCTAGGGTTGGTGCCGACTTTACGCCGGTATGTGGCCCAAGTTTCCGAAAAACACAAAATCGATGTCAGTTTAATGGTGCAAAACCTCGATCAACGCTTACCCGGCCACTACGAAGTAACGATCTTCCGCTTCATCCAAGAAGCGATCAATAACGTCGTGCGCCATTCCGGCGCCACCCAAGCGCGCGTGATGCTCGACAATAGTGATAATACGCTCCAAATTCTGATTGAAGACAACGGCAGCGGCTTTGCCGTGCAAGATGCGATTGCCAGCGCCGGCACGCGCAAGAATATGGGTCTAGCCAATATGCGCCAGCAGATCGAGGTCTTGCTGCAAGGCGAGTTCGGCATCGAGAGCGCGATCGGGCGCGGCACTCGGGTGGCGGCAACGATCCCATTACCGTAATAGCGCCGTGAGCTGGAACGCCGTCCGCTTCTAACCCTATCCGCACATGGGGAGTGGATAGCGGTTGGCGTAGAAACGTCCCCTTTGGCTACAACTTTTTTTAAACTCTTGTGGTCGTTAGTTGTAAAAGTAGTACTACATACTGTAGAATAGTAATACTCTGTTATTTTGAATCTAACAAAACGTTCATTTTTGAATGGTACACCAGTCCCATTCCAATGCGGTACCAAGGTCTTGTAGTACTGGCATAAAATGGTACTCTCTGGCTATTGGATTTTCATTGCTGAGGGGGTATACTGACAACCGTGGAGAGTTGCTCCACAATATAGTTCAACCGCACTAGTCTTCAGGAGGAACACAATGCTTCGCAGCTTCTTCGCCAAGGAAGAGGGCCAGGGTCTGGTCGAGTACGCGCTCATCCTCGTTCTGATCGCCGTCGTCGTTATCGGTGCTCTGACCCTGCTTGGTGGCAGCATCGACGGCATCTTCCGCGACATCAACGACACGCTGCAGACCCGCCCGTAATTCCAGTTCGGTTCGTTTAGCAAATACGAAACCCAGCCATACTTGGCTGGGTTTCGTATTTGTGTTGTGGTCTAAAAGCTCTTCACCTTTGCAGCCATAGTGCGGTAGAATGCTCGCGGTAGCAATGTAGCGGCTGCGAGGTGCAAGGTGGAAGAACGGCGGAAATGGTGGGCGCTGGCGGCGGTCGGTAGTGGGGTGTTGATTTCGACCATCGATGGCTCGATTGTCAATATTGCCCTTAATACGCTAGTACAAGCGTTTCAGAGTAATCTGAATGTAGTGGAATGGGTGGTGCTCGGTTATCTGCTGACGCTCGCTTGTACCCTCTTGATTATGGGGCGCTTGGGCGATATGTACGGCAAGCGCCGGATCTACCTGATCGGGTTTACCCTCTTCACCTTCGCCTCGTTGCTCTGCGCGACGGCGCCGTCGATTTGGGCGCTGATCGGGTTCCGGGTGTTGCAAGGGATTGGCGCGGCAATGGTACAGGCGGTGGGGCCGGCGCTGTTGGTGACGGCGTTTCCGCCGAGCCAGCGCGGGATGGCGTTGGGCGCAATTGGGTCGTTTGTCGCCGCCGGCATCTTGATCGGCCCAGCGTTGGGCGGCATTCTGCTGCGTTATGTCGGCTGGGAGGCGATCTTTCTGGTGAATCTGCCGATCGGCGCGCTGGGGTGGTGGTTGACGATACGTTCGATTGCACCTGACCAGCCGGCGCGGCCCGGCCAGCGGTTCGATCTGGTTGGCGCCGGGTTGTTGGCGTTGGCGCTATTTTGCTTGTTGTTGGGGCTGACCGAGGGGCCACTGTGGGGGTGGAGTGATGGGCGGGTGATCGGTCTCTTTGCTGCGGCCCTTATCGGGGGTGTCCTCTTCCTCGTTTGGGAATGGCGCACGCCGCAGCCGATGCTCAATCTGCGCATCTTCCGGCGCTTGGCCTTTTCGCTGAATCTGCTGGCGTCGCTGGTACTCTTTCTCGGTCTCTCCTTTAATCTGTTGCTGACCCCGCTCTTCTTCCAGTTGGTCTACCAATTCGATCTGCAACGTACCGGATTTATGTTAGTGGCGTTGCCGGTCGCCTTGTCGTTGATGTCGCCAATCAGCGGACGGTTGTCGGATCGGGTTGGCCCACGGTTGTTGACAATCGTTGGCTTGGTGATTACGGCCGTGGCCCTGTTGGGGTTGAGTGCCAGTACGCCAGTGACGCCGCCGCCGCAGATGTTGGGGTTTTTGGTGCTGTTGGGGATTGGGGTGGGCTTGTTTCAAAGCCCGAATAACAGCACTGTGCTGGGCAATGCCCCGCCGGAGGCGTTGGGGGTGGCGAGCGGGTTGCTAGCGGTCGTGCGCACGGTGGGTCAAACCGGTGGGATCGCGCTGGCCGGCGCGATCTGGGCGTCGCAGATTTTTGCCTTGAATGGCGGCCCGATTACGCCGATTACCGCCGCACCGCCGCCGATTTTGGCCGGCGGCTACGATGTGGCGATGCGAGTGGCGGCGCTGTTGGCGGTGATTGCAATCGTGCCTTCGTTGGCCGGCGGACGGGCGTTGCAACGCCAGTTTGCCGCTGCCGGTAGGCCGGTGGCTGATTGAACGTGCGCTGATGTTTGATAGGTGTGGAGGGTTGCACATGAAGGTTCTTGCGTGGCGATTCGCGCGCCCGCTGATGCTATTCGTGGGTCTGGGGTTGCTTTGGCTAGGGTTGATTAGCCTGAGCGGATGCGCCGCTGCGCCATTGCTGGGCGAGGTGACGGCGAGCGCCGAGCGATATGAGCCGGGGGCGGGGGCGCCGCTGGCCATCAGCTATGAGATTGGCCGGTCGGCGCTGGTGGATATTTATGTGCTCGATGCTGCCGGCCAGCGCTACGATCTGCGACGGGCGCAGCCGCGGGCTGCGGCCAGCGATCCGTATGTGTTGCGGTTTGATGGCAGTGTGCCGACCGATGATCCACAGGTGCTGCGCCGGTTGCTGCCTCCCGGCCAATATACGCTGGTAGTGGCGGCGCGCGCCGCCGACGGCAATGCCACCGCCGAAC
>NZ_LWQS01000039.1 GCF_001650695.1 Chloroflexus islandicus
GGCCGAGCGGCGCTCGGCCCCGACCGCTCGGCTCGCAATGACAAGCGGGAAGCGGCGCTTCACTCCACAGCGCAAGACCAGCCATAGGGCGCTATGACGATACCGTTACGCTCGCCGGTTACGGCCTAATCCGGTGCAGCAGCGCCGTCAACCGGTCATAATCCTCTTTGAGCAGCCGGGCCAATTCACGGCCCACCCGCACCAGATAGGCCGGGCCGTCACGGCGGGCCAATGCGATCGCGCGGACGGACGCGGCCAACAGTTCATCCGACGGCACGCCGGGAGCGAGCAAAACGGTGCGCAGAAAATCGAGTTGCTCGCCGAACTGCGCCAATTCGGGTGGCTCGCAGGGGTAGACCGAATAATGCACCGGCGGCGGCTGGGGCGGCAGGCGCTGGAGCAAGCGGCCATCAAGCGCGTAACCGACGGTTAGTGCGGCAAACTCGGTTTGCAATACCTCGCCGAGATCGGGATGTTCGCGGTAGATTTGGTCGTCGTACAGATTGCGCCCGCTGTAGGTACGGCCGCGCACAATCGCCCGCCCGCCCGGCTCGCGGCTGCCGGTGTGAATATTAAATACCAGCCCATAAACCGCCAACGCCTGATCGCGGGTCGTGGCCCGCACCAACGCGCCAAACGGCGGCGCAGCCAACAATTCGTAGCTAGCGGCGACAAAATATGTCGTTGACGACTCAATAATCTCGCCAATCCGGCCATTTTGCGGCAACGTCATACGTATCATCCCTGCACAAACTGCTTGCTCTCGCGCTTGGCCGAAACGCCAGCCGGCGCTTCGGCGCGCTGAAGCGCGCCAGAGACCATCTGCTCGAACACACGCCGCTCGGCGCTGCGAATCACCGCCTGCTCGTGGGCGCGTTGCAAGGCGATCGGGTAGCCCTGCCCGCGCGCCGCTTGATCGTAAACCAGCGCATGCACCTGATCGACCCATTCCGGCTGGTCAGCCACCCAACCGGGCAGCTCGACGCGGGCTAGCTCGCGCCCGACCCGCAAGAAAAAGAAGTGAATCTGGTGATGCTCGTACCCTTCAACGCTGATCCGGCTGAGCGAGCGAAAGATCGGGCCACGCTGGCCTTCACCCAAGCGCGCAGCAAAGATATCGGCATCGATCAGGTCTTGGCAGATCATGCACGATGGCGGTTTGCCATTCTTAGCATCGCTGCACTGGGCGCAATTGGCGCCGCGCTGCGCCGTTACATTCACATCGGGGCAGAACATCAAGCGTACCAACCCCACCACTTCCGGCGACCGGCTGCGGCTAATGTACGACGCCACTGGGATCGCGTGTTGGCGCATCCGTTCGAGGTAGGCCAGATATTGCCGCAAAAAGTGATCGCGCACGTTGGCATCAGCATTCGCCAGCGCCCACCGGATCAGGGTGCCGTCTTGCAAGGCCAACCGCGGGATGGCCGGATCGGTCAGCGCGCCGATGGCCAACTCGCCTAACGCCACCCCCTCTTCGACATCGCGCCGCACGCTGAGCAACGCGCCCTCGATCGGAATGCGGCGGGTATCATCGTGAAAAAACAGATCTGCTTCGGCAAAATAGAGCTTTGGAGACGACTCGAGCCGCGCTTCCGGCTGCGCGCCGTAGCGAATATAGACCTTCCCAATGTTGATCAGATAACAACTTACCTCGCCGTGGCGATCGACATCGATATGCGAGCCATCGGTCGCAGCGATGGCGTAATCGGTGGGGATGGGAGGCAGATCACACACTGTCGCAAACGGCTCAACCGGCGCCGCCAGCAGCCAGTTGGTCGATGACTCACTGTATTTGACGGCTGCAGCCCAATGCTCCTCATGGCCAGCCTCAAGCAGATAGCGCGCACGCACCTCGGCGACCCGCGCATCGCGTTGGCGCACCTCCCGCGCCACGGTCTGGCTCATCGTGCGCACCTGCTCACCTAGCGCCGCGAGATTAAGACTCATGCCTGCTCCTTCGCTCACCTGTTCGCATTGTGTAGCATAGAGGATTCGGTGCGGTCTGTCAATGTGGGGGAAGACGGGAAAGCTGTCGCGATCGCGACAGCTTTCCCGGAACACCCTGACAGAGTGAAAAGTAGCCCTCACATCAAGGTTGGCAGTTCGTACATAAACGTTGCGATGATTGCGCCAGTCTCGGCGCTATGAATTCTCGCTTAATGGCAGACATCAGCGCCGGCCCCGATAGCTTGAAATCCGCACAGTATGCAGTCAACGCGAATGCACACTCGTGATTCTGAGCAGACCAGCGCTCTTCACCGAATGCGCGGGCAGCGCTGACCACTTCCGACGCCATCGCCGCCGAACACGCACACCATGTCCGCGTAGCACGATCACCAAGACAATACCTGCATGCCAACTGAGATCAAGCATCGCCTAGATATCTTACTTTTGCGACATTGGCAGCAGCGCTACGCTTGCTATGATACGGCTAAGAAGCGCTTGATAAGCACTCATTCCTTCTACCATCTCCCCACGTGCTTAGCAGATCGCTTGTACGGCCGCAACCTGCCAGCTAGAAGGTTCGTTTCGCCAACTACGAACAGGAGGGGAGCTATGCAGCCGAGCAAGACAGAACCTGCTCTTACCCGGCTACCGTTTGGGATGGTCGTGTTCGTGGTGATGAGTATTATCGTAGCCCTCGTTTCCATCAGCTTTCCGATCAAGCCGGTCATTGCTTCACCGCCCCTTGATCCGGCGTTAGAACAAGCGGTGAGCGCGGCAATCAGAACCCAGCAGCCAAACGCGGCGACCGACCATATCATTGTTTCACCAATTTCGCGTGTCAAAGCGTGGGTCTTTGGCTCCGCCGCCGTCATTCCCCAATCCTCATCTGATGGCGTAACAGATGAAGAAACTGCGCCGCAAATCTTGCTCTTCTTTGCCGAGCAACGAGACGGCGGATGGCAAGTTGCGCTAGAACACACCCCTGCATTTACCCAAGCGCTCACCCAGATCCCCCAACATCTGTTGACGCCAGAACAATGGTCGACCATGCCGACGACGGCTCAATTGAGCGGCGACGGTTCAATGCAGCTCAACTTACCATGGGCAGTGAGAGAGACATGGTATCTCACTGGTGGTCCACACAAAACCTTTCCGCGTGAAACCACGAGATCGGGGCTTGATTTTGCGGTCAACGGCGGTCGTGTGCGAGCGGCCCGAGAAGGGGTAGCCTATACCCCGTGCGGTCAAAATTCGGATCTAGTTCGGATCGATCACCCCGGTGGCTTTAGCACGAACTACTACCATCTCGCTGGGATTGCGGTCACGAATGGGAGTCGGGTCGAACGGTACACGTATCTCGGTATGATCGGCACCGGTACCAGTTGTCTCGGTGGCTCTCAGAGCGGCGCGCATGTCCATTTTTGGATCTCGCGCGGTGGAACTCCAATATCGATTGACGGCATTGATATTGGCGGCTGGACAGTCAGCGCACTTCCCAACGAATATGAAGGTTGTATGACCCGGATTCGCGACGGGTATCGCCAATGCGCTGTTGGCAGGATTACGAACGAGGGCAACTTTCCGCCCAATCCACCCTACCTGATCAGTCCCGACAACGGTGCTATCATCAAGATGGCTACCGTTACCTTGCAAGTGGCCGATGCCGGCGACCCGGATAACTGGCCACGCCCTATCCGCAACTACCTCTTCAGGATTACGAAATCTGACAACTCGTGGAGCGCGAGTTCGGACTGGACCGACAGCACAAGTTGGACTGTGACCCTCCCCAGTGAGGGCAGCTATTCGTGGATCGTGTATGCTGGTGATTGGGAGCTACCGAGCGCAGCGGCTGGCCCGCGCACGCTTACTTACATTCCCAACCGCCCGCCCAACCCGCCACACCTAATCAGCCCGGATAACAACGCTATCATCAAGACAGCCACCGTCACCTTGCAAGTGGCCGATGCTGGCGACCCGGATAACTGGCCGAACCCAACCCGCAACTTCCGCTTCACGATTACGAAAGCTGACAACTCGTGGAGCGCGAGTTCGGACTGGATCGATAGCACAAGCTGGACCGTGACCCTCCCTAGTGAGGGTACTTATTCGTGGATCGTATATGCTGGGGACTGGGAGTTACCGAGCGCGGCGGCTGGCCCGCGCACGTTTACTTACATCCCCAACCGCCCGCCCAACCCGCCACACCTAATCAGCCCGGATAACAACGCTATCATCAAGACAGCCACCGTCACCTTGCAAGTGGCCGATGCTGGCGACCCGGATAACTGGCCGAACCCAACCCGCAACTTCCGCTTCACGATTACGAAAGCTGACAACTCGTGGAGCGCGAGTTCGGACTGGATCGACAGCACAAGTTGGACTGTGACCCTCCCCAGTGAGGGCAGCTATTCGTGGATCGTGTATGCTGGGGACTGGGAGTTACCGAGCGCGGCGGCTGGCCCGCGCACGTTTACTTACATCCCCAACCGCTTCACAACATTCATCCCGCTGACCATCCGCTAAGCACGCCCTCACAATACCCCTGCGCCTAGAGCCGTTGAGAGACAACGGCTCTAGGCGTATGTTTGCGCTTTTATTCCCACTCTTGCCCGGCAATGGTATCATACACCAACGGCGTTCACCCGTCGCGTATCAGCGCTCGCCGGCGCTACGCGGCTTGCGATGAGAGTTTGCTATGCCTATTACCACCTACCAAGCGGCGCTCGACTACATCTACAGTTTTATCGACCCCACCCGGCAGGGTTCGCCTGACCCAGCGATCGCCGCGCACGCGCTGGCCCGGATTACAGCATTGTTGGATGCAGCGGGCAATCCGCACCAGCATTTGCGCGCGGTGGTGGTGGCCGGCACGAAAGGCAAAGGCAGCACCTGTGCGATGATCGAAGCGATGGCCCGCGCGGCTGGGTTGAAGGTGGGATTGTGGACGTCGCCGCACCTCAGTTCGTACCGTGAACGGATCCAGATCGACCGCGAGCCGATCAGCCAGCAGACGCTGATTGAGCTGGTCAATGCGGTGCAACCGCTGGTTGAGGGGTTTGATGTAGCGACCTATGGCCGGCCTAGCACGTTCGATATTGGCTTTGTGATGGCGATGCGCCATTTTGTCGCGGCGCAGGTTGATCTGGCTGTGGTGGAGGTCGGGTTGGGCGGACGCTACGATGCCGCGGCGACGATCACGCCGCTGGTCGCGGTGATTTCGTCGATCAGCTATGACCACATGGCGATACTGGGGCCGACGTTGCGCGATATTGCCTACAACAAGGCCGGTATTATCCGCGCCGGCCAACCGGCGATCACGGTACCGCAGCGCGCTGAAGCGGCAGCGGTCTTCGCCGCCGAAGCGCAGACGGTCGGTGCGCCGCTCTGGCTGGCCGCCGAAGCAGCGGTTGAGCCGTGGCTGGCAGCCGGGCAGCCGTTGGCGTATCCGGCGCCGCCGCAGCCGGGCAAGTTGCACGGCACGTTCCAACGCGAAAACGCGCGGTTGGCGATGGGAGCGGCGCTGCTGCTGCGCGGGCAAGGGTTCACGATTGACGACGCAGCGATCCGGCGCGGGTTGGCCGAAGCGTGGTGGCCGGGCCGGTTTGAGTTGATCGACGGCCCGCCGCGCATCTTGATCGACGGCGCCCACAACGGTGACTCGGCAGAAAAGCTTTGGCAGGCGATTGCCCAAGAGCTGCCGCACCGCCGGATGATCCTTGTCCTCGGCACTTCGCGCGACAAAGACATCGCCGCGATCGCCGCCGCCCTCGCGCCCCACGCCGCGCAGATCATCATCACGCGCGCCAGTCACCCCAAAGCCATGGATCTCGACCGCATCGCCGCCGAGGTGGAGCCGTTTAGTAACACCCCATTACAGATCGTACCGATAGTGGCCGAAGCACTCGCCGTTGCCCGCGCCTTGGCCGGCCCTGACGACCTGATCTGTGTCACCGGTTCGTTGTTTGTTGCCGGCGCGGCGCGCGAGGCATTGGGGTTGGCGGTGGCCGATTAACTTGCTCGACCATCTGGAGCCGGACAGCCGTCCGGCTTTACTGCGCCGTTGCGTCACGACGACGCACTGGTATACGAACGCAACCCGACCCGCCAAAACGCCCGCGCCGCCAGCAGCAACACCCCGGCAATCACCGGCGCTAGCGCGAGATAGAGCGGATCGAGCAGACCGATCAGCGCTGCCGCCGGGAAGGTGGTGAGAAAGGCGATCGGAATGATAAAGGTGAGCACCAGCCGGATCGCCGGGCTATAGGCTGTGACCGGAAAACGCCCCGTCTCATAGATGGCGGTGAGCAGCTCGGTGACATTCTCGACTTGCACCAGCCAGAAGGCAGTTGTCACCAGCAACATCCAAATCGCGTAAGCCATCACGATCCCGCAGGCGAGCAGGAAGGCGAAGGCGAGCAGTTGCAGCGGCGTCGGCCACATCCGCCCCACCCAGAGACCGTAACCGATCAAGCCAAACCCAACCAGTAAATCAGGCAGCACGAGCAGATTAATCTGGCGCAGCGACGCCATAAACTGGCTATCAACCGGCTTGACCAGCACAAAATCGAGCGTCCCTTTTTGAATATGCTCGACGATGCGGGTGATATTCGGGCGCATAATGCCGTCGATCAAGCCCTCGAAGATGCGAAAGAGACCGACGACCAGCAACGCCTGCGGCAACGTCCAGCCGCCGAGCGTGCCGCTAAACTGGAAGAAGACCAGCGTGCCGAGCACACCCCACAGCAGCCACAGGCTGCTCTGGAGGAGCGAGGTGAGGAAGTTGACGCGGTATTCAAGCGCGATTTGCAGGCTATTGTGGGCAAAGAGTGCGAACAGGCGCAGATAGCGGAGCATAGGCTTGAAGCATGATGTAAAAAGACGAAGCGGCAGCCTGACCAGCGATGTCTCAACACTATACACGATCGAGAACGTACTAACAACATCACGTGGCGGCTTGCATGCGCACACGCACTGCACGCGCTGAAGCAGGAGATTGCTTCGCCGCGCTTCGCACGGCTCGCAAGGACAGGCACGTATGTCATTGCGAGGGCGCACAGCGCCCGAAGCAATCCCCCGCTTTCGCGGTGACGACACCTCAACGCGATGCTGCCATCGCCCGCTCTTGCGCTTCCCCGCCAGCCAATGCACGCGCTGAAGCAGGAGATTGCTTCGCCGCGCTTCGCGCGGCTCGCAATGACAGACGGGGGGCGGGGCATCATCTTCTGTCATTGCGAGGGAGTGGCGGCAGCCAGCTACGCTGGGTGCCGCCCGACCGAAGCAATCCCCCGCTTCGGCGGAATACATGCCTGAACGGGTGGCTGCCGTGCGCGCGGGAGATTGCTTCGCCGCGCTTCGCGCGGCTCGCAATGACAGATGGGGACGCGGCGCATGACTCAGCGGATAACTGCCGTGCTCACGGCGACGTCTCCTCAACGCGATGCGGCCATCGCCCGCTCTTGCGCTGCCCTACCAGCCAGCGCCGGCGCTGAAGCAGGACTTGCTTCGCCGCTTCGCGCCTCGCAAGGACCGGCCCGTATGTCATTGCGAGGGAGGTGCGGCAGCCAGCGTCGCTGGCTGCCGCCCGACCGAAGCAATCCCCCGCTTCAGCGGAATGAGTGTCTGAGGGGGTGGCTACCGTGCTCGCAGGAGATTGCTTCGCCGCGCTTCGCGCGGCTCGCAAGGGCAGACGGGAGGGAACGGCAAGAATAGCAGCAGCAACCATACAAACGGCTTGTTCAGCCTACCACGAGGCACCTGCTGCCAGCAAGATGCACGCACGCCGCCCCTCGCCCGCTTACCGCTGCACTAACGGCACGAAGAGACGCGCCGTGCTGCTCACGCCGCCCCAGAAGCCTCCCGTCAGCGTATAACCGCCGCCACTAAGCACACCGCCATCAGGTTGGCCAATCGTGCCGCCGAGCGCATAACTGCCACCGGTGCTAAGGGTAGCGCCTCCACTGTCGATGGTACTCCACGACACATCGTACCCCCCGCCAGATTGGGCCTGCGCCACCGGTGTCACGCTTGCCGCCGGCACTCCGGCCAGCACAGCCAGCACGAAGATGATCAGGATCGCGCGCATGCTCCCCTCCTAATCAACCGAAACTTCAACCGTCCGCACGGTCGCTACCCATGCGGTAAAGGTGGCGCTAGTCGTCACCACAAACCGCAGCGAGTCGCTCGGATCATCCGCCAGCACAATCACCGTCCACGAACTAGCCGCCGGAGTGCTGCCCAAGCTTTCGAGCGGGGTGACGCCGAGCAAACTCGTGGTGCCGTTGATATTGGCAATCACGCCGCTCAAGCGGAAGCCTGCCGAGGCGCCATCCGGCCGCTGGCCAACGATCAAGGCTTCAAAGACCACCGTGCGATCGTCGGAAATAGCGATGCGCTGTGCGCTGCCGTCGAGAAATAACTCAACCGCTGTAGTCGAACCATCCGTCAAATTGCGCAAGACGTAGGTTGAGGTTTGGGCATCGCCGGGAGAAAAGAATGAGCCTGACGCATACGCCATCTGGCCGAAATTGGCCGCTGCGGCCCCTGCGCCGCCGGGAACGGTGGCAAAGATGCCGCTGGCAATGTTCTGATAGCCCCCGCTAACCGTCGATTGCCGGCCACTGGCTTGGTTCGTGTTGCCGCCGCCAACCGTAGCCTCGACCTCACTAGCCGTATTCTGATTGCCGCCGCCAATCACAGTATAAGCGCCGCTAGCCGTATTCTGATTGCCGCCGCCAACCGTGGCATAAGAGCCGCTAGCATTGTTGCCAATCCCTCCGCCAATAGTTGCGAATGAACCCGTGGCATTATTGCCATTACCACCGCCAATCGCTGTACCGATGGCATTGGCGATATTGTAGCCGCCACCACCAATTGTTGCGCCTTCGCCGCTCGCCGTGTTGCCCACGCCGCCACCCACCGTTGCGTATGGCCGATCGCTGGTCGTGCCGGCATTATCGCCGGCTTGATTGTTGTAGCCGCCGCTCACGACGCTGTAATCATCGGTCACGCGGTTGGGGAAGACGTTGCCGCCGCCACCGCCAATCGCTGAGCCAACGACGCCGTTGGTGATACTATTGCCGCTGAAACCGCCGATCAGGTTTGGACTCGTCGCGTTCGGCTGCGTCCGCAACCCCGGCAACGCGAGCGCATACGGCGCCGGCGTGAGCGGTTGGCGCGGGCTGAGCGCGGTGTAGCTGCCGCTGCCCGCCGGGCAACGCACGCTGATCGCCAGCCAGCGCGCATCGCCGTTAAAGGCGGTAGCGCCAAAATCGAGCGCGACGGTGAACACGCCATTCGTCACCGTCACGTTGGTCTTGGTCTGGGTGCTGCCGATCTGGGTACCGGCAGTGGCGTCATCAAATAGGCGAAACTCAACATCGCAGGTTCCGTTTACCGGCCCGCTGCTTTGCGTCAAGCGACCCTGATAGGTGAACGCCGTTCCCAACGCCGCCTGCAACCCCGGCGCCCCGCTCTGCGCCGCCGTGCGCGAGAGGCCCAACCCCATCACCGACAACACGATCACGGCGAGGATAGCAGCCGTGCGCTTCATGCGAATGCTCCTTTAGGCTACGAAATGGTTAAGCATCACAGCAAACCAGCGACGTTGGCAACGATAACGGCAGGCGTTATTGACCCATCGCGGTCTGCTGTGATGCCATCGTAGCAAACGAGCGTCCTCAAAACGTCCTTGGCAACAAAAAACAGGGGCGCAGCTACGCTGCGCCCCCGCCGCAGTTCAAGCGTTACGCGCGGGCAAAACGGGTAAATTGGGCGGCCAACGCCGGCGGCAACCGGCCAACAATATGCGCGCCGTCGCTGCTGAATTCTTCGACCTCAATCACACCGCGCTGCCGCCAGAGGGCCACGAGATCGTTGCGCTGATATGGGATCAACGCATCAACCCGCACCATCCGCTTGGCCAGCGTCTCGACGATCCGCTCGCCGAGCGTCTGCAACCCCCAGCCCTGCTGGGCCGAGACGGCCACAATATCGCCGGGCAATCCCATTTCCGCCGCAATTTGCCCGATACCCTCGGCAGTCGCCCCTTCGAGCAGATCGATCTTGTTGAGCACGGTCAGAATCGGCTTCTGATCCACCCCTAGCTCGCGCAGAGTTTGCTCAACGGTTTGGGCATGCTCTTGGGCGTTGCGGTGGGTGACATCCACCACGTGCAACAGCAAGTCAGCCTCTTCGATCTCCTCGAGCGTAGCGCGGAAGGCGGCGACCAGCTTGGGAGGCAGCTTCTGGATAAAACCGACCGTGTCGGTCATCAGCGCGACAATATTGCCGGACAACAACACCTGCCGGGTGGTCGGGTCGAGAGTGGCAAACAGCTTATCCTCGGCCAACACCTCAGCGCCAGTCATCGCATTAAGCAACGTGCTCTTGCCGGCATTGGTATAGCCAACCAGCGCGATCACCGGCACCCCGCTCTGGCGGCGGCGCTGGCGATACAGCTCGCGGTGACGATGCACATCAGCCAACTGCTCTTTCAGCCACGCAATCCGGCGCTCGATCAAGCGGCGGTCAATTTCAAGCTGCGTCTCACCGGGACCGCGCAGACCAACCACGCCACCCGCCGAAGTACCGCCGCCGGTGCCGGCCTGCCGTTCAAGGTGCGTCCATTGCCGGCGCAGACGCGGCAACAAGTACTGGTACTGGGCCAGTTCGACCTGCAAACGCCCCTCGTGAGTGCGGGCATGGCTGGCGAAGATATCGAGGATCAGACCGGTGCGGTCAATCACCTGCGTCTGCAACTCCTCTTCAAGATTACGGGTCTGGGCCGGGCTCAGTTCATCATCGAACACGATCAGATCGGCCTGCGTCTGTTCACGCAGCGCCGCAACTTCCTTGACCTTGCCGGGACCGATAAAGAACTTGGGCAGCGGTTCGGGCAGGCGCTGAAAAATACGGCCTACCACCTCAAGATCAGCCGTCTTGGCGAGGAGGGCTAATTCATCAAGCGAATCTTCGACTGGCCATGGGCTGCGCGCGCTGGCAATCTCAGCGCCGACTAACAGAGCGCGCCGGCGCGGCGTCGCAGTCGGATAAAGCCGTTTACCGTCGTGAGTACGAATCTCGTTAATAGGAGTCTCCTTTGACTGAAGAACCATTTGCTTCACCATTGATCTCATTGTAGCACTGTCGCCGGGTCGCTTCAAGCTGTTGGCAGGAATGAGGATGACATTGCGCCAACGACCACGAATGGTCTCAACCGCCATCTACGGCAACGAGCGGTTCAGACGCACTTCGCTAGCACAGTAGTAAAGCGACAACCGGTAGTGATTGTTATTTTTCGCACAATCACTAGTGTTCATTATACACTACGATCGATGTGTGGCGAAGGTTGCATATTCGTTGCCATCCGGCGCGAGACAGCGTCGTCGTAGCGTCGCTCAACGATAGAGGAGGTTGGTTATGTATGGCACGTGGCTCGAGTTGACGGCTGCCGAGGTGCATCAGCGCGATCTCATCCGCGATGCCGAACACGAACGGCTGGTGCGCGAAGCGCGTCGCCTCCGCCGCGAACAATCGTGGTGGTACCGGTTGTGGAAGCTGTTGCTGAATGCCCAACTGGTCAGTAAATAGAACTGCGTCGCAGGGCAAGCCGCTAGACGCGCGGGCAGATGTTCGGTAAACGGGCAGCGCTTCGGCTGCCCGTTTGCATTTCTATGGAGTGCGGCAGTCTCACTGCCGCACACATCTCTTTGTCATTGCGAGCCACGCTCCGCGCGGCGAAGCAACCTCCCGCGAGCACGGAATCAACCCGCCCGCTGCACCTACCTGACGGCGGAAGCGGGGGAGCCGCTGTAGGCAGACGAGGCAGTGCGAGAGCGAAACGCAGCAGCGCCCCTCTCCCACTGACGTGGGAGAGGGGCTGGGGGTGAGGGCCACCCCTCTCCCAGCGGGGGAGGGGTTGGGGGTGGGGGCAACAAGGTACATCGCCGCGTCGCTATGGCGTGCGGCAGGATAACCGCCGCCGGTTGCTAACACCCCTCTCCTCGTGCTGCGATTGCGGGCCAGCGGCCCGCGCTCCCCGTTGTCATTGCGAGCCACGCTCTGCGCGCCCGCAGCAACCTCCCGCGAGCACGGAATCAACCCGCTACCAACGCTGCCAAGCGCCGTTGGGTACGCAGCGCGGCCACCGGCCCGCCGGGAGGTTCGATCCAGCGGGCTAAGGCGGAGAGCGAAGCGGTGCGGCGGGCCTGAATAATCCGGCGTTGCTGTTGCAAGACCGGCCATTCGGCCAGCGCCATCAGGCGACCGGCAACCATGTCCGCCTGCCGGCGCAATGCGGCATACGCCAGCGCCATGCCGTCGTAGGCCAGTATTGCCGGCAAGCAGGCGACCAGCAATGGCGTTGGCAAGCAACGGATCAGCATGCGAATCCGGTTGCGGCCGAGCAGACGCTGCTTGAACGGACTGAACATGCCGGCAGTGGCCGAATAGACGTGGCGAGCGCGGGCACGCGGAGCCAGCACGCACTCCCAGCCACGCAATTGGGCCCGCCACGCCAGATCGGCGTCTTCGAGATAACTGAAAAAGTCGGCAAAGAAGCCGATGTCGTCGAGCATCGCGCGCCGCAGCAGCGCCAAACCGCCACTAGCGCCAAAGACCAACTGGGGCTGGGCCGGCAGATCAGACACCGGCAGCCCCAGCGCCCGATCGGTGGCAATGCCGTCAGCCTGAAAGCGAATCCCGGCCCCAGCTACCACCTGCGGGTGGCGGCTGAAGGTCAAGACCCCAGCGGCCCAACCCGCCGCCGGCTGATCGCGCAGCGCCTCCCACAACGCATCCACGCAACCCGGCTCGGCCAGCGCGTCGTCGTTGATCAGCCAGATCAACTCGCCGCGCGCCACTGCGATGCCAGCATTCACGCCGCCGGCAAAACCGGTGTTGTAGGGCAGCTCGATCACCCGTACCGCCGGCAGATGGGTGCGCACCCACGCGCCGGCCCGGTCGCGCGAGCGGTTATCGACCAGCACAATTTCGTCATACGGGCGCAACTGCGCCTGCACCGCGCCGAGGCAGGCCGGCAGGTAGCGCAGGGCGTGGTAAGTGGGGATGACCACCGAGATGGGTGGGCGGGCAGTAGCCATACAATGCTCACGATAATAACGACACCACGCGCGTGATTGTAGCGCATGTAGGGGGGTGAGGGTCAATGACCAAGACGCAAAGCGAGCTAAGGCGCAGAGATGCTCAACGCAAAGACGCCAAGCACGCAGAGGACGCAAAGGGGTTCGGGGAAGAGTCACCAAGAGATGCCAAGAGACACCAACCATCAACCTCATGGTTTTGTGCCTTTTGCGTATCTTTGTGGCTCTTTGGCTCAGTACCCTCCCCCACTGCACGGAAGCGGAGCGCTGCGGCGTTCCGCTCTCAGCACCGCCGTACCCGCTACGCAGCGGGTGGCATAGCCACAAAAAGACACAAGAGGCACAAAAACGTACAATATTTGTGCCTTTTGCGTATCTTTGTGGCTATTTGGCTCAGTACCCTCACCCCCACCCCCGCTCCCACTGCACGGAAAGCGGAGCGCTGCGGCGTTCCGCTCTCAGCACAGCTTCCTCATTCCCACGGTTGATCTGCCCCCACCCCTAGCCCCTCCCCCGCTGGGGGAGGGGTTGGCGCCTCCTCCCGCTGGGGGGAGGAGGCGAGGAGGGTGGCTGCACGAGAAGAGCGAGACGGGGCCGGGGGTTAACGCAAAGACGCAAAGGGAGCAAAGGCGCAGAGGATTTACACGCAAAGACGCAGAGGGTTGGGAATGGGAAGGAGGAAGCTAGCTGTATATGGAGCCGCACAGCCGTGCGGCGCTACAGGGTGCTTGACACCTCTACCGTCCTCTGGTATATTGTATACAATCTTTCCAAGGCATAACTAATATAACAATTCAGCATAATTGCGTTTTGATACGCCTTTATAACGCTAATCGTACGCCGCTTTACCGTGCTTGCATGCGCTCTACCAGCTACTACAGCGAATTGTAATGACTAAATTGTATACATCAGATGAATCTTCTGCAGATCAGGTGTACCAGCGCCTGCGCCGGTTGCTGATCGAAGGCCATTACCCGCCCGGCTCCCGGTTGGTCGAAGAGCGGTTGGCTAGCGATCTCGGCGTGAGCCGCACCCCAGTGCGGCAGGCACTGGTGCGCGCCGCCGCCGAGGGGTTGGTACAGATCTTCCCTAACCGCGGCGCAGTCGCGCGCAGTTTTACGATTGATGACCTGCTCGAGATGTATGACTTGCGCGCCTTGCTCGAAGGCCATGCCGCATTTCTGGCCGCCCAACGCATTACACCGGATCAGTTGGCCCGTATGGAAGCCGCCGCCGCGGCGCTGGAAGATTCGCTGAACCACACCTTTGCTCGCCGCGAAGACGAAGTGCATTTTCTGGTTGAGCAGAATGCGGTCTTTCACCAGACGATCGCCGAGGCCGCCGGCAATCAACGCCTGATTGCAATGCTCAACCAGATTGTTGCGGTGCCGTTGCAGTTTCGCTCGTTCTATTGGTATCGCAAAGAAGAGCGCCAAATTTCTAATTTTTTTCACCGCAGTATTCTCAATGCGCTCACCCTTGGCGATGGCGATCGCGCCCGCGCTATGATGCGCGAGCATATTTTCTATGGTCGAGATGTGTTGTTGCAGAGCCGGCGCGCGGAATCGGCTGCTGTCGCGTCCGGCGAGGAGAATGAACTGTGAGCCGCCAACGTCCGCCGCGACCGCTCGATGATATCCGGGTGCTCGAATTGGGCGCGTTTTTGGCCGGGCCGTTTTGCGGCCAGTTGCTGGCCGATTTCGGCGCCGAGGTGATTAAGGTCGAACCTCCCGGCAAGGGGGATCCGATGCGTGAGTGGGGCCGCCATCGCTATCAGGGCCGCACGCTGTGGTGGCCGGTTTTGGCCCGCAATAAGAAGTCGATCACGATTGATTTGCGCACTCCCGAAGGGCAGGCGCTGGTCAAGCGGATCGTGCCCCACGTGGATATGGTGCTGGAGAATTTTCGGCCCGGTACGCTTGAAGAGTGGGGGTTGGGTTGGGAAGAGTTGAGCGCGCTGAATCCCGGTTTGATCATGATCCGGGTGAGCGGGTTTGGCCAGACTGGCCCGTACCGCGATAAGGCCGGCTTTGGGTCGATCGGCGAGGCAATGGGTGGCATTCGCGCAATTACCGGCTTCCCCGACCGCCCGCCCACTCGCATCGGCATCAGCATCGGCGATTCGCTCGCGGCGACGTTTGCGACGATCGGCGCGCTTGTCGCGCTCCATCAACGCCAGCGCAACGGGCAGGGGCAGGTGGTGGACATCGGGATTTACGAGGGGGTGCTCGCCCTTATGGAGAGCATGATCCCCGAATATCAGTTGACCGGCCATATCCGTGAGCGCACCGGCAATGTCTTGCCCAATGTCGCCCCCTCGAATATTTACCCCACTGCTGATGGCGGTTGGTTTGTGATCGGGGCCAATGCCGATACGATTTTTACCCGTCTGGCCCAAGCGATGGGCCAACCCGAATTGGCCCGCGACCCGCGTTTCGCCACGCACCACGCGCGCGGCGAACACCAAGCCGAACTCGATGACCTGATTGCGGCGTGGACGATCAATTACACCGCTGATCAACTCCAAGCCATGATGGACGAGTATGGCGTCCCGGCGGGCAAGATCTATACCGCTAAGGAGATGTTGAGCGATCCGCATTTTCTCGCTCGCCAGTCAATTGTCGGCGTGCCTGACCCTGATTTGGGCGAGATCAAGATGCAGAATGTCGTGCCCCGGCTTTCGGCTACTCCCGGCGGAATTGATTGGACGGGGCCGGCCCTCGGCCAGCATAACCGCGAGGTGTTTGTCGATCTGCTCGGCTTGAGCGAAGACGAGGTAGCGGCGTTGCAAGCGAAGCGGGTGATTTGATGGAAGCGGTGACGATCATTGATGTCGCGCCTCGCGATGGCTTGCAGAATGAGCCTGAGGTGCTAGAGGTCACAACACGGGTTGAGCTGATCGAGCGCCTGCTTGCGGCTGGCGTGCCGCGAGTGGAGATCGGTTCGTTTGTCAATCCGCGGCAAGTGCCACAGATGGCCGGCGCCGGCGAGATTGCGCGCCTGCTCGCCGAACGCGGTCACAATCTGGCCGCTCGCGCCAGCAACGACACATTTCGCTTTACGGCGCTCGCCCCCAACCAACGTGGCTACGAATTGGCCGCCGCCGCCGGCTTGCGCCACGTCCGCTTGGTGCTGGCGGCCAGCGATGGCCTCAATCAGGCCAATTTCAAGCGCACCACCGCCGATTCGCTGGCTGAGTTCAGCCAATTGGCGCTACGTATTCACCACGACGGCATTGCGTTCGGGGTTGCGATCGGCGCGTCGTTCGGCTGCCCCTTCGATGGCTATGTCTCGCCCGAACGGGTGCTCTCGATTGCTGAACATGCCGCCGATATGGGAGCGAACGAGATCGTCTTCGCTGACACCACCGGTATGGCGGTGCCGACACAGGTGGCTGCGTTGTGCGCGATGGCCGTGCGCCGATTGCCGCACGTCACCCTCACGATCCATCTCCACAATACGCGCAATACCGGCTATGCCAACGCCTTCGCCGCATGGCAAGCCGGTATCCGTTCATTCGATGCGGCTTTGGGCGGGATCGGCGGCTGCCCCTTTGCCCCTCGCGCCGTCGGCAATATCGCCAGCGAGGATCTGGTTCACATGTTCAACGGCATTGGCGCACCGACCGGGATCGACCTGCCAGCCTTGCTGGCCGCATCCGATTGGCTGAGCGCAACGCTGGGCCGGCCCTTGCCGGCGCTGACCGGCAAGGCTGGGCCGGTCTATGCGCAGGTGGCGACACCGGCAAACCACCGGTCATAAAGCGGGCCATACGCGAGTCATACCGTCTCCCCCTTCTCGCAGCGGGTGGCGCAAGGGCGGGGGGATGAGGGCAGAAATAGCTGTTTCAACGGGAGGAATGGAGCATGAGTTACCGTATCGGAGTCGACGTCGGCGGTACCTTCACCGACCTTATGCTCTTCGATGAGGAGAGCGGGCGCTATTGGCGCCACAAGACCCCCTCCACACCCCACGATCCGTCAGAGGCGGTGCTGGCCGGGATCGCGGCCATCTGCCGGCAAGCCGGGATTGCCCCATCACAAGTCGCCCAGATCATGCACGGCACCACCGTCGCCACCAACGTCATTCTCGAAGGCAAAGGCGCGCGTGTCGGTCTGATCACGACCGAAGGCTTTAAGCAGATTTTGCATCTTGCCCGCTCGCAGACGCCGGGGCCGTTGGCAGGCTGGATGATTATGATCAAGCCGGAACCGCCGGCGACGCTAGCCGATACCCGCGAGGTGTCCGAGCGCATGAGCGCGCGCGGTGAGGTGGTGCGCCCGCTCGACGAGACTCAAGCCGAGGCGGTTATGCGCGAGCTGGTCGATTCGGGGATCGAGTCGCTGACGATTTCGCTGATCAATTCCTATGCCAACCCCGACCACGAGCGCCGCCTCAAGACGATTGCCCAGCGCATTGCCCCCCACCTGCCGGTGACCATCTCGTATGACGTGCTGCCGGAGTTTCGCGAGTATGAGCGCACGCTCACCGCAACCATGAACGCTTATGTCAAGCCAAAGGTCAAGACCTACGTTCACAACCTCGATCAGCACTTGCGCCAGCAAGGGGTGCAAGCCAAGCTCAACATTCTCCGCTCTGACGCCGGCCTGATGACCGCCGAGACGACCGAGGAGAACCCGGTCTACACGCTGCTTTCCGGCCCATCGGGTGGCGTGGCCGGCGCATTGCACATCGCCATCCGCGCTGGGTATCCCAATATCTTGACCTTCGATATGGGTGGCACGTCGACCGACGTCTCGCTCTGTATGGGTGAGCCGAACATTGCCCGCGAGACGGTGCTCGGCTATTTCCCGGTGAAGGTGCCCTCGGTCGATGTGCGCTCGGTTGGCGCCGGCGGCGGCTCTATTGCCCACGTGCCTACCCTCACCCGCGCGCTGCGCGTTGGCCCGCAGAGCGCCGGCGCGGTGCCCGGCCCGGCCTGCTACGGCAAAGGCGGCACTGAACCGACCGTCACCGATGCCAATCTGGTCTGCGGCTACCTGCCGCCAAGCATCCTCGGCGGCGCGATGCAGCTCGATGTGGCCGCGGCCAAAGCGGCGGTGCAGAAGATCGCCGATGCGACCGGCCTCAGCCTGATGGATGCCGCCGAAGGGATTTTGCGCATCGTCAACGAGAATATGTTCGGCGCGCTGCGGCTGGTCAGCGTGCAACGCGGCTTCGACCCGCGCCAGTTTGCCTTGATGGCCTTCGGCGGGGCCGGCCCGCTCCACGGCAATGCGCTGGCCGAATTGCTCGGCTGCTACCCGGTAATCGTGCCACCCGCTCCCGGTCTGCTCTGCGCGCTCGGCGACCTCAGCGCCGACTATCGCGACGAGTTCGCCCGCACCTACATCCGCACCGTCGATCGGGTTGAGCAAGAGGAGATGGTCGGTATGCTGCGCGAGCTGGGCCGCGAAGCTCGCACCATGCTCGCTGCCGAAGCCATCCCACCCGCCCGCCAAGAGATTCGCTACTTCGTCGATATGCGCTACTACCGCCAAGGCTACGAAATGCCGATTGCGGTCAGCGAGGCCGAATTCGAGCAAGACCTGATCCCGCTGCTGGTGCAGCGCTTCAACGACCTGCACGATCGCACCTATGGCTTCATGCTCGACAGCAACGTCGAGATCGTCAATCTGCGCGCTGTCGGCATTGGCCGGGTGACGAAGGTGGAGTTGCCCGAAGCCGAGCCGGGTGATGCCGATGCCAGCAGCGCCTACACCGGCGACCACCAGATCTACCGCCACGGCGAATGGATCACGGCCAAGCTCTACGACCGCAACAAACTGCGCCCCGGCATGCAGGTCGAAGGCCCGGCCATTATCACCGAAGTCGATAGCACGACGGTGGTGCTGCCTCACCACACCGCAACCGTTGATCGCTACTTCAACCTGTTGATCAATCGCAGCTAACCGCCGGTGCGGTCTTGCGCCAAGCCGAATAGCGAGGAACAACGATGGCAACCAATCTCAAAATCGCGTCGATTCCCCAGATTGAGATCGATCCGGTCACGCTCGATATTATCGAAAACGCGCTCAAGAACACCCGCTACGAGATGGACGCTGTGCTCTACCGCACAGCGATGAGTCCGGTGATCCGCGAGCAGCACGACCAGTTTCCGATGATTACCGATCCGCACGGGCGGATGATCGTCGGCCAGTTCGGTTCGTACATCGCCGGCCTGCTCGACCATTGGGATCAGACGATCGAACCCGGCGATGTGATTTTGCTCTCGGATCCCTACCTCTGCGGCGGTGCGATCAGCCACATCAACGACTTGCTGGTAATGCTGCCGATCTTCTATGGCAAGGGTGAGGATCGCGAACTGATCGGCTGGGCCAGTATGTTCGGCCATGCCCAAGACGTGGGCGGGCCGCTGCCCGGCTCGCTGCCTACCAACGCCACCACCATCTTCGGCGAAGGGTTGCGGCTGCCGCCGGTCAAGATCTACGAACGCGGCAAACTCAACCGGGCCGTGCTCGACATTATGCTGAATAACGTCCGCCAGCCAGAAATGAACCGCGCCGACCTGATGGCAATTATCGCCAGTTGCCGCACCGCCGAAAAGCGGGTGATCGAGCTGTGCGACCGCTTCGGCAAAGATGTCTATCTGGCCGCCACCCAAGCCCTGCTCGACCGCACCTATCGGGCGATGAAGGAGCTGATCCTGCGCAACCTGCCCGAAGAGCCGCAGTCGTTTGAAGATTATGTTGATGACGACGGGTTGGGCAACGGGCCGTTCAAGATGAAGCTGACGATCTGGCGGCAAGGCCACGAAGCCTACTTCGACTGGACGGGCACCGACCCGCAGGCGATGGGGCCGATCAACTTCTACCTCAACGAGTCGATGTTCAAGATGTTCATCGGCGTCTACCTGATCATGGTCTTCGACCCGCAAATCTTGTTCAACGACGGCTTCTACCCGCTGCTGCACGTCACTATGCCCAAGGGCAGCCTCATCCAACCCGAATTTCCGGCGGCGCTGGGATGCCGCACCCATGCCCTCACCCGCCTGTTCGACGTGCTCGGCGGGGCGTTGGCCAAGCGCGCGCCAGAGTTTACCACCGCCGCCGGTTATGGCACTTCGCCCTACCTGCTCTATTCCGGCTACGACAAAGACGGCGAATTCTTCTATCTCATGGAGATCAACTACGGCGGCATCCCCGGCCGCCCGATCGGCGATGGAATGGACGGGCATTCGTGGTGGCCGCTCTTCACCAACATCCCCACCGAATACCTAGAGAGCTACTACCCGATCCGGATCGAGCGCTACACCAGCATCATGGATTCAGGCGGCGCCGGTTTTCACCGCGGCGGCAACGGCATCGAGAAGATCTACACCTTCCTCGAACCGGGAGAAATCTCGATCCACGACGACCGCTGGCTGACGCCGCCGTGGGGCAACGTCGGCGGCAAGCCGGGCAGCCGGTCGAGCAAGCTGCTGGTGCGTACCGATGGCAGCCGGCAGGTACTGCCGAGCAAATGCGACCAAATCGCTGTCGAACCGGGTGATCAACTGATCTACCGCACTGCCGGCGGCGGCGGTTGGAAAGACCCGCTCACCCGTCCGGCAGAGGCGGTGCAGCGTGATGTGCGCTATGGGTTGGTCAGCCGGGAAAAGGCGCTCAACGACTACGGCGTGGTGCTAACCGAGACGCTTGAGATTGATGCAGCCGCCACCGAAGCCAAACGCGCCGAGCTGGCCGCCGCGCGCGGCGAAATCAAAGGCTTCGACTTCGGCCCGCCGCTCGAAGAGCTGCTCGCCAACGCCGAAGCCGAGACCGGCCTGCCCGCGCCGCGCAAACCGCAACCAGTGCGGTGGGCTATGGCCCGCGCCGCCCGGCGCGAACGCATGGCCCAACCCGCCGAGCAACGCGCGGTCACAGCGGACTAGCAGGGACGCGGCATGCCTCGCCCCACCCATCCACCAAAATGGACGGGCGAGGCATACCTCGCCCCACCCATCCACCAAAATGGACGGGCGAGGCATACCTCGCCCCTCACACCCACCAAAATGGACGGGCGAGGCATGCCTCGCCCCACACACCCACCAAAATGGACGGGTGAGGCATGCCTCGCCCCGCACCCTATCCAACGAGGCTCTATGACCACCTTCGACCATCTTGCCGACGACTACCGCCAGCACGGCCTCGCCGGACGGATCGGCTTCGGCGAACGCCCGGCGCTGTTAGTGATCGACTTCATCAAAGCCTACACCACCCCCGGCTCGCCGCTGTATGCCGCTCCCGGCGTACCGGATGCAGTGCGCGCCAGCCAACCGGTGTTAGCCGCGGCCCGCGCCGCCGGCATCCCGATCATCTACACCACCGTCGCCTACGCACCCGATGGCCGCGACGGCGGCATCTTCGTGCAAAAAGTGCCGGCGCTGCGCCAGCTCACCCACGACTCGCCGCTGGTGGCAATCGTTGACGAGCTGCGCCCGCAAGCCGGCGAACTGGTGATCGAAAAGAAATACGCCAGCGCCTTCTTCGGCACCCACCTCGCCGCCACCCTCACCGCACTGCGGGTTGACACCCTGATCATGGTTGGCTGCTCCACCAGCGGCTGCATCCGGGCCAGCGCCGTCGATGGCATGCAACACGGCTTTCGCGTGATTGTACCCCGCGAATGCGTCGGCGACCGCGCCCCTGAACCGCACCTTGCCAACTTATTCGACATCAACGGCAAATACGGTGACGTGGTTGCGGTTGAGGAGGTATTAGCGTATTTACGTCTATCAAGGCCATGAAACCGTTACATTGTAACGATGAACGATCATTACAACCATCGTAGAACCTGAACCCTCAAACAGATCACTCCAAGAGCACGATATTCGGTGGATACTACCAAATTCACGTAAAATATTTCTTCTTGACTTCGTGTCAAGATGGTATTATTATGATACATACGGCATCTACTCTGATGCCGGCGTTTTGCGTTTCTTATAGAAAGTGTACGGTCTTAAGCGATGAGCCACCGCTATCGCTGGGTCTTTCTGGCAGGTGTGGTCGTCGCGCTCAGTGGTTGTCTGTCGACCCTACCCACAACTGTAGATGTGAACGGGCCATTGCCGGCTACCTTACCGCCACTAGCGCAAACCTTGCGCGCCACGATAGCGCCGACAAATCTTGTCCCGGCGCAGGAAACTGCTGTGCCGACAAGCACGATGACTACGACCGCGGCGATTATTGTTGCGACACCGCCGCCAGCCACCGTAGCGCCGCCGACACCTACCTTAGCCCCAGCGCCAACCCTCGTCTTGCCAACGTTGCCGGTCTTGTCGAACGAAGAACGTTGGCGATTGCAACAGATCGATCGCCAAATCTTTCCAGAACCCCGTTTATATACCACGAAACAGAGTGAGTTATACTGGTACGATCCAGTTAACCAGCAATCTGTATTAATCGGCATTATAAATGGTGAATTTATGGCACAAGCCACATTCATTTTCCGCGAAAATAATCAACCATCACTTGAAGTGCCATACCACGTCAACCATTCTTATGGAATTTCTGCCCTTTCTCCCGCTGTAATCGAACGTATTCACGCCGCAGGATATGATGAGTGGATTGAGACGTTCGTTTTTCTGACCCCTGATGTGCAACCGAAAGGCTAGGTTTACCAGTTACCGGGTTACAAGCTGGTTAGGAAACGGTTGTATAATCATTTTGGTCTGGTCAATTTTAGATAGTTCTGCAGCTATAGTTTAGTAAGGAAGAAGGAACCGCCGTGAGCAGTCGCTATCTCGAAATGGTGCGTGGACAACGCCGAAGAGGCGGGTGGCAGTTCACATCGAAGTCATTGCTCGCCATCCTTGCGTTCATCGCCATGATTGGCTCTGCGGTCTATTGGTGGGGTGTCCAGAGTCAATTAACCGGCAATTGGATTATCGCTGCGGCATACACTGCCATTCTAGTGTTGGCGCCGCCGAGCCTGATGTCATTCCTCATCCCATGGTCGCCGGGTGGGATGCTCTTGCAAAAAATTAACGCCAAGACATGGGGTTATGCCGTGGTGATAGCCGCCACGATCTACCTTGTGTATTATTCCTTTGAAATTCAATGGACATGGTGGGCATCGCAGCCAGTGGTTCAAAGCACCGGGTTAGTCATCCAACAGGTCTTGATTGGCATCATCGGCTTTATCATTATCCCTGCGCTCTTATGGACACCAGTGACCTCTGAGGAGCTGGTTGAGCAGGTGCGCCAAGCCCATTTGGTGCGTCGCTACGAGCTGCAAACACAGGCTGACATTGCTATTCTGCGCGCTACCCTGCTGCGCGCGCAAGAGAAGGCGTTGATCGGGTTTGCCAACCTCACCGTGCAGGAGCGCGAGGAATTGGCCGCCGTGATGCGTGGCTTGGTCAAAGGTATTGACGCAACCCTACGCGATATTGGCGAAAGCGTGAGGACGGTGAGCGGGGCGACGGTGCCGTTCAATAGCCTCGAAGACAATGAGGATATCCAGAAGTACCTTGATTTTGTCGCCGAAACGCTGACCGACAATGCGCTCTTGCCCCGCCGCTCATCGGCCACGGGCCAGCATGAAGCGGCAACTCGCCAGCTCTCATCGCGTGAAGAGGAAGAATATTACGAAGATGACCGGCGTACGCGCGCGTTGCGACAACGCTAGCTAGGTAGGAATATGCGCGGCTATCGTTTCACCACAGATGACCGCCTGCCCGAACGCGATTTGCAAGAGCTGGCCGATGAACTGGCGATCCAGTTGCATTATGCGCTCGGCGAGCGCGTGTTTCTGTTGCCGCGCGCCGATGTGGCAGAGTTGATCTGGCCGTATATCGAAGACCTCCATCCCGATGACCAGAATGATGTCGTCTGGCTTGTGTGGCATCTGTTCCAAGAAGCGCATGAGCTGAACGACGAGTAACCCGCCCTTATCATGACGACTGTTCGCCGGTTGGGGATTTATGGAGGGACGTTCGATCCGATCCACTTCGGCCATCTCGCCATTGTCGAAGAGGCGCGCTGGTTTTGCCGTCTCGACCAAGTGCTGATCGTCCCCGCCGCAGCCCAACCGCTGAAGGAAGGCCATCTCGCCGCAGCCCATCACCGGCTTGAGATGGTGCGGTTAGCGTGTGCCGGCAACGACGCACTGATCCCATCGTCGCTCGAACTCGATCGCCCGCCGCCATCGTATACGGTCGATACCTTGCGCGTATGCCGGGAACGGTATGGGCCGGAAGTTGAGCTATTCCTGATCATTGGCGCTGATGCCGCCGCTGATCTGCCCCGCTGGCGCGAACCCGACCAGATCGCACATCTTGCCCGCCTTGTTGTGGTTGAACGGCCCGGTTATCCGTTTGACCCCGCATCGCTCGTTGCAGCAGTGCCGGCAGTGCGCGATCGGATGATTGTCCTCACCGGGCCGCAGCTCGCCATTTCTAGCACCGATCTGCGCCAGCGCCTCGCCACCGGTCGCCCGGTGCGTTACCAGTTGCCTGATGCTGTGCTTGCTTATGTGAATCATCACCGGTTATATCAAGTTGAGGAATAACGCTCCATGGCTGACGATGCCGAGCGCCTCTTGAGCGAGACCGCCGCCGCGTGGGGGCTTGCGCTCAACGAGCGCCAACTTGCCCAATTTCACCGCTATCTCGACGAGCTGATCGTTTGGAACGACCGCTTCAACCTGACCGCAGTGCGCGACCGCGCAGCCATGGTGCGTCGCCACTTGCTCGATTCGCTGTGGCTGGCCCGTGACTGGCCTGCGCAACCGGCCAACCTGATCGATATTGGCAGCGGGGCCGGCTTTCCGGCGCTGCCGCTCAAAATCCTCTACCCAGATCTCCCGGTCACACTGGTCGAAGCTACCGGCAAGAAGGCCGAGTTCTTGCGCCACATCATTGATTGTCTCGAATTAACCGGCGCGCGCGTGCTGAACGAACGGATCGAAACCGTGGGCCGCCATCCCGCCGAACGCGAGCAGTACGACATTGTGACTGCCCGCGCCGTCGCCGAGCTGCGCGTGCTGGTGGAATACGCCTTGCCGCTGTTGCGCATCGGGGGACGTCTACTTGCGCCGAAAGGCCGCGACCCCGAGGCTGAGATTGTCGCGGCGCGCAACGCGCTGGCCCTGCTCGGCGGCGAAATCAGCCTCTGCCAACCGGTTGACATTCCCGGCGAAGAACGGCGCAGCCTTGTGATCGTCACCAAAATCGCCCCCACTCCCGTCCGCTTCCCGCGCGCGGTTGGCGTACCGGCCCACCGCCCGTTGTGATGCCAACTATGGAGTGCAGCAGTCAAACTGCCGCACTCCATAACCCTTTCAGCGGATGGTGAAACTTTTTGGCACAGCCAAACGTACAGATCAACGGTTGTGGATGCACGATCGGCGTGCTACAATGCAGGTAGTGTTCCCGTCGCAACCATTCCGCAGCCTTGATGGTGTGCATAAGCATCCAAAGGAGGAGCGTCCATGTCCATTCTCGGTCGTATCAAGGATCTGATCAGCGCCAACATCAACGCGATGCTAGATAAGGCGGAAGACCCGGAGAAGATGGCGAACGAATACCTGCGCCAACTGACCAACGAGCTGTACGAGGCCCGCACCGGCGTGGCCCAAGCGATGGCCGACGAGACCCGGCTTGAGCAGCGCCGGATCGCTGCCGAGGGAGAGGCTGAACAGTGGCAGATCAAAGCCGAGCGAGCGTTGCGCGCCGGCGATGAGGCACTGGCGAAGGCGGCGCTGGCCCGCAAGGTGCAGGCCCAGAAGCTGGCTGAGCAGTACCGCGCCCAAGAGAAGGCGCAAGAAGAGCAGGTAGAAGCGTTGCAGCAGGCCCTGATCGATCTCGAAACCCGGATCGCCGAGGTGAAGGCGCGCAAGGAGCTGATCATCGCCAAGAAAAACCGCGCCCAAACCCAAGAGGCGCTCCAGCGCACCGCCGCGTCGATTGGTCGCGTCAGCGCCCTCGATAAGCTCGATCAACTGGAAGAGAAGGTCGATGACCGGCTGGCCCGCGCCGAGGCGATGGCCAAGCTCGAAGGCGACTCGCTGGAGGCCCGGTTCCGCAACCTCGAGAAGGAGACCGAGGTTGATAGCGAGCTGGCCGAGCTGAAGCGCAAGCTGGGATTGAGCTGATCGGATAGGGGGAAGGGCGGGGTTGAAACCCGCCCTTACCCTGTCCCGCCCCTACACTGCCGGCTCATAGCAGGCGCGGCAGCGCGCCTCGTACATATCAAGACCGCCGACAACAATCGTCGGCGCATTGGCCGGGGCGGGTTTACCGTCGATCAACCGCTGCGAGCGGGTGGCATACGCGCCGCACTTGACGCAAATCGCATACAGTTTATCAACTTGCTCGGCCAACGCCAGCAAGTGCATCATTGCCGGAAACGGCTCGGCCCGGTAGTTGAGATCGAGACCGGCCACAATTACCCGCGCGCCGCGGTCGGCGAGCCATTGGCAGCCGCGCACCATCTCGGCTGGATCGTCATCGAACAGATGCAATTCATCGATCGCGACCACATGCGCATCTTGGGCATGGGCCAAAATCTCGCGCATCGTCGCCACGGTAATCGCCTCTAGCCGGCTGCCGCTATGGCTGGCTACCTGCCCCTCGGCATAGCGCGTATCCATCCGCGGCGTAAAGATCCGGTACGATTGGCGGGCAATCCGCACCTGCCGCATGCGCCGGATCAACTCTTCGGTCTTACCACTGTACATGCAGCCGCAAATCACCTCGATACGGCCGCCATCGCTCGGACGGGTCATCACTCCTCCTGAAATGGTACTATGCTAGTCTAAGTAGGGTACACTGTACATACGCCATCGGTAAGGGAGTCATCATGCACCCTTACCATCTCGCTCTTGCGGTCGCCTTACCCGGCTGCCGTTAACTTGCGGAGTATACCATATATGTCACGCCAGACAGAAGACGAACGCCTGCTACGCACCGATCCGTACCGGCAACCGCACGATTTTACCCATACCGACACGTGGCGCGTGTTGCGGATTATGGGTGAATTTGTGGAAGGATTCGAGAACATGGCCGGGCTTGGCCCCGCCGTCTCGATCTTTGGTTCGGCCCGGATTCCACCAACCTCGCCCATCTATCTGGCCGCGAGTGAAACGGCCCGCTTACTCGCGCAGGCCGGCTTTACCATCATCACCGGCGGCGGCCCCGGCCTGATGGAAGCGGCCAACAAAGGCGCACGCGCCGGCGGCGGGCGCTCGGTTGGCTGTACGATTGAATTGCCGTTTGAAGCGGGATCGAACCCATTTCTCGATCTCGAGGTGCGATTTCGCTACTTCTTTATCCGCAAAATCATGTTCGTCAAATATGCCCATGCCTTTGTGATCTTCCCCGGCGGCTTTGGCACGCTTGATGAACTCTTTGAAGCGTTGACGCTCATTCAAACCGGCAAAATTCACGACTTTCCCATTGTGCTGTACGGCTCGGAGTTCTGGCAAGGCATGATCGATTGGGCGCGCCATACGCTGCTCGCGACTGGCACGATTGCCCAAGCTGACCTCGACCGGTTGCAAGTGTGCGATGACCCGCAACAGATCTGCGATCTCATCGTCCAAGCCCATCAGCACCGGCAGAAAGGCGGCGATCCGTGGACGCGCTAACGTGGCCGGCGGATGACGAATTGTGTGCGTTGTTGCGCCGCTACTATCAGGGTGACGCGGGCCTATGGCCTGAGATCATAGCCCGCGTCGAACAAGAATTGCGCATGCGGCAGTTGCCGCCCCTCCCGCGCCATGTGCGGTTCCGGCGCATTGGCGATGGCTATGTGGTGGTCGTGACGCCGGCGGGGGCGTAGGCGAACCGCAGGTGCCTTACGTCGCCGCCGGATACCCGCCGCGTTCGAGGTATTGCCGGCGGTAATATTCCATGTACTCGCCCGATTTAATCGGTCGCCACCACGCCTCGTTTTCGACAAACCAGCGCACGGTCTTTTCCAACGCTTCATCAAAGGTATGGCGCGAACGCCATCCCAATGCGCGCAGCTTCGAGCAATCGAGCGCGTAGCGCCGGTCGTGGCCGGCCCGGTCGGCGACATGCTGGATCAGGCTGTGCGGCTTGCCGAGAATGTCGAGAATTTTGCGCGCCATCTCGATATTCGGCGTCTCGACCTCGGTGCCGACGTTATACACCTCGCCGATTTGGCCTTTGTGCAGCACCACGTCGATCGCTTCGCAGTGATCGAGCACGTACTGATAATCGCGCACCTGCAAGCCGTCACCATAGATCGGCAGAGGCAGATTGTCGATCGCATTGGTGGTAAAGAGCGGCACCGCTTTTTCAGGATAGTGGTACGGGCCGATGTTATTCGAGCCGCGAGTGGTGGTCACCGGCACGCCATAGGTAATGTAATACGCATAGACAAGATGCTCGGCCCCGGCCTTGCTGGCCGAATAGGGACTGCGCGGTTCGAGCGGATCGCCCTCGCGTGAGCGGTACGGCGCCGGGATCGCGCCGTACACCTCGTCGGTGCTGATCTGGTGGAAGCGTTCGAGCTTCAGTTCGCGCGCTACCTCCAGTAACGCCCATGTGCCGTTGACATTGGTGCGCACCACCGCATCAGGCGCCATAATCGAGCGATCAACGTGGGTCTCGGCGGCAAAATTGACGATGGTATCAATGTCGTAGGTGCGCACCGCTTCACGCACCGCATCAATATCACAAATATCACCGCGCACAAACGCAAAGCGCGGATCGTTAGCAACCGGCGCCAAATTCGCTAAATTGCCGGCGTAGGTCAGTTTGTCGTAGACCACGATGCGATAATCGGCATACTTGCCCAGCATATAGTGAACAAAGTTGCTGCCGATAAAACCGGCCCCGCCGGTCACGAGCAGATTTCTCATAGGAGAGTCAATCCCTTTCACTGCATAACGTTCGCGCACCCAACGATAGCATCTCGCGGCAATGGCTATCGTGATCTGAAGGCTGAAGGTCTGCACCAACCAGCTTTTGCCACCGTGCGGCGGCAATGATCGCCGCTTGCGGACGACGGTACCGACAATAACACACGAGAATGAACACGCAACCGGTCTGGCCCGCCACAGAGATTACGCTTCTGTAAAGATGCGGTTTTTGGCCCGCGACTCGGCTGCCATGCGCTCTTTGTAGGCTTGCACTTGCGCCAACAAGGCCGGATCGGCGCTCGCCAGTATCTGTACGGCGAGCAAACCGGCGTTGCGGCCATTACCGATGGCAACCGTGGCCACCGGCACCCCCGCCGGCATCTGCACAATCGAGAGCAGCGAGTCGAGGCCGTTGAGCGCTTTGCTCGGCACTGGCACACCGATCACCGGCAACGGCGAATGGGCGGCGATCATGCCGGGCAAGTGGGCCGCGCCGCCGGCCCCGGCAATGATGACCCGGATGCCGCGCTGGTGCGCGGTGATACCGTATTCGGCCATATCAAGCGGGGTGCGGTGCGCTGAGACGACCCGCGCTTCGTAGGGAATGCCAAACTCGCGACAGACATCGATCGCGCCTTGCATGGTCGGCAAGTCGCTGTCACTGCCCATGATGATACCCACGAGAGGATGATCGGACATAGCGCTTCCTCGTCTCGACGAATCACGATGGCATCGCCACCAGCGCAGCGGCGCGGCGGGCAATCGCTTCAGCTTCAGCCAAGGTATCGGCCAGCGCGGTAATATGGCCCATCTTGCGCCCGACACGCTCTTCGCGCTTGCCGTAAAAGTGCATGTGCGCGCCGGGCACCGCGAGCGCCGCAGTGATTGCGCTGGTGTCGATAGGGCCGTTACGCTGGCCGAGCAGATTAACCATCACCGCTGCCGGCGCGCGCATCGTGGTCGGGCCAAGCGGCCAGCCTAACACGGCCCGCAGGTGCTGCTCAAACTGCGAGGTGACGCAGGCTTCAATCGTGTAGTGGCCGGAATTGTGCGGGCGAGGGGCTAACTCGTTGATCAGCACCCGGCCATCGGCCAGCGCAAACAACTCGACGCCAAAGATCCCCACCCCTTCAACCGCCTCGATTGCAGCCACGGCCAGTTCAGTCGCCAACGCGGCCATCGCCGGTTCAACCGGCGCCGGTGCGTACACCACATGGCAGATATGATTCTGCTGCACCGTCTCGACTACCGGGTATACCGCCGTCGCGCCATCACGCCGGCGCGCAACCATCACCGCCAATTCGCGGCTAAACGGCACCCATGCCTCAACCAGCAACGGGCTGCCGCCGCGAGTGAGCCGTTCCCACGCCGGCACGACATCAGCCGGGCCGCGCAGGGTGGCATTGCCGTAGCCATCATAGCCATTGCGGCGCGCTTTGAGCACTAGCGGCCAGCCGAACTCTTGGGCAACCGCCAAGACTTCATCTGGCCCAGCGACCGGCCGGAACGGCGGCACCGCCAACCCCGCCGCCGCTAACCGCTCTTTTTGCCACAACTTATCTTGCACCACGGCGACCGTCGCCGGCGTAGGCCAAACCGGCGCACCCAAGGCCACGACCCGCTCGAGCAAGCCGGCATCGATAAACTCATTTTCTAACGTCACCAGATCGCACTGGCGGGCAAACCCAGCGAGCACCGCTTCATCTTCCCACGGCCCCACCACCGCATGCTGGGTATAGCGCGCCGCCGGACTATCCGGCGTCCGCTCGCAAATCACTACTTCAACACCGAGGCTGATGGCCGCCTGCACCAACATTTGGGCTAATTGGCCGCCACCGAAAATCCCTACCCGCATACCTCTTCCCACCACGAACTGAATAAACCACGCTGGGTATAGTACCGTTAGAGGACGGGATGCGCAAGCGGGTGCTTGGCCCGCACGGGTCGATCGCTCCGCACCACCGTCCCGTTCCATTGTTTAAGGGCGGACAGAACGTATGAGCATAGCTGTGGTTGATGGCTTTGCGGTGCGCTGGTTTGCCCTCACCCCCGGCCCCGCGCCCACTGGTGCGGGTTCAAGGGCGGACAGAACATCTATCCAGAACCCGGCCCTGAAGGGCCGGGCTAGGGATACGAAGCCCGCTGCGCGGGCTACTGGCCCTCACCCCTAGCCCCGCTCCCACTGGCGCGGGTTCAAGGGCGGACAGAACATCTATCCAGAACCCGGCCCTGAAGGGCCGGGCTAGGGGTACGAAGCCCGCTGCGCGGGCCACTTACGGCCCTCACCCCTAGCCCCGCTCCCACTGGCGCGGGAGAGGGGAGCGCAGAACCGGCCTTTGAGGCATCGCACAGCGATCAACCGTTGCAATTAATCAAATGTTCTGTCTGTACCTCAACTAGCGCGGGAGAGGGGAGCAGAGCTACGCTTTGAGGCATTGCACAGCGATCAACGATTACACTCGTCCAAACGTTCTAGCCACCCGCAACATTCCACAGCACGGGGTGAGCGAAACGCTCCTCCCAACACGCACTCTAGCCAATCCGGTGCGCAGGCCGGACACAAACTTCCGCTATAATACAACTGGTGACAACAACCTTCGCAAGGAGTATGGCCGTATGTCGATGTCTTCGCGCAGCAATCGCCGCCGTTCCAATCAACGATCGAGCCCGGTGCGCCGCCCGGTGGCCCGGACGGTCGAACCGCCTGACTACAGCCGCGAATATGCGTATGTCCGCCAAGATCTGATCTGGATCACGATCTGGGGCGGGTTGCTCACGATTGGGATGATTGCGGCTTCGTTCGTATTGTAACAAGTCAGATAACCGCCGCAAAGCAGGCCAACAGCATCGTTGCCGCCCTTTGCGGCGATACTGTATACAGCACTGACTATGACGAGCGCCGAAAACCGGTTGCGCAGCAAGGCCGCGCGCTTGCGCAGCCTTGAACATAAGCTGTACAATGCGCCGCCCAACGGCTATAGCGTGATCGAACTCGCCAAACTGTGCGGCGTCAACCGGCGCACCATCTACCGCGATCTCGATACGCTGAGCGAAGCGGGTGTACCGATTTGGGAACACAACGGCAAGTACGGCCTCGACCGCAGCAAATACCTCGCCACTATCCGGCTGAACCTCAATGAAGCGATCGCGCTCTTTTTTGCGGCGCGGTTGCTCAGCCACCACAGCGACGAACACAATCCGCACATCGTTTCGGCGCTCGCCCAGCTTGCCGCCGGCCTGCCCGACCAAACGATCGCCAGCCACATTGCCCGCTTGGCCGAGATTGTACGCCAGCGCCCGCCTAATCCACATTTCGTCGCGATTCTCGAACTGCTTACCCGCGCATGGGCCGACCGGCGCATGGTGCGCATCCGCTACCGCGCCCCCAACCGGCCGCTCACCGAGCGCGACATTGCGCCCTACTTTCTCGAAGTAGTGCGTACAACGCCGGGAGTGTACGTGATCGGCTATGACCGGCTGCGCAACGATTTGCGGACCTTCAAAGTGGAACGGATCGAGCATGCCGAACTGCTTGACGAGCAGTTCAGCATTCCAACTGACTTTGACCCGTATGCCCACTTGGCGCGGTCGTGGGAAGTAATGAACGAGGCGGAAGTGACAATTCACCTACGCTTCAGCCCGCAAGCCGCGCCGCGCATCCGCGAGAATCGCTGGCACCATAGCCAAGAATTGATCGACAACGCCGATGGCAGTTGCGACTTATACCTGACTGTCGCCGGCATTCGCGAAATCTTAGGTTGGGTGTTGAGTTGGGGAACCGAGGTAGCGGTGATCGAACCGGCGGAACTACGGGCCGAGGTCATGAACCAAGCTCGCCGCATCTTAGAGAAGTACAAATAGGAAAGGGCGACGTGCGCGCGTCGCCCCACCTATTTCTGGGAAACCAACGGCTATTCTGCCTCTTCGCCGTAAATCTCTTTGAGCAAGCTCTTCTTCTTTTCGGGTTGGCGGCCAGCACGGCGCGCTTCGCGCTCGGTCTGCCGCTCTTGGGCGATATTCAACCGGCGCATAAAGCGATCAACTTGGCCGGCGGTATCGACGATGCGCTGTTCGCCGGTATAGAACGGATGGCAGTTCGAGCAAATTTCCACCCGCAGATTCGGGCGGGTCGAACCGATCTTCCACACCGTCCCGCAGGTTGTGCAGACGATGCCATCGGTATAGTACTTGGGATGAATACCCTGTTTCACCGTCGTATCCTCTCTAATTGGCAGTGGCTTCGGCAGACGCAACTGGAATCACGCTGACCATCTTCTGGGAGCGCGAATAGTGGCCGAACTGCACCACGCCATCAACAAGGGCGTAGAGCGTCCAGTCGCGACCAACGCCGACATTCTCACCCGGCTTGATTTTGGTGCCGCACTGGCGCACGATAATATTGCCGGCCCGAACCAGCTCGCCGCCGAAGCGCTTGACACCGCGCATTTTCGGATTGCTGTCGCGCCCGTTGCGCGAGCTGCCTACACCTTTTTTGTGTGCCATTGTTCAAGCTCCTCTAGGCGACGATCTCGCTAATGCGAACTTTGGTATAGCGCTGGCGATGGCCGGTGCGGCGGCGATAGCGCGTCTTGTTGCGGTAGCGGAACACGACGATTTTGTCGCCCTTCTGCTCGCCTAACACCTCTGCCCGCACCACAGCGCCCTCGACCAGCGGCGAGCCGACCTTTACCTGCTCCGCGTCGCCCACCAACAGCACTTCACCCAGCTCGATCTGGCTACCCGGCTCGGCGCTGATCAGGTCGATGGTCAGGACTTGGCCCGGCTCGACACGGTATTGCATGCCACGGTCACGAATAATCGCATACACGGTCTTCTTCTCCTTGGGGCGACGCACGCACTGCGTCGAGACAACATGAAAACAGAGCGGTTGCACCGCCCTTTGCCTTGCGTAGTATAGCAAAGGGTTGGCGTGGTGTCAAACGCTATTCGCTACTCGCTGCGCGCGATCCGGGCCATTTCCTCGCACGCGCGCAAGGCGGCAATCCGCGCCCAACCGAGTGATGCGTTGGCGCCAATCGCCAGCAACAAGATCAGGTCATCAACCGACGCCATAATGATGTTTTGATCTTGGCCCTCGTGAATGACTAAATGGCCGGGACGTTGCTGGCCCAAATGGCGGCCAATCTCGGCCAGCGCCAGTGTGTTGCCGGCAGCCAGCGCCGCCACGACCGTAACGTTAATATCGCGCCGCCGGCTCCAATGGCTGAGCACCAACCCACTCATATCGGCCAAAATGGCGCACTGCACATCGGGCGCCAGCGCCAAATCCTTCAACGCCTGCCGCATGCGTTCGAGCTGGGCTTCCGAATAACTGCGCCCGCTCCGGCCGGGCTGGTTGGGTGTCAGCCGCATCGCCACCGCCGAATTCACCGCCGGCGCCGGCGGCGGTGACTGGCGTGTGCGCAGGGCAGCCAGCCGCTGGCTAAACCGGCTGCCGCTGGCCGGTTCGGCTGGTTGCGTTTCGGGACGGCTAGCGCCCGCCGGCTTGATCGGATCAAGCAAGGTGGTCGCCGCTAACCGCAATTGCTCGGCAGTGGCAGGCTTGGTCAAGACGTAGTCAATCTGCAATTCGGCTTTGAGTTGTGGCGATAAGTCTTCGGGGCTAATCGTAAACACCACCACCGCTGTGCCCGGATCGAGCTGGCGCACCCGCTGGATCAACTCGATCCCATTCATCCCCGGCATGCGCAGATCGGTGAATAACAGATCGACTGGCTGGCGCGAAATGTGCAACAGCGCAGCCTCCGCCGAAGAGACATCGCTCACTTCGTACGGCGTATCATCGGTGAGCGCCAACGCCACCAACCGGCGAATGTTCGGATCATCATCGACAATTAAAATGCGCTTGGGCATACCTGCTCCGGCGAACGCAACGCCGCGCCGAGATAGGCGCGGCGGCGGCATGGACGTCGTGCATCTTATAGTATAGCTTTTCTGCGCGAACTTGTCGCCGGGTCAGAAGTACTACTTTTTTTCGCAGCCACCGTAGCTAGCAAGTTTTGAGATCGGCAGAAACCACTCTTGCTGCTACGGGGGCGCGCCGGATCATTATTCCTCGACGATCCGGATATGCAGCTCCTTCAACTGGCGCTCATCCACCGGCGACGGCGCGTTGGTCATCAGATCGACTGCCTGCTGCGTCTTGGGGAAGGCCATCACTTCACGGATGGTCGGCTCGCCGGCCAAGATCATCACCAGCCGATCGATGCCGGGAGCGATCCCGCCGTGGGGTGGCGCACCATATTCAAACGCTTCCAGCATATGGCCAAACTGGGCCTGCGCCTGCGCTTCGCTGATGCCGAGCAGCGAAAAGATCTGCTGCTGCACATCGCGGCGATGGATACGGATGCTGCCACCGCCTGCCTCGTAGCCATTGAGGATCAGGTCGTAAGCCTTGGCGCGCACCTTGCCCGGATCGGTCGCCAGCAGATGCAGGTCTTCGTCTTTGGGTGCGGTAAAGGGATGGTGAACGGCGTCCCAGCGCTGCTCGTCCTCGTTCCATTCCACCAGCGGAAAATCAACCACCCACGCAAAGCAGAGCGTGTCGGGATCAGCAAGGTTGAGCCGGTCGGCCAGATTGCGGCGCAGCTTGTCGAGCGAGGCGGCGACTACCGCCGGCTGATCGGCGACGATCAACAACAGATCGCCGGGTTGCGCCGCCATGCGTTGGGCAATCGCGTCAAACTCGCCGGGAGCGAGGTTCTTGGCGAAGCTTGAGCGGACTTCACTGCCATCAGCCGGCAACACGGCCCACGCCAACCCCTTCGCGCCGCCAGCACGCGCCACTTCAGCCAGTTCGTCGATCTGCTTGCGCGAGAAGGTTGCGCACCCCGGCGCCCGGATCCCTTTCACCTGACCGCCGGCAGCCAACGCACCGCGGAACACTTGGAACGGTGTCTCGGCTAACAGATCACTGAGATTGACCAATTCGAGGTCATAGCGCAGATCGGGCTTATCGGAACCGTAGCGCTCCATCGCTTCGGCATACGTAAGGCGGCGGAACGGCGTCGGCAGATGCTTGTGCGGCGTCACCGTGCGGCACAGCGCGGTAAAGAGCCGTTCGATCAGATTGAGCACGTCTTCCTGATCGACGAAGCTCATCTCCATATCGAGCTGGGTAAACTCAGGCTGGCGATCGGCGCGCTGATCTTCATCGCGGAAGCAGCGGGCAATCTGGAAATACTTATCATAGCCGGCTACCATCAGCAACTGCTTGAGTTGCTGCGGGCTTTGCGGCAGGGCATAGAACTTGCCCGGATGCAAGCGTGAGGGCACCAGATAGTCACGCGCCCCTTCCGGGGTGGATTTGATCAAGATCGGGGTCTCGATCTCAAGAAAGCCCTCGTTGTCAAGAAAGTCGCGGATAAACTTGACCACACGATGGCGCAAGATCAGGTTGCGCTGCATTCGCTCGCGGCGCAGGTCAAGGTAGCGATACTTGAGACGCACCGCTTCCTCTTCACCGCCCTCTTTGGCAATATAGATCGGCGTCGTGCGGGCCGGGTTCAGCACCTGCGCCTCGATCGCAGCCACTTCGATTTCGCCGGTGGCAATGTCAGGATTGACGGCTTCGACAGGGCGAATGCGCACCCGCCCGCGCACCTGAACGACATATTCCGAGCGCACGGTCTCGGCCACTTCATGCGCTGCCGGGTTGGCGCTGTCAAACACGACCTGCGTGATACCGTAGCGATCGCGCAGGTCAATAAAAATCAGATCGCCATGGTCGCGCCGGCGATGCACCCAGCCGGCCAGCGTCACTTCTTGGCCAGCGTGAGCGGGGCGCAACTCACCACAGGTATGTGAACGGTACATAGCCTCTCCTGCCGGATTGAAAGCGGCAACGAACGGTTAGCCGTCGCATTATAACATAGGCGCTCGCGCTGCTCAGCCGCCAATCTGATCGATCAGCGCCGCTAGCCATGGAGTGGTCGCGCCAACCGGCAATTGGGCCAACGCCTGCCGGGCCGCAGCCTGTTGTTCAACCAGAACTGCTCGCGCTGCCGGCAAGCCATCGCGCCGGATGATCGGCAACGCGGCTGCGATCGTCTCCGGTGACGGGTGAGCAAAGAGCGCCTGCAACGCTGGCGCCGGCGAATCACTGGCGGCCAATACCAAGGCCAGCGGTACATGCCCGGCTTGCAGCCATGCGCCATCAGCCTCAATATCTCGTATCTCTTTGGCGAGCTGCCGGGCTAAGCCAAGATGCAGACCAAATTGCGCCGCCGGCTCAAGCAACGAGTCTGCCAACCCGCCGCACAATACCCCGGCCTGCGCCGCCGCCGCCAACAAGGCCCCGGCCAACGCTTCCGCCCGCTGCCAATACACCGCCAGCGCCGCTTCGGGCGGCGTCAGGCTGCTCACCGTCGTTAACTGGCCTTCGCAGATCCGCATCACCGCCTGCGAATACAGACCAATAATGCGCGGATCAGGGCTGCGCGCCATTTCGCCGGCAGCCAGCGCAAAGAGGTAATCACCCACCATGAGCGCCACGCCGTGATCCCACGCACCGTTAGCCACCCGGCCAGTGCGACGGGCCTGCTCGTCAATCAGATCATCGTGCGCCCGCGTCGCTGCTTCGATCAGTTCCACCGCCGCAGCGGCATGCGCCACCTGTTCGCCAGCACCATTCCCCAAGCGGGCAATGGCCAGTACGATCAACGCCCGCAACCGATCAGATGGATCGTTCATCAAATGGGGGCCGACCATGGAAATGACAGCTAGCCGCGCCCGCGTGCGTTCACGCAAGAGCTGCTCGACGAACAAGAAATCGTGATGTAATTCCGGCGGAACAGACCAGCTCATGGTTCGTTACTTTGACTGCGCGTGTGATTCACCTTTTGGAAAGATACGCCATCCGTTCGTCACTGTCAACCGCGCCGGTAGATATGGTCGCACACTGCCGCCTTGCCCGCTCCAAGGGCGGATAGAACATATAAGAGCAGATACGATTGATAGCTTTGAGATTTGCTATTTCGCCCTCACCCACCGGCCCCTCGCTCAAGGGCGGCCAGACCATCTCAACCGGCACCCGGCCCTGAAGGGCCGGGCTAGGCTTACGAAGCCCGCTGCGCGGGCTGCTGGCCCTCACCCACCGGCCCCTCGCTCAAGGGCGGCCAGACCATCTCAACCGGCACCCGGCCCTGAAGGGCCGGGCTAGGCTTACGAAGCCCGCTGCGCGGGCTGCTGGCCCTCACCCACCGGCCCCTCGCTCAAGGGCGGCCAGACCATCTCAACCGGCACCCGGCCCTGAAGGGCCGGGCTAGGCTTACAAAGCCCGCTACGCGGACTGCTGGCCCTCACCCACCGGCCCCTCGCTCAAGGGCGGCCAGACCATCTCAACCGGCACCCGGCCCTGAAGGGCCGGGCTAGGCTTACAAAGCCCGCTACGCGGACTGTTAGCCCTCACCCCCAACCCCTCTCCCACTGGCGCGGGAGAGGGGAGTGTAGCGCCGGGCGTTGAGGAATTGCACAGCGATCAACGGTTGTACTCAATCACATGTTCTGCCCGACTCTCAACTTGCCCGCTCATTCACCAGATGAGCAGTTGACACTTTCAGCGGTGCGGTTGACAATACAAGTGTCACCATTCTCAGTCTGAAACGGAGGTGGAGCGTGACCTTCAACCCCTCTCGCCTCGGACGGGCCATCGGCATTACCGTTGGCGCGGTCGCCGCCCTTGCTGGCGTCGGTGCCATCGCTGCCCTGCGCCGTCCCTTGCCGCGCATCAACGGGCGGGCCAAGCTGCCCGGTCTGCGCGCAGCCGTCGAAGTGCGCCGCGATCGCTGGGGTGTTCCGCATATCTATGCGGAAAATAACGAAGACCTCTTTTGCGCCCTTGGGTATGTACATGCCCAAGACCGGCTCTGGCAGATGGAAATGCACCGCCGGATCGGGCATGGCCGCCTCGCCGAGATCGTTGGCCCGATTGCGATCGACTCCGATCGCTTCATCCGCACTCTCGGCTTTAGCCGGATTGCCCGCCGCGAAGCTGCGTTGCTCGATGATGAGACGGCGACCTTGATGACCGCATATCTACGCGGCGTGAATGCTTGTATCGAACAGAGCGGCAGCCGGTTGCCGCTCGAGTTTACCATTCTCGGCTTCCAGCCGCAGCCATGGGAACTGGCCGATCTTTTGGTCTGGCCAAAGATGATGTCGCTCAATCTCTCGACCAACTGGATGCAAGAGTTGTTGCAGGCGCAGATTGTGGCGACTGTCGGCATCGAGCGGGCCGTTGCGCTTCGCCCGCGCTACCCCGAAGACGGCCCTTTGACGGTGCCTTCCGGCGCGCACTACACCGCCGATCTCGGCGCCGCCGCGCTGCAACTGGCCAGTGATGCCGCACTCTTTACCGGCGAAACCGAGACGCCGCAAGGCTCCAATGCGTGGGTGGCAGCCGGCAAACGTACCACCAGCGGGAGACCCTTGCTGGCGAATGACCCCCATCTCAATGTGGCCTTGCCCAACCTCTGGTACCAAGTGCATCTCGAAGGCGGCGATTTTCACGTCGCCGGCGCCACTATTCCAGCCACCTGCGGCGTGATTATCGGCCATAACCAGCGCATTGCGTGGGGCGTGACCAATGCGCGCACCGATAACCAAGACCTCTTCATCGAGCAGTTCGATGCCGCTGACCCGCTGCGCTACCGCTGGCGCGATGAGTGGCTGACCGCCGAAGTCGTGACCGAGACGATTGCGGTCAAAGGCCAAGCCGAGCCGGTGGTGATCGATGTGCGCATTACCCGCCACGGCCCGATCATCGATCCGGTGGCCGGCACGCTGCGCGGCGAACCAACCACGACCGGCGCCGAGACCACGGCGCTGGCGCTGCGCTGGACGGCGCTCGATCCCTCGCCGACCTTAATGCGTTCGGTGCTGAAACTCAACCGGGCCCAAAACTGGAACGAGTTCCGCGCCGCCTTGGCCGATTGGGATACGCCGCCGCAGAATTTTGTCTATGCCGACATCGACGGCCATATCGGCTATTGCTTGGCTGGACGGCTGCCGATCCGCCGGCACGGTGACGGCATGTTGCCGGTGCCCGGCTGGAGCGGCGAGTACGAGTGGGAGGGCATGATCCCCTTTGAAGAATTGCCCAGCCAGCTCGATCCGCCGAGCGGCACGATTGTCACCGCCAATCACCGGATTACCGGCGGCGAACAGCGCAACGCTCCCATCCATGGCTTCTGGCTCAATCCGTATCGCGCCCAACGCATCCAAGAGCTGCTCGATGCCGCCAAACAGCACGATGTGCGCAGCTTTGCCCGCATCCAGAATGATCTCCTGTCGGTGCCCGGCAAACAACTGGTCGAGCAGGTGGCGCGCCTAAGCCTCGAACCGGGGAGCGAGCAGCGAATCCGGGACATCCTTGTGGAGTGGGATGGCCAGCTTCACGCCGAGAGCGTTGCCGGCGCGATTTACGACGGATTGCGCTACCATCTGCTCCGCATCGTCTACCAAGAACTCGCTGACCTGTTCCACGCGCCGGCGGCGCTCGGATCGTTTAGCGTGCTGCCGGCGAACATCTATCTGGAATGCGCGTTGCCGATGGTACTGGAACGGATGGCATCCCAACCGCTCGACCAACCCGATGAGTGGTTAGGCAATGGCCGCACGTGGGGCGGCGTGTTGCGCGCAGCGCTGGCCCGCACTGCCGCCGAGCTGTCTGAACGGCTGGGCAAAGATCCGGCCCGCTGGCAGTACGGGAAGATCCACAGCCTGACCCTGCGCCATCCGCTGGGGAGCGTGCCGGCGCTGACCCCGCTCTTTAACCGCGGTCCATGGCCGATGGGAGGTGATCTCGACACCGTGAACCATTGCTATATTCCACGCGATATTGCCGGCATGACGATCTACAATGCGCCATCACTGCGCTTTATCCTCGATCTGAGTGACTGGGACGCTTCCCGCGCCATTTTGCCCGCCGGCCAGAGCGGCCATCCGGCGAGCCCGCACTATGCCGACATGACCGATGCGTGGCGGGCCGGCGCGTATCACCCTCTGTTGTGGACGCGACCCGCCGTGGAGCGTTATACTGATGGGGTGTTGACCTTAACTAGTGAAGGATAACTGCATCCTGCGGACGCCGGTGAACCTCGTGCTTTAGAGCATGCACAGGGAGCCAGCAATACTGGCTCCCTGCCACTTCACGGATCATCACGCGGATTACGTCGTACAAAAGAGGGTATGTGCTTCCGCCAAGCATTGTACGTCTCTGTCACCGGTACGCAGTTCTTTACGCCGCGCGCTTGAATGACTGTTGAACCTCATCATGAACAGCATCTTCCAATTGATTGCTGATCTGGCTGATCAGCCGGTGTGGCTGGCTGGCGGCGCAGTGCGCGCGCTGCTGAGCGGACAAACGCCGGTCGATCTCGATCTGGCCACCACCGGCAGCGGCTTGGCGCTCGCCAAAGCGATTGCTGATGCCGGCGGCGGCGCGTTTGTCGCGCTCGATCGCGAACGTGACACCGGACGCGCCGTGTTGCCCGGCGGGATCACGATCGATTGCGCGGCGCTTCGCGCGGCTGATATCGAGGGTGATTTGCGATTGCGCGACTTTACCATCAACGCGCTCGCTTTGCCGCTCGCGGCAGTGCTGGCCGGCGACTGGAGCGCGCTGATCGATCCGCTGGGAGGGCGTGACGATCTCGCCGCCGGTCGTCTGCGCCTCTGCGCACCAACCAGCTTGCGCGACGACCCGTTGCGCGTGGTGCGAGCCGGGAGGTTCCGCGCCACCCACCGGCTGCATCCTGATCCCGACCTCATCGCGGCGGCGCGCGCAGCGGCGCCGTTGCTCGTGAACGTGGCCGTCGAGCGCATCCGCGACGAGCTGCTCAAAACGTGTGATGGGCCGGCTGCCGCCGCCGGTCTGCGCCTGCTCGACGAGGTTGGCGCGTTGACGATCATCTTCCCCGAACTCGAACCGGCCCGCGCCTGCGATCAGCCGCGGGTGCATTTTTTACCAGTGCTGGCTCACATGCTCGAAACGGTCGCCGCGCTCGACTGGCTGATCGATGACGGTGATCCACCGGTGGCAGTGCAGACGTATCCGCAGCTCAGCCGCGATCTTCCCTTTCCCGACCAATATCACGAGGTGCTCAACCAGCGCCGCGGCATCGTGCGGCGTGCCGCGTTGCTCAAGCTAGCGGCGCTCTTGCACGACAACGCCAAACCGCAAACGAAGGTCAGCCACCCCGACGGCACCGTGACCTTCTACGGCCATCAGAGCTTAGGCGCAGAAACAGTCGCGCAAATCGGGAAGCGGCTCCGCCTGAGCCGCGCTGATACCAGCTATCTGGTCAGCGTCGTGCATGAACACATGCGTCCGGGGCAAATGCGTGACAGCGAACAGTTGAGCGAGCGCGGGATCAATCGCTTCTTCCGCGACACCGGCGATACCGGCCCCGACATTCTGCTGCACGAGCTGGCCGACCATCTGGCGACGCGCGGGCCATGGCTCGACCCGGTGGCTTGGCAACGGCATCTGGCGTGGCTGGGAGCGATGCTGGATCGATATTGGAACCCGCCGGCGCCGCCGGCGCCGCCGCTGATTCGCGGCGACGAACTGATGGCGGCATTACAGATCGGGCCGGGGCCGGAAGTGGGGCGCTTGCTGAAGTTGATCCATGAAGCGCAATTAGCGGGTGATATTCACAGCGCGGAAGAGGCGCTAGCCTTAGCCCGCACGCTCCGTATGGCAGAGCACTAGCAGGCGGGATCATTGGGGCCGGCGCGGCAGCCGGATCCGATCGGTCTGCTGGCGCTCGGCGGAAGGAGCGCGCTCATCTTCCAGCAATGGCAGCAATGCTAGGGTCAGCGCAATCATCACAACGAGGATGATCGAGGGCAGCAACGACAGCCAATCAGACATCACATGCCTCCGGTTACGATGGCGACAGCAACAATAGGCGCCCTCATCGTAACGGGAGAACTGGCGCGCGAGAATGAAAATGATCTGATGTTATGCTGACAGACTACTTGCGCAACACATCGCGCACAATCTGCTCGAGGCGATCGAGCGGGAAGGGTTTAGGCAAATAGTAGTCGATCCGCTGTTCGCGAGCGCGCTTTTCCAGCTCAGGGGTGGCGTAGGCGGTAATCATCACCACGCTGGTATCGGGGGAAGTCTCCTTAATGGCTGCGGCCAGTTGCAGACCATTCATGCCGGGCATATTGTAATCGGTGATCACGAGCGGCACCCGGCGCAGCGCGATTTGGGCCAGCGCATCAGCACCGCTATTGACGGTAATAATATCGTAACCACCGGTCAGATCACGCATCAAGCGATGCAAGATGATGAGAATGTCAGGCTCATCTTCTACCAGAATGATGGCTGGATTGCGACCGGAAAAATCCGACATACGAGAAACTCCTTAAACCGCCAGCAATAGCTGATGCTTGCGCAAAACGCCAGATCGGGCTTTTGCAAGTAGCGGTATTGTATCACAGCCGTGCATGACGGGCAAGCATCGAAGAAATGGTATCATAGGCATAGTTATCTGCCCCGCCCTTGCCCCATTGATGGGGCGTCTGAAGAAAACACAATTTGTATGAGCCAATTGCCCGGCATCTTCCTCAACGTGCTTGCCCCTGTCTTCTTGCTCGTCTTGCTTGGCTACCTGACCGGCCCGCGGCTACAACTCGAAGCGCGCACCCTCTCACGCTTCGCATACTTTATTCTGACCCCGGCGTTCGTATTTTACGTGCTCAGCCAAACCCGGATCGAAGCTGGATTAGCCGGACGCATGATCGGCTTTATCACCGTCGTCTATATCGGCTCGATCATCATTGCCTTTCTGGTGGCCCGCTTGCTGAAGCGTAGCCCGGCTATGACGGCAGCGTATGTCATGATCGCGGCGTTTGGCAACGTCGGCAATTTCGGCTTGCCGATCATTCAATTCGCCGAAGGGCCGGCGGCGCTCGGCGTCGCGACCGTCTACTTTTTAGCCAATCTGGTGCTGGCGTTTATTGTCTGTGTCGGGGCTGCTAACTTCAGCCGCGGCTTTAGCCTCGGGATGGCCATTCAGGTCTTCCGCACCCCGGCCCTGCTGGCGCTGCCGCCGGCGCTGTTGTTCAACTGGCTTGAGATCACACTGCCGCCAGTCGTGATGCGCCCGCTCGAATTGCTCTCCGGCGCACTGATCCCGACCATGCTGATCGTGTTGGGTGCGCAACTGGCCGCTGCTGGTATCCCCCGCATTAACGCTGATTTACTTATATCAAGTGCCGTGCGCCTCATCAGCGGGCCCGTTTTGGCCTTTGGCATCGCCGGCTGGTTTGCCCTGCCGCAGCTCGAACGCAACGTCGGCATCTTGCAAGCCAGTATGCCCACCGCAGTGCTCGTCAGCATTATCGCTATGGAAAACGATCTGCTGCCTGAATTTGTTACCGCAACCGTCTTATTCTCGAATCTGGCGAGTATTGTAACGCTTGCCATCGTCCTTGTCTTCTTGTAACCACGTTTTCAGCAACAAACAACTGGTTTAGCAAATGTTTCACGATCAATAAATCAATAATTTGCACAATTTCACTAGATCGTCTATAATTAAGATACCGTTCCCTTATAGTTCAGATTGCCTAGGAGCAGAGCATGAAACGACGGGAGTTTCTTCGTGGCGCCGCCGCCGGCGTGCTTGGCGGCCTCGGTCTGACGTTGGCAGCCTGTGGCCAGCCACCGGCTGTCACTAACCAACCAACCACTGCCCCAGCCCAGCCAACGGCTGCCGGTGGCGAGCAACCCACTGCCGCAGCGCCGACGGCACAAGCCCCGGCGCAAGGCTCGTCGATGCCGGCGGTAGAGTGGCGCATGGGTACGAGCTGGCCGATCTCGCTTGACACCATCTACGGCGGCGCGACGGTGCTGGCCGAGCGGGTGGCCGAGCTGTCGAACGGCATGTTCAAGATTACCACCTTCCCCGCCGGCGAACTCTTCCCCGGCCTCGAGGTGGTGCAGAACGTGTCGCAGGGCACGGTTGAATCGGGCCACACCGCCCTCTACTACTACGTCGGTCTCGATCCGGCGTGGGCCTTCGGTACGTCGCTCCCCTTCGGTCTAACCGCGCAGCAGCAGAACTCGTGGCTGTACCACGGCGGCGGCGAAGCGGCGATCAACAAGCTCGGCCAAAACTTTAACGTGATCTCGTTCGCCGCTGGTAACACCGGCACCCAGATGGGTGGCTGGTTCCGCCGCGAGATCAACACTGTCGCCGACCTGCAGGGCCTCAAGATGCGCATCCCCGGCCTTGGCGCACAGGTGTTGAAGAATCTGGGTGTTGTGACCCAAACCCTGCCCGGCGGTGAAATCTTCCAAGCCCTTTCGACCGGCGCAATCGACGCCGCCGAGTGGGTCGGCCCCTACGACGACGAGAAGCTCGGGCTGCCCGATGCGGCTGAGTTTTACTACGCACCGGGTTGGTGGGAGCCGGGTCCTTCGCTGCACGCCGTCTTCAACCTCGATGCGTGGAACAAGCTGCCCAAGGAGTACCAGAACTTCATCCGCGTCGCAGCTTGGGAGTCGAACATGAACATGCTCGCCAAGTACGACGCGCTGAATAACGATGCGCTCGAGCGGATCGTGGCCAAGGGCAAGAAGCTGCGGGTGTACAGCGACGAGATCATGAATGCCGCCCAAAAGGCCTCCTTCGAGCTGTATGCTGGCTATGAATCGGCGGCATTCAAGGAAATCTTCCCCTCGTGGAACGCGTTCCGCCAGAAGATCCAGCGCTGGCACCAGACCAACGAGCTGCCGTTCAACGTTTTCGTCAAGAACAACCCGATCTAAGCCCGATCAGTTTGCCCAAAGCCAGCGGGTGGAGCGTAACGCTCCACCCGCTGTTTTTATATGCCGGCATTGGGTGCCGTACCCTAGCGGCCAAACGAGATTGCCGGCAGTAGAGCGCCAGTTGGGGGAAGAAGACCAGAATCACCACAAGGACCAACTGGATGGCAATAAACGGCACCACGCCGCCGTCGATATCACCGGTCGTGATGCCGGAAAGCGCCACGCCGCGCCGGCTGTACGCCAGCTCCACCACGGAAGCGTTCAAGGATAGCGTCCTCGTATGGATGCGTTCCGCTAGCAGATCCAGCGCTGGCACCAGACCAACAAACTGCTGTTCAACACCTGCGCCAAAAACAATCCGATCTAAGCCCGATCAGTTTGCCCAAAGCCAGCGGGTGGAGCGTTATGCTCCACCCGCTGTTTTGATATACCAGCATTGGGTGCCATACCCTAGCGGCCAAACGAGATTGCCGGCAGGTAGAGCGCCAGTTGGGGGAAGAAAATCAAAATCACCACAATGGTCAACTGGATGGCGATAAACGGCACCACACCGCGATAAATATCGCCGGTCGTGATGCCGGGGGGCGCCACGCCGCGCAGGTAGAAGAGAGCAAAGCCAAACGGTGGGGTGAGGAACGAGGTTTGCAGATTGGCGCCGAGCAATACGCCGAACCAGACCAGATCGAAGCCAAGCGCCTTCGCGACCGGCACGAAGAGCGGAATGACGATAAAGCAGATCTCAAAGAAGTCGATGAAGAACCCGAGGAAGAAGACGATCAGCATGCTTACAATCAGAAAGCCCCACGCCCCGCCGGGCAGATTGGCCATCAGATCGAACACAAACTTATCGCCGCTAAGCGCGCGGAAGACCAGTGCAAAGGCAGTCGAACCGATCAAAATAAAGAGCACCATTGTCGTCGCACGCATTGTCGCATCGCACACGGCAATAAAATTCTTCCATGTCAGCCGGCGATTAGCCAGCGCTAGCAGTGTTGCACCTAACGCACCCACCGCACCGGCCTCAGTCGCAGTGGCAATGCCAAAGAAGATCGAACCAAGCACAGCGACGATCAGCAAAAGCGGCGGGATCATAACCTGCACCACGCGCTTGGCCAGCGCCGCGCCGCTCATCGAACGGGCCGACAACGGCAGGGCCGGGGCCATTTCGGGCTTGAGCAGCGCCACAATCCAACAATAGAATGCTAGCGCCGCTGCCAGCAACAAGCCGGGGATCAGTGAGCCAAGGAAGAGACGGCCCACTGAAACGCCGATCTGGTCGCCGAGCACCACCAACACCACCGACGGCGGAATGATCTGGCCGAGGGTGCCGGCAGCGCAGATCACGCCGCACGCCAGCTCTTTGTTGTAGCCATAGCGCAGCATGATCGGCAGCGAAATCAGGCCCATCGCCACCACCGTTGCCGCCACCACGCCGGTGGTAGCGGCCAACAATGCGCCGACAACCACCACTGAGATCGCCAAACCACCCCGGATCGGCCCGAAGAGCACGCCCATCGTATCAAGCAGATCTTCGGCCAAACCGGATTTTTCAAGCATCGAGCCAAGGAAGATAAAGTAGGGAATGGCGAGGAGGGTATAGTTTGACATCACGTTAAAGATACGTGATGGCATCGCGCGGATGATAATCGGGTCAAAGATGCCGAGCGAGACACCGATAATACCAAAGACAATCGCCGTTGCCCCCAAGGAAAAGGCGACGGGGTAGCCGATACCAAGGATGACCAGCGCCCCGAGAAACATCGCGGGTCCGAGCCACTCGTACATGGAGCCTCCAGAGATTACAGCTTGGTCTCTTTTTCTTCGACGACGACTTGGGATGGATCGAGGACGCCGCGGAAGGCGGCAAAGTATTTGATCGCTTCAGAGATGCCTTGAATAATCAGTAAGATCGGGCTCACGATAAGGAACGTCTTAATAATATAGCGAGGCAGACCGCCGGGATCAGGCGAATTTTCGCGAATGCGCCACGACTGTTCCACATACGGCCAACCGAAGTAGATTAAGAGGCCGCAGAAGGGCAAGAGAAAGAACAGCGTCCCTAGCAAATTGACTAATGCTTTGCGCTTGGGCGAGAAATTGCTGTAGAACACATCAACCCGCACGTGTTCATTGTGTTTGAGCGCATACGCCGCGCCTAGCAGAAAGATCATCGAGAAGATATACCACTGAGCCTCGATGTAAAAGTTTGACCCCAGCGTGCGCCCGATGGCGCGACCCACATAGCGATTCGCGACATTCCAGACCCCGACGCCAACCACAACCGGCACCAAGATGTAGGCCAAGCGCCCAACCCATTCGGTGAAGGTGTCGATGATGCGTGAAAGGCGCAATAGTGCTTGCACGTCAACCCTTCCTTCCCTGATGGCAACAGGATACGAAACACAAAAGCGAAGTACAGCGGAGCAATGCGGCAGCCGCTCTCTTGAACAGCACTCCAGAGATGCTTGAACTATCAATATGGGAATTCGCAACTTTATAACCTAAATGGTACACGGAATCACACACTTTGTCAAAACAAGCGGCGTACCAGCTTTCGCCAGTACGCCGATAGATATGGCTATTGCACTGTAATCACGTTATTCGTGCGTTGCACCCCATTTCTCTGGCATGCGCCAGAGGCTCGAAAGGATAAGATCACGCACCGAGAGCAACTCTTTCGGCAAGCGGTTGTAGAGCTTGATGAACAACTCCTCGTGGAGCAAGATCTCTTGCTGCCACTCGCTTACATCACACTCCATCACCTGATCGAACTGGGCCGGGCTGAAATCAAGCCCGCGCCAGTCAAGATCTTCGTACCGCGGCACCCAGCCGATCGGCGTTTCGACACTAACTGCCTGCCCATGCGCGCGTTCGATGATCCACTTCAGTACGCGCATATTCTCGCCAAAGCCCGGCCAGATGAATTTACCGTTTTCATCCTTGCGGAACCAGTTGACGCTAAAGATGCGCGGCGGGTTCTTGAGCCGGCGGCCAAAGCTGAGCCAGTGGTTGAAGTAATCACCCATGTGATAGCCGGCGAAGGGCAGCATCGCAAATGGATCACGGCGCACCACGCCTTGCTGGCCCATCGCCGCCGCCGTCGTTTCGGACCCCATCGTAGCCGCCAGATAGACGCCGTAGGTCCAATTGAAGGCTTGGTAGACCAGCGGCACTGTGCGGCTGCGCCGCCCGCCAAAGATGAAGGCCTCGATTGGTACGCCATTCGGATTTTCCCATTCGGGGTCAATCACCGGGTTCTGATTCGCTGGCGCGGTGAAACGGGCATTGGGGTGGGCAGCCAACCGTCCGCAGCCGGGGGTCCAATCGCGCCCCTGCCAGTCAATCAGGTGAGCCGGCGGCTCATCGGTCATCCCTTCCCACCAGACATCGCCATCATCGGTCAGCGCAACATTGGTGAAGATGCTATTCGCCCGGCAGCTTTCCATCGCGTTGGGGTTGGTCTTGTACGAGGTGCCCGGCGCAACACCGAAATAGCCGGCTTCAGGATTGATAGCATACAGTTTGCCATCAGCGCCGGGTTTAATCCACGCAATATCGTCGCCAACTGTCGTTACCTCCCAACCAGCTTCCTTGAAGCTGTCCGGCGGGATGAGCATGGCAAAGTTGGTCTTACCGCATGCCGATGGGAATGCAGCCGCAACATACGTCTTGCGCCCGCTCGGCTCTTTCACGCCTAAGATGAGCATGTGCTCAGCCAGCCAACCCTCTTGGCGGGCCATCACCGACGCAATCCGCAACGCAAAGCACTTCTTGCCCAGTAGGGCATTGCCGCCGTAGCCGGAGCCAAAACTCCAGATTGACCGCTCTTCAGGGAAATGGACGATGTACTTGGTCGGGTTGCAGGGCCACGGCACGTCAGGCTGCCCCATCTCGAGCGGCGCACCGACGCTGTGCAGACAAGGAATATACTCGCCATCCTCGCCCAAGAGGTCGTAGATCTTGGTCGAGACCCGCGTCATAATGTGCATATTCACCACGACATAGGGCGAGTCGGTCAATTCGATACCGATATGGGCAATGGGCGACCCAATTGGCCCCATGCTGAAGGGGAGCACATACAGCACCCGTCCCCGCATGCTGCCTTTAAACAACTTCAACAGGATTTCCTTCATCTCTTTCGGCGCCATCCAGTTATTGGTGGGGCCGGCGTCGTCTTTCGAGACACTACAGATAAAGGTGCGGTCTTCGACGCGAGCGACATCAGAGGGATCCGAACGGGCGAGAAAGCTGTTGGGGCGAAGTTTGGGGTTGAGGCGGATGAACGTTCCCGTTTCGACCATCTGGTTGCAGAGCATATCGTATTCGGCCTGCGTACCATCACAGAAGTGAACCTGTGCCGGCTCGCAGAGGTCGACAATTTCTTTAATCCACTCGCGAAGCCGATGGTGCCGAATGTATGCGGGGAACTGCATGCGATCCTCCCTCTCTATTCAAGGCCACAACCGGGGATGATAGCTGTGACGGCTTGCACGAGTGTGATCATAGCATAGAATATGAGCTTGCGCAGATATGAAGCTGTAGACTTTCAGCAACAATTGCGCAACCAACTAACCGACACCAGAACATTACCGGATGATGAGTGCGTAGCGCACTCTAGCCAGTACGCAACCGATGATGAATAGTATGCACGGCAAACGATGCCGGATCGAGCGGCACACACCGGTTGATACTCTGTGGTATACTGATGTGCCTGCATGATGCAGCGACGAACATCGATATGAGGAGCAAGGCAGCAATGGAAACCGCTCTCTACATTGCGATTTTGGTGATTAGCGCCGTAATGAGCGTGCTGGTGATTTTGCAATCGCGCGGCGGCGGTCTCAACCGCGACACCAGCTCGATGTATCACACCCGCCGCGGCATTGAGAAAACTCTGTATCAGGCCACGATTGCCCTTAGCGTGAGCTTTTTGCTACTGGCCTTGATCACCAGTCTGCCGATTTTCAATTAAGCTATGGCGCGCCGGATTCGTTGGCAGATTGCGATTGCGCTCGCTGGGATCGGGGTTATTGTCGTCTTGTTTGGCCGCTTGGCAGCGCTGAGCGCTTCAACCGATAATCCGGCCACCGGCGGCGTCTATCGCGAGGCGGTGATCGGATCACCAGTGATGCCGATCCCGTTACTGAATGATCCCGTTGCCGATCCGGCCGGGAGGGCGCTGATTAGTCTGCTCTTCGAGGGGTTGACTCGCATTGGAGTTGATGGCTTGATCGAACCGGCCTTGGCCGAAGGGTATACGGTTGATGCCACTGGCGAAATCTATACCTTCACCTTGCGGCCGGGATTGCGCTGGCACGACGGCACGCCCCTCACCGCCGATGACGTTGTCTTTACCTTACGCACCCTCCAAGAGCTGGAGCAGGCCGGTGAACCGGCAGTCGCCAGCTTCTGGCGCACTACTCTGATCGAACGAGTCGACAACCGCACCGTCCGATTTATTCTGTCAGGGCCATTTGCACCCTTCCCGGCCTTAGCCCGCGTGCCGATTCTCCCAGCCCATCTGCTGCGCGGCATTCCACCAACCGCATGGCCTACCAGCGAGTTTGCCCGCCAGTTGATCGGCAGCGGGCCGTTCCGGTTGGCCGACTTGCGGCCTGAGTCGGCGCTGTTAACCGCCAACCCAACGTATTACAATGGCCGGCCATTTCTCGATCAGATCGAATTGCGGTTCATGGCTACACCCGAAGCAGCGATTGCGGCCCTTTCACGCGGTGAAGTGACGGGCTTTGCCGAACGCTGGGGCGCCAACCTGCTTGCAGTTGATCTTCCCGGCAATGAACAGCGTACTATCTTGCCAGTTGATGAGTATACGATCTTAACCTTTAACCTTCGCCTCCCGTTGTTTCAAGAAATCCCCCTCCGCCGAGCGCTGGCGCTCGGTCTCGACCGCGATGCGCTGATTGAAACCGCAATCAATGGGTTAGCGCAGCCAATCGACACACCGCTCTTGCCCGGCACGTGGGCCGATGATCCGGACAAGCGCCAGCCACCTACCGATCCGGCAGCAGCAGCCGACCGGTTAGCCGAAATCGACTTTGAACCGGGCAGTGATGGCATCCGCCAGCGCGGTACGCAACGGCTCAGCTTTACCCTGCTGGTTGATCAAGATGAACGCCGGCTAGCAGTGGCTCAAGCCATTGCTGCCCAATGGCGCGCAATTGGGGTCGAGGTGACGGTCGAATCGGTCGATAGTGTGGCGCTGGTCGATCGTTTGCGGCGCGGCGATTTTATGACTGCGATCCATACGTGGACCCGGATCGGCCCTGATCCCGATCCGTACAGCCTGTGGCACTCCAGTCAGGCTGCTGGCGGGCTGAATTACGCCGGTCTGAACGATAGCCGGATCGACCTGCTGCTCGAACAGGCGCGGTCTGAACCAGAGTTGGTGGCTCGCGCCGAGTTGTACCATGCGTTTCAACAACGTTGGCTGGAGCTGTCACCGGCGATTACACTCTATCAACCGATGTATATCATCGTCAGCACTGCCAATCTGCAAGGGCGGGCCTTCTTCGCTAACCCCGATTTCACCGGCCAGACCTTATTCGGCGCCGAAGATCGCTTCCGTGATGTGCAGCGTTGGTTTATCAATACCTTCCGCCGGATCGAGGGCGATTTACCGTAGATCACGCAAATCAAACACCGGCCCTTCGACACACCGCCGTTGCCAACCATTGCGGGTCTCGATTTGGCACGCCCGGCAGACGCCTACCCCGCACGGCAACGGCCCCGCCACCACCACCTGCGCCAAGCCGCGATCCCAGCGCAAGCGCGCTGCCCGCATCGCAGCGGCTGCTTGACCGAGCAAGCTCGGCGGCAGCGCAAACAGCACCTGATCAGCCCAACGGATAGGGCTAGTAGGCGCATGGGCAGCCAGCAGTTCAAACAATGCCCCATCACCAGCCGCGCTCGTCTGCACCTCAACCGTTTCCGGCAAGAGAAATGGCGGCGGGAGATACCCCTTGTCACCGGCCAACAGCAGAGCTACGCTCAGCCGGCCAGCATAGCGGCGGGCCACGAAGAGCAGCGCCGGCAACGCTATGCCTACCCCCGCCAGCAAGAGCGTATGCGTCGCCGGCGCCGGCGCAAACGGCGTGCCTAACGGTGCGCAGAGGTCGAGGGTAGCGCCCGCCGGCAGGTCAATCAGCCATGCCAGTAACGGATCACGCGGATCGATGAGCACCTCAACCTCGCCCTTCGTTGCATCGGCGCCGGCAAGAAAGATTGCCGGCCACAGCAGCGGATCGAGGCTGCGTGAAGGGCGCACGAGGGCATATTGGCCGGGTTGCGCAATGCGCGCTAACCCCGGCGCAGTGACGCTTAACCAGACTACACCCTCAAAATGATAGCGTTCATGGATAGTGGCGGTATAATAGAGCTGCATCCGAGCAATCCTTGTGTAGCCAAGCCAATGATATCATCTATACATCTTGGTTTTTGATGGACGGCCAATCATGGTAGCTTACGACGAGCCGTAAACGCAGATGTTCATAGACATGATCGCACTAGCGCTCTGTCATTAAAAATAACCTTTGGCATCATTATCGCAACATATATGAGTCTCGCAAACGCACCTGCGGCCCCTACGATCCCGTGGTTCGCTCAACCCCTCACACCATCAGGCTGGCTCAGCCATATCACCCGCGGCGAGCTGTTCCTGCTGCTCGCAAGCCTTGCCCTCTACCTCTACACCCGGCTTGCCAACCTGACGGCGTTTCCGATCTACTTCTTTTGCGATGAAGCAATCCATGGCGTGTTGGCCCGCGATCTGGTAGCCAACGGTTTTCGCGACAACAATGGCGTTTTGCTGCCACCGTACTTCCGCAACGCCGAAAAATGGAGCCTGAGCCTGAGCGTGTATCTCCATGCGCTCGGTATCATACTGTTCGGTTTTGATCAATCGGTTTGGCAGACACGCGCCACCTCAGTCTTCGCCAGCCTGCTCGCTCCGCTCGGCATTGCGGCGCTGCTCCGCTTTGGCTACCACGACCGGCGCTGGTGGCTCGGTATCCTCGTGCTCGGCGCCATGCCGGCATGGTTCATCCATGCGCGCACTGCGTTCGAGACGGTCTTGATGGTCGCGTGCTATGCCGGTTTTTTGGCAGCATACATGGCCTACCGCACGTATGATGACCGCTGGATCGTGGCGACAATCTTGCTTGGCGCCGCAACCTTCTACAGCTATGCCAACGGTCAGGGAGTGATATTGGTCAGTGGTGTGCTCTTATTCCTCAGCGACATCCGTTACCATCTCAGCCGTCCACCCCAGCGCCTCTGGCTCGCCCTTGGGGCGCTTGCGCTCGCACTGGTGCCACTGATTCGTTTCCGTTGGCTCCACCCCGATGCGACGGTGGAACATTTGCGCACACTCAATTCCTATTGGCTGAAACCGTTGCCACTCACCGAGAAGATCGAGCAATTTATTACCATCTATGCCCAAGGCCTCGATCCGCGTTACTGGTTTTGGCCTAACACGATTGACCTCGACCGCCACCGTTTTCCCGATAGCGGCCATCTCCCGCTCTTTCTGTTGCCATTTGTGCTCATTGGCTTCGCAATTTGCGTATGGCGCTGGCGCGAATCGATCTACCGCTTGCCGATCGTTGCGCTCCTCGCCGCGCCGTTCAGCAGCGCCTTGGTGGGGATTGCCGTCACCCGCACGCTGGCAATGGTCATTCCCGCAACTCTGCTGGCCGTGATTGGAGCCAGTTTCCTGATCGAACGGCTCACGCTCCGTTGGCAACGCCTCGTCACGCTGTTGTTCGGTCTCACCGTGGCGTTCAGCAGTTTGGTCATGCTACGCACCGCCGTGCTCGGCGGGTCGCTCTGGTTCCGCGACTACGGCCTGTACGGGATGCAGTACGGCGCGCAACAGCTCTTCGTCGAGACGATCCCCGATTTGCTGGCCCGCGATTCGCAAACGATTCTGCGCGTATCAACCGCATGGGCCAATAACCCGAACAGTTTTGTCGATTTTTTCCTCACCCCGGCCCAACGTCGTCGCATTGAACTGATCACCATCGATGCGTATCTGTACCAGCGCCGTGATCTTAACCAACAACGCGATCTGTTCATTATGACAGCAGCCGAATACGAGCGCGCGCAGCAAAGCGGCAAGTTCATCATCACGCCGCCCGAACAGATCATTCCTTATCCTGATGGTCGTCCGGGCTTTTACGTGGTACGGCTCGCGTATGTTGCCGACATTGACGAGATTCTTTCCGCTGAACGAGCCGCACGCGCTGCGCTGGTGGAAGAACCGCTCGTGGTTGGCGGGCAAGAGCTGATTGTCGCACATTCGCGGTTTGACATCGGCGGTATCGCCGATCTCTTCGATAGCGATCCGAACACGCTCGCGCGCGGTCTGGAAGCTAATCCGCTCGTGATCGAACTGCGCTTTCCCAATCCCCAACCGATCAACGGGATCGAACTGACGCTGGGAACCATGGATCTCGACTTAACCGTAACGGTGACCACCCCTGACGGCGAAACTCACGCCTTTCGCCAGCCCTACCGCGGAATGCCGCCGGATCCCACGGTGACGTTCGATCTCCCGCAACCGCTGCTGGCAACAACCCTCCGGCTCGACATCTTCCAACAAGGGGCAGGGGAACCAGCGCACGTGCATGTGCGTGAAGTGCGCTGGCGGTGAAGATCACCGCCTATAGTCCCTCGGCAATCGCCTTGGCCCGCCGCAGATCGGCCATCAACGCACTGGCCAGCGCCACTGCCCGCGCACCGGCATTGAGCATTGCGCGGGCATGTTCCGGCGTGGCCACACCACCCATCCCGATTACCGGCGCCGCCACCGCAGCGGCCACCGCCGCAACCAGCCGCAACGCAATCGGAAAGATCGCCGGGCCGCCAAGGCGGCCATAGACCAGACTGCCATCAGCTTGAGGCATACAGGCCGGCAACCCGCCAATGAGCGCAATCGCATCAGCGCCAGCGGCGATGCTCGCCTGCGCCACCGCCACCGGATCGGGCAGCTCACCGGGCAACCGGACAAGGAGAGGAAGCAGCGTGGCCCGGCGGACAGCCGTGACCCGCTGGGCAGCTTCGGAAGCGGTCAGCGCCGGCAGCGCCAACTCAAAGCCGGCGATACCCGGCACATCGGTGAGTTCGGCGGCAACCGCCACCGCATCAGCGCCAGCAATACTGATCAGCACCGGCACATGATAACTGGCCCAGCGGGGAGCCAACCGATCGCGCACCTGTTTGACGCCTAAACTCGCGCCGCCATGGTGATAGAGCACACCAGCGGGAGTAGCCACCACCTGCGGCTGGCCACGCCTCCCGGCAATTGTCACGGTTGGGCAAATAATCGCGCCAAGACCATGATCGGCCTCAGGTTGCGCCAGCCCCAGCCAGCGGGCCACGCTGACCACATCGCCCAGACTACCGGCAGCAGCGATCACCGGTGTAGCGATAGTCAGGGTGTGCGGGTTGTGGGGAGCGAGGTCGATCATGATACTGCAGAGCTGCGAACAAGGGGTTCAAGCGTGAACGATGGTTATTATATAACACGGTTGACTACCGCGAGAGCGGGAGATTGCTTCGCCGCGCGGAGCGCGGCTCGCAATGACAGGCAAGGAGCGCGGCGTGTTCTGATGTCATTGCGAGGGAGCGGCGGCCAGCGAAGCTGGAAGCCGCTCGACCGAAACAATCTCCCACTCTAGCGAGAGCGAACGCTGTGGGATTGCTCCCGCTCTCGTGGGGGATTGCTTCGCCTCGCTGTGCTCGGCTCGCAATGACAGCCGGGGAGCGGGAAGACGCACAGCGCCCGCACCATCTCCCGCGACAGCGGAACGAACCCTCTCCGGCATCCCTCTCGTACTCGCGGGGGATGGCTGCGCCGCGCGCAGCGCCGCGTGTTCTGATGTCATTGCGAGGGAGCGGCGGCGGCCAGCGAAGCTGGGAGCCGCCCGACCGAAGCAATCTCCTGCTCTAGCGAGAGCGAACGCTGAGGGACTGCTCCCGCCCTCACGGCGGATGGCATCACCGCATTTTGCGCGGCTCGCAAAGACTTAGCAGGAAGATGGTCAGCGCGACTCCTGTGATGACTCAGGCATCTCTACGTGGTTGCCATACCCAAGCTCGGCCAGCGCCCGTCGCGCCTCGCCCTCTTCATCCCACGGAATGGAATGATCGGCGTAGATGATACTGCCTTCGTGGCCCTTCCCCAACAGCAACACCAGATCGCCGGGCCGGGCCGCTGCTAGCGCCGCCCGAATCGCCTGCGCCCGGTCAGGAATACAGAGGTAGCCGCTGCCGGCCCGCTTGCCGGCCTGTTCAGCCCCGGCAGCGATCTGGGCAATGATCGCCTCGCGATCCTCGCCACGCGGATCTTCATCGGTCAACACCAGCAGATCGCACATCCGGCCAGCAATCTCGCCCTGAATGGCACGCTTGGCGACATCGCGCTCGCCGGCGCTGCCAAAGACGGCAATCATCCGGCCCTGCACTTGTGGCCGGAGCATCGCAAAGATCTGCTCGAACGAATCGGGGTTATGCGCATAATCCACGATCACGCCAAACGGCTGGCCGGCATTAACCGGCGCCATCCGCCCGCGCGGCGCGCGCACGCTAGCCAACGCCGCGGCTGCCGTTGCCAGCGGAATACCCTGCGTGAGCGCCACCGTCAGCGCGGCGAGCGCATTGCTAGCGTTGAAGCGGCCGGGCAACGGTACCGTGAGGTCAGCTTCGCCCCACGGCGACGACACACGCACCACGCTGCCCATCGGGCCGCTCTGGATCAACCGCCCCTGCACCTCAGCCGGTTCGTTCAGACCGTAGCGGAGGCGGGTCGCAGTAGCAGGAGCGGCGGCGAGAAAGTGGTGATGGTTGGGATCATCGGCATTGACAATCGCCCACGTTGGGCCGGCGCGTTCGGCGAGCAGGGCGAAGAGTTGCGCCTTATCGGCGCGGTACTGCTCAAACGAACCGTGATAATCAAGATGCTCGTGACCGATATTGAGCATCACCGCCACGGCGAAGGCGCAGCCGACCAAACGGCCCCAGCGTGGTGAGAGCGCATGCGAGGTCGCCTCAATCACCGCCGTATCGCAACCGGCAGCGACCATCTCGCGCAGCAGCGCCTGCACTTCCGGCGCTTCCGGCGTACTCTGGCGGGTGTCGTTCGGCCAGCGCCGCGCCCCAATCTGAAAATCGACTGTGCTCATCATTCCCACCGCTCGTCCGGCAGCAGCCAAAAGCTGCGCGGTCAGATCGGTCGTGGTACTCTTGCCTTTGGTGCCGGTAATGCCAATCGTGACCAGCGCTCGCCCCGGATAATCGTAGAACGCGGCGGCAAGCGGGGCCAGCGCCACACGGCTATCAGCCACCACCACCACCGGCACGCCGGCTGGTGCCGGCCCTTGCCAATAGCGCTGATCGACTACCAAAGCGGCAGCGCCGCGGCTGATCGCTTGGGCAAGGAACTGGTGGCCATCGCTGTGCTGGCCGCGGATCGCCACAAACAAGCTGCCCGGCTCAACCCGGCGCGAGTCATAGACGAGCGAACGGATAGGAACGGCCAGATCGCCGATCACGTGTTGAACGGCGACACCGGGCAAGAGGTCAGCAAGCGTTTTGCTCATACGGTATCTCTAGGGCTGAATCGTCAAGGACTGCAAACTATTACCCGGCCAGTTTCCGCCGGGCCAGCGGGTAAAGCGGCGGCAGCAGCACCAGATCGAATGCGGGGACGAACCGCGCCACGCGCCCGCCAAAGCCTTTCTTAAAGCGATAGACCCCAATCAGTGGATCGTGCTGCGCCTCTTGTTCGAGCGCGGTACGGGTTGATTCATCGTGAGCGAATGCGGCCCGGCCCAACGCATCGGGGATTCCCCACAGATCGTAGCCGATGCACCCCAATTCGCGCGCCCACCGCAGCGCATGCCATTCGAGCAGATGGTTCGCGCCGCTGCGCAATCCGTCTGCGGTCGCGCCACTGTAGAGATAACGGCCATAGCGGGTATCGGCAAACACCAGATGGGCCGCTACCGCTGCACCGTTCAATTCAGCGATCAACAATCGCGCGCGCGGTTGGTGCAACTGCCATGCCGCAGTGTAATAGCCGGCGCTGTGAATGCCAAAATCGGCCCGCGCTCCGGTCGCCTGCATGATAGCGTAAAACGTGGGCAAGTCAGCGGCTGATCCCACCCGCACCGTCACACCAAGCCGTTCGGCGCGGCGAATATCGGCGCGGTGGCCTTTCGAGCAGGCAGCAAACAGAGCTTCTTCATCCGGTCGCAGATCAACCAGAATCGTGCTGCGCGGTTGGATCGTCTCTGCCATCGGCAACCGCTGCCGGCTCAGCCATGCCATCAGCGCGCCAGCCTCCGGCGCATCTTCCAACACATTCGGCTCCAGCCGGATCAGCACCGCCGCCATCTGCCAACCCAGCCGGCGCAGCGCGCGCAGCAACAGATCATCAATCGCCGGATCGCCGGTCAAGAGCGGCCCGCGCGGGACATAGCCAAACGCCAAGCCGTAATAGCGCCGGAAGAGGATCTGCGCGCCGGCGACCATCGTGCCCGCCCGATCAGAGACCACCAGCCGCCGGTACTGCCAGCCAAACCGGGCCTTCAGCGCCCCCCATGGGCTGGCTTGGAGCAAATTGCCTTGGGGATGGGCCGCAACAAACGCATCCCACTGGGCCGGAGAGGGTTCCGCAACCAGCCACTGCCTACTCATAGCCGCACCCACAGCCGCTCGGCGTAACGCAGCGGCGGCGACGCCACCTGCTCGGCATAGGCTATCACCGCCGCCGGCATCGCCGCAGCACCGCCGAAGAGCACCCCCAACTGGCTGGCATACGCGGCAATCGCAGCAATCTTAGCTGAAAGTGCCGGCTCATCAAGCGGGATAGAATGAGGCGCATAGCGCTCTTGCCCAATCATCGCCAGCCGCTGCGCAACCGCGCCAGCGGTGCGCGCATAGGGAAAATCTTCGTAGTAAAAGCAGGCAGCGCCGCGCGCAAGCAGCGCAGCCGTAGCCGCGGCAAAGACCAACTGGTGATCGACGTGCATCCCCACCGCCAACGGCAGATAGAAAGCGGCGGCTGGATAACGCTGCGCCAGCATCGCCACAAGGTCGGCGACATCTGCGGCAAGCGGATCGTCGCCTGCGGGGACGGCAAACAAGCTCGTCTCATCGAAGTAGGCATCAGGCTGGCGATAGATCGCATCAAGCGCCGGCCACAGCAGCGCATCCGCGCCGAGAATGCGCAGTGCTGCAGCATCTTCGACCCGGCGCTGGGCCACCACCGTGGCCGGCGGCAACCCCCAGCGTTCGTGCAACGATTGGGCAAAGGGACTAAACGGCGCGTCTGGCGGCGGACTGCCGCTACAGACATTCACCACCAGCACCGGCTCGCCGGCGGCGGTCGCGCGCGCAATCAAGCCGCCACAGGAAAGCGCCGCATCATCGAGATGCGGCGACAGCACGACATGGCGATAGCCGCCGGGCAAGGCCGCGGCGTGTTCGGTAACGAGCGGCATACAGCCTCAGAGGGTGTCAAGATCGAGTTCAGCGAGAGCGTCTTGCGCCGCCTGCGCGCGGGTCTCGTCACGCGAGCGGGCAATCCGCTTGAGAATCCGGCGCGCATCAGGGCCGCCGACTTGGCCAAGCGCCCAGATCGCAGCCAGCGCAATCTCGGTATCATCATCGTCAACCAGCGGCAAGAGCGAAGGCAACAACTCGCGGCCATCTTCGCCAATCTCGCCGACGGCCCGCGCCGCTTCGTAGCGCAGCGCCGGCGAGGGGCTTTTCAACTCGCGCTCGATATAGGGGAACCAGCTCGGTCGCATCGAACGGCCCATCGCTAGAACTGCGCTCTCGCGCATCAGGATATCGTCCATGCTATAGGCCCGCCCGATCGCAGCCTGCGCCTCCCGCGAGCCAGCAAAATACCCCAGCGCCTCAATCGCCCGCCGCCGCACCTCAAGCGGCTGCTCAGGATCATCGGCAGCGTCGAGCAACGCCGTGTGCAGCCGCTCGCAGGCCTCAAGGGCCAGCTCGCCAATTTCGGCGCGGTAAGCAAAGCGGGCAAGGCTGAGCAACGCCGCAGCGCGCACCTCGCCGGCTGGGTCGTGAATCATCCGGATCAGCCGATCCATCATCTGCTCGTGGTCATCTTCCCACAAGCCTTCGATCGCCAGCACCCGAATCTCAGGGTCTTGGTCAGCCAAACAGGCGCGAAACACTGGCCGATAATCAAGCCGAACCTGTTCTTCGGCTAATTCGGCCAACAAGCGCATAATATGCCGTCGCCGGTCAAGGCCAAACCGCTGCCACTGCTCCCAGAAGATATACACACTCTCTGGGCCAAGATTCGCAAGCAGCTTCAGATCGAGACGGGTCGGAGCGTGTTCAGTGGCATCAAGTTGGGCAACCCGCTCGGCAAAACTTGGGGTCATCATATACCTGACAGGGATGAAGAGACGTTGCCGGGCAACGTCTCTTCATCGTTACATAGGCTTGGATACGGTAACGATACGCAGCAACGTCGCTTACTCATCTTCCTCGATATAGCGACCGCTGCGGCGGCGCAAGGCCGGCTGGATGGGCAAATCCTCGTCCTCCTCAACGGCCTCGGCCTCATCAGTTTCCTCTGGCGGCGGCGTGAAGAGGTAGACACCTTCAGCCGCAGGATCGGCGGCAATTGCCGGATGGTTCGCCAGCAGCGCCAGCAAGAAGGAACGCGAGGCTGGGCGCAGCACATTGTAGGCCATGAAGATGTCAGCGAAACTCACCCGGTAGACTGGCTGCTCGCGGCTGCCGCCGCGCTCACCCATTGTCTCGCAAACGTGTTCAAGGATCATCTCGGCCTTCCGCCGCTCACCCATGGGGAACGCCTTCAGATTGCGCAGCTTGCCGTAACGATTCTGCTCTGGCAGCAGATCATCATCGACGGCGCAATAGAAGGTCATATTCGCAAACGCGAACTTATTCTTCTTTTCATCGAGCGTCAACAGGCGGCCAGTCGTCTCGCTCGCCTCTTCATACGTAATGGTGAAGACGTTAACGGCCTCACCGCGGCTAATCGTAATCAGCGCACCGGGGACAAGGTGCTCGCGGAAGAAATCTTCCAGACCTTGCAGCCAGCCGCCGCGGTTGCCGGTCGGATAACGCACTTCCACCAGATAGGTGCCAAAATGCTGCGGCGACTCGAAGCGGAGCACTGCGCTGCGCTGGTCGGGGAAGACCGGCTTCGGCAACAGCGCCGTCAGCGCCGCATCGAGCGGCAGAACGCCAAACTCCCACTCGAAGAAGGTCAAGAGGCGAGTCACACTGCCGCTGGCCGCAATCGACTCGGCGCTCTGCTCAGCAAGGCTATCATCAAAGCCTTCGATGAGGTACGACGTCAACTGGCCCATCTCCGCCGCTTTCACCCGCTTCGAGCCAATCGCCGGCAACCCCTTGGTAGACCAGATATTAGCCCCTTCCACGCCGACGAACTCAAAATCCTTCTCGCGTGACAACCGGTAGTTGAGCGAGAAGCGGAAGCCTTCATAATCAGACTGGCGAGGATTGTGATAGTACAGATCAGCGACAATCTCGGTATCGAGCAAGGGCTCGTTGCGTTCGAGAATGTAATCGCGGATCTTGCGCAGATCATTCTTGCCGAAGCTCGTCAGTTTATCTTCCGGATAATGCATCCGGCCAAAGCTGACGATCCGGCGGAGCGGATCTTGTTCGAGCCGCTCGGCTAGAATCCGTTCGAGGGCCGGGCCATATTCCGCCACAATCTCGGCTGGCGAGCGGCTCAGATCGATAGCCATGCCATCAACCACCAAGATTGTGCTGCGTTCAGCAGGCACAGCCGGCGGCGGGGCCGGCTCAGCCGGAACCGGCTCAGCCGCAACAACCGGCTCAACAGGCGCCGCTACGGTTTCGGCAATAATCGGCGCTGCTGACGGCGGTTCGACCGCTACCGGCGTTGCCGGCGCTGCGACAGGCTGCTCGGCGACCTCCGGTGCAACCTCTGAAGCTGGCTCAACCGGCGCTGGCGGCTCGACAACCGGTTCGTGCTCGGCAGCTTTGGCCGTCACCAACCGGGCCTGCTCGATCCAGTAATCGGAAATGTACACTGGCTCGACCGTCGTAATCGCCGGGCGAGAGGTTGAAACCACGACGCTCAAATCATCGATCGGCAGCGGCTTCTCCGGTTCATAGAGCCGTTGCTTGAAGGTATGGATATCGGTCGTATCACGGGGAACGTAACGCCCTTGCCGGGAGGTCACAAAAATCACTTGGCCATTGACCTCCTCGCGGGTAAAGCGCTCATCAGCCGCCAGTGCCGCTTCGAGTTCGGCGCGCACCTGCGCAGGATCGCGCTGCCACCGCGCGGCAAAAAACTCGACCAGATTCTGCAACGTCTGGCGGATAGGGGCATCAACGGCGAAGAGGATTCCTTGCGCGGTCATCAGCCGCCATACTTCATCGGCCAACGTTCCTGTCGTGGCGGTCATTCGCTCTCCTCCATCACCAGCTTGCTTAAGATTTCAAGGTATTGCACCAACAACTCGCGCACATCTTTCGGCTCGCCGCTCGCTCGTAGCCACTGGAGCAAGCGATCAACAGCCGTGTCGCCAAAGACGATCATCTTCGCGTCCATGCAGCCCCCATGACACTTACAGACAACAGGAAACAGAGAGGCTTCATTTGCCTCCCTGCTATCCGTAGGGTGTACGATATAGCTTCCCGTATTGTAGCATTGCTCGGCGCTGCGCGCAAATCACGGCGGGCATCAGGCGTGACGGAAGATTGCAGTTGTCACCGGCGGACAGTGGCAAGCGCAGCAGTGGCAATCAGCAAGCAGCAGGCATACGGCTGTGCAGCCGATATTGCCGCATTGGCAGCCAACCCCGCCAACCTTGCTGGCGCTTAATCCGACAAACTATCGAGCGCCATGGCCACTGCGCCGATGGCAACGCTATCGGGGCCGAGCACTGAAGCCACCACTGGCACCGGACGCGCAAACTGCGGCGCGATGAAATCATTGACCCGAGCGGCGATCGACTCAACAAACGACTCGCCGCCGATCCGCACCACGATACCACCCAGCACAACCATTTCGGGATCGAGCAACGCAATGACCTGCGCGATCCGGGTCGCCATCAGATCAATCGTATGCTGCACCACCCGGCGCGCCACCGGATGATCGCTAAAAATGTCTTCGAGCCGTTCGGCGGCCATCCCGGCGGCATTTGCGCGCCGCAACAAACCGCTGATCGAAACCAATTCCTCGAGCGTCTCTGGCCGGCCATCGCCATCCCAGCCGTGGCCCACGACCGCATGGCCAATCTCACCGGCCATCGAATGGGCGCCGTGGTAGAGCCGGCCATTCAACACTGCCCCACCACCCACACCGGTGCTCAGGTGAAAGTAGAAGAGGTGCTGGCACCCTTTGCCAACCCCAAACGTCGCCTCACCGAGCGCGATCAGATTGGCATCATTATCGATCAGCGTCACCGCATCAAACGCCTGCTCAAACCGCTCTTGCAACGGATAATTTTCCCAGCCGGGCCGTCGCGGCGCCAGCCGCACCGTCCCATGGCGTAGATCAACCGGCCCGCTGAAGCCAATCCCCACTCGCACCAACCGATCGACCGTTACCCCTTCCTGCGCCATCAAGTCCTGTACCAGTGCAATGACCTTCGTCACCGTGGTTTCAGGGTCTTCGTGATCAACTGCTTCAATGGCAGCGTTATGATAGGTATGGTGCTGCAGATCGACCAGCGCCGCGCGCAAGCCGTAACTGCCGAGGTCGATGCCAAGGATATAGCCTTGATTACCGAGAACTCCCCACAGGTTCTGCGTTAACCGTTCACTGATGAGGGTAGGCAGATCTTTCATAGGGGGTTCCTCTCTGAACTATCGCTTCAGCGGATGGCGGCACCAGTGTTGTGAGATTATAGCATATCCTGATCGCGTTGTGCCGCCTTTGCCGGTGTTGGTTCGGCAACAAACAGCAGTAAGGCGATAACACCTAACGCTGCTGCCGCCATCCGTGACCATGGCCACGCCGGTTGCGCGCAATCGGCACAGTCCGTTTCCGCCGTGGGCAAGCGGGTTGGCGTTGGGAGCGGAAGCGTGGCGCTCAAGTAGGCGGCTGCTGGCGACCGTGGCAAGAGCGAAGCCGGTCGAGGTTCGGCTAGCGGTTGGGGTGCCACCGGCGTGAGCACGAGGCCGGTTGCCGCCACTACAAGCGAAGGCGGATCAGCGCCGGGTTGCGCACTACTCGGCAGACTCGCCGCTGCATCTGATCGACGCCAAATGATCTGCCCGACTGTTGCGGCTGTATACGTGAAGGTATCGATCACCGTCCCTGACGGATCGTGCAACGTGACCGTATCGCCGCCGTTATTGAGCAAGGCGCGCGTCATCAGAATGCGCACCGTCTCCCCCGGCGCCAATTCCTGCTCGGCCAATGACCGGCGCTGACCGCTCGCATCGCTCAAAAACCAGTCGCGTAGATTGATCGGCGAGGCATAATAACTGGTTACTTCAACCCATTCACTCTCACCGGTCACCGGCGCTGGCAGCAGCGCGCTGATCACGATGCTCCCCACCGGCCACGGCGTTGGCAAAGCGCTCGGCAGTACAGCCGGCGTCTTAGTGACCGTGGGAGTTTTCGTTACCGTTGGCACGCGAGTAGCCGTTGGTATTTTGGTCGCGGTCGGTGTGCGGGTGACGGTCGGTGTACGGGTCGCTGTGGGCGTCCGCGTCTCGGTCGGTGTACGGGTCGCTGTGGGCGTCCGCGTCTCGGTCGGTGTACGAGTGGCGGTCGGCGTCCGCGTCTCGGTCGGTGTACGGGTCGCTGTGGGCGTCCGCGTCTCGGTCGGTGTACGGGTCGCTGTGGGCATCGCCAGTGCCGCCGGTTCCGGGATCGGATTCGGCTCACCCGGCGTTGGCTCGGTGCTGACGGCCCATGTGGCTGCGCCATCTCCCACTCGGGCATAAACAGTGGCTGCCGTCAGCGCCGGGTATTCTACCGGTGCGCTCATCGCCGTCTGCCCCCAGAACAGGGTCAGGCGCGCACCGCTGTCGGGTAAACTCCCTTTCGCCACCTCAATCAGGGCATAATCGCCGGGTAGGATCGTCATGGACGTCAGATAACGCCGCACGACGCTGCCACTCACCCGCTCGATCATCCAACCCGTGAGATCAACCGGCGTAGTGCCGCGATTGTACAACTCGACCCACTCATGCTCGCCAGCCGCCGCGATTTCGTTGATGATGACCTGATCAAACGCCGCGACAGGGGTCGGAGTGGGTGTCGCCGTCATATGTTCACCCTCCCCCAGCGGGGAAGGGCTGCCCTCTGCCGGGAGAGGGCTAGGACTGGAAACGGTCGCTGAAGGCGCGCGCGTGGCAGATGGTAATGTTAATGCTGTGCTCGTTGCGGTCACGGTGGCTGCCGGCTCTGGGATCGGGTTCGGCTCACCCGGCGTTGGCGCAGTAGTGATAAACCACACTGACGCCGCGTCTCCCTGCCGGGCATAGACCGTTGCCGCCGTCAGCGCCGGGTACTCAACTGGCGCACTCATCGCTGTCTGACCCCAGAACAGGGTCAGGCGCGCGCCGCTATCGGGCAAACTCCCTTTCGCCACCTCAACCACCAGATAGGCATCGGGTTGGATCGTGATCGCCGGCAGCACGCGGCGCACCATACTCCCGCTCGCACTTACCCGCTCCACCACCCACCCGCTGAGGTCTACCGCGGTTAGACCACGGTTGTAGACCTCGACCCACTCATGCTCGCCAGCCGCCGCGATTTCGTTGATGATGACCTGATCGAATGCCGCCACCGGAGTCGCCGTGCTCGTTGCGGTCGCCGTGCTCGTTGCGGTCGCGGTGCTCGTTGCGGTCGCCGTGCTCGTTGCGGTCGCGGTGCTCGTTGCGGTCGCCGTGCTCGTTGCGGTCGCGGTCGCCATCACATCTTCACCCTCCCCCAGCGGGGGAGGGCTGGGGTGGGGGCCATTGTCCTCCTCAGGAGGCTGACTGGGATGGGGGGTTGCCACTGTCGCTGTCTGGGCAGGCGCAGGTGGTTCCCCGCTATTCCACGCTCCCGGCGTCGGTGCGCCAACCTGCCAGTCGGCACTGCCATCAGGCTGGCGGGCAATGGTTTGATCACGCGGGACGACGGTCAAGGGGCTTTGATCAACGATCTGGCCTGCTCGATTACTCAACTGCGCCTGATCAGGATCGCCGTTGTTGAGAATGGCGCTCGTTAATATCACCACCACCAAGCCACCGGGCGGGATGACCATTCCTTCGGCAATCAGGGTATGCGGGCCGCCAATCATCACGTCATCAATCCGCCAGCCGCTCAGATCGACCGGCAACGGGCCGGGATTATACAGCTCAACCCACTCTGGGCCGGCACCCGGATTGTGCATCACTTCGTTGATCAGCACCAACGGCGGCTGCGCCTGAAGCGGCTGGAGCCACATTCCGGCCAGCACGAGCAAGATTGTGATCATTGCCCACCAACGCACAGCAGTTTCTCCGTAGTTTGATCGCTCTACTAAAGAAACCGCGCGAAGTGGGCAAAAGATGCGCGGAAATTGTCGCCAATTTGTACGTGCTTAGCTCAAACGAGCGGCAATTGGCCGTGGGAAGCTAATCGGTGGGCGAAACGAGTGGTCTCGGGCAGGCGAAAGCGCGTGGTACAGGCCATCACCAGCTCAGGGGCGCGATCGAGACTGACGCGATGGCCGGGTGAGACAAAGACCGGTTGGGCATCGGCGCGCGTGCGGAGCACCCAACCGATCTGTTCATGACCGTCGAAAAGCGGACTACGCGCGCCGCGTTCAGGCGCGGGCGGGGTAAAGCGGCCAACGAGCCGTTGCTTGGCGCACCCAATCGTTGGGAGATCGAGCAACACCCCGATATGGCAAGCAATCCCGCACCGGCGCGGGTGAGCAATGCCATGCCCATCGCAGATCACGAGATCGGGTGTTTCGCGCAACCGGTCGAGCGCGGCCATGATCGCCGGCGCTTCGCGAAAAGCGAGCAGACCCGGCACATACGGAAACGTCACCGGCTGGCGCACCAGCGCATAATCGACCGGCGCCAGCTCAGGAAAACGCAACACCACCACCGCGGCGCGAATAACAGCGCCATCTTGCTCGAAACCGGCATCAACCCCGGCCACTAAGCGCAATTCGCCAAACACATCACGCGACACAACGCGCTGGCGCAGCGCCTGCTGCTCGGCAATCGCCGCCGCAATCCGCTCATCGTGGTCGTCAATCGTCAGCATACCGCTCTTCTCGCCACGGATCGGCGTTGTTGCTGTAGCCGTAGCGTTCCCAGAAACCAAGCCGATCGTGATCAAGGAACTCTAAGCCGCGCAGCCATTTGGCGCTCTTCCAGAAGTACTTTTTCGGCACCAACAAGCGCAGCGGGTAGCCATGCTCCGGCGTTAGCTCTTGCCCATCATACTTATAGGCCAGCAGCACATCATCATCGAGCAACACGTCGAGCGGTAGATTGGCGGTATAGCCCTGCTCGCTGTGGGCAATCACAAACCGAGCCGATGGCTTGAGTGGCGGAATATGGCGCAAAAACTCGCGGAAGCTAACACCTTCCCACACGGTATCGAGCTTGCTCCAGCGCGTCACACAGTGAATGTCCGTCTTGATGGTCACGGTCGGCAAGGCGCGAAACTCGCGGAAGCTAAACCGCGCCGGTTCAGCCAATTCACCCCAGCAGCGCAGATCCCATTGTTCGTCAACATTGGTATACTGAGGGACAGTTCCATAGTGCAGCACCGGAAACTTCTCGGTAACGTATTGTCCCGGCGGGACGCGACCTTCCGGTTCGGATTGCGTCTGATCCTTCCGCTTGAACGGGTTGAACATTCGTCCCTCCTTCGCCACTGGATAATCGATAGCAGTTCCTTTTCAAATGGCATTATATCGCATGTGAAAGGATTTGGGTATGGCCACCTTTGTGCGCGCTTCGCTTGATCGTCCGGCGTACACCTTGCCCGGTTTCTACTTCACCTCGGCGGACGTGTTTGCCCACGAACAAGAGCGCATCTTTGCCCGCCAGTGGGTCTGCGCCGGACGCAGCGCCGATGTACCGGCTGCCGGTGACTACCGTCTCATTGAGGTCGCTGGCGAAAACCTGATCTTGCTCCGCGATCAGAGCGGCCAACTCCGCGCTTATTATAACGTCTGCCGTCACCGCGGAGCGCGGCTCTGCACCGAGGCGCATGGCCAGCTCGGCGAGAGCATTATTTGCCCCTACCATGCTTGGACGTACCGGCTCGATGGTTCGCTGGCGACGGCCCGATATATGCAAGATGCACCCGATTTTCGGCGTGAAGACTGGCCCCTGATCAGTGTGGCCGTCGCCGAATGGGACGGGTTTGTGTTTGTGTCGCTGGCCGATCAGCCAACCCCGTTTGCCCAAGCCTTCGCGCCGTTGATCGGCAAGTTTCAGGCATGGGAAGTGGCCCGCCTCCAACGCGGCGCTCAGATCGTCTACGAAGTGGCAGCCAATTGGAAGCTGATCGTCGCGAACTATTCAGAATGTTACCACTGCCCGCTGATCCACCCCGAACTGGTGGCTGTCTCGCCGTGGCAGAGCGGGCGCAATGACTTGACTAGCGGCCCCTTCTTGGGCGGCTATATGGAACTGACCCACGAAAGCATGACTCTCGACGGCCACACCCGCCGCCCGCCCCTGCCCGGTCTCGCCGCGGCTGATCAACGGCGTGTCTACTACTACTCCATTTTCCCCAATCTATTGCTCAGTCTGCACCCCGACTACGTGATGGCGCACCGGCTCATTCCGCGCCGGCCCGACACAACCACCGTCATCTGCGAATGGTACTTTGCGCCGGAAGTGATGGCTACCGCCGATTTTGACCCCGCCGACGCGGTGGCATTCTGGGATCGCACCAACCGGCAAGATTGGCACGTCTGCGAACTCTCGCAGCAAGGAGTTAGCTCGCGCGCGTACCGGCCCGGCCCATACGCCCAATCGGAAGGGTTGCTCTGGCAATTTGACCAAGAGTATCTGCGGGTGATGGAAGCGGAGTGAGCGATCAGCTATGCGCGTGTTAATGCTCACCTACGGCAGCCGTGGCGATGTCCAGCCCTTTGTCGCGCTGGGAGCGGCACTGCGCGCTGCCGGCCACCAGCCGATCTTGGCCGCACCAGAGCGTTTTGACCAGCTTGCCGCCGAACACCAGATCGCATTCGTACCCCTGCCGGGAGACATCGAACAACTTGCGCGCCAGATTGCCGATGAAGCGCGTGGCCGGCCATTGCACCTGATTAGCATCATCTACCGGTTCGCCTTGCCGCTAGGGGTGGAGGTTGCGCGCCGGATTCAACAGGCCGCCAAATCCGCTGATCTAATCGTCCATACCTTTTTGACCGTCGCGCTCGGCCATCTGTACGCGCAGCACTACAACATCGCCGAATGCGCGGTCGATCTGTTTCCCTTCTTCGATCCGCCAGCCGAGATTGCCAACCTGATGTGGCCAACCACCCAGATGGATTTTCGCTGGCGGCGGTTGAGTCACGTCTTTGCCCACCTTGTCTTCCGCACCAGTCAAAGTGTGGCCTATCGCATCTTGCGCCAGCGCCACCCCGACATCGGCCCGCCGCGCTTGCCATGGGCCGCGCCGGGCCGCGCCATTCCGCTCTTGCTGGCCTACAGCAAGGTGCTAGTACCGCCGGGAACAGCGCCCTTGAGCATCCAAACCGGCACGTGGCGCCTCCATCAGCCACACTGGCAACCGCCGCCCGATCTGGCCACCTTTCTCGCCGGCGGGCCGCCGCCGGTGGTGGTCAGTTTCGGCAGCATGGCGAGCCGCGAGGCAACCCGGATTGCGACCATCGTAATCGAGACCCTCCGGCGCACCGGCCAGCGCGGGATTGTGCAGCGCGGTTGGGGCAATGTGCTGCCGCAACAGATGCCCGATCACATCTACCTCGCCGGCGACATTCCCCACGACTGGCTGCTACCCCAAGCCGCCGCGATGATCCACCACGGCGGAGCGGGCACCACCGCCGCCGCCCTCCGTGCTGGTCTGCCGGCGGTGATCGTGCCATTTGCCGCCGACCAGCCGTTTTGGGCATGGCGCGCGCATCTCACCGGCGCCAATCCAGCCCCGCTGCCAGTGGGCGAACTCACGGTTGAACGGCTCAGCGTGGCATTACAGCAGGCGCTATCGCCCCCCCACCGCGCGCGCGCCGAAGATATCGCCAACCAGATGCGGTTGGAAGGCGGGGTCATGGCTGCGGTAGAACAGCTTGAGCGGTTGGCAACCAGACACCCCGATGCTGCGAGAGGGTAATGATTCGTAGGGGATAGTGAGGGCACGCAATGACAGATAACCCGTTGTCATTGCGAGGGCGCGGCGGCACCCAGCAGAGCGGGGTGCCGCGCGACCGAAGCAATCTCCTGCTCTAGCGACAGGAAGCCCGCTCAGGGCATCCCTCCCGCTCTCGCGGGGGATTGCTTCGCCGCCTCCGGCGGCTCGCAATGACAGATGACCCGTCTGTCATTGCGAGGGAGCAGCGGCACCCAGCGGAGCGGGGTGCCGCGCGACCGAAGCAATCTCCTGCTCTAGCGACAGGAAGCCCGCTCAGGGCATCCCTCCCGCTCTCGCGGGGGATTGCTTCGCCGCGTGCGGGCAGAGCATCGCGCTGACCCTCCGCGCGGCGCCAAGATGCTTGCGCCGTTCCAACCCGCGTCACTTCACCGGCGTCAAATCAAACAACAAAATCCCCTCATCGCGGGTGCTGACCGCCAATTGCGAACCACTGGGCGCAATCGCCATCGCCAACACTGCACCGGCAGCAAGATCGATTTCGCGCAGCAGTGTGCCGTCACTAAAGCGGTAGAATGCCAAATGACCGCTGATCGTGCCGGCAATGAGCAAGTTGCCATCAGACGTCACTGCTAGACTGCTCACCCAACCGCGATCGGCGGGCAAGCTCATCTGCAACACTTCCGCATTATTGCGCGCCACGTCGCGCACCCGCAACGAACCGTCACTGCTAGCGCTGAGCAGCAAGGTATTGTGAAAAACGATGCTCGTGATCGGGCCATTGTGGCCGCGCACGATCTGCGGATTCCCGCCGCGGGCCATCTCCCAGACCGCAATCTGCGGCGCGTCAGCGGGTTGATTAGTGGCCGCCGCTAGATAGGCGCCGTTCCCGCTAAAGGCAAGGGTATAGATCGGCCCGCCCAACCCGCTCAGCCGGCGGAGATACTGGCGACTCGCGGTCTCCCAGATGTATACTTCTCCGCGCTCGTTGCCGACGGCGATTAGGCTTCGATCAGGGCTGACCGCCAAATTGAGCGGAAACCCGTTCATGCCGCTCAATTGCTCGTTAGGCCGGCGATTCGTGAGATCGATTGTCACAATCTCGCCAGCTTCGCTGATCGCCACCACTTCGGTATCGCTAATAAACTCGATATAGCGCGTCGTCGCCGCCCCGCCGTCAAGACTGATGGTTCGCCCGCTCTCAAACACATGCACTCGCACCGCGCCATTAGCGCCGCTTGCCGCCAGTAAGCTGCCGTCTGGCCCATAACTCACCCCAGTCACGACCCCCTGCGTGACCTGAAAGCTCTGGATGACTTCGGTGGTATCGGCATTCCAAACCACCAAATTGCCACCCATATCGCTTGAGGCGAGAATCCGTTTGCCATCTGGATTCCAGCTCAACCCCAGCAGCCGCAAACCACGCTGGCGCAACACCCCACGCTCGGCGCCGTTGGCCGGGTTCCACAACCGCACGCTGCCGTCGAGGCTAGCACTAGCCAACAAGCGACCATCGGGACTATAGGCGACGCCGCGAATGACCACCCAGCCGTCGTGACCGCGCAACTCGCGTTGAACATCGCCGGTCGCAGCGTCGAGCAGGTAGACGTTGCCGTTGATCGAACCAACCGCAAGCTGGCGTCCATCAGGTGAAAAGGCGATCCCGGTCAACCAGAAGGGCGTATTGCTCTGCGGGTCAACCGGCGCATTGAAGCGGAAGGCATCGATCTGCCGCCCGCTAGCCACATCCCACAAACGCGCTGTCCCGTCGCGCGAGGCCGAGGCCAAACGTTGGCCATTAGGGCTAAACGCAACATTGCCGAGTAGATCGGTATGGCCGCGCAGCACAACCAACGTCTGCCCGCTTGCCACATCCCAAATGCGCACCGTGCGATCGGCGCTGCCCGAAGCCAGCAGCCGGCCATCGGGGCTAAAGGCCAACGAGCGGATCCAATCCTCGTGGCCGCGCAATTGGGCTAGCTCACGGCCATTACGCACATCCCACAACCGCACGACCGGATCATCTTGGGCGCCGGAAGCGAGGATCGCACCGTCGGGACTAAACGCCAGCGCGCTGACATCACCGGTATGGCCATTGAGCGTCGTCTGCGACACCAACGTCTCGGCATTGCGCAGCTGCACCACCGCACCCACGGCGACCGCCGCCACTTGACCATCGGGACTGTAGGCCGCCGCCCCTAGCCCATCTTCGCGCAACTGGGCCGTTTGGGTAATCGCTTCCACCTGCTGTAACAGCTCTGCCGCCGTAGCCGCGGTCGGGGTAGGCAGGGCCGGCATCGTCGGCGACATCGCTGCTGCGCCGCCGATCCAGCCAAACAGCGAACTATTGGTCATGTAGAGACCCACCAGCACGGCAACGACGACGCAAACACCAAGTGCAATGACCGCAAGACCACCCACGATAGCCAGCAGACACGAGGTGCTAATGAAAGGACGCGACGGTGCGGCAACAGTTGCGGTCGCTCCTGCCGGAGCAGCAGCGGGTGGTGGAGCTGGCGGCAACGGCGCCGGCGTAGCCGGAGTTGGCGCAACCGGCGCTGGCGTAACCGGCGCTGGCGTGGCTGGGGCCGGCGCAACCGCGACCATCTTCTCAGCCGGAGACATCGCCCCCATCGGTCGCCCGGCCATCAGCCGCACCGTCTCAAGCGCGCTGCGCATCTCGCTCACCCGCTGATAGCGATTGGCCGGCTTCAGCTCAAGCGCCCGCAACGTAAGCTGCTCGGCCAACACCGACACCTGCGGGTTCAGCGCACGCGGCGCATTGAGCGGTATGCCGGCCTGCCGTTGATGAGCCGGCGGCGGCGGCCAACCGGTCAGCAAGTGGTAGAGCACAGCGCCAATCGCATAAATATCGCTCACCGGCGCCGGCTCAACCGAATGATCGTACAACTCCGGCGCACGGTACGGCGTGGCTTCAAAACCCACGTGACGCGCGCAAGCAAACGGAGCCAGACTCAACCCGCCTTCAGGTGACGACCAGAAATCACACGTGCGCACATCACCCAGCAAGAGCGGCGGCTGATGCGCGTGCAAGCGTTCGAGCACCTGCAGCAGCCGGTCAACGATCGCTAACGTCTCACTTTCGGGGAGCGGCGCGCCGCGCTCGCGGGCAAACCGCTCAAGGTCAGCACCGCCGGGATCATCAGCTACTAGATAGCACACCTGATCGATCGCGAAATAGTCGCGCAACGCCAGCAACCCCGGCATATAGACTTGCGCCAGCTCGCGCGCCAGCCGCAAGACATCATCTACCGCGGCCTGATTGGGCTGGGGCAAGGCGGTAATCAGCACGCGCAATGACGAGCGCTGATCGATCGCGCGGTACAACTCGGCGTCAGGATAGGCATCGAGTGCGACAGTAATGCGGTAATGACCATTGAGTAAGGTGTCGATAGCGAGCATGGCGGCCCTTTGGCAGATAGACAACCGCTAATCCGAATCCACCACCCGCCCACTGGCGGACGGGTGGCAGAGCGTGTGCTACCATCAGTATACGGGATGTCTTAATCGGCTGCGGCGAGAATTTGCGGTTGCAGCATTAGATCGCCCCGCGCTTGCGCTTCGGTAATCCGCTCGATGCAGCGATTGGCGCTAATCACTGCCCCTTCGATCGAGGCCAGAAAATGCTGGCGCGTGTAATCGCCGGCAAGGAAGAAGTTGCGCACCGGCGTCGCCTGATCAGGCCGGTACTTATCAACCCCCGGCAAGGCCTGATACACCGAGTTGGGAATGCGCACGATCGTGTGCTTGAGCAGCTTGGCTTCGCGGGCAATTGGGTGCAAGCGGACAAACTCGCTCATCACAAACTGCACCAGCTCGTCGTCGGGCAGATTGATCAATTCGGCAGCCGGCGCGACCACAAACTGCATAATGCTGCGTTCACCTTTGTGATACTCCGGCGCCACCATCGCCATATCAGCGTAGACGCTCAGATGGGTGCCGGCGCTAAACAGCAGGTTATCGACCCCAGCGATGCGCCGGTCAAAGAAGAGCTGCATCGTAATCACCGGCGAACCCTTCAGATGGCTCAGATTAGCAAAATAGGGCAGCTCGCGCAGCGCTGGCGGAATGACTTTTCGCAGATTATGCACCGGCATCGCCGAGACATACACATCGCCAGTGATCAGGCGACCATCATCGAGCCGGAAACCGCTGACCTGATTCGTCTCAGCATCATACTCAATCGCCGCCACTCGCGCATTCAGCTCAACCCGGCCACCCAGCCGCTCGATCTGCGCAATCAGAGGCCGCCAAATGTTGGTGTCAGGCGAACCTTTGACCAACGCCATGCGCGGCGCCTCTTTCTCGTGGGCAAAGTGGAGCATCGCCGTCAGGGGCAGCTTGGCCGAAACGCGATCGGCACGCTGGAAGTTGAGCGCCAGCGCCATCGTGTGCATCACTTCGTCGATCGAACGCTGGCCCATACCGTGGCGGAGATGCCACGAGGCATAAGTCTCGTTATCCTGCTCGTCAACGTACTTTTGATCGCCAAAAATCACGCGCATCAGCCCTAAGCCCATGCGCAATTTATCACCCAACGAGAGCGGCTTGAAGGCCAGCACACCAGCCAACCCGTTAAGCGGGGTCGGCAGCCACGGCACAAAGCGGATCGGAGCCAACCCGTGGCGCTCGGAGGCAAAGATCATCTCGGCTGGCTTCCAGTTAAAGGTATCACCCAAGCCGTACCGCTCAAGGAAGGCGAGAAGATTGTGGTATGCGCCGAAGAAGACGTGCAATCCGCTCTCGATCCAGTCGCCATCGGCGTCTTGCCATGCCGACACCTTACCACCGGGCACATTTCGCTTCTCAAGCACAATCACCTCGTGGCCACGCTCAACCATCGTCCGCGCGACCACCATACCGGCCGGGCCGGCGCCTGCAATCACAATCCGCATAGTGGCATGCTTCCTGTCGCTATTCAATGTGCAAAAATGAACAACCTACATCTTTATAGCACGGTTAGTATGGCCGCGCAAGGCAGATGAACAGCTCTTGCACAAGGTACTCCTTCCCGCCCCCCTTTGTCATTGCGAGCCGAGCACAGCGAGGCGAAGCACTCCCCCGCGAGCACGAAACGCACCCCCTCAGCCTCCTTCCCGCTCCCCCTTTGTCATTGCGAGCCGCCGCAGGCGGCGAAGCAATCCCCCGCGAGCACGGGAGGGATGCCCTGAACGGGCTTCCTGTCGCTAGAGCAGGAGATTGCTTCGGTCGCGCGGCCCCCCGCTCTGCTGGGTGCCGCCGCTCCCTCGCAATGACAACGGGTCATCTGTCATTGCGAGCCGTGTGGAGGGGCAGAGCGATGCTCTGCCCGCACAAGGCGAAGCAATCCCCCGCGAGCACGAAACGCACCCACTTAGGCATCTTATCCGCTGAAGCGGGAGAGTGCTTCGGTCGCGCGGCACCCCGCTCTGCTGGGTGCCGCCGCTCCCTCGCAATGACAACGGGTCATCTGTCATTGCGAGCCGTGTGGAGGGGCAGAGCGATGCTCTGCCCGCACGAGGCGAAGCAATCCCCCGCGAGAGCGGGAGCCGCCTCCTCTGCGTCCTTCCCACCCCCTCTGTCATTGCGAGCCGTGTGGAGGGGCAGAGCGATGCTCTGCCCGCACGAGGCGAAGCAATCCCCCGCGAGAGCGGGAGCCGCCTCCTCTGCGTCCTTCCCACCCCCTCTGTCATTGCGAGCCGTGTGGAGGGGCAGAGCGATGCTCTGCCCGCACGAGGCGAAGCAATCCCCCGCGAGAGCGGGAGGGATGCCCTGAGCGGGTTGCTTGGCGCTAGAGCGGGAGATTGCTTCGGTCGCGCGGCACCCCGCTCTGCTGGGTGCCGCCGCTCCCTCGCAATGACAATAGGAATGGTACAATGCGAGTGCGCATCTACGCTGCAATCGATACCGTTACAATCATCGACGCCTGCCCTATGCTTCACCGCGCATTGCTCGCTCTTACCTTGGCCGTGCTGATGAGCGGGCAATTGTTGCTTCCGCGCTTGCCCCGCCCGCTCGATCTGCCGCCGCCGCGCACGGTGATCACCACCAATCCTCTGATCGGGGTTCATACCCGCCTCACCGGGATTGGCGACGAAGGTTACATTCGCCGTACCCTTGCTCAAGTACACGACATGGGTGCGAGTTGGATCGTTGAACTCTTTCCGTGGGCCTATATCCAACCGCGTTCGCGCTACGGTTTCGATTGGGCGGGAGCCGATATGGTGATCGCCCATGCCCGTGCGCAGGGGTTACAAGTCGTGGCCCGGCTCGACATCGTGCCGGCGTGGGCCCGCCCGCCCGATACGACTGACCGCTATCTCGACCGTGATCACTTCGCCGATTTTGCCAATTTCGCCGCCGCGTTCGCTGCGCGCTACACACCGCAAGGCGTGCGCCATTTTGTGATCTGGAATGAGCCAAACCTGCGCTTCGAGTGGGGCGAACGACCGCCCGACCCCGGCGCGTATACCGATCTGCTCAAGCATGTCTATCCGGCGATCAAAGTCGCTGCCCCTGACGCCATCGTCATCGCCGGCGCCCTCTCGCCCGGCCCAAGCCTCGAAGGCGGCGCGCTGCGTATGGACGACATGCAATTCCTCGCTTCACTGGCCGATGCCGGTGCATTCCCATTCTTTGATATGTGGGCCGTGCATGCCTATGGCGGGTTAGAACCGCCCGATGCTACCCCTGACCTCGATCGAGTCAATTTTCGCCGCATCGAGCTGGTGCGCGATCTGCTTGACCGGCTTGGCGGCGCTGATAAGCGGATCATCATTACCGAAGGCGGCTATAACGACCATCCACGCTGGAGCGGCGCGGTGCGCCCCGCCGACCGGCTGCGCTGGACGATCGCGACCTACGAGCAATCGCGGCGCTATCCGTGGCTCGAAGCGACCATCCTCTGGCAATTCAGTACACCCTTCCTGACCCGTTCGTACCCCGATGCGTGGAACTTCGTCCATCCCGACGGTACGCCGCGCGCGATCTATTTGGCGGTGCAGGAATATGCCCGCTACGGGGTGATGCCAGAGGTGATGGATCCGTAATCGTCAAACTATGGAATGCGGCAATATGACTGCCGCACGCCACAACCGCGGAACCAACCCGCTTCCGCCGCTGCCCGTCGCCACCTACCCGTCGCTGCTACAGGACGGCTACGGACTATGCCATGCGGCAGTGTAACTGCCGCACTCCATACCAGCGCACCCACCCCGCTTCCGCCGCTGCCCATCACCACATGTACCCGTCTCTGGTATAATCGGGTAAATTGTACTTGCGACACTTGATGTCTGCGCGCTACCTATACCCGACCAGACAGGAGCGTTCCATGTCCGCTAACATCGAATATCGCCTTGCCCGCCGCCTCGCCGCCCTTGAAGCCTCGGCCACTGCCGCTATGACCGCCCGCGTCGCCCAGATGCGCGCCGCTGGCATTAAGGTCATCTCCTTCAGCGTCGGCGAACCCGATTTCGATACCCCCGAACCGATTAAGCAGGCTGCCATCGCTGGCATTCACGCCAACCATACCCACTACACCCCTACCGGCGGCACGCTTGAGCTGCGCAAAGCGGTGGCCGCTCGTGTGACTGCCGATCAGGGCATCACCTATGGCATCAATCAAGTGACTGTCACCACCGGCGCGAAAGAGGCCCTCTACCTCGCCTTCCAAGCCCTCTGCGACGAAGGTGATGAGGCGGTCATTCCCGCTCCCTACTGGGTAAGTTATGTCGAGCAAGCCAAACTGGCTGGCGCTACTCCCATCACCCCGCAGACGACTGAGCAGACCGGCTTCAAACTGACGCCTGACCAACTGCGCGCCAGCCTGAGCGAGCGCACCCGCATCGTGGTGCTCAATTCGCCCTCGAACCCGACCGGCGCGGTCTACAGCGCCGAGGAGCTGGCGGCGCTCGCCGAGGTGTTGCGTGATCACTCGGCGATTATCATTACCGACGAGATTTACGATGCGATTTCGTATGTGCCGTATGCCCGCCTGTTACGCATCGCGCCCGATCTGGCCGATCGCACGCTGGTGGTCAACGGCGCTGCCAAAGCCTATGCGATGACCGGCTGGCGCGTCGGCTACGTGGCCGGCCCGCAACCGATTATCGAGGCGATCAAGGCTATCCAGAGCCACACCAGCACCCACACCTCCAGCATTTCGCAAGATGCAGCCTTGGCGGCATACACGCCTAACCCTGAGATCGAGGCCACCGTCGCAGCAATGACTGCCGAGTTCCTCCGCCGGCGTGACCTCATTCTCGAACTGCTGGCCGAAATTCCCGGCGTGACCTGCACTGTGCCCGACGGCGCGTTCTACGTCTTCCCCAACGTCAGCGCGCTGCTCAACCGCCCGCTGCGCAACGGCAAGGTATGCACGACCAGCGATGAACTCAACCTCTACCTGCTCGAAGAGGCTCACATTGCCTGCGTCGGCGGCGAAGCCTTTGGCGCACCCGGCTATCTGCGCCTGTCGTATGCAACTGGCAGCGAAGAGATCCGGATCGGGATGCAACGCTTCCGCGAGGCAGTGCTTGGCGGGTAGCGCGTTGAGAGAGCCTGATAGCAAGCTAGCATTTCATCAGCTAACCCTGTCACGTCTCTCTCCCGCCTGCGGGTTGAGGGACGGACAGAACATTTGACCGAGCACAACCGTTGATCGCTGTGCGATGCCTCAAAGTCCGGTGCTGCACTCCCCTCTCCCGCTGGCGCGGGAGAGGGGCTGGGGGTGAGGGGGCCCACAGCCCGCGCAGCGGGCTTCGTAATCCTCGCCCGGCCCTTCAGGGCCGGGTGCCGGATTAGAGGTTCTGTCCGCCCTTGAACCCTAGCGGGGGAGGATGGGGGCCATTCCAAAGGTCGCAAAGATGCAAAGGGGTTGGTATTACCGATCTCCTTTTCCCTCTGCGTCCTCAGCGCCCTCTGCGGTAACAAACGTACTACCTCTCACCTGACGGCGGGCGAGAGAGTTGGGGCCGGGGTGAGGGTTCGCACCTGCACCCGCCAAGCCAGCAACCTCTCCTTGCCGCCAGTACGCCGAGATCGGGACGAAGCCGTTAGAATCATCAAACCTCAGTATGGCAGACGCTCTACCCTCCTACGATTTACCGCACCCATCCGTCCTTGCCGGACGGCGGATCGTCGTGGTCGGCGACATCACTCTTGACGAATACCTGTACGGCAAAGCCACCCGCCTTTCCCGCGAGGCGCCGATTCCCGTGCTCGAATTTTTGCGGCGGGAAACGATCCTCGGCGGCGCGGCCAATCCGGCCCGCAATGTGGTGGCGCTCGGCTCGCAGGCCAGTCTGATTGCGATTGTCGGCGACGATGAGGAAGGGGCGCATTTGCGCACTCTGTTGCACACCGCGGGAATCGACGATAGTGGCGTGATCACCGTCGCCGATCGCGTTACCACCCGCAAAACACGCATTCTGGCCGACGCCGCTCCTCGCTTGCCGCAGCAAGTCGCCCGCCTCGACCGGCTTGATCGCCGCCCGCTGACTCCTGCCGAAGAGGATCGGGTCATTGCCGCGCTCGATCAGCAATTACCGGCCGCTGACGCCGTCATCTGCTCCGATTATCAACAGGGGTTGCTCACGCCGCGGGTGGTGACCGCGATCCGCGATCACTGCCGCCAACACGGAGTCATCTTTGCCGTTGACGCGCAGGGCAATTCGCACTACTACCGCCACGCCGATCTCTTTCGCTGCAACGATGCCGAAGCAGCAGCAGCGCTCGGCATGCCCATGCTCGACGATACGGCGATGGCGAATGGCATTGCCCGTCTCTATCACGAACTCGCGGCGCGGCTGGTCATCGTCACCCGCGGCCCAGCGGGATTGGCGCTGATCGGTGACGACGAGCCGTACCAACAACTGCCGGCCCACCGGGTCAGCGAAGTCTTTGACACCACCGGCGCCGGCGACACCTTTATTGCCGTCGCCACGCTAGCGTTGGCTGCCGGCTACCGCGGACGCACAGCAGCAGCGCTGGCCAACATCGCGGCGGCGTTAGTGGTGCGGCGGTTAGGGAATGCGGTCGTTACCCCAGACGAATTAGCTGCCGCTATCGCAACCATCGAGACAACATAACCCTCTCGCGGCGGATCGCGAGAGGGTGAACAAGAGCAGCAACTATCCTCGTGCAATGAACTATTCCACTGCCCCTAGCCGCTTGAACGCGCTGAGCGCATCTTCCTCAGTCTGATAGATCTCGGCATATTGCGCCAAACCGACCATGCGAAAGATCTTTTGGAAATGCGGCGACAACCCGCTGACCGCCAACTTCTGCCCATTCTGATTCACTTCGGTGACAATCCCGATCAGAATGGCAATCCCAGCACTATTAATATAATCGTTCTGGCGAAAGTTGAGCAGAATAAACCGATCGCCCTTCGCTGTCACTTGCCGGTACGCGCCGTTGATCTTCTCTTCGGCGAATGTCGTCACATCACCGATCAGATCGATAATCGCCACGCCGTCGCGATGGCGAATATTGACGGTCAACTCGTCTTCTAACATCGATCGCTCCTCAAATCATCCACCATAATCCAGCAGGATCACGATGCGCTCACACTTTCCTCTGCCAGATTACGGTAAAACACGAGCCGCATACACGTGCCATCGTCCGGGTCAGCCACGACACTCACCTCATCGGTAAGCGTAACAATGAGCATGAGACCCATCCCTCGCAATGAAGCGCGCTGCTCAAGCGTCCACTGAACTGGCTTGTGCGGCAACATCGGCAATAATCCGCCCTCATCGTAGACATCAATCACCAAGCGCTGTTCGTCTACAGTGCAGAGCACTTGCACTTTCCGCTGCGGATCGGATCGATTGCCATGCTCGATCGCGTTCGTACACGCTTCGCACAACGCCGTCTTCACGTCTTCGACGCGCTCTGGCGAAATGCCGCAGCGGCGAGCCAATGACGCCACCGCGTCACGCGCAACCACTTCGTAGCCGAGAATGCTGGGGAGGATGATCTGCATAGTGTCCCGGCCTATTGATCACCAACCGGCGAGCGTTCCAGATGGACAACCATTCGCACCTGATTCCCGCCGCCCGGCGCTAGGGTAAATTCTACTTCATCCATTAATTCACGCATGAGCCAAATGCCCCAACCGCCCTTATCAGCGCGTTGAAAGGCATCAGCGATATGAGGCCGCGTCTTCGTCTGTTCAAGCTCCAGCGCCCGCCGCCCTTGATCTGACACACTAATAATCAACTCATCGGGGCGCACCGTGAGCACGACCACCACTTTCATCGCCGCATCGGCTTGGTTACCGTGCTCGATAGCATTGGTCACTGCTTCGCCGATGGCAGTGCGCAAGGCATCAATCCGCTCATCAGCAAACCCCATCCGCCGCGCCAGCGCCGCCGCCGTATCCATCGCGATCCGTTCATAGCCTAGCCGGCTTGGCAGGCGCAGTTCGATCACCTGTCCTGTCGCGCCCTCGACATCGCTCATGCCTGTCTTCCCACCCTGCGAGCGTTGATTGTAGAACTATTGCGGTGCAACCTGATTGGTCGTAGAGCCGTTGCCTCGCAACGGCTCTACATATTGATGCAACACATTTATGATAGCACAGGCATCAACAAGCGTGTTACCAGATCTCAAGCCGCGATCACACCAATCATAACGGAATATTGCCGTGTTTTCGCGCAGGCAGGCTCTGGCGTTTGGTACGGGCAAGGCGCAGGGCACGGATGAGGGCCGGACGGGTCTCGCGCGGCTCGATCACGGCGTCGATATAGCCGCGTTCAGCAGCGACATACGGGTTGGCAAAGCGATTTTGGTAATCTTCCACCAGCTCGGCCAGCCGCGCCGCCGGGTCATCGGCTTCAGCCAGCTCTTTGCGGAAGATGATCCGCACGGCGGCATCAACCCCCATCACCGCAATTTCAGCCGTCGGCCACGCGAAGTTGAAGTCGGCCCGAATGTGCTTGCTCGCCATCACGTCATACGCGCCGCCGTACGCTTTGCGCGTAATCACCGTCAACTTCGGCACCGTCGCCTCGCAGTAGGCGTAGAGCAACTTCGCGCCGTGGCGAATGATCCCGCCGTATTCTTGCTGAGTGCCCGGCAAGAAGCCCGGCACATCAACAAAGGTCACGAGCGGAATATTAAAGGCGTCACAGAAGCGCACGAAACGCGCTGCCTTGACCGAGCTGTCAATATCAAGCGTGCCGGCCATTTGCAGCGGCTGATTGCCGACCACGCCAACCACGTGCCCATCGAGCCGGGCAAAGCCAATCACAATATTCTTTGCCCACGCCGGCTGCACCTCAAAGAAGAAGCCATCATCAACCACCGATTCGATCACTTTGATCATGTCGTAGGCTTTGCGCGGATTGTCGGGCACAATGCTCTGCAACTCCTCGTCCATCCGCTCAGGATCATCAGTCGGCGGCTGGTAGGGCGGGTCTTCCATATTATTCGCCGGCAAGAACGACAACAGTGTTCGCAACTGGTCAAAGCACTCATCTTCGGTATCGGCGGCAAAATGGGCCACACCGCTGCGCGTGTTGTGGGTCATCGCCCCACCCAACTCTTCAAAGCCGACCTCTTCGCCGGTTACAGTCTTGATCACATCAGGCCCGGTAATGAACATTTGGCTGATGTTTTTGACCATAAAAATAAAATCGGTCATCGCCGGCGAATAGACCGCGCCGCCAGCGCAAGGGCCGGCAATAATCGAGAGTTGGGGAATGACGCCACTGCTCAGCACGTTGCGGTAGAAGATCTCGGCATAGCCGCCCAAACTCACCACACCCTCTTGAATGCGCGCACCGCCGCTGTCGTTAATCCCGATGCAGGGCACGCCCATGCGCAACGCCAGATCCATCACTTTACAAATCTTCTCGGCGAACACCTCACCAAGCGAACCGCCGAAGACGGTAAAGTCTTGGGCAAAGACACACACCGGACGGCCATCGATCGTGCCGTGACCGGTAATGACCCCGTCACCCAACGGCTTGCGCCGATCCATGCCAAACGCCGAGGTGCGATGGACGGCAAAAGCATCGAGTTCAACAAACGAACCGGGGTCAAGCAGACGCTCAATCCGCTCACGCGCGGTCAACTTGCCACGCTCATGCTGGCGGGCAATTGCCGCCGGGTCTTGATTGCGCGCTCGTTCGCGCCGCTCACGCAGCGCTGCAATCTTTTCCGCTGTGGTCTGCGCCATAGCACTCCTCGCTTCCAGCGCCGGCTCACACCGCCGGCAATACGGTTTAGGTCGCGTTTACTGAATGGATCATCACGCTCGTGACGACGAGCAATCGATCTTATTTCCCAGTTCCCTCATTTCCCATTCCCGTTGCGCTACCCCGCCGGCCCTGCCAGAGCACAGCCAGCGCAAACGCCGGCACCGCATCGATAATCCGTCGCCAGCGCGCCGGTTGTACCGCCAAGCGGAAGGCCCACTCCAACCCCAACCGGCGCATCACCTGCGGAGCGCGCGGTACCCGCCCGGCCAGATAATCAAACGTCCCGCCTACGCCCATGGCCAGCGGCACCCGCAAGAACGGCTGGTTACGCGCGATCCACAACTCTTGGCGCGGATGGCCATACGCCACCAGCAAGATATCAGGCCGCGCCGCCGCGATGATCGCGCGCTGCTGCTGATCAGCTTCCGGCGCTGGCGAACCGGCGTAACAGCCAGCAATCTGCAACCGCGGCCAGCGTCGTTGCAACACCGCCGCCGCCGCTTCCGCCACCCCCGGACCCGCCCCCAAAAAGAAGATGCGGTAGCCGCGTTCCGCCGCAAGCTGGGCCAGCCGTTGCGTCAACTCCACCCCGGTCACCCGCCCGCGCAACGGCGTCCCCAACCAACGCGCCGCGAGCAGCACGCCAAAACCATCAGGCGTATTCAAATCAGACGCCTGCAACACCGCGCGAAATGCCGGATGGCGCCGCGCCTCCATAATAAACTCCGGATTGACCGTACAAATCTGGTGCGGCCCGCCAGCCTCGATCATCGCCGCTGCCCGCGCCAACGCCTCCGGCTCGGTTACGTCGTCAATCGGTACACCCAGAATATCAATCCGGCCTGATCTCATCGCTATTCCTGCCATGACGCGGTGTATCGTCTCTCATCATACCGCATCCGGCTACAAACAAAGACAACGCCGCCCAGCAAAACCACCCCCATCCCTTAACCCCCATTCGTTGTCCCATTCGTTCATTCGTTCCCCATTCGTTGTCCCATTCGTTCATTCGTTCCCCATTCGTTGTCCCATTCGTTCATTCGTTCCCCATTCGTTGTCCCATTCGTTCATTCGTTCCCCATTCGTTGTCCCATTCGTTCATTCGTTCCCCATTCGTTGTCCCATTCGTTGTCCCATTCGTTCATTCGTTGTCCCATTCGTTGTCCCATTCGTTGTCCCATTCGTTGTCCCATTCGTTGTCCCATTCGTTCATTCGTTCCCCCATTCGTTGTCCCATTCGTTGTCCCATTCGTTCATTCGTTCCCCCATTCGTTGTCCCATTCGTTGTCCTGTTTGACAAAGCCTAGTGACAGTGCTATACTCCGATACTGCTGCGAAGAAATTGCGCAGCAGAATGTTTGCGCGCCATGCGGCCCACTTCTAAGGCGCAGTGGCATACTGCGACCAGATCTTTGGGCCAGTTATTATTTTGTCTGCAAAAGCTTGTTGATCGCAGGCCGGTTTAAAGGAGAGCATTAGATGCCGACCATTAACCAACTTGTTCGGAAGCCGCGCAAGCCGGTGGTGAAAAAGACCAAAGCCCCGGCCCTGCGCTTCACCTACAACTCGCTGAAGGGGAAGCTGACTCGCGGCCGCGGATCGCCACAGAAGCGCGGCGTCTGCACCAAGGTGACGACCATGACGCCGAAGAAGCCCAATTCGGCGCTGCGCAAGATCGCCCGCGTGCGGCTCTCCAACGGCCTTGAGGTGACGGCATACATCCCCGGCGAGGGGCACAATTTGCAAGAGCACTCGGTGGTGTTGATCCGCGGTGGCCGTGTCAAAGACTTGCCCGGCGTGCGCTATCACATCGTGCGCGGTACGCTTGATACGCAGGGTGTCAACGGTCGCAAGCAGGGTCGCAGCAAGTACGGTACGAAGAAGAATCAGCCGGTCGGCAAGGGTGCAGCCGCTGGCAAGGGCGGTAAGAAGTAGGAGAGGTGCGGTATGCCCCGTCGCGGTACGGTTGAACGGCGGCCAGTTCCGCCGGATGCGCGCTATAACAGCGTTCTTGTCCAGAAGTTTATCAATAAGGTCATGGAGCGCGGCAAGAAGAGTGTCGCCGAGCGGATCGTCTATCAGGCGCTTGATCTTGCCGCCGAACGGCTCAAGAAGCCGCAGATGGAGATTTTCGAGCAGGCGCTGCGCAATGCCAGCCCTTCGATCGAGGTGAAGCCCAAGCGCGTCGGCGGCGCTACCTATCAGGTGCCCGTCGAGGTCAAGAGCGACCGCCGCTATTCGCTCGCCATGCGCTGGCTGCTGATGTCGGCCCGCGCTCGCTCGGGCAAGCCAATGGTTGATCGCCTCGCCGCTGAATTGATTGATGCCTATAACAACACCGGCACGACGATTAAGCGGAAGGAAGATGTTCACCGCATGGCGGAAGCCAACCGCGCTTTCGCCCACTATGGCCGGCTCTAACGCCGGTCTCGGTTTAGAGGATACGGCGACTTGCGTCGCCTCACGTAGGAGTATGTGACGGGTATGCCACGTCAGATCGAACTCGACAAGGTACGCAATATCGGCATTATTGCCCATATCGACGCGGGCAAGACCACGACGACCGAGCGGATCCTGTTTTATACCGGCCGCACGTACAAGATCGGCGAGGTTCACGAGGGTACCGCAACGATGGACTGGATGCCGCAGGAGCAGGAGCGCGGGATTACCATCACCGCCGCAGCGACGACTGCCCCTTGGCGTCTTAATGGCGTTGAGTATCGGATCAATATTATCGATACTCCCGGCCACGTCGACTTTACGGTAGAGGTGGAACGATCACTGCGCGTGCTCGACGGCGGCGTCGTCGTGTTCGACGGCGTGGCTGGCGTTGAACCTCAGTCGGAAACGGTCTGGCGACAGGCCGATAAGTATAATGTGCCGCGCATCTGTTTTGTCAATAAGATGGATCGCGTCGGCGCGAGCTTTGAGCGCTGCGTGCAAATGATTAAAGATCGTCTCGGCGCGAAGCCGGCGATCGTCCAGTTGCCCATCGGCGTCGAAGATACCTTCCGCGGCACGATCGATCTCTTCTCGATGAAGGCGACGGTCTATTATGACGACCTCGGCAAGGATATCCGCGAAGAGGAGATTCCCGCCGAGCTGCGTCCCGCCGCTGAAAAGGCTCGCAATGAGCTGATCGAGATGATCGCTGAGACCGACGATGAGCTGACGCTCCTCTACCTCGAAGGCCAAGAGCTGACCGTCGAGGAATTGAAGCGCGGTCTGCGCAAGGCGACCATCGAGCGCAAGCTAGTGCCGGTGCTCTGCGGTGCGGCCCTGCGTAATAAGGGTGTTCAGAAGCTGCTCGACGCCGTCATCGAATACCTGCCTTCGCCGCTCGATCGCCCCGCGATCACCGGCACGTTGCCCGGTCAGGTGATGGGTGATGATGGTGTCGAAGTCATTACCCGCCGCGTCAGCGATGATGAGCCGTTTACCGCGCTCGTCTTTAAGATTGTCGCTGACCCGTATGTCGGGAAGTTGGCCTACTTCCGCGTCTACGCCGGCAAGATCGAGAAGGGATCGTATGTCCTCAACTCGACCCGTGGCCAGCGTGAGCGCCTTGGCCGCCTCCTCCGCATGCATGCAAATCATCGCGAAGACATTGATGAGGTGTATGCCGGCGAAATCGCGGCGATGGTCGGCCCCAAGAATTCCTATACCGGCGATACGATCTGCGATCCCGATCACCCGATCGTGCTTGAGAGCATTCGCTTCCCTGAGCCGGTGATCGAGCTGGCGATCGAGCCGAAGACCAAGGCTGACCAAGACAAGATGTCGATCGCCCTCAGCCGCTTGGCCGAGGAAGACCCGACCTTCCGCGTCTATACCGACCCTGAGACCGGCCAGACGATTATCAAGGGTATGGGTGAGCTGCACCTCGAGGTAATCGTCGATCGTATGCGCCGCGAGTATAAGGTCGAGGCGAATCAGGGCAAGCCGCAGGTTTCGTACCGCGAGACGATCACCATCCCGGTTGATCACGAGACCCGCTTCGTCCGCCAGACCGGTGGCAAGGGCCAGTATGGCCACGTCAAGATTAAGTTCGAGCCGTTGCCCCCCGGCGGTGGCTTCGAGTTCGTCAATGCGATCGTCGGCGGTGTGATTCCCAAAGAATACATCCCCGCCGTCGAGCAGGGTCTGCGCGAAGCGATGCAGACGGGCGTGATCGCCGGCTATCCGGTGGTTGATCTTAAGGCAACGCTGTACGACGGTTCATACCACGAAGTTGACTCGTCGGAAATGGCCTTTAAGATCGCAGCGTCGATGTGTCTCAAAGAAGCGGTTCGCCGCGGCAAGCCGCAGTTGCTCGAGCCGATTATGAAGGTCGAGACGGTCACGCCTGAGGAATTCCTTGGCACCGTCATCGGCGATTTCAACTCGCGCCGTGGCCGCATCGAAGGCATGGAAGCCCGCGGCAATGCGCAGGTGGTGCGCGCCTTCGTGCCGCTGGCCAATATGTTCGGCTATATGACGGATCTCCGCTCGGCCACGCAGGGCCGCGCTACCTCGTCGATGGAGTTTGACCATTACGAGCCGCTGCCTGATGCGTTGGCTAAGGAGATTATCGAGAAGCGCAGCGCCAATTAGTGAGGAAGGACGGGGACGGCCGCCCCGCGCGGTCGTCCCTTTTCTGCGAAGATGGAACTACGCCTGCTGACGCCGCCGCCTTGGTCTGATTATGAATTGATCGACTCAGGCCACGGCGCGAAATTGGAACGGTTTGGCCCGTATGTGTTGGCCCGGCCGGAGACGCAGGCGATCTGGTCGCCGCATTTGCCGGCGACCGAATGGCAGAAGGCTGATGCGACGTTTCGTCGCACGCGCGGCGATGAGGGGCCGGGTGAATGGCAACAACATCGCCCGTTGCCCGAACGGTGGCCGATCAATGCTAATGGGGTGCGCTGTTGGCTGCGCTTGACGCCGTTTCGCCATACGGGCGTGTTTCCAGAACATAGCGCCCATTGGGAATGGTTGGCCCGCCAAGTGCAACGCCGTACCCAGCCGCGCGCGTTGGTGTTGTTTGGGTATACCGGATTGAGCAGCCTGCATCTCGCTCGCTACGGTGCGCACGTGACGCACGTCGATGCTTCTAAGCCCGCCGTGCGTTGGGCGCAAGAGAATCAGGCGCTGGCCGAACTGACCGGCCGCCCAATCCGGTGGCTGATCGATGATGTCGGTAAATTTGTCGCTCGCGAATTGCGGCGGGGAAATCGCTACGATTTGATTTTGCTCGACCCGCCGGTGTTTGGGCGCGGGCCAAACGGTGAGATTTGGCGCTTGCACGAACAATTGCCACAGTTGCTGGCCCAATGCGCTGCGTTGCTCAGCCAGCAACCGTTAGGTGTGTTGGTATGCGCCTATGCGACAACCATTTCGGCGCTGACAATCGGTAATTTGCTTGCCGAAACGATGGCGCCGTTTCATGGATATGTAACCGCTGGCGAGTTGGCCATCCCAGAACAGACCACTCGCCGCTTGTTGCCCACGGCGATTTACGCCGTCTGGTCTGATCGGGAATAAGCCGCATCCGGCTGACAAGGATAAGCAGATCGCGCAAGAACGCGGAGGAACAACACAATGGCCAAGCAGAAATTCGAGCGGACGAAACCGCATATTAACGTCGGCACCATCGGCCACGTCGACCACGGCAAGAC
>NZ_LWQS01000040.1 GCF_001650695.1 Chloroflexus islandicus
AGCGTGCTGCGCCTAGGGGCGCAGCACGCTGCGCCCCTACTCCCGCCGCAACAACGCCAACGTCAACATGATCCCGCCGGTGACCACCCCACCCACGCCGAAGAACAACAACGTCCACGGCAACCAGCCGTACCATTCAAAGGCCCGCATCGCCACCACCAGCACCGCCACGCCGAGAATAAACGCCGACACGACCAGCGCCAGCGCCACGCGGTTTGCCGCGCCGATCAGCGCACCAGCTACCCGCCGCAACTCCACTTCACGGGTTTGCAGATGCAACTCGCCTTCGTTGAGGCGTTGCAGGCTCTGGCTAATCTGTTCGGGAATCTCAAACGCCAGCTCACCCAACTCACGCCCGCCGGCCAACGCTTGCGCCCCCAACGCCGTTGGCGTAATCTGTTCACGCAAGGCGCGCTGGATGTACGGACGCGCTGCGGCAAAGACATCAAGCGTGGGATCGAGCTGCATCCCCAGCCCTTCCATCATCACGATCGTCTTGAGCAGGGTAGCCAGCGGGCCGGGAATAATCAGCCGGTGCCGGCGTAACAAGGCCGTTAAGCCATCAAAGGTCTCGCGGGCCGAAATTTGGCCCAACGGGCGATCGACGAACCCATCAACGAACCGTTCGAGATCGCGGCGCAACGCCGCCGTCGCTGCCCGGCGCGGAATCACGCCGAGCCGTTCGAGCGCGCGCAGTAAGCTTTGGCTGTCGTGGTTGATCAGCGCCCCCATCATCAAGAGCAACCCTTGCATCGTGGCGTGATCGAGCATGCCGACCTGACCAAAATCGACCACACCCAACACCTCGCCATCAATGACGAAGAAATTGCCCGGATGCGGATCGCTATGGAAAAAGCCATGCCCGAAAATCTCTTCGAGCGTAATCTCGACGCTCACGCGGGCCAGCCGGGGCAAATCAACTTCAGCCGCGCGCAACGCCGCCATATCGTTCAGCTTGATGCCAGTTATCCGCTCGATAGTGAGGACGCGAGTATCGGTATATTCCCAGTAGACGCGCGGGATGTAGATGTGCGGATTATCGCAAAACATCTGGCGAAAGCGATCGGCGTTGCGCCCCTCGCGCACATAATCAAGTTCGGCGCGGAGCGTGGCGCTAAACTCCCAAACAATCTCGCTCAGGTTATATTGGGCAGCCAAGGCCAGCCGCTCTTGGGCCAGCGCCGCGAGATCGGCTAAAATCGCCAGATCGGTTTGAATGCGATTGGCGATATCGGGCCGCTGCACCTTCACCACTACCGGCGTGCCATCGGGCAAAACCGCTGCATGCACTTGCCCCAACGACGCCGCCGCGAACGGCTCGCGCTCGAAGGAAGCGAACAAGCGGTCGATCGGCTGGCCAAACGTGGTTTCGATCAGCGCCACCGCTTGCGCGCCGGGGAATGGCGGCACCGTATCTTGCAGCTTGCTCAGTTCGGCTACCATATCGGCTGGCAGCAAGTCAGGGCGCGTGCTGAGCGCTTGACCCAATTTGACAAAGGCCGGGCCTAGCTCAACCAACGCCTCGCGCAACCGCTCGGCGCTGCCCAACGGCGGCGGGGCCGGCGCGCGCAGAATGGCGCGGCGCGGCAAGGAGAGCAACGCAGTGAGACCGAGCTGATCGACCAAATAGCCAAAACCGTGATGCACCAACACCTGTGTAATTTCACGGTAACGGCCAAGATGACGGGCCTGCCGGACAAGTGGCCACATAGATGACACCAGTAGCGGCGGCCCGTTGGGCCGTCGCGCTCGAACGACGGCTCGGCAACGCCGTCGCACTCCTCGCGATACGTCTGCTCAGCGGGCTAGCGCGCTGCCCAGACCAAGCACGTGCAACGAACAAGCCCAGTATACCCTAGTTTCAGCAGCTTGCAGCAATGAAACTGATTATGTCAAAATCACCCAAAGCAGCCACAACCGTGGGCCAAAGATGAGCAGACCCACCACAATGGCGGTCAATGCGCAGAGCAAGACCGCGCCGGCAGCGACATCTTTGGCGATGCGGGCCAGCGGATGGCGCTCGCTGGTCGCTAAATCAACCGTCGCTTCAATCGCGGTATTGAAGCCTTCAGCGGCGAGCACCATCCCGATGGTCAAGGCCAGCGCAACCCACTCCCACCGCGCAATCCGCAAGACCACCCCCAACGCAATCGCGATAGCGCCGATGAGCAGATGAATCTGAAAATTGCGTTGGGAGCGCAACAGATGGCCAATCCCGGCAAAGGCGTAGCGAAACGCGATCAGAAAACGGCGAGTGCTGCGATCAATTGGCGCCGCCATTGCGATCATTCCTCTCTACGATACGCACAGCTTCACGCCGCGAATGATACCACCTCGGCTATAATGGCGCTGCACGGCTAACCTGAGAGGCTTGGAGACGAAGTTTGTAACGTGTTGCCACCGCCAAACCCTACGCTGACGAAGGGCCTGCGTGGTACAACAACCGGCAACGTCGTTGACCAGCTCGCGATCTACATTGAGGGTAGGGCAACTATGCGACTCATTATTGTGCGCCACGGCGAGAGTGAATGGAACCGGATCAACCGGTATCAAGGCCAGCAAGACGCCCCGCTGTCGGAATTAGGCCGGATGCAGGCTGCCGCGCTCGGCGAGCGGCTGCGCCACGAGAAGATTGATCTTGTCTATAGCAGCCGGCTGCAACGCGCCGCCCACACTGCGCAGGCGATCGTCGCCCATCACCCCGGCCTTGAGGTGATTTACGACGATGCCTTGCTCGAAATCAACCACGGTGATTGGGAAGGCCGGTATTTACACGAAATTATGGAGCTGTACGCCGACGGGTTGCGCGAGTGGCGGCAACATCCGACCCGCTCGCAAATGCCGGGGGGCGAAAGTTTCTCGAACGTGCTTAAGCGGGTGCTCGATTTTCGCGAGCGCATCTATGCCGAACACGCCGGCAAGACGGTGTTGATCAGCACGCATGATGTGATTGTGAAGATACTGGTGGCTGACGCGCTCGGCATGAACATGGATCGGATCAACCGGATTTGGGTGACGAATGCCAGCATCAGCGTGATCGAGTATGGCGATGATCTGCCCTACCTCGTCAGTCTGAGCGAGGCGTGCCACCTCGGCCAATTGGCTACGACCCGCGAACAACAGCACGCCTTGTAGGGCACCATCCTCTTGCCATCACCGCCGTGAGATGCGCCCAAAGGCGGACAGAACCTCTGACCAGAACCCGGCCCTTGCGGGCCGGGTTCGCCTGACGAAGCCCGCTGCGCGGGTTGGATAGCCACGAAAAGACACAAAAGGCACAAACATGATCAAGATTGTTGGCATCGTTTGGGTGTCTTTGTGGCTATGCTGCGCGGGCTGATGCCCCCACCCCGTGCCCCTCCCCCGCTGGGGGAGGGGTGATGGGGAGCGCAGCCCGGGGCTTGACGGCATCGCACAGCGATCAATGGTTGTATTTACACAAATGTTCTGTCCGCTTCTCGACTGGCGCGGGAGAGGGGAGCCTATGCAGTCCGTGCCGGCGTCCCGCGGAAGCGGGAGATTGCTTCGGGCGCTGCGCGTCCGCGCAATGACATGCGTGTACGCATCTTGACCGCCGGGTGCGAACGGTGTGCGTAGGCAAACATACCATTGCTGGCTGCCAGTCCTTTGCTGGCATCCCCTCACCCCCAGCCCCGCTCCCGCTGGCGTTTAAGGGCGGACAGAACGCAATACGCACAGAGGTGGTTGATGGCGTTGAGATGCGGCGTTTCGCCCCCACCCCTTGCCCCTCCCCCGCTGGGGGAGGGGTGATGGGGAGCGCAGCCCGGGGCTTGACGGCATCGCACAGCGATCAATGGTTGTATTTACACAAATGTTCTGTCCGCTTCTCGACTGGCGCGGGAGAGGGACGTGCAGAGCTAGGCTGTGAGGCATCGCAAAGCGATCTGTTCTGTCCGTCCCTCAAGGGTGCGCCGTGGGGCATGCGCCACGGCGCTCATTCAACAATTGGTTGTCAACCGGCAGCGGTTAAACAGAATATCGTGCAACCGGCCCAGCACCTGCAACGGCACTTGCAGTTGGTAGTAGAGCATGCCATCCCAAATCAAACCTTTGCGCAACTCTGGCCTGACAAACGTCCACTGCGCGATCAGGCCAACGTTCCAGAGCACAAAGAGGGTTGCGCCGGCCAGTAACGGCTTCCAGCCCAGCCGCGGCTGCAACCATGCCAGCAACGCGGCAAGGCCAAGCACAAAGATGGGGGTACACTCGATCAAGCGCCGGAACCCGAACGAACCGCTCAGGTGCCACGTGGTGCCAAAGGCGCCGTTGATATAGACCTGCCCAAGGAAGCCAACGAGTAACAGCAATGCCAGCGGGCCATCGCGCCGGAAGAGCCAGATCAAGCCGGTCAGCGCCACTACGAGAATGGGGCTCCACAGAAACGCGCCGTGGGCCGGATCAAGCAAGGTATCGAAGAAGCGCGGGCTCACCAGTACCGGCAGCGGGCCGAGATTCACCACCGCCAACTTGCCCCCCACCGTGGTTGATGGCCCGATCCGCCCATTGAGCACCCAATAGGCGGCCAGTTGCGGCGTCAGCGCCAATAGAAACACGCCGAGAAACACGGCGTGACCCGCGATCAACTCGCGCACTGCGGCCCATTGCCGGCGACGCAGCGCCCCAATATAGGCCGCCAGCGCCTCGAACGCCGGAATGAGGAGCAGCAAACCCAACTGCTCACGGGTCATGACCATCAAGCCGGCCACCACCCCCAACGCCAGCCAGACACTCCAATGCCGGCGGCCATCGCTGTGGCTGAGATTCCCTGCCCGCCCGCGCAACCAGATGGTCAAAAACAACGCGAACAGAAAAAAACCATTCGCGTGCGACCATGCCATCGCCAGATAGGTATAGAACACCAACGGCGTCGCCAGAAAGACGGTCAATGTCGCCAGCAAGGCCGGAATTTGACCGGCGTAGATGCGGGCCAGCCGGTAGGTCAAGAGCAGGCCGAGCAAGCTATAGAGGGCCGACATCATACACACGGCCACAATGTAAGGCCGGCTGAAGCCATCGCGGGGAATAGCCGCGCCAAACGCATTGGCCGCCTGCACCCACAGATCGGCCAGAACAAAACCGGGAGCCCACAGTAAGGCCGAGCCGACCGGGGCCACGTTACGCAGCTTGCCGGTGATCGGGTTCGGATTAGCGGCATCAGGCCGCAGCAGGGCATTGAAGATCGCCGGATCGTTATTGCGCAGCCCAATCGCGGCAAAGTGCTGGTATTCGTTGTAGAAATCGAGATCGTGATCGAAGTACAGCGAGCGCAGGTAAGCGTAATACTGCACCTCATCGCTCAATGCAATCCGCGGCAGGCTGATCGGCAACAGAGCGGCAAAGAGCAACACAATCACCAATGGCCCAAACTCGCGGCTGGCCAAGAACGCACGCATACGTCTCCTCAGGATCAAACCGCTTCATCCCCATCGCTCACACTGCTCGGATGGCGAATGGGAGCTTAGGGTACGGCAGCTACTCATTTTTGGTGTTTTTGGTTGACAAACCTTTTTTATTAGGATATGCTAACAGCGAAGCTTCGCCAAGCACTGTGCTGGCCTGAACAGACCATCGTCACCTGCATCACTGCTCTCTTGCCGGAGGAACTATGACACGCCTGCTACGTCTCGGTTTACTAGCGACATGGATGGCGCTACTCCTCAGCGCATGCAGCTCGACCGCAACACCGGCCCCGACAGCTATGCCTGCTACTCATCTAGATGGCATCAAAGAGTACCTGCTAGACCAAACCAGCGCCTTAGTTGCGGCCACCGCGCAACTGCAGACGGCAACCAGCCGTTACTACCAACTGGCTGAAACAACCGCCTTCGATTATACCGCTCTCTGGCAAAACCGCCGCGATGAAGCGATGGCTGCGATTGTTGCCGCGCGTGAAGCATGGATTGCAGCCAGCCCCATCTACGAAAAGATGGAAGGGATCGTGGCCGGCACCCCATCGCTTGCCCAATTCGATGTTGATCTCGATGCTGGCGCAGCCGGCAATGAAGACCCTGACAACGCCGTGTCATTCGATTTGGCGCTGGCTGATGGCCGCACCCTGCCCAAGCCGGGCAACCTGTTTGGCGTTACTGAAAGCGCATTATGGGGAACCGAACCCGCCTTCACTGCACCGGTAGCGGCTGATTGGAACGGCAATGGCACGTTGGAGTTCGGCGAGGCGCTTCCCGATGCGTATGTCTTGCAAGCCGGCGTTGATCTCCTTGCGCAAAAGGCTCGTGAACTTGACACGGCTGCTCGCGCATGGACACCGACCGAATCCGATGCGTTCACAGCGCTAGTGGTGATGGTGCCGACGATGAGCGAATATTTCGCTTCGTGGCGCGATTCGCGCTTTGTGTTGGGCGAAACGTCAACCCAGCGCGATTTCAATGTCATCTCGCGTCTGGCCGACATCCAAGATATTCTCGATGGACTTGAGATTGTGTATGCGCAGGTCCGTCCGCAGGTCGCGACGATCGATCCGGCCCAAGCCGAGCAGATTGCAACCGGCTTGCGTGATCTGAAAACCTTTGTCGCCGGCATTTACGCGCAAGAGCGCAGCGGTCGCCGCTTTACGCCTGAAGAGGCGGATATGCTGGGGGCAGAAGCGCAAAACCGGGCCACTGCCATCACCGGCCAGCTTAGCCAAATGGCCGGCGCGCTGGGTATACCGTTGGCTGAATAACTATTGGCTGAAACGCCGGTTGCATTGCGCCGGCGCTCACGATCGCGTACTAGCACGTACTGAGAGTTGAGGTATGCTGCACAACAACTTCTGCCGGCGTAGCATTCTCTGGCTACTGATGATGGTGCTAGGGATGAGCCTGCGCCCTAGCAACGCACAGGCACAAGCACCCGCCCCCAGCCAACTGGCCGAACATATTCGCGCGACGCTGATACAAATGCAATTGCAGGCTGCTGATCGGACAATGGTGCAAGGCCAAGTAGCCGATTTGCGCCGTGAATACTCGGTGTTGGCCGCCACGATTGCCCGCTATGCCCCTGACGCCGATGCTGCGGTACAGAGCGGATTTGACAACCTTGAACAAGCGTTGGCCGCCACTGATCTGCCGCACTTTGCCGCGGCCCGGGCCCAAATCTGGACGGCGATCCTCAACGGCAGTTACACGGTCGTCACCGGCGCGCTGCAAGCTGGTGACGCACTCACGGCGCAACAGTGGCTGCCGGTGCGTGAATTTCGCCATGCTAATCGCTTTACCCGCCCCAATGCCGACGCCACCAAAGCGGTGCGCGCGGTAGGGGCCGGCGATATATCGCCAGCGGTTGCGCTCGCCGCTGTGCAGTCCGACCTGCTCGACACCTATCAGGCCCGGCTCCACGAAGCATTGAACGCCCTCGCTGCCGCCGATCAGCAAGGCTTCGCCGTCCGGCGCGCCGAGACGGCAGCGCTCGCGGCAGGATACTTTGCCATTCTGGCACCGGCCTATGCTGAACAACGCGGTACCGCAGCGGCGACGCATGCGCAAGCGATCTTTACGGCATTAACCCAAGCTGCGCTCGATGGCGCGCCCATCAGCGCACTGTTCGATCAAGCGCAAGCCGTGCTAAACGGCTTCCGCGCCGCGCCGCTGAGCCCTGCCGAGCAAGTGCGGCGCAGCGGCCAGATGCTACGGTTTTTGCAACTCGTCCCGATCGAGTATGAGCGCGGGGTACGGAATGGGCAAGTGACGATCGATCTCGAGATTCGCGAGGCGATCACCTTCCATAGCGGCGCGCTAGCCGCCTTTACCGATCTGCGCGATCTGCTCGAACAGCGCGATCCCACCCTCACTGCGACCGTCGCCGCACGCTTTACCGAACTAGACACCATGTTAGCCAATGCCGGCAATCGCAGCGCCGTCGCCGATCCAACCGTCATCCGAACTGCCGCCGAGACGCTGCTGGCTGATCTCAACCAGCTCTTGCCGCCGGAATGGCAAAAACCAGACAGCGGCGCTGATTTTGACGTGATTCGTTCGACGCTTGATCAGATGGAGCAGGCGGCGCGGGCCGGCGAGTACGCGCTGGCCGAGTCGGCCCGGCTGGAGGCGTATGCGATCATGGAGATCGGCCCCGAAGCGAAGCTGATCGCATTTGCGCCCCAATACAAGCCCATCATTGAAGGATACTTCTGGTATGGCCAAAACGATCACAAAGGGCTAGCATATTTGATCGAACGGCGCGCGCCGCCGGCCGAAATCGCCGCCACCCGCGCCGCGCTTGATCAGGCATTGGTCGAGGCAGAGCAAGCCTTAGCCGGTAGCAATGCGCCGCTGGCAATCACCACCAACGCCGCCGTGATCGTCTTCCGCGAAGGGTTAGAAGCAGTGCTCATTTTGGCATCGCTGATGGGCAGCCTGAAAACGGCCACCCAACGCCGCTTCCGCCGCCCGCTCTGGATTGGCGCCGGATTGGCGCTGCTGGCGACCATGATCACGTGGCTGCTGGCCCAAGGCGCCTTAATGGCGATGGCTCGTTTTGGCGAGAAACTCGAAGCGATTGTCTCGCTCATCGCGATTGCGGTGCTCTTGCTGATCACCAACTGGTTCTTCCATGATGTCTACTGGAAGGACTGGATGGCCTCGTTCCACCAGCAAAAGAAGCAGATTCTCGGCGGCCAAGCCGGCCAGTGGCTAGGGCTCATCACCCTCGGCTTCGCCAGCATCTATCGCGAAGGCTTCGAGACCGTGCTCTTCTTGCAAGCGCTGACGCTTGAGGGCAACGCTACGGTCGTTTTGCTCGGTGTCGGGCTTGGCTTGGCCTTTACCCTGTTGGTTGGGCTCGCCGTCTTTGTGATGCAGGCGAAATTGCCGCACAAGAAGATGCTGATTGTCACCGGCATTCTGATCGGAGCGGTGCTGTTGCAGATGGTTGGCCACACCGTCAATATCTTGCAAGTGATCGGATGGTTGCCGCTCCATCCGATTCGCTGGTTGGAATTACCGTACTGGGCCGGTTTCTGGTTTGGCTTGTATCCCACATGGGAAGGGATTGGCCTCCAAGCTGCCGCTGCAATCTTTGTGATTGGCAGCTACTATCTAGCTGAATACATGCAGCAGCGCGAACGACAACGCTACGCTTTGGCTGGCTAAGAGCCAAGCATCTAACCCTACGAGGAGTGCAATGACTGCTACGTATGATCCAATTGCGCCGATTGCCCTTGCCGCTATCGAACACATGAATAGCGACCATGCCGATGCCGTGCTAGCCTATGCACGCGGACTGGCCGGAATAGCATGGGCTGAAATGGCGCTCGTGACCCGGCTCGAAGCAAGCGGTATCGAGTTACGCGTAACTGGGAACGGCCAAACAACCACGGTGCGCATTCCCTTCGAGCCACCGCTTACCCATGCGGATCAATTGCGGCCCACGCTGGTACAATTGGCCCAGCGCGCACGCCAACAACTTTCTTCAGTTACATTCATTGCGTCGCCAGCCCCCCAACGCGACGCTAACAGCGCGCAGCAACTCCTGAACATGATCGCGACGCGCCGGAGCTTTGCGCTCAATGATATAGCGCCCGACCCGATCGATCTCGCCAACGTGGCCCTGATGCTCGAAGCCGCCAATTGGGCGCCCAGCCATGGTCAAACTGAACCATGGCGCTTCGCCGTATATAGCGGCGAGGCCCGCCAGACATTGAGCGACGCCTTTGGCGCCGCCTACCGCTTGCTTAACCCCGACCAACCAGCCGGCAGCCCCGGCGAAGCATCCCAACGCAACCGGGTCTGGCAAGCTCCGGTCTGGATTGCGATCGGCATGCGCCCAAACCCCAAGCGACCAGAATGGGAAGAGCTGATTGCTACCGGCTGCGCCGTGCAAAACCTGCATCTTATGGCTTCGGCGCTTGGCTTAGCCGGTAAGTGGACGAGCGGCGCCTGCGCGATTCATCCCCATGTGGCTGAAATCGTAGGCTTTGCGCCGGACACGCGCCTGTTGGGGTTCTTTTACACTGGCCAACCGGCCTCAGGTGACTGGCCGCGCGGCCAGCGCCGCTCACTTGACGGCAAAGTCGTGTGGCACGGTGGGCGCCCCTTGCCAAACTAGCCCAGCCTAACGGCCCGATCGTGGTTCACCGCCAGATCGATGCACTCGATCTGGCGGTGAGCTAGTCGCTGCCACCAATCAATTTACCGGCTTACCACCGGAACAAACACCTGCGGCAACGTTACCTGATCAAGCGAGATGGTTGCCACCGGCAAGGCTGTTGCGCTCGGATTGCCGGCGCCATCAAGCGCGCGCGCATACACATAATATGTGCCCGCAGTCAATTGCGCCTCCGGCAAGCCGCTAGCCAGACTCCAGACAATGGTAAAGCTATTGCCATCACCCGGCGCTTCGACCGGTACCCACACCAGCGTGGGATCAGCGGCAGGATTGGCGACCGGAGTCCGGCTATTGGCCAGCCACACCCCCCAGAACCCGCGACCGGGGTAGAAGTTATCAGTGACGTTGAGGCTGGTGAATTGCAGATTGACGATGATGCTAGGGGCGCCATCAATGGCTTGCACTTGCAGCGTGCCGCTATTGAGCGTTGGCGCTGTCACATCATAGGTAAGGGTGCGTTCAAGCATCATCGGGTTGCCAAGCGCATCACGCATCCGGAGGATCACCGGCATTGGTCCTTCGGCCACCGTGCCGGGATAGGGCAAGACATTCGCGAAGCGATTGCCACTGATTGCCAAATTGCTCACACTCGTTAGCGTGGCCGTACTTGGCGCGAGAGCAAAGTTCTGCAAACCGCTGCAATCGCCGAGACTGCGCAGCTCGACGAATACCGCTGGCACGCGCGTATAATCCGGGTGGCCATCGCTGGCGCCGCCTTCACCGATCAGATCGGCTAGCGTCACCGCCGTGAAAGGCGAGGTTCTAAGTCGCGAGAAGGGGTTCGCCACCACAGCACTCCCCAGCACACCAACATCGATCACCACTTTATCTGAACGCGGCTGATCGGTCAGGTTATTCGCCGAACGGCGCAACTGGGTAAACAACTCCCGTTCGACACAGCCGGCATCGGTGCGCAACGCCGCCGGGATCGGCACAGTCAGCACACTGGCGGGGCCGGTCGGATTAAATGGCTGCCAGCCGCCCGAATCATTCTCGGCATCGGTCGGCGGCGCGCCCCAGCGCCAGCGCACCTGATCGGGCAGATTAGAGGTGGATAGGTCGGGGAAGGTGACATTTACTGAGACTCGGCTTTCGCCGCCAACTACAGCCACATCATTTTCGATAATGGGACGCGATCCGAAACTTTCACCCGGCGCGCGGAAGAGGGCATAGCGTGGGCGCGGTACCGTGCCTTGGAAGAACTCGTGTGCGACATGCATGTAGGCCCGCGTGCCAACCCGCGCGTCACCCCATGCGTTAAACACCGGCGCCACCGTTGGCGTGCCCACCACCGGCAGAAAGCCTTGGCCAACCGGACGCACCGCGTAAAACAACTGATTCACACTTCGGCTTGATCCTTGTCTAATCCACGTGATATGCAAATTACCGCGCTGATCATAATCAATGGACACGCGGCCATCACCCTTGCCGTTAATCAACTGGATGGTTGACCACGGACCGCCGAAATCGCTTACCAATTTTTCCGCGAAAAAGATACCATCATCAGCGCCGCGGAAGGCAACGGCAATGCGAGTATTCGGCGCTGGATCAGGGCTAAACGAAACACTCGCATCCGCGAATACAGCGGACGCACTGCCATTCACATCCACCGGTGGATTGAACGATGAGCCATTCCAGAGAGCGACCATCACGTGCAATGGGCGGGGTGTATCACGGGTAAAGGTGATCGCCAACTCGCCATTAGGGCCGGCAGCAAGCGCAGTTTGCGACTTATACGCCTCTACTGCGGTAATCGTGCCAACCGGTGACCATGTGGCGCCGCGATCATTGGAAAAAGCGAAGCGGATATTCTTGTCGTCACGCCACGCCGCCACTACCTGCCCATTCGTCCGCACGGCAAGGGCCGGCTCGACCGCGAAGATATGGCCGTTCATGATTTCAAACGTGGCCGGATTCCAAACTCCATTTGGCTCACGGCGGCGAATTTTGATCGTCTTCGCCCCCTGATCGATCCACAACACATATACTTCACCAGTGGGCGCAGTCGCAACTGCGGTTTGATACCAGTCTTGGGCAAAGCCGCCAATCACCGTGCCTAGCACAAGCGGGGCAGGAAACGCTGGCGCTTCTTCGCCTTTTATCCACAGATTGGCATTCCCATTATCGGGGATGCCATCAACTGCACTCACATAGACACCATTGGCATCGACGGCCAACTGGGGATATTTGGTATTGCTAGCAGGCAACATTGTTTCCGTAATGAACGCAGCACCCTCTTGGGCTTGCAAGATGAGCGGGCCTGTTCCAGCCAGCACCGTGGCGATAGCAAGAACAAAGGCCGCCACCAATGAAGCTATTCGCACCATAAGTCTCTCCTCATGTGTTCAGTGACTCGAGAACGAAGCGTAGAAGTGCTAGGTATAACAACGACGAGTTCCTACGGCGCGACAATCACATCATCGAACATTATGCCGCCCAAGGCGCGGGTGTAGACACCAACCCGGCCGGCTGGCAGGGGTTGGGCATCGCTTGCCTGCAACAACACCTTGCCGTTCAGGCGCGCCGTCAACTCGCCGCCACGCACTTCCAGCTCAATCACGTGCCACTGGCGGGGCGCAAACCCCGGCCCCGCTACCGTGGCTAACGGCGTCACGACGCCATCAACCACCTTTTCCAGCGCATACTTCGGCGTCGCTTCATACTCATTCTTAAGCAACCGCAGCCGGTAGTAGCTCGCCTCGTACCCGACCTCGCCCTGATAGCGCGCCACCAATCCGGCGATACCGTTAAACTCATCGTAAAAGCTCGCGCGCACCACACCATCGGCAAATGCAACCGGCGCCAACGCTGCTACCTGAGTCAACGCGCTGTTGCGGATTTCGCTGGCGAAATCTTGGCGTAGCCGCCCGTTCTCAATCACCCAATTGGCGCGGTCTTCGGGCAGAATGAAATCGAGTTCGACCATCTGCCAATCGCGCAGGCTGTCAGCCGAGGCAAAATCGGCCACAAAGCGCGGCCCGGCGGCCAAGCCGGCGGGCACGGTCGGATTGGGGCCAATCGTCGGCGCTGGCGGTTCGGGCGGGTATTGCAAGATCGGCCCGCCCTCTTCGGCTTGGCCGGGACGGAGCGAAAGCCAGATTCCGCCCACGATTGCGACAAGGATCATAGCAAGCGATAGGCGAAGAAGAGGTGATTGATGATGTTGCATTGGAGAAGCTCCTTGTCGATGTCGATCCATGTTAGTCGAATTGTACAACGCTACCGGCACCATGGTGTACTGATAGCATACGACAAAAATTGGCCAAAAATGGTAACATTTTTTGCAAAATTTTGGGAACGAAGCGAAAAAAAGAAGGACTGCTACTAGTAATACTAGTAGCAGTCCGGTTAGCTAGACGGGGGAACAGCGTCAGCGACTCACCAACGGCACATAGGTTCGCGCTGGAGTTAGCGTACTCGTGGCCGTCGTTTCCAGCACCGTATCAAACGAGCTGATATTCCCGGCCCGATCGATCAGCAGTGCATAGATATAGAACGTTTGCGGGGCAGAGCTCGTTGTCGCCATTGTCACCCCGGGAGCGTTGGCCATACTCCACGACGACACCGTAAACTGGCCACTGCTCACATTGGTTGGGGCGACAATCCAACGCAGCGACGACAACCCGGCCGTACTTGTCACCGGCATGGGGCTCACGGCGAGCATCAGACCGTGAATACCATTCGCTTCGGTAATCGTGGCTGATGAGAGATCGAATGTCAGGTCTTGCAAGATATCACCCAACGGCGAGCCGGTCGCAGTAATCACTTCACTGCCGCTGAGGGCGATCTGCGGCGGTGTACGATCAAGCCGGATGGTCTTGGTAACGGTCTGCGAGTTGCCGAGTTTGTCGTACACTTTCACCACCACGTTGTAATTGCCATCAGGCGACGGTGGCGAGAAGGTGATGCCGGGCAAGGGGATAATCGCGGTGAGGTCGCCTTCGACATCGAGATCGCTATTGACAGCTAACGAAGCTGTGTTATTCGCTACCCGCACTCGCGAAATACCGGTGCAATCACCACCGTCAGCCACCCACAACCTGACTTGGGTTGCCGGTGTACTGCCGTGATCGAGGTCACGCACAATGTAATTACTGGCATACCAGCTTGAAGTGTTGTACAGCAAGGGGTTGGTTACGTCTACTTCTGCTACGACGTTGGTATCGATAATGACATTCACCGTACGCGCAGATATCTCAACAACACTGTCGCTATTCCGGCGCAACTGGGTATACAGGGTGCGCGGCGAGCAGTCGTTGACGTTAAGATACGCTGGCGGGATCGGCACGGTCAATTCTGTGGCCGCCGTGGCATCTGGCGCTAACAGCACCCACGGATCAGCGTCGCTTGGCGGTTCACCCCACCGCCAGCGCACACTAATGTTTTGCGGGGTTGTGCCGAGACCGGGGAAGGTTACTTTAACCGAGGTGCGGCCATCACCGCCAACCCGTGCGGCGCCGCCCTCGATCACCGGCGCCGAGCCAAACGGCGAGCCGGGAGCTTGGAACAGCGCGTAGCGCAGCGATGGAGTCTCACCAGTGAACTGTTCGTGAGCGACGTGCATATAAAAACCACTGGCCGAGCTACTGACACCCCATGCGTTAAACAACGGCCCTGAGGTGGCCGACTCGATGGGGCCAAGGAAGGGGCCATCAAAGAGGCGCACTGCGTAGCCGAGCCGGTTTTGGCTGCGCCTACCATCAGGCGGCGTGCGAATCCATGACACGTGCAGGTTGCCATACGCATCGGCACTCACCGACACTTGACCATCGCCTTTTTCGCCTAACAAGCGCGAACGCGGCCATGGCTGATTATCAAAGAGATTGCTGATATCTTTTTCAGCGTAGAAGATGCCCTTATCAACATGGCGGTAGCCGACAAAGATACGCCCGTTGTAGATGGTGACGCTGCTGTCAGCATACTGCCCCTCATCACCGAGATTAACATCAACCGGCACACTGAAACCACTGCCCGTCCACAGCGCAACCATAATATGCAGCGGTCGTGGATTATCGCGCGTGAACGTCAATGCTACCTCGCCATTCGAGCCGCTGGCCAATTGCACGACCGACCGGTACACCTTCACGCCAAACGCGCGCGCCACCGGCGCCCATGATGCGCCACCGTTATCCGAATAGGTGTAGTAAATGCTCTCATTGTTTGCCCCGGGCGCTGAGTCATCACGCCATGCGGCAATAATCCGGCCGTTTTGAGATCCGCCATTCACAACTGTTAACGCTGGCCGTATCGGGAAGACCACATTGCGCGTCACCTCGAAGGTTGGCCCCCAATTGCCGGCGGTATCACGCTTGCGGAAACGAACAATCTTGGTTACCTGATCGATCCAAAGCGATAAAACTTCCCCACTGGGTGAGGTCGCTATCGCGCTATTAATATATTCAGGGTTGAGATCGGTACGGGTCGTCGTACCCACGGTAAAAGGGGAGGGAAATACATTCGCGCCTTCGGTCTTAGTCCAAACCCGTGCCTTACCCTCAGAAGCGCCGCTTGATTCGGCAATCGCGGTCAAATGGATCTGATTACCAGCAACGGCTGCTTGAGGTATTTTGATACCGCTACTATTGGGCAGGACGGTCTCTGTAATAAGCCGCGGCAGACTCTGAGCAGTAGCTGGGGATGCCACGGGTAACATCCCGGCCAGCAGCGCCAGTAGTGCCCCCAGCACAAGCGTGGTGCGGAAGAATATCGTCATGGATGCAGTCCTCCTGATGGGCTTAAGGCGCGACAATCACATCATCGAACATTATGCCGCCCAAAGCGCGGGTGTAGACGCCAACCCGGCCGGCTGGCAGGGGTTGGGCATCGCTTGCTTGCAACAACACCTTGCCATTCAGGCGCGCCGTCAACTCACCACCACGCACTTCCAACTCAATCACGTGCCACTGGCGAGGCGCAAAGCCCGGCCCCGCTACCGTGGCTAGCGGCGTCACGACGCCATCAACCACCTTTTCCAGCGCATACTTCGGCGTCGCTTCATACTCGTTCTTGAGCAACCGCAACCGGTAGTAGCTCGCCTCGTACCCGACCTCGCCCTGATAGCGCGCCACCAATCCGGCGATACCGTTAAACTCATCGTAAAAGCTCGCGCGCACCACACCATCGGCAAATGCAACCGGCGCCAACGCTGCTACCTGAGTCAACGCGCTGTTGCGGATTTCGCTGGCGAAATCTTGGCGTAGCCGCCCGTTCTCAATCACCCAATTGGCGCGGTCTTCGGGCAGAATGAAATCGAGTTCGACCATCTGCCAATCGCGCAGGCTGTCAGCCGAGGCAAAATCGGCCACAAAGCGCGGCCCGGCGGCCAAACCGGCGGGCACGGTCGGATTGGGGCCAATCGTCGGTGCCGGCGGTTCGGGCGGGTATTGCAAGATCGGCCCACCCTCTTCGGCTTGGCCGGGACGGAGAGCAAAGACCAACGCCGCTGCTACGGCCAGCGCAACAACGGCTAATGCCAACAAGGGCATCCGATTTGATGTTCGAGCCATTGAAACCTCCTCAGAGACGTGCGAACCACTCTCGCGCAAACCCTCGCCACTGCTACACCATCACTGGTTCAGGCAGCGGCTCACCGCGCAACGCTGCGCGGTACAATGCAGCCAGATCAGCGGCAATCCGGCTGGAGGAAAACTGCTTTGCCAACTCGGCAGCGCGCAGACTATACGACTTCCACACCGTTTGATCGCGTAAGAGCGCCACGATGGCCTCGCCAATCGCCGGGCCGGAACGCGGCTCGACGACCAGACCCGCTTGCGCTGCCGCCACATACGCACTCGCGCCAGTGGTGCGGGTCACGACCGGCGGTGTACCGGCAGCACATGCTTCAATCACCACCCGGCTAAATGACTCGGCAACCGAGGGCACCACCGCCACATCGGCCCCGGCTAGGTAGGTGAAGGCATCGTGATGCGGAACTGCCCCGGTCAGCAACACATCGCCAGCCACACCCAATTCGGCAGCGCGACGGCGCAAAAACGCGCCATAATCACCGAATCGCGGCGTCGAACGGTTGGGGCCAACGATCAACACCTGCGGCGCCATACCGGCGGCGCGCACCGTAGGCAAGGCTTCGACCAGATACGCAATCCCCTTGAACGGATGTAACCGGTTCAAACTCACGATAATCGGTCGCTCAGGATCGAGTTGGTGGCGAACAACGAGCTCGGCCCGGCTGCGCGCGCGCACGCGGGCCAGCGCCTCGCCAGATGGCGGGAAGCTATCTGCGGTAATGTTGTACGGAATTGCGGTTACTTTTGCCGGTGGCGCGCCGCGCTGAATGGCCAACTCGCGAATCTGCGGCGAATCAGCGCGGATCACCAATGCGCGGCGGAAGACGGACGGCAAGATCGCGCGCACAGTGCGAAACCGGGCATAGCCGTAGTCATATTCTGGTTCAGCCATCACATCGGCGCCGGGCAAAGTCACGGCCAACGGCGGCGCGCGCCGGCTGGCCAGCAAGGCGGCAAAACCGAGCGGAAACGCGGTTTCGACGTGGCAGAGGTCGAAGGGAGGCGCAGAAGCAAAGAAGCGGCGTAAGCCAACAATGGCACCGGCCAAGTAAGGATAGGGGAAGATCGGAGCCAAGGCGCGATTGGCCATTCTCAGCGGTAGACCGCCTCCTGAAGGGAGGCGATGCACGACGATCCCATCTTCGACCACACGCGAAGGGCGACGCTGATCAGCGGCTAAGCTCAACACTTCGGCTTCAATACCGAGTGAACGCCAAGCCTCGATCACTTCGGTATGGATTCGGTTGCCCATGGCCGCGCGGTCGTAGCGTGGCAAGAAATATAGGATGCGCATGCAGGATTCCATTTCCGGGCATATTCTATCATGAGAAGAGACGCCGGAGGCAAGTACTTTGTTCCCACTTGCGGGTCACTTTCGTTGAGAAACAGGTTGTTCGGTATTGCCGCCCAAGCCGGTCTCTCACTCCGCCGGCAACCGAAGCTGTATGGTTCCGTCATCAGCGAGAGAAGGGTCAGGAGGGGGAACAGCGCCAAAAACGTTGTCAACCAACGATAATATATGGGGAAACAAGCTATACCCATCACTTTGGCGCGCTCGAACGCGGCTTACGCAGCGTAAACATGACATAGAGCGGGTCGGTGCGATCAAACCGCTCTTCCAACGGATGCACGATCCACGCCAGCAGCAGATCTTTTAAGATAAAAGTTCGCCAAAATCGGGTCAGTTTGGTCTCGTGATAGCGCCAATTGAGGATCGAGCGGCCAAAACCGCGCAACGGACTGATCTGCAACCCAGCCGGCTGCACATAGACCCGTTGGATATCTTCGTCATTGTAGAAGCGGAAGAACGAACCAGACTTCCCTTCTTGGACAAAGGCATTGCGGGCCACGCGCTTGAAGCGACGGATCCCTTCAAAGAAACCGGTGCGCTCGCCGCTGGTATACGGAATCGTAATCACCGCAATCCCATCTGGGGCCAACACCCGGCCAATTTCACGCCCAACCGCTTCATCATCAGGAATGTGTTCAAGGGTTGAGACAGCGGCAATTCGGGCCACCGAATTGGAACGAAACGGCATCGCAGTTGCGCTGGCGACAATCGGGAAGAACCGGCCATCACCGGGACGCGCGGTGGCGGCCCGCTTCGCCTTTTGCCAGCGTACCCGATCGGCGTCAAGTTCGAGTACGACCACATCAAGGCCCTCTTTGGCCAGCATGTGCGGAAAGGAAGAGGTGCCTGAGCCAATATCAACCACCAGATCGCCGCGACGCACATCGAGCGCCTTGGTGGCCCACGGATATTCAATCAATCGCCAGAGACTAAAATCGTTAACGGTGCGGCGTAAGATACGCCAGCCGTTGAGCGCTACTTCATACGCAATACAGCGCAATGCACTCAACCGGATTGGTCGTCGTCGAGAACGGTTCATGCAAATCACCACATCTACTGAAATACCGCCCGGAACGCGGCACATCAGTATAGCATGAGATCGAAGCTGATCAATCAAACTACATTCCTGAAAATCCTTAGATGACTATACGCGATGATTTGGGCAAACAGATCGACGCTCAGAAAAAGTTTCTCATCACAGTTATGCTTTCGCAACGCAAGTCACTGCCCACAAGGGCGTATTCCTCATTCTTATCAGCCAAAACCGCTCTGCCAACATCCTGCCGGCGAATTGCTCAAACAATCAAATGATTGACTATCATGCTACAATCAGATTCGATCATGCGTCTTTGGGCAAGCTCTGGGTTTGGTTTTTGCTTTCTTGTCCACGTAGTTTGCAAACGGAACTACAGAATCAGCCGGCAAGAGGGGTTGTTATGACTGTTGAGATCACCCGCGCAACGATCGACCGCTACAACCGTCCCGGCCCACGCTACACCAGCTACCCGACTGTCCCGCATTGGAACGCCCAATTCACTGCCGATGACTATCTGGCGGCGCTGCGCGACGTGGCAGCCACCGCCGATCCGATCAGCGTGTATGTGCATCTGCCCTTCTGCGCTGAACGGTGCGCGTACTGCGGCTGCAACGCTACCTCGACCAAACGGGCCGACGTGGTTGATCACTATCTCGACCGGCTCGAACGCGAGCTGGCAATGGTGACAGCCGCGCTCGGCACGGGGCGCAAGGTGGTGCAATTGCATTGGGGCGGCGGCACGCCCAATTTCTTGAATGAAGCGCAGTCGCGCCGTTTGATGGGCCTGCTGCGGGCCTCCTTTACTATTGACCCTGAGGCGGAAGTGGCGCTGGAAGTCGATCCGCGCATCGGCAGCCGCGAGCAGGTCTTCCTCTTCCGCGAGCTGGGGTTTAACCGGATCAGTTTCGGGGTGCAAGATATTGCCCACGATGTGCAAGTAGCGATCGGGCGGATTCAGCCGCTCAGCCAGACCGAGACGGTAGTGCTGGCGGCGCGCGATGCCGGCTTTGCCAGCGTGAATATCGATCTGGTCTACGGCCTGCCGTACCAGACGCCGGCCAGCTTTGCGGCGACGTTGCAGGCGATGATTGATCTGCGGCCTGACCGGGTTGCCTGCTTTAGCTACGCGCACCTGCCGCAGGCGCGCCCGAACCAGAAGCGGGTCGATGCGCGCCAGTTGCCGACCGGCTACGACAAGTTCCAGCTCTTCTTGCAAGCGATTGACGCTTTCACCGCTGTAGGGTATGAATGGATCGGGATGGATCACTTTGCGCTGGCCGATGACGAATTGGCGGTCGCGGCGCGCGAGCGGCGGTTGCAGCGCAACTTTATGGGGTATACGGTGTTGCCCGCGCCGCACCAGATCGGCTTCGGGATGAGCGCGATCGGCGATTTGGCCGGGCGCTATGCCCAGAACGATGCCCATCTCGGCAATTACCAGCGTGCAATTGATGCCGGCGAGCTGCCGATCACGCGCGGGATGCGGCTGAGTGACGACGATCTGATGCGGCGGAAGGCGATCATGCATCTGATGTGCAACCTTGAGGTGCCATTCGATCTGGCATTGCCGCCGCACGGACAACCGCTCGGCGAGGCGTTTGCTGCCGAGATCGAACGGATCGCGGCCTACGCCGACGACGGGTTGGTCGAGGTGGAACCGCGCCGCTTGCGCGTCACCGAGCGCGGACGGTTCTTTGTGCGGAATCTGGCGATGGAATTGGATCGCTATCTGCAACAGGCGACGGAACGGCCGATCTTTTCGAGCACGGTATGAGGAGTAGCGCGTATGATGGCAGCATACGACAGTGTCGTGATCGGGGGCGGCATCGGCGGGTTGGCGGCAGCCTATACCCTCTACAAACGGGGGTACCGGGTGCTGGTGATCGAAGCGGCCAACCGGGTTGGCGGCGTGATCCACAGTGTCACCACGCCGGAAGGGTTTACGCTCGATTGCGGGCCAAACACGCTGGGCACGAAAGACGTGCGGTTGTGGCAAGAGCTGATCGACCTTGGCTTGCGCGAGCGGATCACGCCGGCCACGCGCCATGGCAAGCGGCGGTTTATCTTGATCAACGGCAAGCCGGTTGAGATTCCCAGCTCGCCGGTCAGTCTCGTCACCACGCCATTGCTCTCGTGGCAAGGCAAGCTGCGCGTGCTGGCCGAACCGTTTGTCAAGAACGAACCGGCCAGTGCCGACGAGAGCGTGGCCGCCTTCTTCAACCGCCGGATCGGCCCCGAAGCGACAGCGCGCCTGCTCGACCCATTTGTGGCCGGCGTGTATGCCGGCGATCCCAACCAACTATCGATCGCAGCGGTCTTCCCCTCACTGTGGGAAGCGGCCCAACGCGGCGGCAGCATTGTGCGCGGCATGCTCAAGCAACCCAAGCAAAAACCGGCGGTAAGCGAACCAAAGATGCGCAGCCGCACCTTCAGCTTCCGGGCCGGCTTGGCCGAATGGCCGCGTGCGCTGGCTCGCGCGCTTGGCGCGGGCAATGTCTGGACGGGACGAAAAGCGGTTGGCTTGCGCAACCGTGGCGGTTACTGGGAAGTGACGGTGGATGGTGCGGGCGAGATTGAGACAATCACCGCGCGTAGCGTGATCATCGCCACACCAGCCTACGCCGCTGCCGAATTGGTCGAATCACTCGATACCGGCGCCGCCAGCGCATTGCGGCACATTCCGTATGCGCCGGTGGCCGTGGTTCACCTTGGCTTCCGCCGCGACCAGCTCTCGCGCGAGCTGAACGGGTTTGGCGTACTGGCCCCATCGAGCGAACGGCGGCAGTTCCTCGGCATTCTGTGGGCCTCCAGCCTCTTCCCACACGTCGCGCCGGCTGATCGGGCGCTGACAATTACGCTGGCGGGCGGCGCGATCCGGCCCGAATTGGCCGAGCAGAGCGAGGAGGCGCTGATCGAGTCGGCCCTCCGCGACAACCAGCAGGTGCTGGGCATCAGCGGCCAACCGCTGTTGACCCACGTCACGCGCTGGCGCTATGCGATCCCGCAGTACACCTTCGGCCATCGCGAACGGATGGCCGCGATCGAGCGGCTCGAACAGCGCTGGCCAACGTTGCAGTTGACCGGCAGCTACCGCGGCGGCGTCGGCGTGCCCAAGACGTGGGCCACTGGCGTGCAGGCCGGCGAGCGGGTGGCAGCCGCGCTCGACGCGCAAGGCGCAACGACCGCCACCTTCGAGCAGGCACGCGGGTAAAGAGCAAGCGAGGCAGGGGTATGGAGTGCGGCAGTATCACTGCCGCATTCCATCATGACGGCGGCAGTTGCCGCTCGGCGCGCTGGTAAGGGGGCAAGCGGAGCCTTTGGCGTGCGGCAGTATCACTGCCGCATTCCATAGTTGTACCCTGCCGCATTCCATCATGACGGCGGCAGTTGCCGCTCGGCGCGCGAGTAAGGGTGCAAGCGGAGCCTTTGGCGTGCGGCAGTATCACTGCCGCATTCCATAGTTGTACCCTGCCGCATTTCATCTGTTGCAGCGGCAGTTGCACTGCTGCACGCTCTGGTAACAATTCACGCTCAACCAACCACTATCCCTCTCTTCTGCCTCATCAATGCAGTACAATACCAACGTTCACTGCCATAAGAGCCAGCTTATAGGAGAGGGACAATGGACAGATATGACTGCATCGCGGGAGGGTTATACGGCCTCCTGATCGGCGACGCGCTAGGGGTGCCATACGAATTTCACCCACCTAACGAGCTGCCGCCACCCGAACAGATTGACATGCAGCCGCCGGTTAACTTCGCGCGCAGCCACCCCAATGTCCCGCCGGGAACGTGGTCAGACGACGGGGCTTTGGCCTTGGCACTGCTTGACTCATTGCTCACATGTGACCGGCTCGATCTCAATGACGTTGCCCTCAAGTTCAGAGCGTGGTATGAACAGGGCGCGTATACCCCTGACGGCATCGTCTTCGATGCAGGTATTCAAACGGTCAAAGCCATCCAAGCGTTGCAGCGAGGCTTGCCACCGTACCGGTCGGGGCCGGCAGGCGAATACGACAACGGCAACGGTTCGCTCATGCGGGTATTGCCGCTCGCCCTCTGGCACACCGGCGACGATCGGGCGCTGGTGGCCGATGCGCACATGCAATCATTGCCGACCCATGGCCATCTGCGGGCACAAATCTGCTGCGCGTTGTACTGCTTGTGGGCACGCTACGAATTGGTTGGCGACAACGATGCATGGGCAACGGCAACCCACCGGCTGCGCGAGATCTACGGCAACGGGCAAGCACGGATCGAGCTGGAAACGCATATCCGGCCCGACGATCCGGCGCCGGGAGCAGGCAAAGGTTACGTGGTTGACACGCTACGCTCGGCGCGGTGGGCAGTGGAGCAAGGCCACAACTACGAGCAGGTGGTGCGGGCAGCGATTCGGCTCGGATACGACACCGACACCACGGCGTGCGTCGCAGGCGGGATTGCCGGCATCCGCTATGGTCTTAGCGGCATCCCTGAAGGCTGGCGGCGCCAACTGCGCGGGCAGGAATTGGTAGAACCATTATTGGCGCGGTTATGGCAACACCACGGGTAGGGAGAACGCATGCGTTCTCCCTACCCGTTACCCGTGCCGGGTTGGCGTTTTCGGCTGCAAACTCAACTGCTGATGGATGACGCGGGCAATCTGCATAGCGCCATCACGGGGCACAGCATGCTTCAGCCGCTCGACCGTCGCCGTATAGAGGGCCGGGTCTTCGAGATTGCTAATTGCAGCGACAATCCGCTCGTTGGTGGGGCAGAAAAAGCCCAATTCGTAATTCAGCACAAAATCAATGTTACCGTGCTCTTGAATCCCGACCGCCTCGGTCACGATCACCGGCTTGCGCATCACCAGCGCCTCCATCAGCGTACCGGGGCCGGCTTTCGTTACCACCACATCACTCGCGGCCATTAGCTCTTCCATATTGTTGACAAAGCCAAACAGATGGGTATGGGGCAAGCGCGGCCCCCGGCGCAACTCTTCGTAGAGAGCGCGGTTCTTGCCGGTGACGACGAGCAACTGCTTATCAGGCATCTGCTGCTCGAGCGTTTGTACTAGCTCACCGAGCCGGCCCGACCCGACGCCGCCGGCGGTCAGCAAGACGGTGAAGCGATCGGGATCAAACCCCAAAGCGCGGCGCACAGCCAGCGCATCACGGTTCTCGGCGGCAAACTTGGGATGCACCGGAAAGCCGCAACGCTGCAACTGGCTCGGCTTCATGCCGCGCTTGTGCATCAGACGGTACGCCTCATCGGTGGGGGTGAGGGCCAGATCAACGCCGGGATAGCTCCACGCCGCATGCAGCGTCACGAGATCAGTCACGACGGTCACCACCCGAAACGCATTATGCCGGCGCCGCCGGGCCGCGCAGACGAGGCGATGCACCAGCGGATGGGTGACAACCACTAGTCGCGGACGGCGTTCGGCCAGCAGGCGTTCGAGATTCTGGCGGGCAATCAGATAGACCACTCGCGAGAGAAAGCCAACAGTTGAGCGCGAATTGGTCAGTTGGAACGAGAAATTGTACAGTTTCAGCCAGCGAGTCGAAAGCTGGTCATAGAGACCGGGAGCGCTGCGCACGCCGGGCACATTTGTGGCCTGCAACAGATCCTCGATGGCCCACGTAATGCTCCCGCCCGACAACTGTTCGAGCGCCGCGCTAATCGCCACCGCTGCGCTGCGGTGGCCGCCGCCGGTATCAGAAATGGCAAACAGCACATCAATCGGCTGCCGATTCGTAGCGGTCTCAATCATAGCGATGTTGTTCTAGATCAGCGATGACCTTCTCGGCAATCTCAAGCGCAGCGTGTGGCCGGGCCGCCGCCTGCGCGCACTGGCGCATTTCCAGCAACATGGTGGGATGGTTGAGCAGATTGAGCACGGCCCGCGGGGTCGACTCGCACATCCGCAATTGGATGCCGCTGCCGGTGCTGACCACATAATCAGCATTCCATTCCTCGTGACCGGGGATGGGGTCAATAATTACCATAGGCGTTCCCCGCGCCATCACCTCGCTGACAATCAGGCCACCCGCTTTGGTAATCACCAAATCGCTCGCCGTAATCAGATCATCGACGTAATCGATAAAACCAAGCACACGCAGATCGACACTCGGGGTCGAGATAAAATCGCTCAGCGACTCGACCAGCGTGGTATTGCGTCCAGCCACAACCACGAGGGTCGCCTTGAGGTCACTTTGCATCAAGCCGCTCACGATTTGGCGCACGTGATCATCATCAACCCCGCCGCCGAATAAGGTGACAACCGTGCCATCAAGCGGCAAATCACGCCGCATGCGGGCCATCCGGCAATCGTTAGGCTGGGCAAACTGGGGATCGATCGGGATCCCGCTCACCACAATCTGCTGCGGGCTAATGCCGCGCTCGATCAATTGGGCGCGCGTTTGCTCATCACCCACAAAATAGCCATCAATTTCGGTATATGTCCAGAAGGTATGGGCCGCATAATCGGTAATCACGCAATAGATCGGCTCAACGAGGCGCGCGCTGCGTTTATAGCCGACGAGCAGCTCCATCGGCAAGAAGTGGGTGCAGATAATCACTTCTGGTTGAAACGCGCGCAGCACCTCTTTGAGACCATTGGTACCGATGCTCTCAACCAGTTTGCGAATATTGTTGGTAATTTCAGCCAGATTCGGATCAGCGTTGGTCTGGGTATAAAAATACCCCCACACCAGCGGCGCCCGATCGGTCAATTCAAGGTACGAGCGCGCATAGGCGAGACGGAACAGGCGCGAAGTATGATCGAGCACATCCTCAACCCGCACCTCTCCCGGCTGGCGACGGCTAAACGCAGCGGCCAACGCTTCGGCTGCGCGTTTGTGGCCAGTGCCAACCGATGCGTGCAAAATCAAGACTCGCGGCATAACAGTATCTCCGGCGAGGCGCCATCTCGGCGCGCAAGTAGTTGCTCACTTGACGGTATGGTACCATGTTTCGCCGTTATGTGTGGCGAGGCGCCCCACCGTTTGTTGACACCCCCGCCGGGGTGTGGTACGATGCAACCGCCTTTAATACAGCCCCGTGAGGCTGTAAAGGAGCATAAATAGATGAACCAGAATACGACCCGGCCTGAAATGCCGTTATCCCTTTGCCCCGCTGCGGCGGGCAAGGGTTTTTTTGTTTGCGCAGCCCGCCGGATGCGGAAATGCGGAGGAAAGCATGAGCAACGAGAAGCAGATTCTGTCAGCCGACGAGATTCGGAGAGCGCTGGTACGAATCGCCCACGAGATTGACGAGCGCAACGGCGGCCTGCGCGACGTGGTGATTGTGGGGATTCGCAGTCGCGGCGTACCGCTGGCCGAACGGATCGCCGCCGCGATCGCCGATTTTGACGGCACGCGGGTGCCGGTCGGCCAACTTGATATTACGCTCTACCGCGACGATTTGAAGCTGCGCGGCCCAGCAGCGCGCGTGCGCAAGACCGATCTGCCGATTGACATTACCGGCAAGACGGTGGTGTTGGTCGACGACGTGCTCTTCACCGGACGCACGGTGCGGGCCGCGCTCGATGCAATTGCCGATCTAGGCCGTCCGGCCCGCATTCAATTGGCCGTGCTAATCGACCGCGGCCACCGCGAATTGCCTATCCGGGCCGACTTCGTCGGCAAAAACGTACCAACCTCGCTTTCGGAGCGGGTGATGGTGCGCCTGCGCGAAACCGACGGGGTTGATGAAGTTGTAATTCAGCGAGGTGCAAGCAATGAGTGAACTGCGCCGCCACGCGATCGATCTCGATGACTTTAGCGCCGCCGAGATCGAAGAGATTTTAGAGACTGCCGAAAGCATGCGCGAAGTGCTTGGGCGCGAGATCAAGCAGGTGCCGGTGCTGCGTGGCAAAACCGTCGTCAATATGTTCTTTGAAGAGAGCACCCGCACGCGCATCTCATTCGAGCTCGCCGCGCGCGCCTTATCGGCCAACGTCGTCGCGTTCACCGCCCGCGGCAGCAGCGTTGAAAAGGGCGAGTCGCTGGTTGACACCGTGCGCACGTTACAGGCGCTCGGCGCCGACATCATTGTCATGCGGCATAGCCAATCGGGCGCACCCTATTTAGTAGCGCGCCATTTTCGCGGCTCGCTGATCAACGCTGGCGACGGACGCCACGCCCATCCGACCCAAGCGTTGCTTGATCTGTACACGATGCGCAGCCGGCTCGGCCAGATCCGCGATCTCAACGTGGTGATCGTCGGTGATGTGCTGCACAGCCGGGTGGCGCGCTCGAACTTGTGGGGCTTAACCCGGCTCGGCGCGCGGGTCACGCTCTGCGGCCCGCCAACGCTGATCGGGCCGGCTGCGTTCTGGACGGCGACGTGGCCCACAATCCGGGTCGTCCACGAGCTCGATCCGCTCTTGCCAGAAGCGGATGTGGTGATGGCGCTGCGTTTGCAGAAGGAGCGGATGCAAAGCGGGTTGTTGCCGGCGCTGCGCGAATACACACGAGTCTACGGTCTAACCGCCGAACGGCTGGCACGCCTGCCCAAGCACGCGATCGTGATGCATCCCGGCCCGATGAACGAAGGCATCGAAATCTTTCCTGAAGTCGCCACGGCCTCGCCGGCAGCGATTGAAGAACAAGTCACCAACGGCGTCGCCGTGCGCATGGCGCTGCTCTACCGAATGGCCGGTTAAGGGGGGATACAATGCGGTATCTGATCAAAAATGGCACGATCATCGATCCGGCGAACCGGGTGGCGACGATCGGCGATATTCTGGTTGCGAACGGCAAAGTGGAGCGTTTGTACGATCTCGCCGACTTGCACAGCGAACGCGAGCCGATCGGGCCGGATGTGGAAGTGATTAATGCGCGCGGTTGCGTGGTGGCGCCGGGGTTTACCGACCTCCACACCCATCTGCGCCAACCGGGTGAAGAGCACAAAGAGACGATCGCTAGCGCCAGCGCCGCCGCAGCGGTCGGGGGGTTCACCACGCTCTGCGCGCGCCCAACCACGCGCCCCACGCCTGACAACGCCGCCGCGATCCGGCAGTTGCGCGAATTGGCCGACAGTCACGGCAGCGTGCGGATCGATCTGATCGGCGCGCTGACGTTGGGCAATGAGGGGCGCGTGCTGAGCGAGATGCGGGAACTGGCGGAAGCCGGCTGCATCGCCTTCAGTGATGGCGGGCGCACGATCGCCGATGCGGCGCTGATGCGCAATGCCATGGCCTACGCGGCGGCCTTGGGCTTGCCGGTGATGGTGAGCTGCCAAGATCCGCAGCTCGCTGCCGGCGGCGTCGCTCATGAGGGTGCGGTGAGCATTCGCTTAGGGCTGCCCGGCATACCCGCTGCCGCTGAAGAGGCGATCGTTGCCCGCGACATTGCGCTAGCCGAGGCAACCGGTGCCCACCTGCACATCAGCCGGGTCAGCACCGCCGGCAGCGTGGCGCTGATCCGCGCTGCCCGCGCGCGCGGTGTGCGGGTGACTGCCGAAGTCACGCCGCACCACCTCACCTTGACCGATCGCTGGCTGCTCGGCTGGCTGGAAGAGCGCAACGAAATCGAGACGGGCCGGCCCGGCGCGCATCCCGATCTCAGCCTGCCGTCGTGGCTCAATCCAGCCCTACTGCCGCCGTACGATAGTTCGACCCGTGTCGAACCGCCGCTGCGCAACATCGAACATGTCGAGGCATTGGTTGAAGGGTTGCGCGACGGCGTGATTGATGCGATTGCCGTTGACCATGCGCCGCATGCGCTGGTCGATCGCGATTGCGAATACGGCATCGCGCCACCCGGCATGAGCGGGTTAGAGACGGCGTTGGCACTGGCGCTGACCCTCGTCCACCGGGGCGAGCTTGATATCGTCAACCTGATCGCCAAACTGACCGAAGGCCCGGCCCAAGTGATTAACCGCTCGCCGGCCAACCTGCGCCCCGGCGCAACGGCTGACATCGTGATCTTCGATCCGGAACGCAGTTGGGTGGTTGATCCAGACCAGTTTGTGTCGCGGGGCAGAAACACGCCTCTGCGCGGCCAGCGCCTGAAAGGGCAGGTCATGTTGACGATGGCCGCCGGCAAGATCGTCTTCCGCCGCGACGATTTTGGCCGGCAAGCGCAGGCCGCGCCGCAACCTTCACGGCTGGAAGGGATTTTGGGCACCGAATAGCCTCATCGGTAACAATGGCATTCCCGCACGCGGCGGTTTGCCGCGCGCGACGCATTGCAGCCGCGCATAACCTGCGCGGCTGCTGTTTCCCATGGTAAGATGCTTAGAGAGAAGGAGGGGCTATGAGTAATCCGATCACCATTCTCATCGCCGATGATCATACCATGTTCCGGCAAGGGCTGCGCGAAATCCTTGAGCGCAAAGGCGGCTTTCAGGTCGTGGCCGAGGTGCGTGACGGCGCCGCCGCCGTCGAGGCAGCCAAAGCGACCAAACCCGATATTGCCTTGCTCGACGTTTCGATGCCAGTGATGACCGGGATCGAGGCGGCGCGCCAGATCGCACAGGTAAGCCCGGAAACTCGTTGCGTGGTGTTAACCATGCACCGCGACGAACAGACGGTGCTGGAGGCGTTGCGCGCCGGCGCGAATGCGTATCTGCTCAAAGACGCTGATGCCAGCGAATTGATCGAAGCGATTCACGTGGTGTATCGCGGCGAAGCCGCGCTGGCGGGCAGCGCAGCGGCGCGCGTGCTCGATCTGCTGCGCCGCAACGACAATGCGCCGGCGCTCAACGAAGTGTTGACGCCGCGCGAACGCGATATTCTCGCGCTCGTGGCGCAAGGCGACGATAATCGCGCGATTGCGCTCAAGCTGAGTTTGGCTGAAAAGACGGTCGGCAACCGCCTGAGCGAAATCTTCCAGAAGTTGGGGGTGAGCAATCGCACACAGGCGGCGATTGTGGCGGTGCAACGGGGGCTGGTGCCGCCGCCGGAGTTGCGGTAGGGGTGGGAACGCCGGTACCCGGCCCTAAAGGGCCGGGCTAGGGTTACGAAGCCCGCTGCGCGGGCTGATGGCCCTCACCCCCCAACCCCCGCTCCCACCTGACGGCGGGAGCGGGAGAGCCGTTGGATGGCGGGCAAGGGATTGCAGGAGCGGAACGTAGCAGCGCCCCGTTCCCGCTGGCGCGGGAAAAGGGCTGGGGGTGAGGGTGTCATCGTACTCACCGCCGGGGGCACGGGAGTGTGGGGGATGTGCCCCCACCCCTTGCCCCTCCCCCGCTGGGGGAGGGGAGAGATGCCCCCACCCCTTGCCCCTCCCCCGCTGGGGGAGAGGGAATAGGGAGCCGGGAAAAGGTAAGGCTACTCCCTTCCTCCCTGCTCCCCATTCCCCATCCTTTGCGGCTTTGCGTTTAACATCTTGGCAATCTTCGCGTTCGTTGCGGCTTTGCCCCTCTGGGACGCGAGCGGGGAATAGAGGCGAAAATGCACTTGCACTTTCCAAGGCTACCTATCAGCGAGGATTTTATTTCACACTAGATTGAGGAAACATGCTCACACTTACCGGCATTCACCACGTGACCGCCATTTCTGCCGATATTCGGCGCAATTATGACTTTTACACCCGTGTGCTGGGGATGCGGCTAGTGAAGCGCACCGTTAACCAAGACGACACTAGCGCCTACCACCTGTTCTATGCCGATGGAGCCGGCACTCCCGGCAGTGACCTGACCTTCTTCGACTGGCCGTTGCCGCGGGAACGGCGGGGGACGCACAGTATTACCCGCACGATGCTGCGCGTCAACGGTGCGGCGAGTCTGGAGTGGTGGGCCAAGCGGCTGCGCGCCGAAGGGGTGCAAACCGGCGATATAACCGAGCGCGATGGCCGGTTAACGCTCGATCTGGAAGACCCGGAAGGGCAACGGCTTTCACTGATCGATGACGGCGGGACGGGCACGTTTGTGCCGTGGGAGCAGAGTCCGGTACCGCCCGAATATCAGATTCGCGGGTTAGGGCCGGTGATGCTCAGCGTGGCGCGGCTCGGCCTGACCGATGCGGTGCTGCGCATGGTCTTGGGCATGCAGCCGCAGCGCACCTATCCGCACCCCGACTTCTCCAACGACACGGTGCATGTCTATGCGATGGGCAACGGCGGGCCGGCAGCGGAAGTCCACGTGGTAGCCCAACCGCACTTGCCGCCGGCGCAAGCCGGAGCTGGCGGCGTGCATCACGTCGCGTTCCGGGTGCCGACCTTTGCCGAGCATACGGCGTGGGCGCAGCGGCTGCGCGAATTACGCATTCCCAACAGCGGCATCGTTGATCGCTACTATTTCCGCAGCCTGTATTTTCGCGAACCGAACGGCATCCTCTTTGAGCTAGCCACCGACGAACCGGGATTTGCCGTTGATGAACCGGCAGAAACGCTGGGCGAGCGATTGGCGCTGCCGCCGTTCCTCGAACCGCACCGGCACGTGATTGAAGCTGGGTTGAAACCGTTGGTGGTACACGGGTAATCGCCACAACCGGGAACTTCTCCCCATTACGATGGGAAGGCGGCCCCTTGGCCGCCTTTTTGCTACCCGGTATACTACCAGTGCAATCGCAAGAACCTTGCTCTTAATTGTGGAGGACGCCACATGACAATATTTGTGAATAGCTTGAAAACGGTTGGTCTGCTTGGCCTGCTCACCGGTCTCTTCATTGTGATTGGCGGCGCGGTCGGCGGCCAAATCGGTATGATTATCGCTTTCGTTCTGGCTATTGTGATGAACATGGGCGCGTGGTGGTTCTCGGACAAACTCGCGCTGAAGATGAGCGGCGCGCAAGAGGTCTCGCCGAGCGAAGCGCCCGAATTGCATGCGATGGTCGAAGAACTCTCGCGCCGGGCCGGCATTCCCAAGCCGCGAGTCTACATTATTGATACCGATGCGCCGAATGCTTTTGCGACCGGACGTGACCCTGAGCACGGCGCGGTGGCGGTGACAACCGGCATTGCCCGGCTGCTCACCCGTGAAGAGCTGGCCGGCGTGATTGCGCACGAGCTGGCGCACATTAAGCACCGCGATACGCTGATCTCATCGATTGCGGCGACAATTGCTGGTGCGATTGGCATGCTGGCCGATATGGTGATGTGGGGGATGATCTTCGCCGGCCTTGGCGGGAGTGATGAGGAAGAGGGTGGTGGCATCGCTGGTTTGGTGGGTGGCGTACTCACTGCGATGCTGGCCCCGATTATGGCCCTGATAATTCAGATGGCGATCTCGCGCTCGCGTGAGTACATGGCTGACGCTGGCGGCGCGCAAATCCTTGGCAACCCCTTGCCGCTTGCCAGCGCGCTTGAGAAGCTAGAGTGGGCGGCTGGCCGGATGCCGATGGACGAGGCTCGTCCAGCGACAGCGCACCTGTACATCGTCAACCCGGTGTTGGGCGGGCTGGCCAGTCTCTTCCGCACTCACCCAGAGACGCACAAGCGCATCTCGCGCTTGCGGGCGATGGCCAATCGCAGCGGCAATACTGCGATCGCGGCGTAACTGGCTCACGCAGCGCGTTAGCATAGATTTCCTCCTTCCCCCTTCAGCGGGCGTCACTCAATGGCGAGTGGCGCCCATTTTGCGGTACAATGCGATTGCAATCTTGCCACACCCGCAGGCGCAGCGACGGTGCGCCTTTGCGTAACGGACTCTCCTATGAAACGGTTCCTTCTTCTGCTTGTGCTCGCATTGCTGGCCGGCTGCATACCGGTAGACGAGAAACCGCCGGAACTTAATCAGCCAACTGCCACACCGCACCCTACTACCGGCACCACCAGCGCACCGACCCGCCCGCCCACACCGGTGACAGTGACCAATCCAGACCCGTCCGGAGCGGATGAAATCGCTCTGATCGATGCGGCGCGTCGCTTACCACGCGATCAGATTGAGCTCGCGCGCCAGCTCGGCGCGTGCCGTCCGGCGCCAGAGGCCTGCCCCGACGTCGCCCGCACCGATCCGCTCGAGGTGCAAGTTGGCGAACGGCGCACCTTCTTCGTGACCGATTTCAGCACCGACACCCAGTACGAGATCACTGCCGAGCTTCGCTACGCTGGGCCGGTGGTGTTGATGTACGTCGAAACCGGTGTGCCTTACGAACAGCGCGACCTCGAACGAGCAGCGCGCACGTTTGAACAAGAGATCTACCCGCGCACCCGCGAGATTTTTGGCAGTGAAGCGCAACCCGGCGTCGATGGCGACAACCGGATCACGATCCTTAATGCCGTCGAGCGCAGCAGCCAGATTCTCGGCTACTACTCGTCGAGCGACTCGCTGACGCGGCAAGTCAATCGCTACAGCAACGAACGCGAGATGTTCTTTATGAACATCGACCTGATGCCGTTCGGCAGCGACACCTACCTCGATGTGCTGGCCCACGAATTTCAGCACATGATCCATCAAAACGAACAGCCGGGAGGAGCGCTCTGGCTCAATGAGGGAATGTCACAGTTGGCCGAAGACCTCAACGGCTTTCAGCAAGAAGGTTTCATCCCGCTCTACCTGCGCAATACCGACATTCAACTGACCGGGTGGGGCTTTGCGCCAAGCCAATCGGGCGTGCATTACGGCGCTGCCCACCTCTTTATGCGCTACATCTATGCCCAATACGCCGGTCAAGACCAACTGCGACCCTTAATCCGGGCCAATGCGGGCAATAACCTCGAAGCATTCGTCGAACTGGCCGCACGCACCCGGCCTGACATCACCCATTTTCGCCAGATTATGGCCGACTGGGCAGTTGCCAATCTGATCAATGACCCCAAGGTGGGAGACGGGCGCTACACCTACGACACCGGCACCGAATTGAGCAATTTGTTGCCGCGCACCGTGCGGCCAGACGTGATAGAGAACCGCCATAGCGACGACATCGTGCAGTTTGGCGTCGATTATCTGTCGTTGCCGCGCAACACGCGCACCGTCACCTTCCGCGGCGACACCACCGTGCGCATCGCCGGGCAGATGCCGCGCGGGCGCTATGCGTGGTGGAGCAACCGCAGCGATGATAGTATTGCGACGCTCACCCGCAAGATCGATCTGCGTGGGGTCAGTTCGGCGACGCTCACCTTTGACACGTGGTTCGAGATCGAAGACGATTATGACTACGCCTTCGTCACCGTTTCGACCGACGGCGGGCGGACGTGGGAGACCCTGCCCGGCAAGTGGACAACCGACTACGACCCGCAGGGGGTGAATTACGGCCATGGGTTGACCGGGGTGTCGGGGAGGCCGGAGGCGAACCTTGAAGATGGCCTGCGCGGACGCTGGGTGAGCGAGGAGATGGATCTGACGCCGTTTGCCGGGCAAGAGGTATTGTTGCGCTTTTGGTCGATCAACGATCAAGGGGTGCATGCACCGGGGATCATCATTGACAACATCGCCATTCCTGAAATCGGCTTCCGCGACGATGTGGAAAGCGGGGCAGGCGATTGGGAAGCTGCCGGCTTTGTGCGCATCGACGGCGATCTGCCGCAGCAGTGGGAACTACGGCTGGTGCGCACCGCGACCGATGGCCAGATCACGGTGGAACCGCTAACGGTCGATGCCGATGGCGTTGCGACGGCCACGTTAAACAACGGCGAGCGAGGGGTCTTGGTGGTGATTGCGGTCACGCCGCACACCAGTGAACGGGCGCAGTACGAGGTGATCAGCGAGTAGCGACGCCGGAGCACTGCGCACTAGGGCACAGCACGCTAGGACACAATACGCTGTGCCCATACGAGAGGCTACAGGTGATACTTACGCTGAGAACACGCTGGCTGCTCGCCGCCATCGTCGTGATCGTCGCGGCGGCGGCGATCACTGTTAGCCGCACCCATCAGCCACGCCGCCTTGCCCCGCTGGTCGTAAATTTCAGTGGGGACGGGGCCGTGCCGGCGATCAGCCGGTCAATGCGGCCGGTGCAGGTTGACACATTGCGGATCAGCGTTGCGCCGCAGGCACTGCCAAGCGATGCCAGCCTCGACGCGATCACGGCAGAGCTGTACACGGCGCTGGCTTACGTCAGCGCGCGCACCGGGACGACGCTGGCGGGGCCGATCACAGTGCAGATCCTTGCCGACCCGCAGTGCGCCTTGCACGGCGCCGCTTATACCCAAACCCGCGAAGTCCACGTCACCACGTGCGCCGCCATTCCGCCGGCGCGCGCTGTCAACATTCTCGCCCACGAATTTGTTCACCAACTGGCCCATGACTACTACGGCGACGCTCATCTGCGCAGTGACCCGATCTTGCTCGAAGGCTGGGCCACATGGGGCGCAGGTCACTACTGGCTGGGCCGGCACGCCACCTTCCGCGCCTTCCTTGGCGGGCAAGCGCCGCTGCCATTGATCACTAACCATCTGGGCCGGCCCGCCGCCGAAATGAATACCCTCTACTACCAATGGGCCAGCTTTGTCGAATATCTGCTGGTCACGTATGGCCGCGACGCCTTCGACCGGCTCTACCGCAGCGGCAATGGCGTTCCCGGCAGCGCCGATTATCAAGGCGTCTACGGGGTTGATTTGGCAACCCTCGAAGCCGCGTGGCGGGAGTGGTTGCGGTAGCAGCTTAGCGAGGGGCAAGGCAGGGGCAAGGCAGGGGCAAGGCATGCCTTGCCCCTGCTGCCATCATCAATCACCCGGCATGTGGGTGCGGCGGGCAACGCCATCGGCAATCGCGGCTTGGGCCACCGCGGCGGCAATGGCCGGCACAATCTGCCGGTTAAAAACGCTCGGCACAATATAGTCTTCGTTCATCTCTTCGGGTGGAATGACATTGGCCAGCGCATCGGCAGCGGCAAGGCGCATCGCCGAGGTAATTTTGCGGGCATTGACATCGAGCGCGCCGCGGAAGATGCCGGGGAAGCTGAGCACATTATTGATCTGGTTTGGCTGATCACTGCGTCCGGTCGCGACCACACGGGCATACTGGCGCAGCATATCGGGATCGCCTTCGGGGATCGGGTTCGCCAGCGCAAAGATGATCGGATCAGCGCTCATTGAACGCACGTGATCAGGGGTGAGGATATTGCCCTTCGAGACACCGATAAAGACATCGGCCCCACGCAAGGCGACGGCCAGATCGCCGCGCCGGCGTTCACGGTTGGTTTGTGAAGCGACAATGCGTTGCATCGGAGTCTGGCGGGCATAATCACCCTCGACCAAAATCCCGAACCGATCCACCGCCGTAATCTCACCGACGCCGGCCTCGATCAACGTGCGAATAATCGCGGTGCCGGCAGCGCCGACGCCATTCACCACCACCCGCACATCGGCCAGCGTTTTACCCACAAGACGCAACGCATTGCGCAGGGCAGCCAGTACCACCACAGCGGTGCCGTGCTGATCGTCGTGCATGACCGGCAAATCAAGGCTCTCTTCCAGCCGGCCCTCGACGATAAAGCAATTGGGGGCAGCGATATCTTCGAGATTGATGCCGCCGAAGCTCGGCGCAATCTGCTCAACCGTCTGCACAATGATATCCGGGTCTTGCGAACGCAGACAAATCGGCACTGCATCAATATTGGCCAGCTCTTTGAACAGGATCGCCTTGCCCTCCATCACCGGCATCGCCGCTTCGGGGCCAAGATTGCCCAAACCGAGGATCGCCGAGCCATCGCTAACCACCGCCACGCTATTCCCCTTCCACGTCAGCGAATAGACCTGTTCGGGATCGTCGGCGATCACGCGGCAGACGCGGGCCACCCCCGGCGTATAGGCCAGCGAGAGGTCATCGCGGGTCTTGAGCGATACGCGGCTCTGGGTAGCAAGCTTGCCGCCGAGGTGGGTCAGAAGAACACGGTCGCTTACCTGAAGCACTTTGATGTTTTGGAGCGTATTGATTGCGGCTACCAGTTGCTCGCCGTGCTGTTCATCTTGCACGCGCACGGTAATGTCGCGCACAAGAATGTTGCGTTCGGCGCGGACAATATCGATCGCGCCGATGTCGCCGCCGACCTCGCCGATCAGGGTCGTGAGCCGGCCCAGCATACCGGGCCGATTTTCGATTTGGCAGCGCAAGGTCAGCGTATAAGCCACCCCAACGGACATACCCTTCACCTCGTTTTCTGGCTCAAAGATACAAAAATGCCCGTCACGGCGACGGGCATCACTGCCTTATTTTTGTATAGTACCACAAGTAACAAAAATGGTGAGCAAGATTGGGGTGACGAAGCTTGCTGCGCGGGCTGGAGTAGAATAGCCACAAAAAGACACAAAAGGCGCAAATGGCGTCGCCCCGCGGTAGTTCACCCTCACCCCCAGCCCCTCTCCACTGACGCGGGAGAGGGGAGCAGGGCGATACTTTGAGGCATTGCCCAGCGTTCAACGGTTGGTCGCAGCCAAATTTCTGTCCGCCCGCCATGATCCTCTGACGAAGCCCGCTGCGCGGGGTGGGTTGGGAATAGCCACAAAAAGACCCAAAAAGCACAAGAGGAATAGCCGCAAAGCGACCCAAACATCATTTTTGCGTCGTTTGTGTTTTTTGTGGCTATCCATGCGGGCCTGCGGCCCGCGCCCCACTACGGAGTGCGGGCGGCTCGCCCGCCAACCACACCTCGCATGCATGCGCGTCTGTTATGGCTGTTGGTGGCTATTCGCCGCCTTTATTGCCGATACTTCCGTGGCGCGACTCCCATTACACGTTTGAACGCTTTGCTAAACGCCGCTTCCGAATGGTAGCCTACCTGTTCGGCAATCTCGCTCACCCGCGCATGAGGGTGGTCGGCCAGCAACCGAGCAGCCAGTTGCATACGCCAGCGGGTGAGATAGGCGATTGGCCCTTCGCCAGTCAGGGCAGCGAAACGAGCGGCAAAGGCCGATCGCGAACAAGCCACTGCCCGCGCTAACGCGGCGACTGTCCACGGCTGCTGGGGCTGGCTGTGAATGAGGCCGAGCGCCTTGCCAATCAGCGGATCGTGCAGCGCGCCAAGCCAGCCGCAACGCTCCACCCCTTGCAACTCAACCCAGCGCTGGATGATCTGAATAAACAAAATATCGGCCAACCGGCGCAAAACCGCCTCTTTGCCGGGACGAGCCGCTTCGGCTTCGGCAGCCATCAAGACCAGCACGCTGGTAAACGCGCCGGCTTCGCGATGCGGAATATGGACGATCCGGGGCATCTGTTGCAGCAGCGGCAACAGATCGCGCCGCTCAATAGCGAACGTCCCGCACAGCACGATCGCGGTTGGCTGATCGCTCCAGCGCATCAATGCACAGGTTCCCCACTGATCCAGTTCAAGATTGCGGAAGAGCGGCGCATTAGGCGTCTCGCAGAGGATATGCTCATCGCCGCCCGGCAAGAGCAGCACATCACCCTCACCCAATGGCAGCAGTTCATCATCACCGGCTAGCTGCACGTAGCCATTGCCGCGATGCAGCACGTGAAAGACCGCGCACGGGCGGGGGGCAAAGTGCAAGCCCCACGGCGAGCCAAGCTCCGAACGGCAATAGACACTGCTACTGAGGCGTAGCGTATCAAGGATGTGGGTGAGTGCATCCATGATGTGTGGACGATTGGCAAAGATTTATAGATAGATCAACATAGATCATCCAGCATTGTTCCATTATAGTCGCGGTATGAGCCGTCTGCCAAGGGGAGAAACGCCGATGCACCCACCACCGGAAGGGGCGCAGCCCTTCATCTACACACTGCTGGTTTTCCTGCACATCGTTGCCACCATGACAGCGGTTGGCTTAAACGCCAGTTACGCCATCTGGATCGCCCGCGGCACGCGCGATCCAGCCAGTTTGCCGTTCGCCCTGCGCGGCGTCAAGTTTATTGATGACTATGTAGCCAATCCGTGTTACCTCATCGGAGGTGTCACCGGCGCGCTCATGATTGCAATGGGCAAGAGCGTCGCGCCATTTCTGTGGGTAGCAATCGCGCTCTACGTGGTAGCAATGGCGCTAGCGTATGGGGTCTACACTCCCTTGCTGAGCCGGCAAATCAAGATGCTTGATGCGAAAGGGAGCGGCGACCCGGAGTATCAGACGCTAGCGCGCCGTTCCAATCAGGTTGGCGTCACCATGGGCATACTGGTCATCATTATTCTGGCGCTCAAGATTTTTGAACCGCCGCTCTGGTAAGCACACACTAGGAGCAATTGTATGCTGAGCATCCGGATCGTCCATCTCATCTTCACGTTCGCGATAGGGCTTTTTGCTGGCCTGCTCTACACTTTCGAGCAAGGCGTGATCCCAACGCTAGCTACGCTGAACGCCACCGAGTACGCGCGTATCGAACAGGGCCTGATTCGGGCGCTCGACGCCTTTCCCACTGGCGTTATCGTTGTGGCGAATCTGGCGATGTGGCTGCCCTTGTACCCGCTCGTCCGGCTATGGTCGCAGCGCCACACAGCCTATTGGCGACTCACGGCATTAGGATGGGTGCTGTTCTTTTTTGGGGTTGGCGTCTTTACGATTGTGCTGAACGTACCGATCAACAATACCGTTTTGGGATGGGATCCAGCAGCGCCGCCAGCAGATTGGGCACAAGCGCGAGAGGCGTGGAATCAGTTGAATGCGATCCGGACGCCGATCAACTACGTGAGCTTTGGCTTGTTGATCTGGGCGGCGTTTATGGAAGGAGAGGCCAGTACATAAATGATGACTACGACGTTTTTTGGCAACGACGCATGTACTCTCTATACGATTGCGAGGACGGATAGGAACACAACGCGGCTGTGTTACGTCCACAGCAAACAGAACATACGAGCGTAGATGTAGTTGATGGCTTTGAGATGCTTTGGTTCACCCTCACCCCCAGCCCCTTTCCCACTAGCATTCAAGGGCGAACAAAACATCTGTTCGGTACCCGGCCCTGAAGGGCCGGGCTAGGATTACGAAGCCCGCTGCGCGGGCTGGGGTAGAATAGCCACAAAAAGACACAAGAAGCACAAGCAGAATAGCCGCAAAGAGACCCAAACATCATTTTTGCGTCGTTTGTGTTTTTTGTGGCTATCCATGCGGGCCAGCGGCCCGCGCCCCGCCACGGGCCGGACTACCCTGCCGCCGCCCGCTGCGCAGGCTGGGTTGGAATAGCCACAAAGAGGCCACAAGAAGCACAAGCGGAATAGCCGCAAAGAGACACAAACGGCACTCCATGGATCCTCATTTTCGCATCTTTTGGGTCTTTTGGCGACCATCGATAACCAGCACCGCTAGCAGACCGTGGTACAATGCCGCCAAGATACGTACCACAGGAATACGATCATGAATCCTGACATCATCCGGATCATTGTGGCGCTGATCATCGCGGTGTTGCTCTTGGCGCAATTTCAGCGCAGCACGGCTGGTTCGCGGCGGCGGCTGGCGTTTGGGTTGGGAGCGGCGGCAATGGTCGTGATTGCCACGTCAAATATGGTTACGGCGGCGCTCTTACCGCTGATGGTAGTGGGTGGCGGATTGGCGCTGGCAGCGGTATGGTTGCTCTGGCAAGCGTACCAGCGCGGCGAGTTAGAGGATCGCTTTGATCGCGCCCGGCGCTACTTAGAATCGGAACGGCGCCGCTATGATGAACACGATCGGGGAGGTTCGCGCGATGATTGATCTAGAGATGATTGGCCGGCGGGCGAAGAAAGCGGCGCGCACGCTGGCAAATCTGGCGACTGAGCAAAAGAATACCGCGCTGCACGCGATTGCCGATGGCCTGCTAGCGCGGCAGAGCGAGATCTTGGCCGCGAATGCGGCTGATGTGGCCGATGCCGAGCGGGCCGGCACGCCGCCGGCGATTGTCGATCGTATGCTGTTGACTGAGGCGCGGTTGCAAGCGATCGCCGACGATTGCCGGAAGGTGGCGGAGTTGCCCGACCCAGTCGGTGAAATTTTTGATCAGCGCGAGTTGCCGTCGGGGTTGCGCGTGTATAAGCGGCGGGTGCCGATTGGGGTGATCGGTGCGATTTACGAGGCGCGCCCGAATGTGACGGTTGACATTGCCGCACTGTGCCTCAAGGCTGGCAATGCGGTGATCTTGCGCGGCGGCAGCGATATTGCGCGCAGCGTAGCCGCGACGACGACGGTCATTGCCGGCGCCTTGGAGGAGGCCGGCCTGCCGGTGTTTGCGGTGCAGAGCATTACCGATCCCGACCGCGAATTGGTACGGCAATTGTTGCGGCTCGATCGCTATGTGGATATGATCATCCCGCGCGGTGGCGCTAGCCTGCACCGTTTCTGCGTTGAAAACGCGACGGTGCCGGTGATTGTGGGCGGGATGGGGGTTAGCCATATTTATGTCGAGCCAAGTGCCGACTTTGCCCGCTCGGTGCCGGTGATTGTGAATGCCAAAGTCCAGCGACCGGGGGCATGCAATGCGCTCGACACGCTATTGGTGCATCGCGACGCAGCACCGGCCTTCTTGCCGCTGGTCGCCGCAGCGCTGGCCCAACATGGCGTCGAGATGCGCTGCGATCTCGAAGCGTTGGCGATTCTGGCTGATGCACCGGGCCATGAGCAATGGAACATCAAACCCGCTGAGCCGGCTGACTTTGGCCGTGAGTTTTTGGCGCTGATTGTAGCGATCAAGGTTGTGAGCGATATTGACGAGGCGCTCGATCATATTGCCCAGTACGGCGGCCATTCGGAAGCGATTTTGACTGGTGATCCGGCTAGCGCGGCCCGTTTCACCCGCGAAGTCGATGCAACGGCGGTCTTTGTCAATGCCAGCACGCGCTTCAATGACGGCGGCCAGTTTGGGTTGGGCGCTGAGGTGGCGATCTCGACCAACCGGCTGCACGCGCGCGGGCCGATGGGGTTGCAGGAATTGACGACGTATACGTGGATCGGTGAGGGAGATTATTTGGCACGGGCATAAGAGCGGGCAACGCATACGTTGCCCCGGCTGCGGATGCGAGCATGACGACATTGCGCTTGGCCCATCTTTACCCTGATCATATGAATGTCTATGGCGATCGCGGCAACGTGATCGCCCTGCGCCAACGCTGCCTGCGGCGCGGGATCGAGTTAGAGATCATTCCTGTAAATCCCGGTGATATGATTGATTGGGGATCGGTCGATCTGGCATTTTTCGGCGGCGGGCAAGATAGCGGGCAGGCGCTGATCACTACCGATCTGATCGAGCGGCAGGGGCCGGGGTTGCGGGCCGCGATTGAGAACGATCTGGTGATGCTGGCGATCTGCGGCGGCTACCAGTTGCTCGGCCACTACTTCCTGACCCACACCGGCGAGCGGCTGCCCGGCTTGGGGGTGCTGGATGTGCATACCATCGCCGGCAAACAGCGGATGATTGGCAATATCGTGATCGAGGTCGATGTCGGGCAGGGGCCGTGGCGATTGGTGGGGTTTGAGAACCACAGCGGGCGCACCTTCCACGGGGCAGGCGTGAAGCCGTTGGGCAAGGTGCTGGCCGGTTACGGCGATAACGGCCAAGATGGCTGGGGCGGCGCGATCTACCGCAATACGTTTGGGTGTTATCTCCACGGGGCGTTGTTGCCGAAAAACCCGCAACTGACCGATCACTTGATCGGGCTGGCGCTGCGCCGGCGCTACGGCGCGAACGCCGAACTGGCGCCTTTGCCTGCCGAACGCGAATTGGCGGCGCAGCGGGTGATGGTGCAGCGGTTGATTGGGCGGGTGTAGGGGAATAGAACACGGATAAACACTGGTGCAACGGATGAACGCGGATCGTCGTTGGGCTGTACCGCGGAACGATCATCCTGCTTTGGAGGAGACAGTATCATGCGCGTCACGACGACTGGCACGCCAACCGAAGAAGAGGCCGCAGCGGCGGTTGCAGCGATTACCTTGTTGCTGGCTGAAGAGGCAGCGCAGGCCGATCATACACCTGCTGCACCACCGGCGCGCTGGCGTGATTCGATGCGGTTGATGGCGCAGGGGTTGCAACCAACGCGCGTTCCTGATACGCCGCGCTGGTCAACGATCGAGCGGCTGCGCCGGGCCGGCAAAGGTGGAATGGGGATTGTAGGTCTGTAATCCCCGGCTCCCGCTGGTTCAAGGTCGAAGCAGAGAACCCGGCCCTGAAGGGCCGGGCTATCTTTACGAAGCCCGCTGCGCGGGCTGATGGGTCTCACCCTCCGGCCCCCTCCCGCTAGAGGGGGTTGGTTTGGATAGCCACAAAAAGACACAAAACACACAACATGGGGGTGCGCTTGACGTCTTTTTGGGGCGATTGATCACGCTCCGGCAGCTCCCGGCCCTGAAGGGCCGGGCTATCCTTACGAAGCCCGCTGCGCGGGCTGATGGGTCTTACCCTCCGGCCCCCTCCCGCTAGAGAGGGTTGAATTGGATAGCCACAAAAAGACACAAAACACACAACGTGGGGGGGTGCGCTTGACGTCTTTTTGGGGCGATTGATCACGCTCCGGCAGCTCCCGGCCCTGAAGGGCCGGGCTATCTTTACGAAGCCCGCTGCGCGGGCTGATGGGTCTCACCCTCCGGCCCCCTCCCGCTAGAGGGGGTTGGTTTGGATAGCCACAAAAAGACACAAAACACACAACATGGGGGTGCGCTTGACGTCTTTTTGGGGCGATTGATCACGCTCCGGCAGCTCCCGGCCCTTCAGGGCCGGGATTCCACTTCAATACCGGCAATCAACTCACAACCGGCAGATCTACGACCTCGATATTCTCCAGACCGCCGTAGATCGTCCACCATGGCTTGGCGCCCTTGGCCAGCGTTTCATTCAACGCAGTAATATTGGCCACGCCGCGATCTTCAAGCCATGCCTCCAGCGCCGCCAGCCCCTGCTGGGCATAGACCGGGATGCCATCTTGCCACGTGGCGCGACCGCACAACACACCGGCGAAGGGCGTCCCCGCTTCGGCAGCCAACTCGAGCGTCTCGCGGAACACCTCATCAGAGACGCCGGCGCTCAGGTAGATGAACGGCTTGCAGGCAGCAGCGGCAGCCTGCCGGAAGTATTCTTTCGCCTCTTCGCGGCTATAGGCCTTCTGGCCGCTAAACACGCGCATCCCCTCGACAAACTTCACATTCACCGGCACCTCGACCTTGAGCACATCGACGCCATACTGCGGCTTCGAGAACTCAGCCATGTAGGCGGTGACATACTTGGGCTTCACCAGCGCAAACTCAAAGCTCTTCTCATCGCCAACCGTATCATCGTAGGCGATCGGCTCAAGGAAGAAGGGAATATCGTTCGCCGCACACTCAGCGCCGATACGCTCGATGAAGGCGTGTTTCACCTCGTTGATAGCAGCATCGTCGAAGGGGTTATAGTACAGCAGAATCTTGATCGCATCAGCGCCGGCTTCCTTCAGACGGCGCACGCTCCAGACATCGAGCAGATCGGGCATACGACCGCGCACTGAAGCGTCATAGCCAGTCTTCTCGTAGGCGAGCAAGACACCGGTACCGGGAGCGCGCTGGGCAATCGCCGGCAAGCCATACTCCGGATCCATCAAAATAGCGCTCGCGTGGCGAGTGAGAATGCGGGTGACAGCGGTTTTGAAGACCGTCAGATCTTCGTTCGATGCATCCGCACCGCGCGCCTTGGCGATTGCCTTTTTCAGCGAACCGCGCTGATCCATCGCCGCCGCTGCAATAATGCCATTGGCGTCAGCACAGGCTTGAATCCCATTAAACTTGCCCCGCGTCATCTTCACTTTAGCCATTGGACAACTCCTTGTTTACATCATCGGGCAACAACCAGCGTGATCGTCTGGCAGAAGGGAAATAGCTTGCGTACACAGACTGGGAAAGAGCAGAGCGGCTACACCCTTATTATACTCGATTCACTTCCAACGCCGGTAAAATATGGTACAATCGACATGTATTCCCCCAATGTACACGGGAAGAGACACGGGGAGGTTGTATGAAACAGGTGATCGGTGTCTTCACCTTTCTGCTTGGTCTGATTATCGGCTTGATCGGCGGCGCAGCCTTGCTGGCCTACGCCTATCAAGCAGCCGGACTGTACCCGCCCGACGATGCAACGATCAAGTTCATCGCCCGCGAGCGGGGTTGGCTCCGCGACGATGTGTAGGCAATGGCCGGCGGCGCGGTGAAGGCAATCGCCTTCACCGCTGAGCAGTAAGCAATTCGTTGTATTCCCCTTCGTCACGTTAGGGCGCACAAGGAGGTGCAATTTGGACAAGATTTGGTTGTCGTACTACGAGCCGGGCGTGCCGCAGTCGCTGACCTATCCTGATATTACGCTCAGCGACATGTTGAACAACAGCGCCAAAACCTACGCCGATCACACTGCAACCAACTTTGTGTTGCGCTATCTACTCGGCGGGCGATTCACCGTTGGCGGCAAATTCACCTATCGGCAGTTGAACGAAAAAGTTGACCGGATGGCGACGGCGCTCTACCAGCTCGGTGTGCGCAAAGGAGATCGGGTGGCGGTGATGCTGCCCAACTCGCCGCACTACATTATCACCTTCTTTGCCTGTATGCGGCTCGGCGCGATCGTAGTCAACACCAATCCGACCTACACCGGGCGCGAATTGCAGCACCAATTGCATGACTCGGGCGCCGAGACGATCGTGCTGCTCAACCTGTTCTGGCCGCGTCTGCGTGAGGTGCGCGCGGAGACGCCGGTCAAGCGCGTGATCGTGGCGCACATCTTTGACACGCTCGGCTTCCCCTCGAACTTGCTGGTGAAGAGTGCGCAGAAAAAGACGCCGGAATGGGTTGATGTCATGCCTGAGCAGGACATCTTCTTCTTCCAGCACCTGCTCGAGAAGTACGGCCCGACGCCGCCCAAAGTCAATCTCAAGCCCGATGATGTCGCCTTGTTCCAATACACCGGCGGCACGACTGGCCTGCCCAAAGCGGCGATGCTGACCCATCGCAATCTGATCGCCAATACGGTACAAGTCGCTTCGTGGTTGACCCGCGGCCAGCCCGGCGGCGAGAAGATGATGGCCGCTATCCCCTTCTTCCACGTCTACGGCATGACCGTGGCAATGATGTACAGCATCCACATCGGAGCCGAGATTGTGATCGTGCCCAGCCCGCGCCCGATCGATAACGTGATGAACGTTATTCAGCGCGAGCGCTGCACGCTCTTCCCCGGCGTACCGGCGATGTACATCGGTATTATTAATCACCCGAAGGTCAACGAGTATGACCTGCGCAGCGTGAAGGCTTGTATCAGCGGGTCGGCGCCGCTGCCGATGGATGTGCAAGAGAAGTTCGGCCAACTGACCGGTGGCCGTCTCGTCGAAGGCTTCGGCATGACTGAGGCCAGCCCAGTGACGCATTGCAACCCGGTCTTTGGCGAACGCCGCGCCGGTAGTATCGGCATCCCGCTGCCTGACACCGAGGCGAAGGTGATTGATCTGGATACAGGCAAGGAGATTGAGCCGGGCAGCGACGCGACCGGTGAGCTGTGCGTGCGCGGGCCGCAGGTGATGAAGGGGTATTGGCAACGGCCCGACGAGACAGCGCAGACGATCGACGCCGATGGGTGGCTGCACACCGGCGATATTGCGCGGGTCGATAAAGACGGCTACTTCTACATCGTTGACCGCAAGAAGGATATGATCAACGTCGGCGGTCTCAAGGTGCTGCCGCGCGATGTCGAGGAAGTGCTCTTTATGCACCCCAAGGTGATGGAAGCAGTGGTCGTCGGCATTCCGCATCCGCAGCGCGGCGATGATACGGTGAAGGCGTTTGTGGTGCCGAAGCCGGGAGAAAATCCGACCGTCGAAGAGATTAAGGAGTTCTGCAAGCTGCATCTTGCCCCGTATAAGGTGCCGCGTGAGGTTGAGTTCCGCACCGAGCTGCCCAAGACGCTAGTCGGCAAGGTGTTGCGCCGTGTGCTGGTCGAGGAAGAAAAGGCTAAGCAGAAGGCGGCGATGGCGACCGCGTAAGGTGGTTGCCCTCACCCCCGTGCCCCCTCTCCCCCGCTGGGAGAGGGGGATTTTTTGATAGCCACGAAAAGACGCAAAAGCCACAAAAACACACACCATGTTGGTGTATTTTGTGGCGATTGAACACCCTCCGGCAGGGCGGGATCATAGCCCCCACCCCCAGCCCCTCCCCCGCTGGAGGAGGGGGGGGATTTTTTGATAGCCGCAAAAAGACGCAAAAGCCGCAAAAACCTATTTTTGTGTATTTTGTGCCTTTTTGTGGCGATTGCTCACCATCCAGCGGCGCGGGCTGATGCCCCCACCCCCAGCCCCTCCCCCGCTGGGGGAGGGGGAATTTTTTGATAGCCGCAAAAAGACACAAAAGCCACAAAAACACCACATGCTTGTGTATTTTGTGCCTTTTTGTGGCGATTGAACACCCTCCGGCAGGGCCCGGCCCTGAAGGGCCGGGCTATCCTTACGAAGCCCGCTGCGCGGGCTGTTGGATAGCCGCCAACACCCATAAAAACAAAATCTTTTTGTGTCTTTTGCGTCTCTTTGTGGCGATTGCTCCCCATCCAGCGGCGCGGGCGATGGCCCTCACCCCCGTGCCCCCTCTCCCGCTAGTGCGGGAGAGGGGGAGCCACGTGCTGGCAGGCACAGCAGGGCAGGAGCGGAACGCAGCCACGCCCCTCTCCCGACCAGTGGGCGAGGGGCTGGGGGTGAGGGTACACCCTCGACCGCTTTCCGGCTGTCATTGCGAGGGAGCGGCGGCTCCCAGCGCGGCTGGGGGCCGCCCGACCGAAGCAATCTCCCGTTCCAGCGGCATGAGCCGGCTCAGGGATAGCAGGCTCTGAAGGGCCGGGCTACCCTTACGAAGCCTGCTGCACAGACTGATCGATGAGTGATGGGATCCCGCCCTCGCGGGAGATTGCTTCGCCTCACGGCGGGCCGAGTGGCGCTCGGCCCCGACCGCTCGGCTCGCAATGACAAGCCGGAAGCGGCGTTTCTCCGAACATAAAAACACAATCTTTTTGTAGCTTTTGCGTCTCTTTGTGGCTATTGCTCACCATCCAGCGGCGCGGGCTGATGCCCCCACCCCCAGCCCCTCCCCCGCTGGGGGAGGGGGGATTTTTTGATAGCCGCAAAAAGACACAAAAGCCACAAAAACACAACCTGTTTTTGCGTATTTTGTGTCTTTTTGTGGCGATTGCTCACGCTCCGGCAGGGCCCGGCCCTGAAGGGCCGGGCTATCCTTACGAAGCCCGCTGCGCGGGCTGTTGGATAGCCACCAAGACCCATAAAAACAAAACCTTTTTGTAGCTTTTGCGTCTCTTTGTGGCGATTGCTCCCCATCCAGCGGCGCGGGAGAGGAGTGATGGTTCGCGCGGTTCGCCCATTTCCCTGCTACAATGAGCAGTGATGGCAGCCCCACAATGGCAAGGAGAATAGATATGCTGACCCCCTTTCAAAACGAACCGTTTGGCAATTTTGACAGCGGCAACCGGCGCGCGGCGATGCAGCGGGCGATCCGGCACGTCGCCGGACAACAGGGAGGAACCTACCCGCTGGTGATCGGCGGCGAGCACATCATCACCGAGCGCAAGCTGGCCTCGATCAACCCGGCTGAGCCGAAGAAGGTCGTCGGCTACGCCAGCAACGCCTCGCAAGAGCAGGCCCATCAGGCGGTAGTGGCAGCCGACGCCGCCTTCCGCACGTGGTCGCGCACACCGGTGAGCGCGCGAGCGCAGGTGTTGTTGCGCGCAGCGGCGATTATGCGCCGGCGGAAGGAAGAGCTAGCGGCGTGGATGATGCACGAAGTCAGCAAGAATTGGGTCGAAGCCGATGCTGATGTGGCCGAAGCGATCGACTTCTGTGAGTGGTATGCGCGGCAAGCGCTCGCGTTGCAAGGCGAGCGGCAACCGCTCGTGCCCTATCCCGGCGAATTTAATGAGTTGCGCTACATTCCGCTGGGGCCGGGGTTGGCGATTCCGCCGTGGAATTTCCCGCTCGCAATTGCAACAACGTTGACGGTAGCCCCAATCGTGGTCGGGAACACGGTCGTGCTCAAGCCGTCGCCGCGCGCGCCGGTTATGGCCAATCTATTGGTACAGATTTTGGAAGAGGCTGGCTTGCCGCCGGGAGTGGTCAATCTCATCACCGGTGAGGATGCGGTGATCGGTGATTTTCTGGTCGATCACCCGCTGGTGCGCTTCATCGGTTTCACCGGCTCGAAGAATGTCGGCTTGCGCATCCAGCAGCGCGCCGCCGTGCGCCAACCCGGCCAAAATTGGCTCAAGCGCCCGATCCTTGAGATGGGTGGCAAAGATGCGATTATCGTTGATGAGACGGCTGATCTCGAAGCGGCGGCAACCGGGATTGTCGTGAGCGCCTTTGGCTTTCAGGGCCAGAAATGCAGCGCCTGCTCGCGAGCGATTGTAGTTGATCAGGTTTACGATCAGGTCTTGCAGTGGGTGATCGAGAAGACCAAGGCGCTGCGGCTGGGCAACCCGACCAAGCCGGAAACCGATATGGGTGCGGTAATCGACCAGCGCGCCTTCGATTCGATCAGCCAGTATATTGCGATTGGGCAGGAAGAGGGCCGGCTGGTGGCCGGTGGCGAGGTGATCGATCACGAATTGGTGAAAGACGGCGGCTTCTTCATTAATCCTACCGTTTTCGCCGATGTCAAGCCGCATGCCCGCATTGCTCAAGAAGAGATTTTCGGGCCGGTGCTGGCCTTTATCCGTGCCGCCAACTTCGACGAGGCGCTGGCGATTGCGAACGATACCGAATACGGCCTGACCGGAGGTCTCTATAGCCGCAACCTCGAACGGCTGGAACGGGCGCGCGAGGAGTTCCACGTTGGCAATCTCTATTTCAACCGCAAGTGTACCGGCGCGCTGGTGGGGGTGCAGCCGTTCGGCGGCTTCAATATGTCGGGCACCGATAGCAAAGCCGGCGGGAGCGATTATCTGCACCTGTTCACCCAACCCAAGGTGATCAGCGAGCGGTTCTAACGAGGCAAAGGCGCGGTAGAGCCGGACGGCTGTCCGGCTCCGCAAAGGCGCAGAGTTTTTTAACGCAAAGACGCGAAGTTCGCAAAGAGCGCAAAGGGGGTTGGGGTGAGGGTGGCTTGAGAAGGTAAGAGCCAACCTAGCACGGTTATGCATAGTCGTATCAGAACGTCTCTCGAAGCAGCTTTGCGTCTTTGCGTTTCCCAACAGATTGCAGTTTAGGGCACAACCATGATCAGAATTGGTTGCGCGGTGTGGGCCTACCCCGGCTGGGTGGGTGACTTGTTCCCGCCGGGGACGCGCAGCAGCGAGTTTCTTAAGCTCTATAGCCGGCAGTTGACGACGGTGGAAGGCAATACCACCTTCTACGCAACGCCAGCGCCGGCGACGGTGGCGCGGTGGGCCGCCGAGACGCCGGCCACTTTTCGGTTTTGCTGCAAATTGCCGCGCGAGGTAAGCCATGCCGGTCCGCTGGCCGAGAAGTTGCCGCAGGCGCGTGCCTTTGTCGAACGGATGCAGGGGCTAGGGGAACGGTGCGGCCCATTCTTTCTGCAATTGCCGCCGGGGTATGGCCCGGCCCGCCGCGCCGATCTTGAGCGGTTTGTGGCCGGTTGGCCGCGCGAGGTGGAACTGGCGATTGAGGTGCGCCACCCCGATTGGTATCTGCCGGTGGGGGAAGCGCCGCTGATGGAATTGCTCGAGCGATACCGGATCGGGCGGGTGATTATGGATGTGCGCCCAATCCGCGATCCGAATGATCCCGGCGGAGCGCTGCTGGATGATGCCCGCGAGCGCAAGCCCGACGTGCCGTTACGCCCATTGCGCAGCAGCGGGCCAACGTTGGTGCGTTATATCGGCCATCCCGATCTGGCCCGCAATGCGCCGTTTCTGGATGAATGGGCGGCGCGGATTACGGAATGGGCCACGACCGACTCTAATATCTACTTGTTTATGCACTGTCCCGATGAAGCGCAGTCACCGCATCTGTGCCGCCAGATCGCGGCCCGGCTACACGGGTTGGGAGCGCCGGTGGCCGCGGCAGGGGATAGCCCGCCTGAAGCGCCGGAGCAGTTGGGGTTATTTGGATGATGGGCAAGGCATAGGCGACTGCGATGACCATGACCGCATTGACTCGATGATGGAGCGACACCGATGCATCTTGCTACCTTATTCGGGCGCACGTTGCGCCAAGCGCCTGCCGAAGCCGGTTCGACGGCAGAGCAGTTGTTGTGGCGAGCTGGGATGCTGCGCGCGCTGAACGATGGCGCGCCGGCGTTATTGCCGTTGGGCAGCGCGGCGCTGCGGCGTTTGGCGACGCATCTGGCGGCGGCGGTACAAGCCGGCGGCGCGCACGAGGTGACGTTGCCGACCACTGCCGCCGAACCATGGCCAGAGACGGTACTAGCCCTATCCCGGCGCGACATCGACTCGTACCGGCAATTGCCGCAGACAATCTGGAGCTGGCGGCGGCGGAAGCGGCCCACGCGCAGCCGTGCTACCCTGCTGGATTTACCGACGCCAACTACGCTGAGCTGGGCAACGATGGCGCTTGATGGCGAGCAAGCGCAGAGCTTGCTGACCGCGGCCCGCGCGCAGCTTGGCGCAGCGTTGCGCCACTGCGGTCTTGACCACGTTGCCGAGGCCCTGCTCGCGGCTGGCGCAACCACGCTGATCGTTGACAGCCACGCCGCGCCGCAAGCCACCCTCGATTGCCCGGCCTGCGGCTGGCGCGCGCCGCTCGAACTGGCCCCGCTGGCGCCACCGCCACCCTACACCGGCTCAACGCCAGCGATGAGTCTAGTCGAGACTCCCGGCGCGAATACGATTGCGGCGCTAGCCGCCTATCTCGGTATCCCAACGGCAGCCACGGCCAAAGCGCTCTTCTTTTACGACAACCGCGGACAACGGTTGGTGTTTGCCGTGGTGCGCGGCGACCGTGAGGCGAGTCTGGCCAAGCTGGCCGCCGTGATCGATGCCGGCGACCTTGTGCCGGCCAGTACCGAGCAGATTCAGGCATGCGGCGCGACTCCCGGCTATGCTTCACCGGTTGGGTTGCGCGAGGTGCTGGTAGTGGCCGATCTGAGCGTCACCAACGGCGCGCCGCTGGTGGCCGGCGCAAACCGGCCCGGCTACCATCTGCGTGATGTGGTCTACGGGCGCGACTGGCAAGCGACAGTGGTGGCCGACATTGCCCAAGCCGCTGCCGGCGACCCTTGCCCGCGCTGCGGCACGGCGCGCAGCGAAGGGCGCGGCGCAGTCATCGGCGCGATCAGCGAACCGCAAGCCACCGATCTGCTGGTGCAAGCCGCTGATGGTCAAAACCGGCCATTGTACCTCGCCGGGATCGAACTCGATCTCGAACCGCTGCTGCACCTCGCCGTCGAGCAGCATCACGACGAACGCGGCATCGTCTGGCCGGCGGCGATCGCGCCGGTGGATGCGCATGTGATTACGCTGGGCCGGGGTGAAGCGGTGGCAGCCGCCGGGCAAGTGCTCGCCGATGACCTGCGCGCCGCCGGGTTAGCCGTGCTACTCGATGATCGCGACGAGCGGGCGGGGGTGAAGTTTAACGACGCCGACCTGATCGGCGCGCCATGGCGATTGGTGGTAAGCGAGAAACTGCTGGCCGCCGGGCAAGTGGAAGTACGCCGGCGCACTGAGGCTCAGGCGACGGTGATCGCGCGGGAAGAGGTGGCAGCGTGGTTGCGAGGCGGGGGTTCTGCATAAACTGATGACGACCGTAGCTCAAAGAGCGCGAAGATGGAGAGTATCCCATAGGGCAATCTGCACGGTCAAGCCACACTAAACAAGGAATGCTGACAATACGGCTGGTGAAGTGCGGCAGTCAAACTGCCGCACCCCCTCAAGACACATTGTACGAACCAGTGGAGCTAGCGCGACACAAATGGCACATACACCTTCGCGCTCACTGTCACTGTATTGGCACAATCATTGTTCGTCTCATTGTTTTCAGCAATCACACCGTCGGGATCAACCCGGCACACCCCGCCTGCCGCCGGATTGGCCAGCGTGCCAGTAGCCGTTGGTGTGGCATTAAACGCCACGGCAAACGAACCGTTCGTCGCTCCTAGCGTCACCGCGCCGCCGGTGGCCGTGCAGGTCAGCGTATTGCTTGCGATCGCGCAGACAATGTTGCTGCTGCCGGTCACATTCGTCACATTCTGCACCGCCGGCGTACCATAGCTCGCCCCAGCCGGCAAGTTATCACGGACAATCACCTGCCCAGTATTGAACGTCGCCGCTGCCACGCCACTATTCGTCACCGTCACTGTCCACGTAAACGGCAGTCCCAGCGTCGCTATGCCGCCAATATTATTCGCCTTCGTGGCGATCAGGTCGGGGGACTGCACTGTCACCGAATTGGCACAATCATTGTTCGTCTCATTGTTTTCAGCAATCACACCGTCGGGATCAACCCGGCACACCCCGCCTGCCGCCGGATTGGCCAGCGTGCCAGTAGCCGTTGGTGTGGCATTAAACGCCACGGCAAACGAACCGTTCGTCGCTCCTAGCGTCACCGCGCCGCCGGTGGCCGTGCAGGTCAGCGTATTGCTTGCGATCGCGCAGACAATGTTGCTGCTGCCGGTCACATTCGTCACATTCTGCACCGCCGGCGTACCATAGCTCGCCCCAGCCGGCAAGTTATCACGGACAATCACCTGCCCAGTATTGAACGTCGCCGCTGCCACGCCACTATTCGTCACCGTCACTGTCCACGTAAACGGCAGTCCCAGCGTCGCTATGCCGCCAATATTATTCGCCTTCGTAGCGGTCAATTCGGCAAATGCCACTTCATACGCACCGATGTCACAGATCGCCGAACTGTTATCATCGCCGTCTTGCGGACGGGTGACGCCATTCTGCGACTGATTATTGACTGGCGGCGCCGCACAGGTTGCATTATCACCTGCATCAATTGCGGCACTACCAGAATTAAGCGGGAAGTATGCTGGCGAGCCAGTGATGGCGCCAAGATTAGGATCCGTACCGATGATGTTGCCATTGACGTCGTTAGTTAATCCGCAGGCATTAGCGCTATCTTTGATCAAGTTGTTGATGTTTGATCCGCTAAGTGAACCAACACAATCGCCGCCAGTTGCACTATTTGCAATGATAGTGTTCTTGATAGTGGCGCTACCTGTAGACCTCATAATACCACCGCCATTACCTGCGCTGTTACCAGAGAAGGTGCTGTTTATCACTGTCAATGTACCGGTACTATAAATGCCGCCGCCGTTACTTGTAGCATTATTGCTGGCGAAAGTGCTGTTTGCTACGATCAATGTACCAAGATCATTACTGATCGCACCGCCATTATTTCCGGCATTGTTGCCAGAAAAGGTGCTGTTCGTCACCGTTAGTAGGCCATTATTATTGAGAATACCGCCGCCGCTATTGCCGATCCCAGCATTCCCCTTTGCGATCGTCACATGGTTCAGCGTCAGATTGGCGCCGCTATCCAATTGCAATACGCGCACATCGCCGGTATTGTCGCCGTTGGTATCGCCGCTGATAATGATGTTCTGCCCGCTGCCATCAATTGTTAACGCGCCCGCCATGATCGCATCGGTAATGGGTGGCAGGGTAGAAGATAGTACGATCGTACCGCTGACGCTAAAGGTGATGATATCATTGCCGGGGCTAGGCAAGCCACAATCAGCTAAGGGAACCACCATACTATTTGCCATCAAGATCGCTTCGCGTAAGGTGCATTGCCCGTCACTAGCTATCGTGTCAGCAGTGGAATTGACAATATACCCCGCAGCATAGACTGGGCGTATGCCCGGCGCCATTCCCGCCACTACCGCCAATAGGACAACGATGAGCAACCGTATCCGCCAGATCGAGGGCACCATACCAAACCTCCGTCATGTGATTGAGCGGACAACCTGTAACATAACGCTGCGCCGCTGCCCCGGATGATCACCGGTATAGCAGCGGCGCGGCAAGCGGGCGGCAGGCTTAACCAAGGCGCGTTGGGAGGACGCTGCGGCGGCGCAAGCGGATCAGGCGGGGATATACTGGAAGTAGCGACAGGTAAGCAAAGCGGCAAATGGCACAACATAAGCCAGTGACAATGTGAACATTATCAAGAGTTATGTGTAGGTTTCGCAAAATGTCTTGTTTGTGACAAATTATACACCTGCGATCTTTTCACTGTGAAGTTACAAAATATTCATCTAAAATCATCAAATCATTTGACTAAGCAATAAAAGCATACAAAGTCATTTGTGAAACATTGAACCAACCGAGACCATTTCGCAATATCGTATTCTTTGCTGCATGGTGCTAAGTTATGCCACCTATTGCTCCAATCCATGCCAACAAAGCTATAGTTTAGAGGTATAGGTTAAAGTAAATACAATCCACAAAGCATTGCCAACTTTGACCCTATGAATAACCAGTCAGTCAGTACAATAAAGACTACCAAAGCAAGCCTACAAGGCATACACCCATTCCGAACATAAAACTCGATCCACGACCCTTTGGCAATTCGCCATTAGGGCAAAGCGAAGAGACTCATCAAGCCTAACAGCATCCCAGACCCAATCAGCAAAATAATTGCCACACTGAAGGCAAACAGAGAAAGAGCTTGCCTTTACCCTTAATGCGAGCCTGTTCAGGTTGATGGAGCGGGTAAGCCACAGTAACAATTTGGCCGATTTGGTAGGCAGGCGGTTCAGAATTTATTATCCCGGTGATAGTAACCTCTTGGCCATTCCGTGCGACGAACCGGACCAAAGGAGCATAGGCCTTGCCATGCTTGACACGGCGCTTAACAAAACCAATAACTGCACCTTGAGTTTCTAGACCGTTTTGGAACGGACGGATGTGAAAAAAGATGTAGGCTGTAGCTGATAGAAACATTAATCCTAAACCAAGAAGAAAAAATATTACGATATGCATAACTTTCATCATACCACTCCTATTGTTGTGAATGTTGCGGTTGCTTGTGTATTGATGGTGACGAATACTGATATAGACACAGGTTGGCAGCGCGAGCATCAGTCAAGCTGCCGTACTCCGAAAGGAAACATGCTGCGCTCTATGGGAGTATTAGCCTGCGCCGCTCTATAATACCCTAATGAGATCAATAGTGCAGACTCAATGTTCACATGATCGTATTTAACTGCCTTTGCTCTATTGCAGCAAATCGCAGCGCAGAATGATTTCAGGGTAGATTGATGAGTGGCATTGATGGATGGCCAGTCGCCGTTAGAAGGGAATGGAGTCCGAGGAGGGTGAGGGAGTTAACACAAACGCGCAAAGCGAGCAAAGGCGCAGGGGATGGGAACGCAAAGGCGCAAAGGAACGCAGAGAGTGCAAAGATCGTTGGGATGGCGATCTTCCTCGCGACCCTGCGCTCTTGGGGTAAGAGCTAGATAGCACTCACCCCTTCCCCTCTCCCGCCGCGAGGTGGGAGAGGGGAAGGGGGATGAGGATGAACCAACACATCGCAAAGTTATTAACCACATATGCGCTCATACGTTCTGTCCGCCCTTGAACGCTGAGGGAGAGAGGAATGGCAGCTTATCGCCGAAGGCGCAGTCGCCGAGAATATTCACCATCCCCAAAACATCTTCGCGCTCTCTGCGTTCTTGGCGGCTTTGCGTTTAAGGTCTTTGCGCCTTTGCCCTTTACGACTTGATCATTGGCCCCCGCCCCCAACCCCTCCCCTGCTGGGGGAGGGGTGTACCTTCCCCGCCATACCTGCTCCCGCACAGCAGGAGCGGGGTGCGGCTGCGTTCCGCGCTACTATGCCTCTTCCGGCTTATAACAGCTCCCCCTCTCCCACCTTGCGGCGGGAGAGGGGGCCGGGGGGTGAGGGCCACACCAAAGCACACAGCGCTGCTCAATGCCGGTGATGCACCCGCTCAGGATGGTGGATGAGCGTGCCGTTGATAAACGCCTGCACCGCATCATCAATTGTACGTAAGGGAGTGCAGATGGCCTGTATACCGGCAGCTTGCACCCCCTGAAAGGCCGGTTCACCCATACCGCGGGCCACCACCATCTGGCAATCAGGCACGGCTTCCACCAACCAATGGTGCGAGCCATGATGGTGGTGATGATGGTGATGATCGTGCTCCTCTGCCTGATGATGGTGCCGCCCTTTCGGACGCGCTTCCCGATTCACCACCTGCCCTTGCTCGATCGTCACGACTTCATACCACTGGGCCCGGCCAAGGTGCGGGCTAATTGTCTGATGGTCATCGGTGGCAAAGGCAATCTTCATGAAGCCCTCCCCGAGTTCTGTTTGCTGGCGATGTCTTGCACCCAGCCGGTAATCGCTTTCCACACCGGACAACGATCGTAGACGGCGCTGAAGAAGACGAGACCGGCTAGCACATACAACGGCCAACCGCCGCTGGTTGAAAAGGCCAGCGCCACCAGCACCAGCGCGATCACAATCCGCAGCAGGCGCTCGACCGGCTTTAGGCGCGGCGGCGTCTTGCCTTCCGAGAGCAGGCGAAACATCTCGTTCAGATCGCTTTCCGGCTTGGCGCCAATATGGCGCGAAATCTCTTGTCCATCGCGAAACGCGATCAGGGTTGGGATGCCAAAAATCTTCAACTCGCGCAACAGGTCAGGATGATCTTCGGCGTTAATCTCCCAGAGCGCCACCTTCCCCTGATATTCTTGCGCCAGCCGCTTCAAAATGGGCCGCGTCACCCGGCAGGGCATACACCACGGCGCCCAAAAATCCACTACCACCGGCTGGGTATAGGTGCGCAATTGGGCTTGAAATTCAGCAAGGTTCATAATCGTCTCCTCAATCGCTGCCGGCAGACACGTGCGCCGGTCAGAGCGACAGCAATACCTCTGATAGGTAAGATGCGCACTACCCTCCTGATGTTACATCGCTCGATATGGAGTGCGGCAGTTAAACTACCGCACTCCATAACTTGGTCGCCAGCGCCAAGCGAGCTGAGGCGATCCCAGCCTGAACTTGCACGCTGGCCCACAGTCGCTCCTTGCAGCGCGTTAGCGACAATGATCGATCTGAAAGCCACTCGCAATTGTTTGTAACAAAAGTCACAGCTTCTCAAACAGCGCTAGACTACAATCTGAGCAAAGGCGCACCTCGCAGCAGAGTTTGGACAAAAAGCTTTCTTATAGTGGCTTAGGAGCGCACATGACCGATCTGCCAATAAACAAGCATCAATCCTAGGAAACGCAATTATGTATCGTCAAGCTCGCATCTACATCAAAACTGCGTTTATTCAGCTCGCCATCAGCGTGATCTTGGGCGCAATCCTGCTTACCAACACCGGACTAACCATCAACCCTTATCTCAGCCTGTTGGTACCAGTTTACTACCATCTGTTGATGGCTGGTTGGGCCACCCAATTGATTGGCGGGGTGGCGCTGTGGATGTTTCCGCCGCTTTCACGCGAACGGCCCCGCGGCGATGAACGGTTCGGTTGGGTGGCGTATGCCGCCTTGAATGGCGGGTTACTCTTACGCGCTGTTGCCGAACCGCTGCACGCGATCAGGCCCCAGCTCTGGACATCGTGGGCCTTGGTCATTTCTGCAATCCTGCAAGCAGGAGCGATCTGGCTCCTCGTTATGGCGTTGTGGCCACGAGTGAAAGGGCGAACGGAAGTGGGTCGTTCGTAAGGGAGGCCACGTATGCCACGAGCCAGCATCTTTTTGATCCGCACGGCGTTGCTCAACCTCGCCCTAGGGGCGCTGATTGGCGGCCTTTTGTTGGCAGATAAAGGGCTGCATCGATGGGGATGGTTATGGGCTTTGCGCCCCGGCCATGTGTACATCATGCTATTGGGGTGGACGGTGCAATTTGCCTGCGGTGTAGCCATCTGGATTCTCCCCCGCCGCGATGCCGAGGGCGGGCGCGGGGCGATGTGGCCGGTGTGGGTATTGTACGGTACCCTCAATAGCAGTGTGCTGCTCGCAACACTCTACGCGCCCTGTCTTGGCTGGTTCGGAGCTGAGCGCATCGTCTGGATGTTGCCGCTGGCGGCGTTGCTTGCAGTGACCGGCATTGGGGCCTTTCTCGGCCATGCATGGCGGCGAGTGCGCCCGTTTGGCGTGATGACAACCAAGCGTAACGCATAAGCAGTCCCCAACCGCCTGCAAGCGCTTGCTTACCGCCGAGATCGCAGAGAATACAGAGGAAGAAAGTCTTGATGATGATGCCAAGCCAATGACCCTATGGATGTGCCCGCCACTCGCGGCAATCGACCCGGTAGGCGTCGAGTTGCCAATGCTTATGCAACGCATTGAGATTCAGCGCCTGCGCCTGCGGGCAGAACACTGCCGGCGCCAGCTCATACTCGATCACGAACACCGGTTTGCCGGCCTGCAAAAAGGGCAACAGCAGATCGCATTCTTGGTACGAAAAGCACTCTTCGTTGAGCACCCAATCAAAAGAGGCGACTAAGGCCGGGATTTGAGCGAGATCGTTCTTCAAACCGATCAACAAGCCGCGCTGATGGGCCGCCTCGGCCAGCCAGATGTTGTAGCGTTCCTGATCGGCGGCGGTCAACGGGAAACCAGTGTCATTAGCATAGCCATTAACATTATCAGGATCGACGCCATCACACCCTTTGCTGACCGCGAGGTCAAGCCGGGTCTGCATGATCGGCGCCAGCGCATCGAGCTGGCGAATGTCAAGCCACCGTTCACCGGGCCAGCCAGCCAGTTCCTTGCCCAGCACCGCAGCCGGAAAGCGGGTGGCGTCAGGTCGCCAATCTTCATACGAGCCAGCGCTGAAATAACACATCACGAACACGCCGCGCCGGCGCAGCAGGGCGATGGTCTCGGCTGGCGCGTCAAACAGATCGACGTTGAACACATCGACGTCGATATCGATCTGCAAGGGGCCGGTGTATTGGATCTGCCAGCGCGCTTGCAATGGCAAGCGCGACGATGGCATAGATGTGGGTGCGGTTGCGGGCAACGGCGCGCAGCCGGCAACGAGCAGCAGGAGCAAGATACGTAAATAAACCCTCGCAACCACCGCCGCCTCACCACCCCAGCATCAGCGCCACTACCCCCAACCCAACCAGCATGACACCCATACCTACAAAGACCATGAGAAACAGATTGCCTTCACCCTTGATGCTCGCCCGGTCGGGCTGGTTGGGCGGGTAGCGGACAATGACCGTCTGGCCAACAGTATGGGCAGGAGGATTGGAAGCGGCCTTCCCGGTGAAGATCACTTCTTGACCATTTTGCGCAATAAAGCGCACCACCGGCTTAGCCGCGCCTTCGTCGTCAATCTCCAAATCAATCACAGCGCCTTGGGTTTCAATGGAATGCCCCAAGTAGTGGCCTTGATAGAAGACGAAACCGGCGAACACGAGCGCGAAGAATCCCATCCCAATCAGAAACAGCGCCATAGATCACCTCAGAGTCGCGTGATTGCCCTAGCGCTGGCTATCGTAGCAAATGAAGATTAAGGCGATGTTATGAATTGCTCTCAACTGGAACGCTTGCTGCAACCAGCGCGCAATCACAGCACGCCAGCCACGCAACACCCCCGCCCTGCATCAGACAGAGCGGGGGCAAACGTACACTACTACAGCCTTACCAAGAACTCGCTGCGATTGAAGCTATCTCAAGAACGCGTCACTAGCGGCACATAGACCTTCACATTGACCGTAACGGTATCGGCGCAGAGATTGTTACCCTCGTTGATCTCAGCCACAGCGCCATCCGGGTTCACCCGGCAGACGCCGCCAGCAGCCGGGTTCGCCAGCGTACCAGTGGTGGTAGGCGTGACGCTGACCACGACCTCGAACGAACTCGCAGGAGCGCCAAGCGTTACCTCATCGCCATCAGCGGTGCAGGTCAGGGTGGTGCCGGCAATGGCACATGCGATATTGCTGCCATTCGTCACGTTCACGAGATTCTGCACTACCGGCGTACCATAGGTTGCGCCAAGCGGCAAATCGTCACGGAAGATCGCTTGCCCGCTGGCAAAGGCAGCGGCGGCGATGCTAGCATTGGCAACGGTCACTGTCCATGTAAACGGCTGGCCAACCGTCGCCGTGTCACTGGCATTATTGGTCTTAACCGCCGAGAGATCGGCAAATGCCGCCTCCACGGCGCCAATGTCACAGACCACAAGGCTATCGCTATTGCCGTTTTGGGGGCGGGCAACACCATTTTGTGATTGGTTATTGACCGGCGCCGCAGCGCAGACCGCATTGTCGCCAGCGTCAATCGCTACGCTGCCGGGCAGCAGCGGGAAATAGCCGGGTACACCGGCGAATGGGCCGAAATTCAACTGCGCCACTGTAACTTGGGTGAAGCTTGAACCACAGGTATTATCAGTGGTCAGATTCGTGGTGCTACCAGCAGCAAACGCGCCAAAACAATTACCGCCACTGACACTATTAGCGATAATTGTATTCTTGACCGTGACGCTGCCGCCGTTAACATCGATGCCGCCGCCGCTCGTATTGGCCCGGTTGCGCCAGAAGGTCGCATTCACCACCGCTAGGGTACCGTTCACGCTGTTATAGATGCCGCCGCCGCGGTTAGTCGCCTGATTGCCGGAAAAGGTGCTATTGGCGATGGTGGCTGCGCCATTGCTGCTGTAGATAGCGCCGCCGGTTAGAGCGGCGCTATTGCCGCGAAATGTGCTACTGGTGACGATCAACGTGCCGGGATCATTATCGATCGCACCGCCATTCTGAGCGCTATTTTCATCAAAAAAGCTATCGCGCACGGTTAGCGAGCCGTTGCCGGCGTTCTCAATCCCGCCGCCAAACTGAGTAGCGGTATTGCGAACAAAGGTACTGTTAAGCACGGTAACTGTGCCGCCGTTATTCAACACACCGCCACCGCTGCCAGTGACTCTGCCGTTCGCGATGGTCAACGAGCGCAACGTCAATATGGCGCCATTGTTGACCGCCAACACCCGCACACTATCATTGCCGCTAATGGTGATATTCTGGCCGCTGCCATTGATCGTCAGCGCACCCTGCCCGCTGACAATGTTCGGCAATGTCGAGCCAAGCGTGATCGTACCGTTCACGCTGAAGAGGATCGTATCATCGCCAGCGCCGCCGATCCCGCAATCGGCATTAGCTGGCGCATCATTCGCCGCCAAGATCGCTTCGCGCAGCGAGCACAAGGAATCACCCGTTGTGTTGTCATTCAACGTATTAACGAGGTAGCTTACCGGTTGGAGCGAACGCTCATACGCGCCAATATCACAGATTGCTGAGCTGTTATTATCACCGTCTTGCGGACGGGCCGCGCCGCGTTGGTCGGTTGAGGGGCAACCGCTACTTGTACCGGCATCAATCGCTACGCTGCCCGACAGCAACGGGAGGTAAGCCGGCGAACCAGTGAGTGGGCCAACATTCAATTGGGCAAGCGTTACTTGGGTAAAGCTGGCGCCACAGGAATTATCGGTGGCCAGATTATTGGCACTGCCGGGTAAGAATGGGCCAGCGCAATTGCCGCCGCTCGTACTGTTGGCGACGATCGTATTCTTGATGGTAACATTGGGAACAGCATCTGTACTCACAAATATGCCCCCGCCAGTATTAGCAGCATTATTGGCGATAGTGTTATTGTTCAGAGTGCCTGTGCCGAGAATGAACAAGGCTCCGCCATTGCTGCCTGCGCTATTCGTAACAAAGGTGCTGTTCGTGATGGTTACAAAGCCCAAACCGAATATGCCGCCGCCACGACCCGTAGCGGTATTATTTGCAAAGGCGCTTTTCGTAACTATCAGTGTGCCGCTACTGACAATCCCGCCGCCGCCGAAAACGGCATTAGTCGTGCTGTTGCCGGAAAACGTGCTGTTACTGATCGCTACGCTACCGCCATTATTGTAGATACCGCCGCCGAGTTGGGCGCTATTGCCAGAAAACACGCTGTTGCTAATGGTCACAGCATTTGTCTCACTGGAAATACCACCGCCAAGGGCAGCGTTATTATTAGAAAACACACTGTTGTTAACCGTTACTGTGCCGCTGCTTGTATTGGCAATACCGCCGCCATTGCTGGCATTAGCGTTGTTTCCGGTAAAGATACTATTGTTTACGGTGAGCGTGCCGGCATTCGAGATACCGGCGCCGTTGCCGGCGCCCACTAAGCCATCGGCCATTATAAGCGATTGGATCGTCAAGGTAGCGTTGCTGTCAACGACCATCAATCGCACGAGATTATTGCCGCTGATGGTGATGGTCTGCCCGCTCCCGTCAATCGTAAGCGCTCCCTGCCCGCTGACAATGTTCGGCAAGGTCGCGCTCAGCGTAATTATGCCGCTCACGCTAAACGTAATCGTATCATCGCTCGCGCTCGGAGCACCGGGGCAATCGGTATCCGGGCCGTTATTGGCCTCTTGGATAGCTTCGCGCAGGGTGCAACGACCATCGTTGGCGATGGTGTCATTGAGGGAGGTGACAACATACCCGGCAGCGTAAACGGGATGCGAGCGAAATCCTGCTAACAGCAGCGTTCCCAACCAGAGGGCGGAAAGCAAGCGCAGAAGAGGTTTGTTCATGGCAAGGCCTCGGCATTGCGAATAGGATAGCTGGATGACGCCTACAGCGAACGTTTCGCAATACCGCGCCAAGAAGCAGAGCTTGCGAAGGCGATAAGTGAAACTGTTCTGGTTCAAACTATAAAGGAGAGAAACCGTAACTGCAAGTTACAAAACATTCACCAAACTCACCCTCACAAAAGAGCGGCCAAACACCTCAATCGTAAGCTACCTCTGCCCGTTTCGCCTTCACGCGCCCGTGCTCATCAAAGGCGATCTCGCGCATCAACCACGCGAAATCCCAAACAGCGAAGGCATTATCTTCCGCGTAGATCCATACGAAGTCGCCAACGTTGTTGAGCGGCGGGCCCAAGCGCTGCAAGACCTCTTCTTTGGTCATTCCGATCTGAATTTGCTGAAACGCTTGCTCGGAATAACCGGGGGCAAAGCGCGTATCAATCGCCGGATACGGGAAGAAGTAGCCTTCGGGGCCAACCGCAATCACGAGGATGAGCAAACCGCAGCTTAGCACGGTGATGGTCAGCGGGATGAGGAGCAGAACGAAGGCGAGCGGTCGCTGGAGCGAGCGATGGAATATAGCAGGCATAGACTGAGTCCTGTTTGAGAGTCATTCACCGGTAGATCATTTCTCGATTGGATTGCTAGCCATGCGTATCAACAACCAATGATACCGCTACAACCGCAGATACCAATCTGCCACCAACTACTAGCAGCGCCACGATGCGCTATTGCCAGTGCTGCAGTTCGGCCAGCAGCACTCCTTTGCGATCGAGCTTACGGCTCTGCGGCTGGGCAAAGCCTGCTTCTGTTTGAATCATCTGGTCAGCAAACGAAAACCGGTATCGTTTACGAACGTCTTGGCCAATCGTGAAATAGGCCTGCTCGTGCTCGGGCACAGCAACCATCGAGAGCTGGGTTGGGAAATCACCTGCAGTTTGCATAGTAGCCGCTAACACTGCAAAGCCGCAATCCACGCTAAAATGCGGTTGGTATTCCATGACCAAACGGCAGCACGTCTGATAACGTCCGGCACTCTCGCCAGTGACAGCCTTCGCATCAGAACCAACCACATCGCCGAGTGAGAAATTCGTGAGCGCCAAAACATCAGACGCAGCAGCGAGCCTGACGATGCCCCTGCCCGGCTCAATCACGCACGCTGCCCGTTGCGGCCCGGCCACAAGGCTGTGGACACTATGATTGGGAACGTTCACAATCGTCTTGCCGGCCAGTCGGCTCTCGATCGTATCCGGCGCCAGCGCACCGCTGAGCACATCTGCAAACACCTTCATGATATGCACATAGTGTTTGCCGCGCCGATACATTCCTGCCGGATGCGGCGCCACCATTTGCAGATTCATAAACACACCCTGCCGGTTAAGCCCAAACGCCGGATAAAAGTGTTCGCCATCTTTTTGCTGAACGAGCAACTGGTCTGCGTTTGGCAAGGTGAACTTGATCGGGCGTGCCGAAATATCGAAATTCATGCCAATATAGGTTTGGCCGGCATAGAGCACAAAGCTTGTACACATCGTAAAGGCACATCCTCTCAGCAACGATCAACAACGCTGGAAGCGGTATGACGCACTTCAACCACTACAGTGTAATAGACAACTACAATACGCAGCGTCATACAATAGTGACCTCGTCGAGCCCATTATGAAACTCCTCTCCCTAACAACAGTTCAAGGGCGGACAGAATACTGGAACCCGGCCCTGAAAGGCCGGGCTAGGGTTACAAAGCCCGCTGCGCGGGTTGACGATCCCTCACCCCCGGCCCCTCTCCCACTATCGCGAAAGAGGGGAGTGCAGCGCCGGGTGTTGAGGTATTGCACAGCAATCAACGGTTGTACTCGACCAAATGTTCTGTCCGCCCCTCAACTGACAACAGAGAGGGTAGCAGAGCGCAACGACCTAGACCACTGGCATCACATTCCCTGCGACGATTACGGCGCAGCAATAACTGCACGCCAAAACTCATTGACATCCCTGCCAACGTAGGTTTCAGCTAAATCAACCATTAATGCCACTGCCTCCACATCGCGGCGCAACTCCTCACTGCCGTGAGCGCTCATAGCGGCAAGAATAGCGCGTGCCACTTGGACATGCTCTGCTTGAATAAGCGCCGACTCGTTCGATGGTGGCTCCACCAACTCGCGCACCAGCGGCAGCCAGAGATGTAACGCCAACCGGACTTGCGCGCGAAGTTGGGGGTCATTTGCCAGCAACATAGCGAGTTCTAGGCGATGGCGCTCATAGACCGCAATCCAATGCTGACCAGATAGAGTAGCTGCCAACTGCTCATCCCGGAAGCGGCGCAAGACCTGAAGATCGTGCCAGCCTGAAGCTGAACTGGAAAGGGCGACCTCGGCCCCACAACCCGGCGTACAGTTTGTTGGCTCGCCGCTACATGTGTCTAATGGCACAACCATCTGGCCGGGTGTGGCAAACAGGAGCGCTTTCTCGGCATTGAGCCGGCCAGCGGTGATACGTGTACGCACAATTGATGGCAGATAGAGCCGCATGACAAACCGATCCGCATCGAGCATCGCGTCCGGCGCTGGCACAGCTTCGGTCGTTTGCGTAGCGCCTTGTGGAGGGGGGAAATCGTCTGCCGATTGATACAAACGCCACCAAAGCTGCACATTATTCAACTGTGGATTAGCGGATTGGATCAGGCCGGCCACACCGGCGACAAAAGGCGCGGCAGCGGAGGTGCCATCAGCCGTCCGGTAGCTATTGTTGAGATTCAGACTGTAGATATCCTTGCCCGGCGCCACAATATCAAGATAGCTATCACGATTGGAGAAATTCGCTTCCCGATCGTACTTATCACTTGCGCCGACCGCCATTACTCGCGGTGAGGAAGCAGGGTAACTGGTACGCTGCTTGTCGGAGTCATTACCAGATGCAGCAATGAGCAGACTGCCACTCTCGAAAGCATAGTTAATAGCCCGTGCTAATGTCTGTGAACAACCACAGTTCGAGGGCATGCCAAGACTCATGCTAATGATTCTTGCACCTGATTGGGCCGCATACTGAATACCCTGTGCGACCCACTCTGCTGTGCCGCCTCCTTGGTTATCTAAAACTTTCACTGGTAGAATCTGGCAACCTCGGCAGACCCCGGCTATGCCCGCACCGTTGTGCGTATTCGCAGCCGCAATGCCAGCGACAAACGTACCGTGGCCGTGATCATCCATCGCATTGTGATCGTTATTAACAAAATCGCGATCAATATCGGTACGCACGCGCCCACCAGCTAAATCGGGATGGGTGTAATCGACGCCTGTATCGATAATCGCTATCAGCACTGTAGGCAATCCTTGGGTAATATCCCAAGCTTCAGGCGCATCGATATCAGCATCAGGTCGGCCACCAGTTTGTCCGGTATTATGCAACCCCCATTGCTGGCGAAAGTCAGAATCGTTAGGGATATCGGTGATCCGGTAGATTCGATTGGGTTCGGCATACTCGATAGCCGGATGGTTGCGGTAATCCGCCATCATCGAAAAGATATCAATACCCGGCGGCACGACCAACTTGAAAATGCCTTTGAGACCGTATTGCATTGCCGTTTCGTCAGTAGCCTTGATCTCGTTGAACAGCGGCACGATGGTTTGTACCGCATATTGGCGATTGAGCCAATCTAATGAGGTGATCCCAAACGAAGCAATTGCGGCTGAATCAGTGTTAGATGCATGCGCCGCCACTTGCGCTGCCGCATCCGGCTTCAAACCGATCAGAATCTCGTTCTGGACAAACGCACCTTCCAATACCGATGCGGGGGGCAAACTAGAGGTCTTGACGATGACTAGATGTGTTCCATTCAACAGCAGCGCAATGATCAGGCTAACAGCAAAAAAGATTGGGCGGCGCATACAATCTTCCTCCTGTCACTTCGTTTCAACAGGTTGATTCAGCTCAGCATAAGCCACATTCGGATCCGCGCCATATTCTTGGATCATGGCATTAAGATTTGTTCCCGCTGGCACTACCAATTTGTAGACACCGGCGAGACCATACCGTACAGCAATCGGATCGTCTAGAGACGCCTCCGGGAACACTGGGATCATACGCTGAACTCGCCACTTTTGATTGAGCTCATCCAATGAAGGTATGCCGGTATTTGCCGGATTAGGGTTCTTTGGCTGTTGGATGGATGGCGCCGCCTCAACTGTTAACCCGATCAAGATTTCACGCTCGCCAGCGGAAGGATTGGCACAGGCCGATATGCTTATTACTAATGTAATTGTTGCCATCCATTTTGCTATAGCCTTCATTTTTTGATCCACCATCATCCCTTCTTCCTGCGCGTCGAAAGAATCTGAATGAGCCGATGCAACCAACCTTATCAAGAGGATTTCTCTGCTACCAGTCTGATCAGCCGAAGATTATAGCAACCGTATATTTTGATCAGGATCATATTTTTACTTTTTATTAATCGATTTTCGTGACAATTCTGTCACTGGTTCGCTTTACGAAACAACAAACACAATCCCGCTTACCGGTAATTGCAGGCAAGAAATCCCCTCTCTATCAACCCTGATAGTATCTAGAGAGGTACCAGATCACGTATAAAGCTGTTTCAAACGCTATTGCACGAGATGAGCGAGCGACAAGGAGATGTTTTCGGCGTAGTTTTTACAGTGCTTTGCAGTGGTATAATCTTACGCGGTTTTTGTGAAGTATCGCTCAAAACCTATTATACTATGCAGTAGATACCGTGTAAAGGAGTCAAAAGTGCTTAATTTTTAGATATCAATGCATCACGCGACGATCACAGCCTGTCCTTCGACAATAGCGCAATGTTTCGCCAGAGTAGCAATCACCCGCAGGCTGCCCGCACTCGGGCAGGCAGCCTGCAGATTCATTTAGACCACACACATCGCCCCAAACCCCTGCCCGCGATTGGCGAACGTGACCCGGCCATTATTCACCGGGTAGGCCACGCCGTCGATCGTGACCGTTGCCGGCTGCGCGCCGTGGATCACCAGCGTGAATGTCTCGCGGGTAAAGGCGGCAAAGCCGTTGCCATCCACGGTAGCGTGCAGTGAGATCTGCGACCCGCGCCGCTCGACCCGGAAGGTGGTGCGGTAGTACGCGCCGTGCCGGACATCGAAGGTGAGGCCATCGTCTTCGTGCAGCTCTGAGGTGTAAACACCATCGCACTGCGGCACGAAGAGGTGCAGTTCGATGTTCGGCGGGTAGTATCCCATCGTCGAGGCCGGCGCTTCCGGCCAGAGCGGGATGACCGCGCCAGCGCGGGCAAACAACGGCATACGGTCGAGCGGCGCTGCGGTAACGACGAATTGCTCGCCGGCATGCCACATGTCGCTGTGCCAATCGTACCACTCCCCCACCGGCAGGTAGAGCTGGCGCGCAGTTGCCCCCGGCGCGTAAACCGGCGCGGCCAGCAGATCGCGCCCTACGAGGAATTGATCGTCGATATCGCGGGTGAGCCGGTCGGTCTGGTAGGCAAACACCAACGGCTGCTGCACCGGTTCGCCGGTTTCAACGGCGCGCATAAAGGCGGTGACGAGGTAGGGCATCAGCCGGTACCGCAACACAATCGCGTCGCGGGCAATCCGCTCGATCGCCGGGCCAAACGACCAAGCGTATTGGTCGATGTGGCCGTAGGCGCTGTGGTTGCGGCAGAAGGCGGTTAGCGCCGCGCACTGCATCCAACGGGCAAAGAGTTCGGGTTGGGTGTCGCCGGCAAAACCGCCAATGTCGGCGCCGACAAACGCCTGCCCCGATAGCCCCATCCCCATCGCCATCGGCATACTCAGCCAGAGATGATCCCAGCGCGCGCAGTTGTCACCCATCCAGTTGGCGGCATAGCGCTGAATACCGGCGAAGCCGGCCCGCGACAACACAAAGGTGCGCTGGTTGGGGAAGGCTTCCGCCAAACCTTCAACCGTCGCCATCGCCATCAACAGCGCGTACTGGTTGTGATAGCGCTCGTGCGGCTCGCGCCCGCCGTTGAAGCGCATCGCGTAGGGCGGAATATCGCCGGTGGCCGGTTCGTTCATATCGTTCCAGATGCCGGCAATGCCCAAGCGCGCATGCGCGGCGTTGAGCTTGCCCCACCATGCCCGCGTCTCCGGCTTGACGAAATCGGGGAAGGCGGTGCGGCCCGGCCACACTTGGCCGATGTAGAGATCACCGCTGGCCGTGCGGCAAAAGAGATCGTTGGCCCGCCCCGCTTCGTAGAGCGCAAACTGCGGATCGACCTTCACCCCCGGATCGACAATCGTGATTAGGCGCAACCCTTGCTCACCTAACTGCGCCGCCAGCGCCGCCGGATCAGGAAACAGCGAGCGATTCCACGTAAAGACGCGATAACCATCCATGTGCTCGATATCGAGCCAGAGGGTATCGCAGGGAATGCCGCGCTCGCGATGGCGCGCTGCCAAGGCAAGCACCTCCGTTTGGCTGTAGCGATGCCAGCGGCACTGGTGATAACCCAAGGCCCAGATCGGCGGCGGCGCCAGTCGCCCGGTCAACCACGTGAACCCTTCCAGTATCTCGGCCATCTGCGGCCCGGCGAAGACATATTCGGTATACTGGCCGCCCAACGCGCAGATGCCGTAAGTTTCGGCGGGGGAAAAATCAACGTGCAGGCGATAGCTGTTGTCGAGGAAGAAGCCAGCCGCGTTGCCCTGCTCGTCGAGATGGTAGAAGAAGGGGATCGAGACATAATACGGATCGAACTCGGTGCTGGTATTTTTGGTACGCGGATCAGCCGGATCGCGCCCGGCAGCGAATTCGGCCTCGCCTTGCGGACTGAGCACGTCGTTATTCCACAGAATAAAATCGCGCCCCTTGCGGTTCAGCCGGCCCGTCTTCTCACCCAACCCCAAAAAGGCATCTTCGCGCGCGCAGACGCGGTGAAACGCAAAGGCATCGTTCAGCGTCGCATACGCCCACGGCGCCCCATCATGACCGAGCGCAGTATCGAACACCAGACTGCCATCGCGGCGGCGAACCGTCAGCGTAAACGGATCGCGCCCAATCATCACTTCAAGGCGCGCATTGCGGAGCACAACGGCGGCATCGGTTTCCGTCACCGTAAAGGACGGCGACGGCGCCGCGTTCAGATCAGCGCAGACCGCGTAGGTCGGGTGTTCATCAAACCCGCCGCCGCGACTGATCTTAAACCGCACAATATCGTCACGGATAAACTCAACCCGCAACCACTCGTGGTCGAGCGCCGCGAGCACGCCGCGCTCAATCGGCTGCACCGCGCCAAGGCGCGACAGCGGCGTAAAATAGCGGGTGTCAGTCAACCCCACCCGCGCCGGGGCTTGCGTCATGGCAGACTCCTCACAGGTCACAACAACGGCATCAACATCTGATTGTAGCATAGCGGCGCAAGGCAAGTGTTGGGCACGCACTTGCCCTGCGCGGGGAGTATAATACTGGCAAGCAGTGCTGTGATTCCGCTACTGACACCGGCCAGCCGTCATAGGCACAATGACCGAGATCGACATACTGGCCTACCCAACCGAAGGCTTGCTATGGCCATCAACACCGAACATCTTGACAACACATTACGCGCTCTCGAATCGGCGCTGGCTCACTACCAGCAGGCAGTAACTGAAGAAGACGCGGTTGAGCAAGAGATCTTCCGGCTCGCCATCATTAAAGGCTTCGAGCTAGCGCAAGAGGTCTCGTTCAAGCTGATCAGGCGGCGACTGCGCGAATTCGGCCATAGCAGCCGCAAACTCGAAGCGACGCCGGTGAAAGAACTGTTGCGCTTTGCCGCCCAACACAGTCTGCTCTCAATCGCTGAAGTCGAGCGGTGGTTCGTCTATCGCGCCAACCGCAACAACACTGCTCACAACTACGGCGAAGACTTTGTCCAAGCAACACTTGCGATCTTGCCGGATTTCATTCGTGATGCGCGCGTGCTAGCCGAAAGGCTACGCACCGGTGCGGTGCTCGAAGAGGGAGAATGATGCTGGCGGAATACCATCTTGACTTGCCGGAGCGTTACCTGACTGAAGTACGCTCCATCCTCCAACGCCACGTACCCGATTACGAGGTATGGGCGTATGGCAGCCGGGTGACTGGCGGCGCGTATGCGGCCAGCGATCTCGATCTCGTGGTGCGTAACCCCCCCAACCTCTTGCAACCCTGCGAGCGAATCTTTGATCTGATCGAGGCGTTTATCGATAGCGATTTGCCCATCCGGGTGGATGTGATGGATTGGGCGCGCATTCCGGACTCATTCCGGCGCGAAATCGAGCGCGCATACGTCGTCGTGCAGGAGAGTTCGCAAATCAGTCTTAAGGCGGATACCCAACTGTAACCTTGCTTGCTATACTTTTCACAGGTCGAGCGATGGAGCAACAGACGTCGCTCGACATGTATCCTCCCAATCCTCACTGTTGCTCCCCATAATCCCCCTACGGCCACCAGCAAGTGGCCGTTGCCACATGTGTGACGGGTCGCGGCGGCAAGGCCCCGCGACCCTTACCGCATTTCTGGGGTTCCTATCGCGATGGCCCGGCGCTCTGACAACGATCCTGCGCCGGCAAAAGTTATCGATTGGTTTATGGAGTATATATAGTAACATCGACGCTGTACCCAGCGCAGTCGCAAATTGCGCTATACTAGAGACAGAGATGTCCAACAGGTATGAGGAGTCGGGCGTGTTAACCTCGGATGAGCTGACGCCAACCAGTAACGGCTGCACCCAACGCGAGCTAGAACACTTGCGCCGCGAATTAGCCGAGGCGCAAGCGTTGATCCGTTCGCTACGCCGCCAACTGGAGAAGACCATGGCCGCCGCGCAAGAAGCGCAGCGCGCCCATGCCAAAATGGTCGAAACGCTCACCGAAACGATGCGCGAAAATACCCTCCTCTGCCACGAGCGCGATATGTGGCGCGCCCGCGCCCAACGGCTCGAAGCCTCGCTCCACGAAGAACCGCGCCCCGGCGCGACGATTGATATTAGTTCGTTGGCCGGCCACATTAGCGAAGACGAAGCAAATGCCATCCGCAAAGCGATGGCCCGGCTCCATCACCCCGATGTCGGCGGCGACCCGGAACGGATGAAGGCGTGGAACGCCGCACTCGACCGTCTCTTCCGCCAGTAGCGCATATACTCTTACCGCGGAGGACGCGGAGGGTTATGATCCATCCTTTGCGATCCTTCGCGCTTTTGCGATGGCCCCCTCCCAGCCTCCTCCCGCTGGGGGTTCAAGGGCGGACAGAACATCTGTCCGGTACCCGGCCCTAAAGGGCCGGGCTAGGGTTACGAAGCTCGCTGCGCGGGCTGATGCCCTCACCCCCAGCCCCTCTCCCGCTAGGGGAGGGGTGATGAGGAGTGCAGCGCCGGGCGTTGAGGCATTGCATAGCGTTCAACGGGTGAACTCGATTAGGTGTTCTGTCCGTCCCGCAACCCTAAAGGGTCGGCCTACACCGTTACGAAGCCCGCTGCGCGGGCGGATGCCCCCACCCCTTGCCCCTCCCCCGCTGGGGGAGGGGTGAGAGGGAGTGCAGTGCCGGGCGTTAAGGCATTGCATAGCGATCAACGGGTGAACTCGATTGGGTGTTCTGTCCGTCCCTCACCCCTAAAGGGTCGGCCTACACTGTTACGAAGCCCGCTGCGCGGGCGGATGCCCTCACCCCCTTGCCCCCTCTCCCACCTTACGGCGGGAGAGGGGGATCCGCCGGATTGGCGGCAACGACATTGTGGTAGCTAAACGCAGCAGCTCCTCTCTCCCACTAGCGGCAGAGAGGAGCTGGAGGTGAGGGGACGCCAGCAAAGGACTGGCGGCTAGCAATGGTCTTGTTGCCTACGCACACCGTTCTCGCCCTGCGGTCATGATGCGTACACCCTGTCATTGCGAGGGCGCGCAGCGCCCGAAGCAATCTCCCGCTTCCGCGGGACGGATGCCTGCACGGACTGAATAGGCCCCCCTCTCCCGCGCTAGTGGGAGAGGGGCTGGGGGTGAGGGTACACGAACGCATCTCAACGCCATCAACCACCTCTGTGCGGATACATTCTGTCCGCTCTTAAACCCCGCTAAGGGAGGGCGAGGATGGAGGTAAAATACCATTAATGACGCCGAGATTTATGATCCTTCCCTTGCGATCCTTCGCGGCCTTTGCGTCTTTGCGTGTATCATCCTTTGCGTCGTTGCGGAGCCGGACAGCCGTCCGGCTCTACGGTGCCTTTGCCTGATCTGCACCTTGATGATACTCAACCGGATCGCTTATGACTGCGCTTGCTGAATCAGTCTGGATCCTTGGCGACCAACTCAGCCCGACCCATCCCGGCTTGGCCCCCAACCGTCGCGTGGTGCTGATCGAGTCGCTGGCCCGCCTCAACCAACGCCCGTACCACCGCCGCAAATTGGTGCTGATTATCAGCGCCATGCGCCACTATGCCGCCGAACTACGCGCCGCCGGCTACGAGGTCGATCTGCGCACAGCGCCGGATTTTCTCAGCGGTCTGCGCGACCACATCACCGCCTTCGGCATCCGCCATCTGATCTGCGTTGCCGCCGCCGAATACTCCACCCGCCAATTCCAACAGCGTCTGGCTGCCGAACTCGGTATTGCTGTCACCATCTTGCCCAACACCCTCTTTCTGGTCGAACGCTACCCGCCGGCCCGCCCGCCAGCGCTGATGGAGCCGTTTTATCGGGCGATGCGCCGGCAGACCGGTTTACTGATCGAACCAGACGGTGAACCAACCGGTGGGGTGTGGAATCTCGACCATGAAAACCGCCGGCGCTACGATGGCCGGCCAGTACCGCCGCCATTGCGCTTCCCGCCTGACGTGATCACTAGCCAGACGATCGCTGATCTTGCCGATGCCTGCCCCAACGCGATCGGCAGCGCCGATGGCTTCGACCTGCCGGTAACGCGCGCGCAAGCCTTAGCGGCGCTCGCTGACTTTATCACCCACCGCCTGCCCGACTTCGGCCCGTTTGAAGACGCCATGAGCGCCGAGCACGAGTTGCTCTTCCATTCCCGCCTCTCGCCATTGCTCAACATCGGCTTGCTCGACCCGCTGGAAACGGCGCAAGCTGCGGTGACCGCCTACCAACGCGGCCACGCGCCGCTCGCCTCGGTCGAAGGCTTTGTGCGCCAGATTATCGGCTGGCGCGAATACATTTACTACCGCTATTGGGAATTGATGCCCGGCCTATTACAGGCCAATGCATGGGGGGCGGAACGGCCATTGCCGGCATGGTACTGGACAGGCCAGACCCGCATGCGCTGTCTAAGCTGCGTCATCGAGCGCGTGCTGCGCACCGGCTACTGCCACCACATCGAACGGCTGATGGTGCTGTGCAACTTCGCGCTGCTGGCCGGCATCCGCCCGCAAGCGGTCAACGACTGGTTTCTCGAATGTTATGTCGATGCCTACGAGTGGGTGGTCACGCCCAACGTGATCGGGATGGGGCTGAACGCCGACGGCGGACGCACGGCGACCAAGCCGTACCTTGCCAGCGCCGCCTACATCGACAAGATGAGCGACTACTGCAAGGGGTGTTTTTACGATCGCAAAGCGCGGGTCGGGCCGCGCGCCTGCCCGTTCAACACGCTCTACTGGAATTTCCTCAGCAGCCATGAAACGCGCCTGCGCGCCAACCCGCGCCTCGGCCCGGCGGTGTTGGGCCTTAGCCGGCTCAGCGCCGCTGAACGGGAGGCCATTGTGGCGCAGGCGGCAGAGATCCTAGAACGGATAGGCGAGTTGTAGCCGGATGGTTCAGCGGCAACAACACGTATGGAGTGCGGCAGTCAAACTGCCGCAGTCCATATTTATTTAAGCACGCCAACCCGTGCCTCGGCCCAGCGGCGACAACACGTATGGATTGCGGCAGTTAAACTGCCGCAATCCATATTTATTTAAGCACGCTAACCCGCGCCTCGACCCGACGGCGACAATCTTTAGAGTGCGGCAGGTTGAATGCCGCAGTCCATAATAACCCCATTCTCTACCCGATGGCGCACCATTTAACTAGGCTAACAGATTTGCTCCCTGCGGTTCGTAACGTTGTTGCGTCACCGAAGCGGCAGCGATTTGGCGCGCGGTCGCCAGATCGGGCAGATAGCCCATCGCAATCGCCTGCACCAGAATATTGCCCAAAGCGGTGCCTTCGACAGGGCCGGCCACCACCGGACGCCGGCAGGCATCGGCGGTTAATTGGCAGAGCAGCGCGTTTTGGCTGCCACCGCCAACGATCCGCACGGTAGTGATAGTCTGGCCGGTTAGATCGGCCAGCGCATCAATCACTTGCTGGTAGCGCAAGGCAAGGCTATCAAGACAGCAACGGGCAATCTCGCCAACCGTTTCCGGGGCCGGTTGGCCGGTGCGCCGGCAGTAGTCACGAATGCGGGCCGGCATATCGCCGACGGCGAGAAATTCGGGTGCGTCGGGATCGATCAGCGCGCGGCGCGGCGGCGCAGCAGCGGCTTGCGCGACAATCTCATCCCACGTTAGGCGCAATCCCTCTTCGTGCCAGCGCCGTTGGCACTCTTGCAACAGCCACAACCCGCTTACGTTCTTGAGCAAGCGGATCGTGCCGTACACGCCGCCTTCGTTCGTCACATTCAATTGGCGGGCCGCATCATTGATCAGCGGTTCAGTCCGCTCGACGCCAACCAGACTCCACGTGCCGCTGCTGATGTAGGCGCTCTGCGCATCGAGATGCGGCACAGCGGCAACCGCGCTGGCCGTGTCGTGAGTACCTACTGCCACTACCGTCACACTTGCCGGCAACCCCAGATCGGCTTGGAGTTCGGGCCGCAGCGGGCCAAGGCGCGTGCCCGGCATCACCAGCGGCGGCAAGATGTGCGCTGGAATACCCAGCCGGGTGAGCAGATCGGTTGCCCACACCCGCTGCCGCGCATCGAGAAACATCGTCGTAGTCGCGTTGGTATATTCGGCCACCCGCTGCCCGGTCAGCCAATAGTGAAAGAGATCGGGAATGAGCAGCATCGTCGCCGCTTGCGCGAACCGTTCCCCCTGCCGTTCAGCATACAGTTGGTAGAGCGTATTGAACGGCAACCGCTGCAACCCGGTGCGCTCGTAGAGTTCTTCCGGCGGGATAAGTTGATCGACCTGCTCGGCGACGCCCTCGTTGCGTGGATCACGGTAAGCGTAGGGATCGCCAATCAGCGCACCGTGTGCATCGAGCAGGCCATAATCAACCGCCCACGTATCAATCCCGATGCTAGCTAGCAACGAGACATGCTCGTGTTGGGCATACTGGCGCAACCCGTGCTGCATCTCGCGCCAGAGCCGGTTGGCATCCCAAAACAGATGGCCATCGCGTTCGTCCATCCCATTCGGAAAGCGGTGGAGTTCGTCGAGCGCCATCCGGCTGCCGTCCCAGCGGCCCAAGATCACCCTCCCGCCGGAAGCGCCGATGTCAACCGCAATAAAGTGGGCTAATTCGGGCATAGTGCTTCCTTCATTGAGCTTACCGCAAGAAGGCCTCGTGCAAGCCGCCGTCAACCGTAATGATCTGGCCGGTCGTCTGGCTGAGGCGCTGGCTGAGCAGCAAGAAGAAGGCTTCAGCCTGATCTGCCGGCGTAATCGGGCGCTTGAGCAGCGACCGTTCGGCGTAGAAGCGGGCCAGTTTCTCGGTCAGCGCCTCAGTAGGTTCGTCAAGGGTGAAGGGAATGCCATACTTCGTTAGCGAGGCAATCACCCGATCCCGCGGGAACATGCCGCTGCCTTGCACAACCGTCGCCGGTGCGACGCCGTTGACCCGCACCAGCGGCGCGAGTTCGATGGCTAATTCGCGGATGAGGTGATTGGCGGCGGCTTTGCTGGTGTCGTAGGCCAGCGATCCCTTCTTGGCCACCACGGCATTAACTGAAGTGGTAAGCACTAGATTAGCCGGCAAACCTTGCTCGCGCCAGAGCTTGGCGGCTTCGTCGGCAACCAGATAGTGGCCGGTCACGTTAATCGCAAAGGTCAGCGCCCACTGCTCGTCACGGATGCGACCTTCAGCATCGGGGGAGACGAAGATGCCGGCAGTAACGGCCACCGCGTCGAGGCCACCGTAGGCCAGTGTCGCTTGCTGGAGCATCGCGCGCACACTTGCGCGGTCGGTGATGTCGGCCACCAAGCCAATGGCTGGGCCGCAGGCCGAAATATCGCTGCCGGCGACGCCGATCCCTAGGCCGTGCCGGTCAATGATTGCCTGCGCGGTCGCTTGCGCCGCGGCGCCGTCTTTGTCAACGCACACGATATGCGCCCCTTCGTTGGCCAAGCGCAGCGCCACCTCGCGCCCGATCCCGCTGCCGCCACCTACCACTGCGATCACCTGCCGGGCTAGCTCTTTTTCCGGCGGCATGCGCCGCAGCTTCGCCTCTTCGAGCTGCCAATACTCGATATCAAACGCCTCTTGCAGCGGCAGCGCCACATACTCATCAATCGCCTCGGCCCCGCGCATCACCTCGATTGCCGCAGTATAGAACTCGGCGGTCACTCGCGACTCGCTCTTGTCTTTGCCCCACGTAATCATGCCCAAACCGGGAATAAGAATCACGGTCGGGTTCGGATCGCGCATCGGCGGCGAATCGGGCCGGCGGTGGGTTTCGTAGTAGCGGGTGTAATCGGCGCGATAGCCCTCAAGGCCATCAGCTAGCTTGCGGCGCAGATCGGCCAGACTCTCGGCCTGCGGGTTCCAGTCAATATAGAGTGGTTTGATCTTGGTGCGCAGGAAGTGGTCGGGACAACTAGTGCCCAGCTCAGCCAAACGCGGCGCATCAACGCTATTGACAAAGCGCAGAGTGCGCTCATCGTCTTGAATGGTGGCGATAAACCGGCGCTGGCGGCTGATCTGGCCGCGCAACCACGGCAAGATGGCTGCCAGCGTCTCCCGCCGCTCAGCGAGCGGTAACGCAGCATACTTCGGCCCGCCGAAGGTCGCGTCACCGCGATCACGCTCTTCGATATAGCGCGCCGCCCGCTCGATCAGCTCGAGCGTGCGCTCGTAGCACTCTTGATCATCATCGGCCCAATTGATCAAGCCGTGCCCGCCCAAAATCACTCCCTTCGCCTGCGGATGCTCGCGGCAAATCCGTTCCAGCGTCATCCCCAAATCAAAACCGGGCCGCTGCCACGGCGTCCAAATCACCTCATCGCCGTAGATCTCGCGAGTCAGCCGCTCGCCGTTGCGCGAGGCAGCAATCGCGATCACCGCATTGGGATGCATGTGATCGACGTGGCGGTAGGGAATGAAGGCATGGAGCGGGGTATCGATCGACGACGCACGCGGGTTGAGATTGAAGGTGCAATGGGGGTAGAGATCAACCATCGCGTCTTCGATGGCCGTTTTCGGGCCACGGTTGGGATCGCGCAGATAGATCGCGCGCAATTCACGCAACTTGTTCAACTCGAGCGAGGCGAAATTGGCGCGCGTGCTGGTGCGCAGGTCGCCGCCCGACCCCTTCACCCACAACACCTCAACCGGCGCACCGGTCAGCGGATCGCGCTCGCTGATTTTAGCCGACGTATTGCCGCCGCCGGTGTTGGTGATACGCTGATCGCTGCCGAGCAGGTTCGAGCGATAGACCAGCCGGGCCACCGGATCGAGCGTCGCAGCATACGCTGCATCCCAGCCGTAAGAGACGTGGCGAAAACGAGTGGTATCTGTGTTCATCAGGAAACTCCCTGTTTCGGTAGACAAGCGTGCGAGCAGCATTGTTGCGAGGATCAGCGCGCAGCCAACACCTCCGCTTCGTAGCGCTTAATCTCGTTGAGGAAACTCGCCCCGACCGACACATCGTTGCGGTAGCAATAGACATCCCACACCGCCTGCCATGGCATCCCCTTCAGCTCTTCGAGCAGCGCAAGCCGGGCTGTCGTATCGCCGGCTAGTTCGAGTTCGCGCAACCGAGCGGTGGGTTCGAGCAGCGCCACCAGCAGAGCGCGCAACGCATTCCGCGCGCCAATCGTCCATGCCGCAACCCGGTTGATGCTAGCATCAAAGAAATCGAGACCAATGTGCGTGCGGGTGAGAAAACCGCCGCGCACCACCTCGTGCATGATTGCCTGCGTTTCGTCAGAGAGGGTCACAACGTGATCGCTATCCCAGCGCACCCCCCGGCTGACGTGCAGCAACAGTTCATCAACAAACAGCAACACCGATGAGATTTTATCCGAGATGGTCTCGGTGGGATGGAAATGGCCGCTATCGAGACAGAGCAACAGACCGGGATGGCTGACGGCGTAGCCGAGGTAGAACTCGTGTGAACCGACAACGTAGCTCTCGGAACCAATGCCGAAGAGCTTAGCTTCCACCGCGTCGCGATTGTGAGCCGGATCGAGCGGTTCGGCCAGAATCGCGTCGAGCGACTCGCGCAGGCGCTGGCGCGGCCCTAACCGGTCAACCGGCGTATCCTTCATACCATCAGGGATCCAGATGTTCGTGACGCAAGGCGTGCCGAGTTCACGGCCAAAATGGGCGCCGATTCGCCGGCATGCAATGCAATGGTCAATCCAGAAGCGGCGAATGGCGGGATCGGGATGGGCCAACGTCATACCATCGGCAGCCAGCGGGTGCGAAAAGCAGGTGGGGTTAAAGTCGATACCGTGACCGTTGGTCTTAGCCCAATCGAGCCACGTGGCAAAGTGTTCAGGGCGTAGCTCGTCACGGCTGACCTTCACGCCGCTGGTTTCGGCATAGATTGCGTGCAGATTCAAGCGATGGCGGCCCGGCAACAAACGGTACACCAGATCGAGATCGCTCCGCAGCTCATCGCCGTTGCGCGCCTTGCCCGGATAATTACCGGTCGCGGCGATCCCGCCTTCGAGCGGGCCGCCGGGATTCTCAAACCCGCCGACATCATCGCCTTGCCAACAATGCAGACTCAGGCTCACGGTCGCCAGCGTCGCCAGCGCCGCTTCTGTATCAACCCCAAGCGCCGCATAGCGATCGCGGGCCACCGCATAGGCCGCCTCGATCTGCGCTGAAGTTGGAGCAGGAAAGGTCATCGTCTTCTCCCGTCTGTTAGGTTAGCTGTACCGCAGAGCACGCAGAGGGCGCAGAGGCAAAACCGCTATGCCCCTTCCTCAATCGAGATGAAACACCTCTTCGAGCTGCACCATGCTCTGATCGGCATACGCGCCGCTCAGATTCTCGAAATAAGGAGCCATCATCGCCTGCCAGCGGGCATTCACCTCTTCAGTAGCCATACCGGCCAGCGCCTGCTCGAAGCTCTCTGGCACTTCGACATAGCCAAACAGTAGACCATCATCGCGCATAAAGAGGGTATAGTTATGCCAGCCGTGCCGGCGCAGCGCATCGAGCATCTCTGGCCAGACATTGGCGTGATGGGCTTTGTATTCGTCGATCAGTTCTGGTTTGACTTTAAGGGTAAAACCGACTCGTTTCATAAGAACCTCGCTGATTCTCATCTGGTGAGGATCGGGCTTCATTAACAACGCCTGCTACGCAGGCGCTCCACTGTCATTGCGAACCGCACCTAGCGGCAGCGCGGCGCGATGCCTAGGCGGTGCAGCACTCGCTCGTCTCTTGTCATTGCGAGGACGCGCCGCGCTGGCCATCATCCCCTTACCGCGTCTGTATGACTGGCGCGGCGCGTCCGCAGCAATCCCCCGCGAGTGCGGATGGCATCCACTGCCCGCCTTTCCTGCAACCGATCCCAGTAACCCACTCTTCCCGCTCCAGCAGGAGATTGCTTCGGGGGCTGCGCCCCCTCGCAATGACAGCGATCGAGCGGACGTCATCCACTGCCTGCCCGTTCTGCAACCGATCCCTGTAACCCACGCTTCCCGCTCCAGTAGGAGATTGCTGCGGGGGCTACGCACCTTCGCAATGACATGGTGGACGGTCGTTGCGCAGATGGGCTTGGAGATACTGCCTTCTCCCCAACCCTCCCCGCTGGGCTGCAAGGGCGGACAGAACCTCTGATCCGGTACCCGGCCCTGAAGGGCCGGGCTAGTGTTACGAAGCCCGCTTGCGCGGGCTGATGCCCCCACCCCTTGCCCCTCCCCCGCTGGGGGAGGGGTGATGGGGCGTAGAGCGCTGGACGTTGAGGCATCGCAGAGCGATCAACAGGTGCGCTCAACCACTATGGTTTGTCCGCCCCTCAACCCGCTGGGGTTCAGTCCGGTACCCGGCCCTGAAGGGCCGGGCTACATGTAGAAGCCCGCTGCGCGGGCTGATGCCCCCACCCCTTGCCCCTCCCCCGCTGGGGGAGGGGTGATGGGGCGTGGAGCACCGGACGTTGAGGCATCGCACAGCGCTCAGCAGGTGTGCTTAACCACATGGTTTGTCCGCCCCTCAACCCACTGGAGGAGTGAGGCGCATCCCCCCTCCCCGCTTGTCATTGCAAGGATGCGCCGCGTACAACACCCTCCTATCCCAGTAACTCACTCTTCCCGCTCCAGCAGGAGATTGCTTCGGGGGAAGGCACACTGCAACGCAGTGTACCTACACCCCCTCGCAATGACAGTGGGCAACCGGATGCCTTCCGTTCGCTGCCTTCCTGTAAACGGCCTGCGATGGTAAAGCCCTACATCTCGCCCTACTTGTTAACGTTCTCAGCGGTGTAGACGGTGAACGGCCCCATCAGCACGCGCAACCCGTTGGGCCGGGTGGGGTCTTTCTCAATGGTGTACGACCCCATCCGTCCAGCGTTAAACCGCTCGCCTTCGACGCCTTGCAGTTGGCCGGTGGCCAGACCGTAAGCGAGATAGTAGGTCAAGTAGCCAAGGTCTTTGAAGCTCCACAGCGCAAACTGCGGCGCGCACCCGCTCAGGGTGTAGCTAGCCATCTCGGACGGCAAGCCCAAGCCCGACACCTTCACCTTGTCGCACAACCCTTCGTCGGTCATCGCCTTGGCCGCCGCCGCAATCCCCACCGTCGTCGGCGCCATAATCAGCTTCAGGTTCGGGTACTTATCCACCAGCGCCAGCGCTTGGTTGTAGCTCTCTTCCGACTGGTCGTTGCCGTACACCGTATCCACCAGCTTCAGATTAGCGTACTTCGGCTCGGCCAGCACCTGCTTCATCGATGCGATCCACGCATTCTGGTTCGCCGCGTCGGGCGAGGCCGACAAGATCGCAAATTCACCACCTTGCGGGCCAAGGATCGACAGCGCCATATCCGCCATCACCCGGCCCGTCTCGTTGAAGTCAACCTGCGCCACGAACACGCTCTCGCCTTGCGCCGACGGGATGGGTGAATCCCACGTCACCACCTTCACCCCCGCCGCCTGCGCCGCTTGCGCCGCCGCCGCAATCTGGTCGCCGGCGTTGTTCGAGAGCATCACCGCCTTCACCCCCTGCGTCGCCGCGTTGGTCAGTGTCTCGATCTGCCCCGCCACCGAGTTCTCTGCCGTCGGGCCGGTGAAGATCAGGTTGCCTTTATTGCCCAGCTCGGCGTGAGCCTCCTTCGCGCCTTCGTAGGCCTGATCAAAGACGGCGATGCCGAGGAACTTGGGCAACAGGATCATGTTGATATCAAGACCGGGGGTCGCCGAGACCACACCACCGGTCGGAGCAGTGGTCGGCGCCGGAGCGCTGGTCGGCGCCGGAGCGCTCGTCGGCGCCGGGGCGCTGGTCGGCGCAGGTGTCTGCGATTGCGGCGTACAGGCCGCTAACAACAAGGCAATGATCAGCGTGACGGCAAAGAACAGATGTCGTTTGGTCGCCTGCATGGGCACACTCCTCTCACCACGAGTACAGCTTGAACACCACTGTTCGCAAACTATCAGCTACGATGAAACACTCGTCTCAACGCCGGTCTGCACCTCCTTTCGTTGCACGGCGCGCCGCTGCCAGCGTTCACGCGCCATCTGCGCGAGATTGGGCAACAACACCGACAAAATCAACAACATCCCAACCACGCCGGTCTGCACGTTGCCGGTTACATTGAGCAACGACATGCCGTTGCGCAGGTTGAGGATGACGAGAATAGACAGGCCCACGCCGGCCAGATTGCCAGTGCCGCCAAAGATGCTCACCCCGCCGAGCAACACCATCGTGATGATGTCGAGCTCGAAACCATCAGCGGTATTGCCGCGCACCGCACCAAGACGGGCGGCGAGCAAGACGCCAGCCAGCGCAGCGACCAAGCCGGAAGCGATAAACAGGCCGAGTTTGAGGCGGGGAACATCGATGCCGGAATAGCGAGCTACGGCGGCATTGTGGCCGATTACATAAACCAAGCGGCCTACGCCAGAGTATTGCAGCACGATCAACGCCAGCGTAAACAGCAGCGCAAAGAGGATCAGGCTAAAGGGAAACGGGCCAATCAATGGCTGCTGGCCGAGCGCGGTAAACCATGCCGGAAAACCGCCGATTGAGCGATCTTCGATCAAGATGCGGGCCACACCGCGGAAACCGATCATGCCGGCCAGCGTGACGGCCAACGACGGCAGACCAACATAGGCCACCCAAAAGCCGTTGAAGGCGCCACAGAGCACACCGGCCAGCAGCGCCACCACGATCGCCCACTCCATCGGGACGCCGCGATCAAACAGCACTGCCACGATACAGGCGGCCAAGCCCATGACCGACGCCACCGACAGATCGATCTCGCCGTTGATGATGATAAAGGTCATCACCAGTGCGACAATAATCTTCTCGATCGACAACTGAAAGAGATTGATCTGGTTATTTAAGCTCACATACGCCGGAGCGAGGTTGGCATTCACTGCTGCTACCAACACCAAAATCGCCAGCAGCAACCCTTCCCAGCTCAGCAGGCGGCGCAACTTAGCCTTCATTGCTCACCTCCGCGCGCAGTGCCGGTGCGGCCCAGATCCGGCGCAACCAGCCCAAGATGACCGAGTCGGAAGCCACTGCCAGCAGGATCAGCAAGCCAAGCAACGCATCGCGCCAAAACTCGCTGATACCGAGCCAGCGCAGCAACCCCTGCCCTAACAGATCGATCAGGAACGCGCCGAGCAACGCTCCCAGCACCGTGCCCGAACCGCCGAAGGTATTGACGCCGCCAACCACCACTGCCGCCACCGACTCAAGCTCGATCCCTTGCCCGGCCACCGCGGTGATGTTGCCGAAACGGGCAAGGAACAGAAAACCGGCCATACCAGCCAGCATCCCGCAAAGCACAAACGCCGCCAACACCGTGCGTTGCGCCGGCAAACCGGCAAACCGGGCCGCTTCGGGATTAGAGCCAATCGCATACAAGCGCCGGCCAAACACGGTATAGGCCAGCACAAACTGAAACACGACCACAGCGGCAATGGTGATCGCAAACAACGGACGCACCGCGAAATCACCGATCGTAAAGATCGTTTGCCGGCTCAGCTCAACCACCCATGACGGCAGCGAATCGACCGTAATCGTGCGCGCGTTGGCATAGTTGATCAGCAACATGCGGTAGATCGCCAGCGTACCGAGGGTGGTGATAATTGCCGGCACCCGGCCGTAGGCGACGATCAGGCCATTCACCAACCCCAACGCACCGCCGGTCAACACCGCCAAGACCACCGCCATCACCGGTGGCAGACCGGGATTGGCAGCCAGTTGCGATCCGACAAAATAGGCAGTAAAGCCAACGATCGACCCCACCGACAGATCGATATTGCGCGTCAAGACTACCAGCGTCTGACCAATCGCCACCATACCGACGATCGCAACGCTGGAGGTAATGCGATTGAAGGTGCGAGCCGACAGAAAGTTCTCGATCTGCCAACCAAAGATCAGCAGCGCAATCACAATCAGCCCGACCAAACTCAGCTCGCGGATCTGCTCTGGCCTCATCCGCTGTCGCCATGTGTGCATCACGTCGCTCCTATTGCGTTTCTGCTCATCACTTCGGCCGTTGCTACGCCGCATCGCGCTGGCCCATCGCCGCCGCCAACACCCGCTCTTGGGTCGCCTCGTGACGGGTAAAGACGGCCATCTGCCGGCCTTCACGCATTACCAACACCCGATCGCTCATCGCCAACACTTCGGGCAAATCGGAAGAGATGAGAATGATCGCGATCCCTTCAGCGGCCAAGTCATCGATCATCTGATGCACCTCAGCCTTCGCGCCGACATCGATCCCGCGCGTCGGCTCGTCGAGAATCAGCAGGCGCGGACGGGTATTCAGCCACTTGCTCAGCATCACCTTCTGCTGATTGCCGCCCGACAACTTGCCCACCTCCACCTCAACCGAGGGCGCACGGATCGCCAGCCGGCGGCGAAACTCCTCGGCAGTATCCGTTTCGGCTGGCCGGCGCAACAACCCCAGTGGATTGAGGTAGCGGCGCAAGGTGGGCAGCGTGATATTGGCCGCAATCGACATTGGCAGCGACAAACCTAGCCCGCGCCGATCCTCGCTCACGTAGGCAATGCCATGGCGCATCGCTTGGCGCGGGTTGGTGATCCGCACCGGCTGGCCAGCAATCGTGATCGTGCCCTGATCCGCCGGAGCGATGCCGAACAACGCTAAACCGACATCGGTACGGCGCGCGCCGACCAAGCCGGCAAAACCGAGCACCTCACCGGCGCGCACATCGAACGAAACGCCATGAAATGCGCCTTGACGGCCCAAATCACGCACCTGCACCAGCACCTCATCGCGCACGGTATGCCGGCGCGGGAAGAGCTGCTCGACGCTGCGCCCGGCCATATCGCGGATAGCCTGCTCGACGGTGACATCAGCTCGCGGCGCCGACGAAATCAACCGGCCATCGCGAAAGACCGTAATCCGGTCGGCGATGTCAAACACCTCTTCCAACCGGTGGGAAATAAAGAGAATGGCCACTCCCTGCGCGCGCAGCCGGCGCACAATCGCAAAGAGTTGCTCGACCTCGTGCGCCGACAACGCCGCTGTCGGTTCATCCATAATCAGCACGCGCACCTGCAACGACAGCGCTTTGGCAATCTCAACCGTTTGTTGGGCAGCCACACTCAAGCCACGCGCCGGTTGGCGCACATCGAGCCGCACGTCGAGCTGGGCCAAAATTGCTTCCGCCTCACGGTACATCTTGCCCCAATCGACCAACGGCCCGCGCCCGGCATGGGCAATAAAGATATTTTCAGCCACATTCAGATCGGGATACATCAGCGGCTCTTGATAAATCGCCGCAATCCCCAACCGCTGCGCCTCTAGCGTGCTGCCGATCCGCACCGGACGGCCATCGAGCAGAATCTGGCCGCTATCGGGCTGATGCACCCCGGTCATAATCTTGATCAGAGTTGATTTTCCGGCGCCATTCTCACCCAGCAGCGCATGCACCTCACCAGGGTAGAGACGCAGACTCACGCCGGCCAAGGCCTGCGTGCTGCCGAACCGCCGCGAAATATCGCGCATCTCCAACACAGGAGCACCTTGCATAGCTTCCTCGCTACACGATCGTGACCGGAAAGAATTCGGTAAAAGGGGAACTGCGTTCAGCAGCTTCCGGGCCAGCAGTGATCAGATGATGAATCCCCTCAACCGGGCAGAAGCTGGTCAGCGCGGTTTGGCCCAGTTTGCTGCTGTCGAGCACCGCAATCACCCGGTCAACGTGCCGCACCATCTCGGCCTTCAACAACCCTTCGGGAATCGAACTTTCGGTCAACCCTTTCGCCACCGTCAACCCGCGCGCCGAAAAGAATCCCTTATCGGCGTGCAGCCGCTGCAACATCTCTTCGGCCAGTGTGCCGGTCAACGAACCGGTATCGCCGCGCACTTGCCCGCCGATCACAATGGTCGTGATCGCCGGATAAGCTCCCAGCGCCAGCGCGAGATGCATTCCGTTGGTAATAATGGTCAGATTGCGCCGGTCGGCAATCTGGCGGGCAATGGCATAAGCCGTCGTACTGGCATCGAGCATCACCGTGTCACCATCAACGATCAGTTCGGCTGCTGCCCGCGCGATCCGCTCCTTTTCCGCCGACTGCACCTTGAGGCGCGACGCGAAACTGCCTTCCGGCCACAGCGGACGGTCGAGCACTGCGCCACCCCACACCCGTCGCAGCAAGCCTTCGCGTTCGAGCAGCGCAAAATCGCTGCGGATCGTCACTTCGGAAACACCCAACTGTTCGGCGCACCACTTCACCGTCACTTGGCCGTGACGTTGCAACAGCGCCATAATCTGGTCGCGCCGCACTTCCGGCGGGAGCGCATCGTTGTGCTGTTCTACCATGCACCTTGCCCTATTCTGACCGGCAAACCGCAGAATGCTGCGTCACACGAGGTTTACCCCGTCGCAATCGCTGTGATAACGAACAGACCAACCGCCTGCTTGGGCATTCATACTGTCCGGGAATTGTTTTCATAGTCTAGAGCAATTTTCAAAGTTTGTCAAGTACTTTCGAGAATTTACGAATTAAACAAAAAATTGAAAGGCGTAGCAGTCTACGCCTTTCTAAGCACCAAACCATTGTCACAACGGCAGAGAGATGTCAACCTGCCCGGTCTTTTTCGCTATGCTCTGGTACAGGTTGATTCTTACGCCGCAGCCATCCTCCGTCCCAGTCGTCATTGCGAGGATGCGCCGGCATTCATTCCCTCACTCGTCTGTATGACTGGCACGGCGCGTCCGAAGCCCTGCGCCCGCCCCAGTTGTCATTGCGAGGACGCGGCGCGCCGGCAGTCATTCCCTCACCTAGGCCGTATGACTGGCGCGGCGCGTCCGAAGCAATCCCCCGCAAGAGCGGATGCCATCCGCTGCCTGCCCGTCCTGCAACCGATCCCAGTAACTCACGCTTCCCGCTCCAGTAGGAGATTGCTTCGGGAGCTGCGCCCCCTCGCAATGACATGGTGGCCGGTCGTTGTGCAGATGGGCTTGGAGATACTGCCCCCACCCGCTGGATTGCAAGGGTAGACAGAACATCTCCGGTACCCGGCCCTTCAGGGCCGGGCTACATGTACGAAGCCCGCTTGCGCGGGCTGATCCCCCACCCCATCACCCCTCCCCCGCTGGGGGAGGGGTGATGGGGCGTGCAGCGCCGGACGTTGCGGCATTGCTCAACGATCAATAGGTGTGCTCAACCACACGTTTTGTCAGTCCCTCAACCCGCGGGGGTTCAGTCCGGTACCCGGCCCTTCAGGGCCGGGCTAGGGTTACGAAGCCCGCTGCGCGGGC
>NZ_LWQS01000041.1 GCF_001650695.1 Chloroflexus islandicus
GTTCCCTCGGTGTCCTTGCGCGCCGCACCCCGGTGTCTTTGCGAGCGGAGCGAAGCAATCCCCCGCGAGGGCGGGAGACCCCGCTCAGGCGTCCTTCCCCGTGACTCCCTCCCCCAGCGGGGGAGGGCTGGGGTGGGGGCCATGTACGCCGCTCCCCAGTTGTCCTTGCGAGCCGCGCTGGGCACGGCGAAGCAATCCCCCCGCGAGCACGGAAACAACCCGCTGTGCGTTCGTTCGCGCTGAAGCGGGAGATTGCTTCGGGGGCTGCGCCCCCTCGCAATGACAGATGGGCCCCCCCGCTCCCTTGGTGTCCTTGCGCGCCGCACCCCGGTGTCCTTGCGAGCGGAGCGGAGCGCAGCGAAGCAATCCCCCGCGAGGGCGGGAGCCCCCGCTCAGGCGTCCTTCCCCGTGACTCCCTCCCCCAGCGGGGGAGGGCTGGGATGGGGGCCATGTCACCGCACCCCGGTGTCCTTGCGAGCGGAGCGTAGCGCAGCGACGCAATCCCCCACGAGCACGGAAGCGACCCCTTTCCGCTGAAGACTGCACTCCCCTCTCCCGCGCTAGTGGGAGAGGGGCTGGGGGTGAGGGCCAGCCCGCGTAGCGGGCTTCGTAAGCTTAGCCCGGCCCTTTAGGGCCGGGTGCCAGATCACGCACCCTTTTCGCTCCCTCGCAATGACAGGCGGGCACGTCCGCCACACCCATACCGGCTACCGCAACGCCGCCAACGCCTCATCAATATCGGCGGCGGTGTGTTCGGCGCTGATCTGGAAGCGGATGCTGTCATCGCCGCGCGGCACGACGGGGTACATAATCGCGGTTGCCAGCACCCCTCGCGCAAAGAGGGTGTCAACGAGGGCTGCCGTTGCCGCCGGATCGCGCACAAACAGCGGCACCACCGGATGCGCGCCGGGCAGGGTCTCGAAGCCGCCGTCACGCAAGCCCTGCCGGAAACGGGCCGTCATGGCGCGTAGATGCGCTAACCGCTCTTGGCCCTCGGTGCTCTCAAGGATATCGAGCGCCGCCAGCGCCGCGCTCGCTTCGCCAGCGGTGATCGGGTTGGAGTAGATGTAGGTCGGGCTGGTTTCACGCAAGCTATCGATCAGCACTTGCGGCCCGACGACGTAACCGCCGTTGGCGCCAAACGCCTTGCCTAGCGTGCCGATCAACAGATCGGCGCGCGCGCCGCAATACTCTTCGCTGCCGCGGCCAGTGGCGCCAAACGCGCCGACGCCGTGCGAGTCGTCAACGATTAGCAAGGCGTTTTCAGCAAATGTCGCATCATACCGGGCAACAATAGCGGCAATCCGGTCGAGGGGCGCATGCACGCCACGCATCGAGAAGATGCCATCAGTGACGACAATCGCTCGCCGGCAGGTCTGGGAGGCTTGCGCGAGCGCTGCGTCGAGCTGCTCAAGATCGAGATGGCGGTAAACCAGCTTTTCGCGTGGACGGGCGAGCCGGATGGCGTTGATGATGCAGTTGTGGTTCAGTTCATCGCTGATGATCGCGGTGTCAGGCGTCGTGAGCGAGGTGATCACGCTGAGCACTGCGGCATAGGCGCTGGAAAAAAGCATCGCTGCATCGCGTCGGTGAAAGGCGGCCAGCCGTTGTTCCAGCGCCACGTGCGGGGCAAGGGTGCCGCTAATGAAGCGCACGGCGCCGGGGCCGACGCCAAACCGGTGCGTCGCCGCTTCCGCTGCCGCGATCAAGCGCGGATCGGCGGCCAATCCGAGGTAGCTGTTGGAATTCATACGAATGAACGGTTGCTCGTAGCCAGCGACCCGGTAGCGCGGCCCGCGCTTGCCATCTCCCGGCAGTCGTTCGGTAATCACGCGCTCAAAGCCTTTGCGCCGCCGTTCGGCGCTCAGTTGGTCAAGTTGCTGTTGGAGGATTCCGGCCAGACGGTCGTGAGGCATAGCGTTCTCCGTATTTAACAGGTGGACGGATAGGTGAGGGGGCAGCGCGTTTACGATGCGCTTTGCTGGCGAATCACCCGCAGCATCTCGTCCACCATTCCTTCCAAATCGTAGTGCGGTTGCCATCCCCAATCGGCGCGAGCCGCACTGTCATCGAGCGCATGCGGCCACGAGTCGGCGATTGCTTGGCGGTACGGTTGGATCGCGTAGTCGATCTGAAACTCAGGAATGCGGCGGCTGATCGCGGCGGCGAGTTCGGCTGGGGTGGCGCTAAAGCCCTGAATATTGTACGCATTCGCGTAGCGCAGCCGTTCACGGTCGGTAGCCATCAATTCGAGCATTGCCCGGATGCCGTCAGCCATGTACATCAGCGGCAAGCGCGTATCCGGTTGCAGGTAGCAGGTATAAGCGCCTGTGCTCAGCGCAGCATGAAAGATTTCAACTGCGTAGTCAGTGGTGCCGCCGCCGGGTGGCGCAGTGGCCGAGATCAGACCGGGGAAGCGGAGGCCGCGCGCATCGAGACCGTAGCGGGCAACATAGTACGAGCAAAGCAACTCGCTAATCACCTTGCTAATGCCGTACATAGTTGTGGGGCGCTGGATTGTCACTTGCGGAGTAGGGTCGCGCGGCGTTTCCGGGCCAAACGCGGCAATACTGCTCGGCACAAAGATTTGGCACCGGTGGAGGCGCGCCACTTCGAGCACGGTATACAGGCCATCAACGTTGAGCCGCCATGCCTGTTGCGGCATCCGCTCGGCAGTGGCCGAGAGCAGCGCAGCCAGATGGTAAATGATGCCGACGCGCATGCGGGTGACTAATTCATCGAGCGCCACGCCATCGGTGCAATCGAGCATGGCATACGGCCCAGCTTCATCGGTCGCCGGTTTGAGATCACTGGCGATAACGTGCGTCGCGCCATAGATCTGGCGCAGCGCCGGCACCAAATCGGAACCGACTTGCCCCAACGCGCCGATGACCAGAATCCGTCGCTCCATTGCGGTGCCTCATTTTGGTCAGCGAGATGCATGACTGATACTTGTTATACACGATAGCGGCGGATTCTGCCAGTGGGGGTTTGGTATGGTCAGGGTGAAGCTGCAACAACGTTTAATATTGCGAGTTCTATCACAATTACATATAGTACCTAGGTTATACCTCTGATCACGAAACGATTATCTGTAGTAGCATACTTTTATGCGATTGTAATTGGTCAACGCCTCAATTATCATCAATTCTAAAGAAACGGTTAGTGAACCGCTTCACGACACGCAGGAGGCGTTGTATGGCTACCCTTCTCCATCCCAAAACCCTGATCGCCGCCGTTCTGGCGCTGGCGCTGGCCGCTGCCGCGTATGGCTTCGCCGCCACAAACTCATTTGGTAGTGCAGTTATTGTTGCCGGTGACGGTTCGTTGACCATCAGCGGCTACACGGTCGGTAGCTTGACCTATGTCTACGATGCAACTGATCCGACGTTGATCGACAAAGTTACCTTTACCCTGACCGGCGCTGCTGCTCCGACCACGGTGCTCGTGCAACTCGATGGCTCGAACTGGGTGAACGCGACTGAATCGGGCGGCACGTGGACGGCTGATCCCTCGCCGAATGTGCCGATTTCGACCCATACAACCTTGCGCATTGTGGCGCACAACTAAATCTACAGTGACGTCACGGAGCGGGCAAGAGGCGCGCAAGAACGTTCCTCTTGCCCGTTCTGTATGATGAGAGGTGGCTATGAAGCTGGGGCGAACAGTCATTGGACGGTGGCTGGGTGGGCTGGCGATCCTGCTCGGCCTTGCGCTGATCTGGTGGCTGTTTGCACCCCGCTCGCTGGGTGGCGTTGCCCAGTTTGTCGTAATCAACGGCAATAGCATGGCCCCGCTCTACCGACGCGGCGATCTGGTGATTACGCGCGCTGCTGATGACTATGCACTGGGCGATATTGTCACCTACCGCCATCCTGAGATTGGGTTAGTGATCCATCGCATCATCGGCCAAGATGGCGAACGTTGGCAGTTGAAGGGTGATCACAACGATTTTGTCGATCCCTACGAGCCGTTGACGACCGAGATTGAAGGGCGGGCATGGCTGCATATACCGTGGCTGGGGAGCGGCTTAGTGCTGGCGCGCCAATACTGGTGGCTGATCATTCTGGCGCTGGCAGGAGGGATGGTGATGGCACAACCACGCGCAACCGGACGGCGTCGCCGGCCACGCCACACAATTGTTCAGCCGGTCGAGGCAGCGATGGCTGCGGTGACACTGTGCGCACTTGGCGCAATCGTCGCCGGCATGCTTGCTGGCTACGCCTTCCTCCAACCCGCCAGCCGCGTCGTTAACGAACCGGTCATCTATCGCCAGCAGGGGACATTTACCTATCTCGCCGATGCACCTCCCGGCATTTACGATACGGCGCAGGCCCAAACCGGCGATCCGGTCTATTTCCAACTCTCATCAACGCTGGCCGTCACCTTTCACTATGAATTGGCCAATGTCGCCACGGCGAGCGGCACGATCGGGCTAAATGCCGAAGTCAGCGCCGCGAATGGTTGGCGCCGGCGGTTGGCGCTCGCGCCGGCACAGCCGTTTGAGGGGGCGGAAGCAACCGTGCGGGGGGTGATCAACCTCACTGATCTGCGCGCGCTAATCGCCCAACTCGAACAACAGACGAGTTTGAGTAACCAATATTATCTGCTCGCTATCACTCCAGATGTGGTGGTGAACGGGGAAGTGGACGGGCTAGCGTTCAGCGATGCCTTTTCGCCGCAATTGCTCTTCCGGTTTGATAAAGCGCAGCTCACCCTGGTCAACCCTGCCGATGACCGGCAGGGGCTTGCCCCCCGCGCCGAGGGTCAGGTGGCACGGACGAGGATCGAGCCGGCACGCTTATCATTGTTGTTCTTCAGCCTTGAAGTAGAGTCGGCCCGCTGGTGGGGAATGGTGATTGCCGGCGGGTTGGCGGTGGCCGCGATTGCGATCGGCTGGCCGTTATGGCGGCGCTGGCAAAGCGATGAAACTATGCGGATCCAATTCTGGTACGGTAATCTTATCATCACCGGCGCCGCGCCCCACGTTGATCTGCCACGGGCAGCCGTCGCGACGATGGCTGATCTGGCCCGCTTGGCCCAACGCGCCGGCGGGTTGATCATCCGCGACACCGGCAGCGAGCCGAACCAATACGTATTGATCGACGACGGTACCGTCTACGTCTATCAAGCTAGCGACTCTGGGCCAGAGGCGCACCAGCGTGTCACGCCAGCACCGGTTGCCCACCATCCGCCGCCGGCGGATTGGCGCGATCAATTTATTGCCGCCCTACGCGAAACCGGTTTGGTAAGTGAAGCCTGCCAAGCAGTGGGAGTGGATCCCTTCACCGCCTATCGCGAACGCAGCCAGAACCCGGCGTTTGCGCAGGCATGGCGCGAGGCCCGCCAACAGCATTGGGAAGCGGCGACTGAACAGCGAGGCGAGGCATGAAACGGTTCATCTTGCTCATACTGATAAGCGCCGTTATCGGTGCGACGGCATTGGCGTCCGCTGCAAGCATCGCGATCCCTGACGCCGCTATGGCCGATCTGAATATGTCGCTAAGCGCGCAAAATGTGGCGCCGCCAGCCTGCGCCGGTATGGGTTTGAGTGCCATTATCTCTGGCGCTGGCGTGATCACCGGCACCGATGGCAATGACCTTATCGTGGGCAGCGCCGGCAATGATCTCATCGATGGCCGGGGAGGCAACGACTGCATTATCGGCGGCAAGGGTGACGATGTGCTCATTGGCGGCGCTGGGTTCGATGTGTGCATTGGCAGCGGCGCTGATAGCACGTGCGAGCGGTAAGCTGATGGCGTCCGGTGAGCGGCGCTTGCTATTATAGCGGTTTATCGGTATCATTCCGCCATTGTATTCAACTCTTTAGATCGGCGAGAATGATATGCGATCGCTGCCACGTTGGCTTATCGCAAGTATCTGCGGCGCGTTGATTGTCACTATCGCGATGGGTGTGCGCCAGACCTTTGGCGTCTTCCTCGTGCCGCTGAGCGAAGCGTTTGGTTTGGGCCGTGAACAAGTAGGGTTGACGCTAGCGATCCAGAATCTCGTGTTTGGGATCGCTACGCCGTTCGCTGGCGCGCTGGCCGACCGGTATGGCGGCCAGCGTTTACTTGCAGTTGGCGCGATTGTCTACGCGCTGGGGGTGGCAGCGGTCACGATCGCGGCCTCGCCGTTATTGCTCTTGGTGGCGCTAGGGGTGGTGGTTGGGCTCGCGCAGAGCGCGACCACTTTCGCGCCGGTGTTTGGTGTCATTGGTCAATTAGCGCCGCCAGCGCGGCGCGGTTTCGCCTTCGGTCTTGTGACCGCCGGCGGTTCGGTGGGGATGTTTGCGTTTGTGCCGTTGGCGCAATTGTTGCTAGCGGCATTGGGTTGGCAAGGGGCGTTGCTGGCGCTGGCGGCGGTGATGGTGCTGCCGGCGGTGCTGACGCCGGCCCTCGGCGCGCCTGCTCGCCGCACCGGCGCCGCCGACAATGCGCCAAGCGGGCAACAGGTGATCGCGCTGGCGTTGCGCCATCCCGGCTATGCCTTGTTGTTTGCCGGCTTCTTTGTCTGCGGGTTTCACGTTGCCTTTATCGCCACCCATCTACCGGCCTATCTGGTCGATAGTGGCATTGGCGCAACTGTTGCTGCGGTGGCGCTGGCGCTGATCGGGTTGGGGAATATCGCCGGTTCGTATCTCTTTGGCGCACTCGGCGACCGCATGGTCAAGAAACAGGTCTTGAGCGGTATCTATCTTGGGCGAGCGATCATCTTTGTTCTGTTTCTGATCGTGCCGCTCACTGATGCCAGCGCCTTGGCGTTTGGGTTGAGCATCGGTGTGCTCTGGCTCGGCACTGTGCCCCTAACGAGCGGGTTAGTTGCGCAGCTCTTCGGTACACGCTATCTCGGCATGTTGTACGGCTTTGTCTTCTTCGGCCACCAGATCGGGGCCTTTTTGGGCGCATGGATGGGTGGCGCCGTCTACGATCGCACCGTCAGTTATCTGCCGGTTTGGCTAGCCGCGCTGGCGCTCAGCCTTGCCGCGACGGCCATCCACTGGCTGATCGACGATCGTCCGGCGCGCCAAGTTGTTGAGCAACCGGTGTGAGACAGGGGGTGAGAATGCAACGCATTGAGACGTTGAGCGCGCTCTACGAGCCGGCTGAGCAGGCGCCGCCGGCCACCGATGACGGCGCGGCGTTCGTTTGGCTAGCCGGCGGCGGGTTGCTGCTGCTGAGCCTGATCGGCGGCGGGTTGTGGGCGTTGTGGCTCTTGAACACAACGCCCGCTATGGTGAGCGATCTGACGTGGTTCTTCTTGTGCCACTGAACCGAGCTACTCGGTCTCTTCCGCCGCCCATGTGCTGGCCACTAGCCGGAAGATATCCGATTCGGTGATGATCCCGACCAGCCGGCCCTCATCGACCACCGGCAAGCCGCTGACCCGCGCGCGCACCATGATCGCCGCTGCTTTGCCGATCGAGTCGCTGGAAGCGATCGTCAATGGGTTCGGTGTCATCAGTTCGGCTACGGTCTGGCCGGCGAGGTTGAAGCGAGCCAACCGGCGCTCTTCTTCATCGCGAGGGTGGCTCATCGCCTGCTCGATGTCGCTGCGGGTGATGATGCCAACCAGCTTGCTTTGTTTATCCACCACCGGCATCCGCCGCACCCCGCGCGCTCGCATGCGCTCATAAGCAGCCAGCGCCGAAAAGTCTGGCGGGACGCAAACCGGGTTTTCGGTCATCCATTCGGCTACGCGCTCGGTCTTCGACATATTCAAACTCCTCTATCGCTATCAATGCTTTCTTTTCATTGTATACCGCCGGTTACAGGAGGGGCATAGCAGCGCTATGCCCCTCCTGTAACTGGCTACCTCCCCATCAACGCCAAGACCACCCCGCCGGCCACTACGCTGGCCACCTGCCCGGCGGCGTTCGCTCCCATCGCGTGCATCAGGATGAAGTTCTCGAAATCCTCGTCGTGAGCCAGCTTTTGCACCACGCGCGCCGCCATCGGGAAGGCGCTGATGCCGGCAGCACCGATGATCGGGTTGAAGCGGCCCCGGCTGAGCAGGTTGAGAAACTTGCCAAAGAGCAAGCCGGCGGCGGTGTCGAGCACGAAGGCAAGAATGCCCAGCGCGAGAATCGCCAGCGTCGCCGGTTGCAAGAAGCGGGTGCCCTCCATTGTCGAGCCGATCGCCAGCCCCAAAAAGAGGGTCACGATGTTGGCCAGCTCGCGTGACGAGGTGTTAGTCAGCCGTTCAACCACACCCGACTCGCGCATCAGGTTGCCGAGCATCAACATCCCGATCAGCGGAATAGCGAACGGCACCAGCACGCCGACCACAATCGTGGTGACAATCGGAAACAGAATGCGGGTGCGCCGGCTGATCGGGCGGCTGACGTATTCCATGCGGATGCGCCGTTCGGCTGGCGTGGTGAGCGCGCGAATGACTGGCGGCATAATGACCGGCACCAGCGACATATAGCTGTAGGCGGCGACCGTGATCGGGCCGAGCAATTGCGGTGCGAGCAGGCTCGAAACATAGATCGAGGTCGGGCCGTCGATCGCGCCGATGATTCCGATCGAGGCCGCTTCTTCGCGGCTAAAGCCGAGCGCGAGCGCAGCCAGCAAGGTGCCGAAGATGCCAAACTGCCCGGCGGCGCCGAGCAAGACCATACGCGGGTTGGAAAGCAGCGGGCTGAAGTCGGTGAGCGCACCGATGCCGATAAAGATGAGCAGCGGGAAGAGTTCGTTGCCGACGCCGGCAGTGTAGAGGATGGTGAGCATGCCGTCTTCACCTAACAGCGGCGAGAGCGGCAAGTTAGCCAGCAACGCGCCGGCGCCGATCGGCAAGAGCAGGAGCGGTTCGTAGTCGTGCACAATCGCGAGGTAGAACAACAAACCAGCGACGGCGATCATCACCAGCGATTGCCATGTGATCGAGGTGATCCCTTGTAACAGCCGGAGAGCTAGTTCGTCCATAGTGTTGATCGCTTTTCTTGACTCATCACTCCCCCTCCTGCATCCATTGCTCTGTTGGAGGAGGCGAATTTGCGCAGAACTTAACTTTGCGGCGCTTGCGCGCGGTGCGGGCCGGCGGCTTGCACACCGCGTTTACCCCTCGGCCAATTGGGCGAGCGGTTCGCCGTAGCCAACGCTCTGGCCGGTCTTGACCAAAATCGCCGCGACTACGCCATCACGCGGCGCACCGATGCTGTTGTTCATCTTCATCGCTTCGAGCACGATGATCGGCTGGCCGCGTTTGACCTTCGCGCCGGGTTGGGCCACGATCTGCAAGATGGTGCCCGGCATCGGCGCCCGGATCAGGTTGTCGCCAGTGGCAGCCGCCGGTGGCAGCGCAGCCGGTGGCGGTGCGGCGGGTGCGGCTGGAGTTGCGGGCAGCGCAACCGGTACCGGTGTAGCGCGCGGCGTAATCTCGCCGATGTCGCCGCTTTCGCTCAGTTGCACCTCAAATTCGCGCCCATCGAGCTGGACAGCGAAGCGATCGCTGCTCAACTCGGCAATATCAACCGTATACGTCTTACCGTTGATCGTCAGTTGATAGCGACGCATTACAGGTTATCTCCTTCGTTGCCAACTTTGATTCTGGCGCGTGCGGCCAGCCGCCACCCAGCGGCTGGCAAAGAGCAAGCTGCCCGGCCAGTAGCTGCGTACCGTTGGCGCTGCCTCGCGGCGTAACGTTGCCGTGTGAACGGCGACGGCCACGGCGATCGCTGCCACTTCGTCAGGGCTAAGCTGCTCGGTCGGTGCTGGCGTAATCTCTGGCGTCGGCATGACCTCGGTTATGGTGGATGGTTCAGGTTGGTCGAACCGGGTGAGCAAGTTGAGCATCCCCCAAATCAAGGCCAGCACCGTAAAGACTAAACTCATACCGAGCACGGTCATAGTCAAACCAAAGCCAAGGTTCTCCATGCTGCCTCCTGCCGCCGGCTTACGACGGGTACAACCCGTGTTTGCGCGGCGGATTCTGTTGCACCTTGGTGCGCAAAATCTCTAATGCCCGGATCAGGCGAGGCCGGGTTTCAGCTGGTTCGATCACTTCATCGATCTGGCCCAGATCGGCGGCATGGTAGGGGTTGAAGAACTTGCGCCGGTACTCGGCGACAAACTCGGCCATGAGCTGCGACGGATCGGCGGCGGCGCGCAGCTCGTCGCGGCGTAAGATGCGCACTGCCCCTTCAGCGCCCATCACTGCAATTTGGGCCGATGGCCACGCAAAGTTGAGGTCACAGCGCAATTGTTTGCTTGACATGGCTACATACGCACCGCCAATCGCTTTGCGCACCACTACCGAAATCTTCGGCACGGTCGCCTCACTATAAGCGTAAATGATTTTAGCGCCATGCCGGATCACACCGCCGTACTCCTGCTCGATACCGGGCAAAAAGCCGGTGGTATCGACAAAGGTGATAATCGGAACGTTGAAGGCGTCGCAGATGCGGACAAAGCGGGCAATTTTGTCGCTGGAATCGATATCGAGCACACCAGCCATCACGGCGGGTTGGTTGGCAACCACGCCAACCGCATAGCCGTCGAGCCGGGCAAAGCCAACCACCGCGTTGGGGGCGAAGAGCGGCTGAATTTCGAGAAAACTATCGTGGTCAAAGACCAGATCGATCAAGGTATGAATATCGTACCCTTGCCGTTCATCAGCCGGCACCAACGCATTGAGCGCCGGTTCTTGCCGGTCGGCGCGATCGTAGGGCATAATCTGGGGCGGGTCTTCGTTGTTGTTTTGCGGCAAGTAGCTGAGCAGTCGCTTGATCAACTCGATCACGGCGCGATCATCGGGTGCAGAGAGATGGGCCACGCCGCTGCGCGCGCAATGCACCGCCGCGCCGCCTAGCTCTTGGGTCGAAATGTCGCGGCCCGATACCGCTTTGATCACGTCGGGGCCGGTGAGAAACATGTAGCCGGTTGATTCCGACATAATCACGAAATCGGTCAAAGCTGGCGAATAGACTGCGCCGCCGGCGCAAGGCCCAAGAATGGCCGAGATTTGCGGCACCACGCCCGATGCCATCACATTGCGGACAAAGACCTCGCCGTAAGCGGCCAGTGAACGGACGCCCTCTTGGATGCGCGCCCCGCCCGAATCGTTTAGGCCAATGATCGGGATGCCGCTCTCAATCGCGAGGTCTTGCATGCGGCAAATTTTGTTGGCCTGCACCGCCGAGAACGAACCGCCCATCACCGTAAAGTCTTGCGCATAGACCGCCACCCGTCGCCCGTTAATCTTGCCGAACCCGGTAACGGTGCCGTCGCCGGGGATGCGCTGCTCTTCATCTTCGGTAATGCTGGTCGCCAAGGCGCCAATCTCTTGAAACGAACCAGCATCGAGCAGCAAGGCCAAGCGTTCACGGGCCGTTAGTTTGCCGCGCGCATGTTGCTGGGCAATCCGGTCTGGCCCGCCGCCTTGCATCGCCCGCTCGCGCAGGTTGCGCAGCCGTTCGAGTTGCTCTTCGGGGGATTCCACTGTCACACCTCGTTGTTGTTGGGGCTAAAGTCAATGGAAGTATACCGGTTTCACCGCCCTGATGAGGAAAAGAATTCACTACTAGGCGCAAATGTTTGGCGACGAACGGTTGCTGGTGAGAAGTGAACGTAGGTCTAGGCAGAGTGTCGCCGGAAGGGTATGAGGGGCCGGTTTGAAACCGGCCTCTACGACACCCCACCGGTCGCCAATAACAACGCCATCGCCAGCAACGCCAGCGTGTTTTGCAACATGTGGAAAAGCACCCCCGGCCAGATCGAGCCGCTCTGTTCGCGCAGGTAACCAAGGCACAGACCAGCCACAAACAGGCCGGGAATGAGCACCGGGATGAAGTGAACGACTGCAAAGACGGCGGCGCCAACGATGATGGTGAGGGTATTGTTGAGATGACGGCGAAGCAGATGATGGAGGACGCCACGGAAGAACAGCTCTTCCACCAACGGCACGATCCCGGCGATGAGCACCCATAAGGCAACCAGTTCGCCGGCGCCAAACGCCTGCCCGCCAGAGATGCTCTCAACCTGCGGGTTTTGGAATTCGCCAAACAGGAGGGTGACTCCGGCATTCGTCAACACCATCATCCCCATGCCAAAGATAAAGATGGGTGGAACGAGGGCGAAGTACATCCAATGCGGCCACTGCAAACCGAGATCGCGCCAGCCGGCGCGTGGGCCGATCACCCCCAGCACCGTACCGCCGATGATGAGATACAGCAGCGTGCCGGCAATATAGACCGGCGGGCTGACAAAACCGCGCGAGGTGTCCCAGTTGGCCACTTCAGCCAGTGTGCGGATAACGAGCACAACCAGCGCCCCACCCACGCCGATCACCAGCAGCGTGATGAAGAGATCGAGCCAACCCCACGCCGGCGCGATCGGCGCTTGCGGTTGTTCAGGCGGATTATTTGTGAGCATGCGAGATAACTCCATCTAGGAGCGCCGCCACATTTGCGCCCAAGTTTTCAATCGCGTATCCTCCCTCTTGCACGACGAGCGTGGGGAGGCCAAGTTGCCCAATCGCAGCGCCAATCGCCCGATACGCGGCAGTGGTCAATCCAAAATCACCCAACGGATCAGCGTGGAAGGTGTCAAACCCGGCTGAGATGACCAGATAGCGCGGGCCGTAGTCGGCGATCGCTTGCAAGGCCTGCACGAGGGCGGCTAGATAGTCGCGATCCCCAATCCCTGCCGGCAAGGGCAGATTGAGATTGTACCCTTCGCCGGCTCCCGCGCCGCGCTCGTCGGCATAGCCGAGAAAGTACGGGTACTCACGGGCGGGATCGGCATGCAACGAAACGGTCAGCACGTCATTGCGTTCGTAGAAGATGCTCTGAGTGCCGTTGCCATGATGATAATCGATGTCAAGCACCGCTACTGCCGGCGCGCGCAGCGCCCAAGTCGTATCGCCGGTAGTGGTGGCGCGGGCGAGCCGGTCAGCGGCTAGCGCCGCGTTATTGAGGAAACAGTAGCCGCCAGCTAGATTGGCGGCGGCATGGTGGCCGGGCGGGCGGCAGAGCGCATAGGCGAACCGTTCGCCCTGCAACAGCGCCGTAGCGCCGGCCAGCGCCGCACCGGCAGACGCTTGGGCAGCGGCGAAGGTGCCGGCGGTGATTGGCGCGCTCAGATCGAACGCATAGCGACCGGCTGCTGCTTGTGGGCAATCGCTGCGCAAGCGCAAGCCGGGCAACGGCCATGCCGAGGGCAGCACCGGCCCGGCCAACCCGGCGGCCTGCCAGCGTTCGTAGGCATGGGCAAGATAATCGAGGTAGTCGGGCGTATGCACGGCAGCCAGTTCAGCGAGCGTCGCTGGTGGTGCAGCGACCGGTGGCGCGAACCCGGCGGCTTGCAGCGCGGCGAGGATGATGTCGACTCGCCGCGGCGTTTCAAAATATGGCACTGGCTGGCCGTCAAGGATCTCGAACGGCGGATCGTGACGGTGGTGGTCGGCGCTCAGAAAGATCTTCATAGTGATATTGTACCGTAGTCTGGGCGGATGGGGAGCGGTGTTGACCTCTGGTATGTTGTTTACTGCAGAGGGCGCTGAGGGGTTTGGTGGGGAATAGCCACAAAAATGCACAAAAGGCGCAAAAATCGTCCGTTTTTGTGCGTTTTGTGTCTTTTCGTGGCGATGCCACTAGCCCTCACCCCCTAGCCCCCGCTCCCACCTGACGGCGGGAGCGGGGGAGCCGCGTGATGGGCGGACGAGGCATTGCTTGAGCGGAACACAGCAGCGCCCGCAGCAATTCCCCTCCTTCGGCGGCAAGGTTCCGCTCCCGTACTCGCGGGGGATTGCTTCGCTGCGCTGCGCTCCGCTCGCAATGACAAGCAGGGTGCGGCGCCGATCTTTTGTCATTGCGAGGGCGCGGAGCGCCCGAAGCAATCTCCTGCTTCAGCGGAACAGGCTCCCTGACAGGTATCACTTCCCATCCTCCAGCGGGGGAGGGGCGAGGGGTGGGGGCACGACAATGCCCCCCTCCCAGCCTCCCCCCGCTGGGGGGAGGAGCCGGACTCCCCTCCCCCAGCGGGGGAGGGGCGAGGGGTGGGGGCACTGAGGCCAATAGCCACAAAGAGACGCAAAAGGCGCAAAAATCGTCCGTTTTTGTGTGTTTTGTGTCTTTTTGTGGCTATTCCCCACCAAACCCTCTGCGGAGCCGGACAGCCGTCCTATCGCGTCATTTCTGGTATACTGGCGCCGCGGCACTCAACAATGGCCGGAGGAACGCATGAAGATCTATAAAGCGCGCGCGCCGATGCGAATCGGCTTTTTCGGCGGCGGCACCGATGTCAGCCCTTACGCCGAAGAATACGGCGGAAAAGTGCTCAATTGCACGATCAATCTCTATGTGCGGTGTATGCTCACTACCAGCAATACACCCGGCATTTTGATCCGCTCGCTCGATCTGCAAGAGGTGAGCCGGCAGGTGAGCGATCGCGAATGGGATGGCAAACTGGCCCTCCCGCAGGCGGTGCTTGATGCGCTGCCCCAGTTGCGGCCCGCTTCCGCCGGTTACAAGATCACCATGTTCAGCGACGCGCCACCCGGTTCCGGCCTTGGCTCGTCGTCGGCGCTGGTGGTGAGCATGCTCAAGCTGCTCTACGCTGTGGCTGGCCAAAACGCCGACCCGCACCAACTGGCTGAACTGGCCTACCGGATCGAACGAGTTGATCTCGGCATTCCCGGCGGGCGCCAAGACCAGTATTCGGCGGTGTTTGGCGGAATGTGCGTCTATCACTTTGGGCGCGACCGGGTGATTGTCGAGCCGGTGCTGAGCGATCCAACCGCTTTGCTTGAGCTTGAGAGCTGCTTGATTATCGGCTATATCGGTGATCGCCAGTTGCTGACGCGCCATCTGATGACCGATCAGGTGCAACGGCTGGTCAAGGGCGATACCCTGCGGCTGCATCACGAAACCAAAGCGTTTGTCGATACGGCGGCCCGGCTGCTGCGCGAACAGCGCATCGCCGATTTTGGCCGCTTACTGCACGACGCATGGGAGGTCAAGAAAGCCTTTTCACCCCACATCGCGCCGCCGATCGTCGAAGAGGTCTATGCGCTGGCCCGCAAGCACGGTGCATGGGGCGGCAAGATTTCCGGCGCCGGCGGCGGCGGCTTTATGGTCTTTGCCTGTCCCTTTGACCGCCGGCTAGCCATCGAGCGCGCCTTGACCGAAGCCGGTGTGATCGTGCGCCCGTTCTCGTTCGTGACCCACGGCGTGCAGTCATGGGTGGTGGAAGAACCGGATGAGTGATCGCGATCGCTCGCGCCACATCGCTAACCAACCGGCGCTGCGCAACCGCCACGTGCCGACGATGCCGTAGGGCAGGAACAGCACGATCAAGATGTAGACGATGCCGAACAAGAGCGGCCAGCTTGGCCCGAAGAAGACGTTGAGCCAATAGCCGAGCAGTTGAATCACGCCGGCGCCGAGCATCGGCCCGATCAGCGAGCCAACGCCGCCGATGATTGTCATCAGCAGCGCGTTGATCGTCGTACCCACGCCGAGCACCGCCGGGTTGGCGTTGAGGTTCCACAGCGCGTTGAACGCACCGGCCAGCGCGGCCATCACGCCGCTGACCGTGATCGCAATCAGCTTGAAGGTGAGGGTATGGTAGCCCAAGACCTTCGCTCGCGTCTCGTTGTCGCGAATCGCCATCATCACCCGTCCGGTCGGCGAATTGACCACTTGCCGCGCCAGCAGGTACATCACGATCGCAAACGCTAGCGTGACATAATAAAAGCGCAGCCGTTCCGTGGTCGGGCTAATCCACGCTGGCACCGGAATACTCTGCAATCCGTCTTCGGCCCCCGTCCACTGGCGGAAGTCGGTCGCTTCGGCCAAGAGGAAAAACATCTGGGCAAACGCGAGTGTCACCATCGCGAAATAGACACCGCTCACCCGCAGCGAGAGCAGGCCGATGATCAGGCTCTGGATGATGGCGATTACGATGACGGCCAGCAGGGCCGAGCCGAGATCCCAGCCGGCATGTTTGAGCAGGATACCGATAGTGTACGCGCCGGTGCCGAAGAAGAGGGCATGGCCAAACGACAGAATGCCGGTGTAGCCCATCAAAATATCGTAGCTCATGGCGAAGACGGCCAAGATAAAGACCTGAATCAGCATGCCCTGCCAAAACTTGGGCACTCCCTCGCCAACCGGCTGGCCGCTGAACAGCGAAACGACAAACGGAAAGATGATCAGGCCGCCGATGAGGGTCAGGCCGGCCCACTGTGCAGAGGTGAAACGATCCCGCATCGGCTACTCCTTTTTGCCAAACAGACCGGCTGGGCGCAAGAGCAGCACCAGCGCCATGATCAACACGGTTGAAGCGCGGGCAATTGATGGCGAAAACGTCATCGCTTCGCTCATCCACGGCAGTTGAATGCCGGTCAGCACCATTTGGTCGCCGAAGGCGCGGGCAAGGCCGACCAGCAAGGCTCCCATGGCTGCGCCGGTGAAGCTGCCCATACCGCCGATCACCACCGCGATGAAGGCTTGCAGTTGAAATTCTTGGCCGAGACCGGGGCTAATGCCGAGAAATGGCGCCGCGGCGACGCCACCCAATGCGGCTAACCCGGCCCCCAACGCAAAGACGAGGGTGAAGACGCGGCGAACGTTAATGCCCAGCGCCTGCACCATCTCGCCGTCTTGTACGCCGGCGCGGATGATCATACCGAGCCGGGTGTAGCGCAAGAGCACAGCGATGCCGATGAACATAGCAATGCCCAAGGCAATAATAAAGATGCGGTAGCTGGGGAAGGGCCGGCCCAGTACGTCAATGCTAGCGCAGTTGTCTTGCAGCCACGCGATCAGGTTTGGCGAGGGGCAACTTGGGCCGCGCCGGCTAAACCATGCCGGCAGTTCCATAAAATAGCCACCCGGCCCCCAAATGCCTTTGACCAGCTCGGTGCCGACGAAGACCAAGCCGAGCGTGACCAGCACCTGATAGATGGGCCGGCTGTACAGCGGACGGATCAGGCTCCATTCCATCAACCCGCCCAACGCCGCGCCGCCGCCGGCGCCGGCTACCAGCGCCAAGAGAAAGCGCGTATTCGAGTCGAGGGCCAAAATCCAGCCTTCGGCGCTCAGCCGCAGCGGCGCGATGATCAACGCCAGCGCCAGCAATCCAAGCGGCCAAGCCAGATCACGGTTAGCTGGCCGGCGCGCGTGCTCACTGCCAATCACAAAGGCCGCGCCAGCGATCAGACCTGTAATTGCCAGCCCCAGTGTGCGTGCAATAAAGATGCCCACCGGCGCTTGGGCCTGCTCGGTCGGCACTCTCCCGCCCGAACTGAGGGCAGTGGTCGCCAGCGGCGCTAGCTCAAACCCCCAGACCGCAAACACCCCGACCAGCACGGCCACCACCCACAGCGGGCGGCGATGCCCGGCGGGCAGGCTGCTGAACGGCAACCAGCGCGCGAGCAGCCAGCCAGCCACAAACGCGAGCACGAAGGGCAGCGTATTGAGCAACAGGCGCGGGTTGGCGTAGAGCGTAAAGCCAATATACGCGCCAATCATAAAAAGGGTGCCGTGCGCGAAGTTGAGCACGTCCATCAAGCCAAAGATCAGCGAGAGGCCTGATGTCACTAGAAAATAGAGCGCGCCGAGCGTGAGACCCGACAATAAGATGCTGGCTAAGACCCGTGGTTCGTACTGGCTCGAAGCCCACACGGCGAAGAGGATCGCCGCTACGATGCCGGCGATCAATCCGCGCCGGCGCTGAATCCACTCGATCATGCACTACTCCTTCAACCCCAAGCCGCAGAGCAAGCAGAGGCGTAGAGACTCTCAACGCAAAGACGCAAAGGACGCGAAGGACGCTAAGTTTATATGGTTGAGGTATAAGCGAGCTTGGGCCGATCCTTCCAAACCCTTTGCGTCCTTTGCGTCTTTGCGTGTATCACCTTTGCGTTCTTCGCGTCTTTGCGTTTAATCTCAGCGCCTTTGCGTCACCCCGCGCCGAGATATTTGTCGATCGTGGCGTGGTCATGCACCAGATCAGCCATACGTCCGTGTTGCACGCTGCGCCCATCATCGAGAATGTAGTACTCATCGGCCAACTGCGCGGCCATCGCGAAGTTCTGCTCAACCAGCAAGATCGTCGTTTCGGCGGCCATTTGGCGCAGCGCGGCGACAATCTGCTCGACGATGATCGGCGCTAACCCTTCGCTCGGTTCGTCGATCAACAACAGCCGGTTATCGGCCACCAACGCGCGCGCGATCGCCAGCATCTGCTGTTGGCCGCCCGACAGCTTGCCGCCCGGATGGCGGTAAAACCGCTTGAGATCGGGGAACAGCGCCATAATGAAATCGCTGCGCTTGGCCAGATCGCCGCGTTTGCGCTCGGCCAGCCGCAGATTCTCTTCGACGGTCAGATCGCGAAAGATGGCGCGATGTTCGGGCACGTACCCGACGCCAAGCTGGGCAATCTCGTAGGCTGGCCGGCCATTGATCGGTTCGCCGGCGAGGCGAATGCTGCCGCTGCGCGGCGGATTGAGCCCCATGATCGAGCGCAGGGTGGTCGTCTTGCCGGCCCCGTTGCGGCCTAGCAGCGCCGTAATGCTGCCGGCGCGCACCTTTAGCGACACCCCTTCCAGAATGTGGAATTGGCCGATAAAGGTATGGATCGCATCAACTTCGAGCAACACGTCACTCATGGTTGCCCTCCGGCGAAGGCCGTGCCCAGATACGCCTCGCGCACTGCCTGATTGGCGCTGATCGCCGCCGGACTGCCCTCTGCCAGCACGCGCCCTTGATGCATGACGGTTATCGTCTCGGCGAGACTCATGACGACAGACATATTGTGTTCAACGATCAAGATGGTTTTGTTCGTTCCTTGCCGGATGCCGCGCAACAGATCGAGCAACATTGGCACCTGTTCGGTCGCCATACCGGCGGTCGGCTCATCGAGCAGGAGAATGTCGGCGTCGCCAGCCAGCAGAATCGCCAGTTCGAGCCGGCGTTTGTCGCCGTGCGGCAGGGTGGCGGCAATTTGCAAGGCCCGCTCGTGGAGGCCAACTTGATGCAAGGCCGCTAACGCGCGCTCGGTGTAGGCCCGCAACTTGGCGGCGCTCGTCCACAGCCGGAAGTTGTCACGCCCGCGCGCTTGCGCCGCCAGCCGCACGTTTTCCAGCACCGTCAGCGTTGGGAAGATGTTGGTGATCTGGAACGAGCGCCCAATGCCGAGGTGCGCCATGCGGTGCAGCGGCACGCGCGTAATGTCTTGCCCGCGCAGCAGCACTCGCCCTGCGGTTGGTTTGATGTAGCCGCTGATCAAGTTAAACAGCGTCGTCTTCCCAGCGCCGTTCGGGCCAATGATGGCGTGAATACTGCCGGCGCGCACCTGTAGATCAACCTGATCAACGGCGCGTAAGCTGCCGAAGTCGCGGGTGAGGCGGTGCGTTTCGATAATCCAATCGCTCACGTAGACTCCTTGGGGTGTCCCCTCGCACTCTGCATTGCGTTGCCCCGCGTGGGGGATCATCAACCAGAAGCCGGTTGCTGGGAGTGCGGCAGTTTGACTGCCGCACTCCATACGCACGTTTCAACCTACGGGCACCGGTTCATCGCTGCCGGCACCATACAGGGTGGCGCGGTCTGCTCAGGCGTGAACAGCGTCACCAGCTCGAAGAACTTGAAGTCGGGATCGTTGGTGTTGAGCAGGCGCACCAGCGTCATCGGCTGCAAGAGCACGTGATCTGATGCGCGCACGGTGTACGTACCCTTCGGCCCGTCGAAGGTCATGCCTTCGAGCGCGGCGATCATCCCCTCAGCCGCCGGATCGCCCTTAGTCGCTTCCAACGCCTTGACCAGCATAATCGCCGCGTTGAAGCCGCTCTCGGTGAAGAGATCGGGAGGCGTGCCGTAAGCTGCTTTGTGGCGCTCGGTGAGCCACTTGTTCACCGGATTGTCGAACAGGCTGTAGTGGTAGACGCTCACACCGACCGAGCCGATTGCGTCGGCGTAGCCGTTGACCATGGTCTGGTTGTCGCCGAAGCCGGTGGCAACCGTCATCACGTCGAACACACCCAGTTGCTGCATCTGCTGGAACATCGGCACGAAGCCGGTGCCTGACCACGTGACGATCAACACTTCCGCTCCCGAATCGAGCAACTGGTTGATGTAGGGCGTGAAGTCGGTGGTGTCCGGCGGGGCAAAGACGGTGCCGGCGCCCTCAGCGGTGTCATTGAGCACAAACTCACCGCCAAGCGCCTTCACCGTGAGATAGAACGCGCCTGCCGAGCCGCGCCCGAAGGCGTTGTCTTGGGCAATCTGGATGAACTTCTTGCCGGTCTGCAAGAGTGCGGCGCTCATCGTCAGCGCGTCTTGCACACTGGTGCGTCCGGCGCGGAAGGTGTAGATGTTGAAGTTGTCGCCGGTGAGGGCGGGGGTCGCTGCCGGCGCAGCGATGTAGATAATCTTGTTTTCGGCGGCCACAGCCGAGATCGCCAGCGCCACCGGCGAGCTGGGCGAACCGACCAGCACATCGGCCCCGTCGCTCTCGATCGCTTCGCGGGCCAGCGCGACGCCGGTCTCAGGGTTGCTGGCGGTGTCTTTCACCACCACCTTGATCGGGCGGCCAGCCACCGCATTCGTACCGTTGGTTGCATACTCCAACCCGAGCGTAAAGCCACGCTCAAGCATCGGGCCGTAGATGGCGAGCAGGCCAGAGTTGTCGGTCATCAAGCCGACCACAATTGGTTCACCGGTAGCGGCTGCGGTGGGTGCGGCGGTCGGCTGCGGGGCCGCGGTGGGTGCGGCGGTTGGTTGGGGCGCGGCGGTGGGTGCAGCGGTCGGCTGCGGGGCCGCGGTTGGCTGCGCGGTCTGGCCGCCGCCACAGGCGCTCAGCGCCAGCGCAAGAATCACTAACAACGTCATGGCAACACGGCGGACAAAGTGGGTACTCTGCATTGAACGGTCTCCTTCGACTAACCTTTTCCTATCACCAGCGGGTTGACAAGGGATGAACGACGTTTCCTGTGCGGGTTGCTGCTCTCCCGCACCAGCTTCGTTCGCACCCTCCGTCTACCCGAACAACAAATCAGGGTTGCGCCCTGCTTCTCTACCTCGGCGCCATCACAATCGCCTCGCCATCGGCAATCAGGCGACCATCAGCGCCGGTACAGCGCGTCTGGAACGTCACCAACGGTTTGTCGGCGCGGATGTGGGTAATCGTTACCGTCGCGGTTAACGCTTCGCCGGCACGCGCCCGATCGACAAAGGTCAGGTCTTGTTTGAGATAGACCGAACCGGAACCGGGCAATTCCACGCCGAGCAGGTAGGAAAAGAGCGCGCCGATCAGCGGCTCCGGCACGGTCTCGCCCGGCTGGTCGCCGCAGAGCGCAGCGTATTCGGCGATCAGGTCGTGATCGAACACCCGCTGCGTCGTGGCCTGCATCCCAACAGCAAGCTGTTTCACAGGTCTGCCTCCGTCATCATGGCGCGTTGCCGGTCAAGAAAAGCGTTGAGACCAATGCTCGCTTCGATTGACCGGATCTGCGCGCAAAACAATTCCCGTTCACGATCCAGTTCGGCGGCCAACCGGTCGCGTTCACTCCAGAGCAGCCGGCGGGTGCAGGCGATGCTCCCCGGTAACTGCGCCGCCATTTGGTGGGCCACGGCTTGCGTCTCTTCAGCGAGGTGGCTGGCCGGTACGAGCCGGTTGGCCAAGCCCCACGCTACCGCTTCCTCTGCGCTGATCGAGCGTTCGAGCAGCAGCGCCTCGGCGGCGCGCCGTTGGCCGATCAAGCGCGGCAGGAGCGTTGCCCAACCCCCTTCCGGGCTGAGGCCGAGGGTGGTAGTGTAGGCGGTGAAACTGGCTTCCGGCGCGACCAAGACCACATCGGCAGCCAGCACCAGCCCCATGGCGCTGCCGTTAGCCGGCCCCTGCACGGCGACGATCAACGGCGCCGGCAGATCGATCAACTCCAGCATCACGCGGTGCAATTGCCGCAGCAATTCATCGGCGTACAATACACGCTCAGCGTGACCGGCTAAGCTGGCGATGTCGATCCCGCGCGAGAACGACGGCCCAGCGGCTTGCAAGATCACTGCCCGCACGCCGTGGTGGTGGCGCGCGGCGGCGAGCGCATCCAGCAGCGCGGCCAGCAATGCTGGCGTGAGCGGGTTGTGCTGCGCTGGCTGGTTGAGCGTGATCGCCACCACTGGGCCGTCAGGTTGGATGGTCACAACGTCATGCATGGGTGATCTCGATCACCGTCTCGCCGCTGCACGCAACTTTGCCGTCGCTGCGCACGACGCTCACCGCGCACCGAAGCTGGTGGCCATCGCTTTCCAGCACCTCGACGACGATCTCGATCGTTTCACCGGCGAACACCGGGTTGGTGAAACTGAGGGTCTGGCTGCGCTGCACGCCGGTTGGCGCCAGTGTGCGCAGCGCGGCCCTGATGTAGCCGTACAGCAACATGCCGTGGGCGATGGTGCGGCCAAAACGGGTGGTCGCCGCTACCGCCGGATCAATATGGATTGGGTTGGTGTCACCGCTCACCGCCGCAAAGCGATCGATGTCCGCTTGGCTGATGGTGTGCGCGCGGTTGTACCGCGTGCCGGTTGGGATTGGCGTCATACGGATGTCCTTGACGTATCTCGTGTGAACACAGCACGCTGTGGCTGCACGGGACACAGCACGCTGTGTCCCTACGGGGTGCGTTGCCAATGTGCCGTCAATAATGCGACGAACCGGTCGGGCGCTTCGAGGTTGGCCGAATGGCCCACCCCGGCGATGATCTGCGGTTCGACCCCCAATGCCGCGGCGGCGCGTTTGACCGTCTCGGCGGTGACGAGCGGGTCTAGTTCGCCGCCCATCACCAGCGCCGGCGCGCCAATCTGCCGCAAGGCGTCACCCGGTTTCCATGCGCGGAGGGCGTTGATCGCGCCGTTGGCTGCGCTGAGCCGCTGGCTATGCCCGATCGCGACTAACTCGCGCCAGAGATCGTCTTCCGGCGCGGTTGGCGCCATCGCCTTGATCGCCTGCGCAAAGAAATCGGGGTTGTCTTTCAGCAGTTGCTGCCGCTCGGGTTGGTACACTTCGTCGGGCATACCATCCACCCACGGCGGGGCCAGCACGGCAATCGTCAGCACACGATCGGGCCGGTCAAGGGCGGCTTGCAACACCACCGCCGCCCCCAGCGAGTGACCAACCAGATGGCACCGTTCAATCCCCAGCGCATCGGCGAAGTTCCACAGGTCGGCGGCCAACGACGGCATCGTGTAGTCGTTGTCAGGCCCCTGCGTCGCTCCGCGTCCGCGCAGGTCGGGGGCCAAGCCGCGGTAGCCGGCGGGCAACCGTTCGAGCACCCGCAGCCACCAGCCGCTGCTGGCCCAATTGCCATGCACGAAGATGACCGGTTCGCCGTGGCCATAATCGAGATAATGCACATCGAGATCGCCGGCTTTGATGGTGGGCATAGGCCCTCCTTCCTCTTCCCTACCCTTGGCCTGCCAAATGCGCATGAAAAGCTGCGTTAAACTGCTCTGGATATTCGATGTACGGCGTGTGGCCGCAATTCTCAAACACCACTTCGCGGTACGAGCCACCGGCGGCAGCGTAGCGTTCGAGCACGGCGCGGGTCTGGCTGATCATCGGCTGCGGCGGATGCGCTTCGGCGCCGGGCCAGTCGGGCAACACGCCAAGTTGGCCGAGCGTGCCGACGTCGAACAGCGACATATCGCTGACGATCTGGTCATCGGCGCCGCGCACCCACAAGATCGGCGGCTTGGGATCGGCTGCCACAAAGCGTTCGACCGAGTCACCCACATACAGGGGTGAGATGGCGTTGATCGGCCCCCACACTCCCGGCGCGATCCCCGGCCAGTTAGGTGACGGCTTGAAGTCGCCGGGGTAGCGCTGCGGCCCAACCTTCTCGCTGAGCAGCGAGAGCAGCAGCGCCTCTTCGCGGGCCGGGCGGAAGGGCGGTTTCCAGTAGTAGGTGTTCATCACCACCCGCGGCGCCGCCACCCCTGCCTCTTCGGTGGTATCACCCGCCGCCATCCGCTCAACAAATGCTTGATTCACCGTACCGCCACCCGATCCAGCTCCGTCCGGCCAGCAGAGTTCACCGTTCAGCCCTTTGCAGCCGCCGAAGCCGTAGGGCGAGCCGGGAGCAGCCAGCGTGGCGGTGATGATCCGCTGCGGCGCGGCAGCGATCAGGTTGAACAGCACCACGCCGCCGAGCGAGTGACCAACCGCGTGACAACGCTCAATGCCGAGTGTGTCGAGCAGGGCGAGCAGGTCATCCACCCAATCGCCACACCCGCGAGTAGCGTCGATCAAGAGGTCTTCGGTCTCGCCGTAGCCGCGCAGGTCAGGCGCAATCGCGCGGAAACCCGCCGGCAAGGCTAGCATCGTCTCTTCCCAGAAGGTCGCCGACGACGCATTGCCATGCACGAAGAGCACCGGCTCGCCGTCAGCCGGGCCGCTGCTGAGGACGTGCATCTGCAAGCGTGGGGTTTGCACCATGGTGGACGTGATTCCGGGCAGGGTGGGAATGTTGCTCATGCTATGCTCCATTCGTTATGACGATACACCGGTTCTTCCTCCAGCAGGAGGATGTTTACCGCAGAGGGCGCAGAGACCGCAGAGGGTAAAGAACCGCCTCCCCCCCGGCCCTGAAGGGCCGGGCTATGTTTACGAAGCCCGCTGCGCGGGCTGATGAGTCTCACCTCCCATCCCTGCTCCCCTCTAGCACACCCCCTCCGCACTCCCCTCCCCCAGCGGGGGAGGGGCTGGGGGTGGGGGCATTCACCCCAGCGGGGATGGGGGCATTCAACCCAGCGAAACGACCTCACCCCTCAGCGCTCGCGGCGTTACCTCCATCCTGTTGAAACATCCGCTTTAACGCCTGCTTGTCAATCTTGCCGGCCCCGGTCTTGGGCAGTTCGGGAAGGGTCACAACCCGTTTCGGCAGCTTATAGCGGGCCAAACGCGCGCCGGCAAACGCGAGCAGGTCTTGGTCAGAGAAGTCGCTGCCGGGGCGCACCACCACTGCCGCCCACCCCACTTCGCCCCAGTGCGGGTCGGGCATCCCCACCAGTGCCACTTCGGCGACGGCCGGGTGCCCGGCTAAGACGCTCTCAACCTCGGCGGGATAGATGTTTTCGCCGCCAGAGATGATCACATCTTTCAACCTGCCGACAATGCGATAACATCCATCGGTATCAACACTGGCCAGATCGCCAGTGCGCAGCCAGCCATCCACAAAAGCCGCCGCCGTCTCGGCAGGCCGCCGCCAATAGCCGGCGCAAACGTGCGGGCCGCGAATCTGCAATTCGCCGACTTCGTCCGGGCCGCAGAGGCGGCCATCACTCGCTACCACCCGCACATCGATAAACATCAGCGGATAGCCGACCGCTCCCGGCTTGGCCCGCACCAGCTCCGGCGGCAGCCAGAAGGTGTTGGGGCCGGCTTCGGTCAGGCCGTAGCCGGTCTTAAAGTCAATGCCGCGCTCCCAGAAGGCGTGGAAGACCGGTTCGGGGCAGGGTGCGCCGCCGCTGATCACGATCCGCATACGGCTGAAGTCAACCGTCGGCCAGCGCGGGTGTTGTTGCATAGCGATGAACATCGTCGGTACGCCGAAGAACAGGGTGGCTGGGCCGTGATCAATCAGATCGAAGACCTGATCGACATTGAAGCCGCGACAGACGATCGAGGCGCCGCCGATTTGCACGAGTGGCGCGGTAAAGACGTTGAGGCCACCGGTGTGGAAGAGGGGCGCGTTAAGGATGGCCACATCGTCGGGCCGCAACTGCCAGCTCATCACCGTATTGACCGCGTTGGCGGTAATGCTACGGTAGGTGAGAATGGCCCCTTTTGGCAAGCCGGTGCTGCCGCCGGTGTAGCAAATGACCCACGGATCGTTCCAGCTCAGCGTGACCGGGGTGCATTCGGCGGGCAACGTGTCGCGTTGGGCAATGGTTGGATCGGATGGATCGGCGGGTGGCGCGCCGTCAATTGCCAGCCAGTGCGCGACCGATGGCGCTTGCGCGCGCAGGGTGAGCGTCATGGCGGCGTATTCGGGGCCATACGCCAGCACCTTCGGCTCGCCATCGGCGATCAAATCGCTCAGCTCGGCAGCGGTCAGCCGCCAGTTGAGCGGTTGCAGGATCGCGCCGAGTTTCGCGCAGGCAAACCACAGATCGAGCAGATCGACGCAGTTTTGGGCCAACGTCGCCACCCGATCGCCCCGCTCAACACCCAACGCGCGCAGCAGATTGGCGGTGCGGTTCGCCACCGCATTCCACTCGCCGTAAGTGATTGGGCGCATGCCATGCTGGGCATCGAACAGCGCCACCGTATGCGGTGACAACTGTGCGCGCCGGCCCAGCCAGTCGCCAAGGTTCATCACGTCCATGTGTTCTGTGCGGCGTCGCCGCCGCGATACGCGCAGATGCGCAACGTGTAGCCGGGGATTTGTGGTTGAGGGTAGCAGAAGGGGGTTGCGCGGCGGTTACAAATCGGTAACAGGCGGTAGGGTGGCGTCACCGGCGCGCAGCCGTTCGGCTAAGGCGAGCGTGATCGGCGCTGGTTCCACCTCTAATTCGCGCGCCAGATTATCTACGCAGCGTTGGAAGACGCGCAAGGCGGCGGCGCGATTGCCTTGGCGAGCATGGGCCAGCATCAACAGCCGGTAGGCCCGCTCCCAACAGTTGTCGTAGCCAAGCATGCGTTCAGCGAGGGCAATCACCTCTTCGTCGCGCCCCTGCTCGGCCAGCGCCTGCGCTAGCCGGTCGGCGCTGCGCAAGAAGGTATTGCGCAACCGTTCCCGCTCGGCTTCGGCCCAACTCTCGTAGAGCGCGTCGGGCAAAAAGTCGCCGTGGTAGAGCTGCAAGGCCGCTTGCAGCCGCTGAATGCCGGCCTCGGTGCGGCCTTGATCGAGCAAGCGCAACCCATCGGCGCAGCCGGCGCTCAATTCAGCGCAATCGAGCCAGATATCGGCGGTGGGACGCAGCCGGTAGGCGCTGCCGTCGCGCGCAATGAACGATGAGGTCGCCTCGCTGCGACTCGGTTCGAGCACCCGGTAGAGCGCGCTCAGCGCCACCTTAAAATCACGGATCGCGGCTTCGGGGGCGAGGTGCGGCCACAGCATCTCAGCCAGCTCTTCGCGTTGCAACCAGCGGCTGCGATGGGCAATCAACGCCTGCAAGAGCTGGCGCGCCTTGTCGCGCTGCCATTCACGGGCCTCGATTTCGTGATCGCCGCGCCACACCCGAAACGCTCCCAGTGTCTGCACCCGCAATTGGTAGCCGGGGTGCGCCTCCAACCCGCGCAGACCGAGCGTCGCTAACAAGCGTTCGATATAGTCGCGGTGATGGCCGCGCGCGCGGGCCGCCAGCACGACCGGCAGCGCGCGGCGCGGGTCGGTGAGACCGAGAAAGGTGGGGCGGGTGAAGAGGTAGTCGTAGCCGTGGGTGGCGCTGAGATCAAGCGCCTCGTTGATGGCAGCGATCGCCGCCGCATCCTGCCGTTGCTCGTGATAGGCAAGGGCTAGCCAGAGCGCCGCCGCCGCTTGACCGAACCGATCGCTGCACGCGCGCAGATCGGCGCGGGCGGCTAACAGCACCTCGTGCGCCCGTTCCACCTGCCCAGCGATCAGATGGCTCACGCCGCGTTGCAGTTGGATCATCGCGCCTAACCAGAGATCGCCGGCCCACCGGCAGAACGCTTGGCCATCGGCGGCAGCGCTCTCGGCGGCGGCCAGATCGCCGGCCAAACCGTAGAGGCGCGTCAACCCCCACAGCGGTTCCACCCGCAGCCGATCAACCCCCAAGGCATTGCCTTCGGCCAAGGCTTTGCGGTAGTAGTCGAGCGCGTGGTCACGGGCGGCTGCCCCGGCAGTGGCGCTCTGCAACAACCACGCATGGCCAAGCCGGGCGTAGGCGACCGAGGTAATAAAGCGGGAATTGCGTTCAACCCCCACTTGCACCCCCTCGCTAGCCATCGCCAGCGCCTGATCCACATCACCTTCAAACGCAGCGATCAAAGCCAGCACCAGCGCCGCTTCGCGATGGCCGCGCGGGGCCGGGGTCGCGCCGCGCGCTGTGGCCACCCGCTCGTGATCGCGCCACGCCTGCAACAAGGCTCGCGCCGCCGCCAACTGGCCGGTGCGCAGCTTAACCCGCGCACTGAGCAGGTCAGCCGCCGGACTAGCCGCGCGCAACTGGCTCGCTTGCTGCTGCAAAGCTTCGGCCTCGGCGGGTTGGCCCATATTGAGCTTATTCTCGGCCAGCAATTCCAGCACGCGGGCGCGGGCCACCTGATCCTCCAACCCCTCGCTGACCCGCAGCGCCTCTTGCAACACACTCTCGGCTTGGGCCGGCTGCACTTGATCGATGTAGACCAGCGCCTGCCCGTACAGCGCGCGGGCCAGCTCGGCCCGATCACCCTGCTGGCGGCTGGTTGCTTCAGCTTGGGCATACCAGTTCCGGGCCTCGTCGAAGCGGGCGCGCAGCCGGTAGAGGTCGCCGAGGTAGCATTGCAGCCGGGGCCGGTTGGCGATCAACTCCGCCGGCAGCGCATCAATCCAGCCAGCGACGGTATCGAGCCGGCCATTGCGCAACGCCTCTTCACCGGCGGCCTCAATCGCATCAGCGGCGATCGCGCCTTCACCGGCGGCGAACCAGTGATAGATGGCCTCTTCGGCGAGGCCGGCGGCAGCGTAGTGCTGCGCTGCCCGCCGGTGGCGCGCCGCCAAATCGGGATCGTGGCGGGTCTGCTGGCGCAAAAAGTCGTGAAACAGGTGATGGTAACGATAATGATCGGCCCCCAAGTCAACCACAAAGAGATCGCGATCACGCACCTGCGCCAACAGTTCGGCGCTGTCAGCGGCTTGGCGCACCGCATCGCAAGCCGCCGCGGTCAGCACCCGCAACGGCGCCGTCGCGCGCAAAAAGGCGGCAATCTCTGGCGGCTGGCGATCAAGCACATCGCAGGCCAGAAAGTCGAATAACGCCACCAGCGAAGCTGGGCCGTTCGCCAGCACTTCGGCCACGCTCCGCGCCTGCCCGCCGCGCAACCCCTGCCAAACCAGTTGCAACGCAATCGGCCACCCTTCCGTCTGGTGGCTAAGCAGATCAACATCGGCGGCGCTCAACGGCATGCCAAAGACCTCGGCGAAGAGCGCAGCAATCTCATCGCGAGTAAAAGCCAACGCCTCGCGGTGCAATTCCAGCACCTCGCCGCGCGCGCGCCAGCGCACCAGCTCGCCGCTGACAATCGGGTAGCGAGTGGCAATCAACAAGCTCAACCACGGCGGCGCGTAGGTAATCAGCCGTTCGGTCAAGGCGCGGATCTCGGCGGATGCCGTCACGAAGTGGTAGTCATCGAGAATGAGCAGGGTTGGCCGGGGATCAACGCCGGCCAGCGCATTCAGCAACCCATCGAGCGCCTGCGTCCACGCCGTCCGGTCAGCGGGACGGGCATGCAGCGCCGCCAGCGCTTCCGGCGCGCCTTGCGGCAACACCGGCGCGCAGGCCGCAGTCAGATAGGTCAAAAACGTCACCGGATCGCGGTCGCTCTCGCCAATCGTATACCAGCAGACGGTCTGCGCACTGGCCGCCAGCTCAGCCAGCGCCGTGGTCTTGCCATAGCCAGCGCCGGCCTGCACCAGCGTCACCCGATAATCAAACGCCTCGCGCAAGCGCGCCGTGACTGCCGGGCGCACCAGCCGGTAACGGTGCGGTCGCGGCGGCGCGACTTTAGCCTGCAACAACACTGTCTCCTCACGCGCCATCGCCATAGCGGTATGGTGATACAGGGCCACTGATGGTACCGAGTATTATACCAGCAGCGCGACGGGCAGCGGCGGCGCAGAGGGTTTGGTGGGGAATAGCCACAAAGAGACACAAAAGGGGAATAGCCACGAAAAGACACAAAATACACAAAAACGTACAACCTTTTGTGCCTTTTGTGTCTTTTTGTGGCTATTCGGTTCCGTGCCCCCACCCCGTGCCCCTCCCCCGCTGGGGGAGGGGTACGCGGCTCCTCCCCACAGCGGGGGGAGGCTGGGAGGGGGGCATCGTCCTCCCCGGTTGTCATTGCGAGCGGAGCGCAGCGCAGCGAAGCAATCCCCCGCGAGCACGGAAGCGGAACCTTGCCGCCGCAGGGGGAGCGTGCTGTGGGCGCTGACGGTACATAGACCCTCACCCCCAACCCCTCTCCCGCAATGCGGGAGAGGGGCGCTGCTGCGTTCCGCTCAAGCAATGCCTTACCCGTCCATCGCGCGGCTCCCCCGCTCCCGCCGTCAGGTGGGAGCGGGGGCTGGGGGGTGAGGGCCAGCCCGCTGCGCGGGTGGAATAGCCACGAAAAGACACAAAACGCACAAAAACGTACAACCTTTTGTGCCTTTTGCGTCTCTTTGTGGCTATTCGGTTCCGTGCCCCCACCCCGTGCCCCTCCCCCGCTGGGGGAGGGGAAGCGATACCTTTCAGGGAGCCTGTTCCGCTGAAGCAGGAGATTGCTTCGGGCGCTCCGCGCCCTCGCAATGACAAAAGATCGGCAGCGCCGCCTCCCGCCTGTCATTGCGAGCGCAGCGAAGCAATCCCCCGCGAGCACGGAAGCGGAACCTTGCCGCCGGAGGGGGAGCGGGCTTCGGGCGCTGGCGGTACATAGACCCTCACCCCACATCCCCTCTCCCGCAACGCGGGAGAGGGGCGCTGCTGCGTTCCGCTCCTGCCATGCCTCGCCCGCCCATCGCGCGGCTCCCCCGCTCCCGCCGTCAGGTGGGAGCAGGGGCTGGGGGGTGAGGGCCAGCCCGCTGCGCGGGTGGAATAGCCACGAAAAGACACAAAACGCACAAAAACGTACAACCTTTTGTGCCTTTTGCGTCTCTTTGTGGCTATTCGGTTCCGTGCCCCCACCCCGTGCCCCTCCCCCGCTGGGGGAGGGGAAGCGACCCCTGTCAGGGAGCCGGTTCCGCTGAAGCAGGAGATTGCTTCGGGCGCTCCGCGCCCTCGCAATGACAAAAGATCGGCAGCGCCGCTCTCCGGTTGTCATTGCGAGCGGAGCGCAGCGCAGCGAAGCAATCCCCCGCGAGCACGGAAGCGGAACCTTGCCGCCGCAGGAGGAGCGTGCTGTGGGCGCTGACGCGCCCTCGCAATGACATTATTCCCTCCGCGTCCTCTGCGCCCTCTGCGGTAAAAAAGACACAAAAAGCCCAAAAACGTACAACCTTTTGCGCCTCTTTGTGGCTATTCCTGCCCCCCTTTGCCTATTCCCCGCCACCTACGGTATACTGCATAGCGGCGTAGTCTTCTGAACTAAGGAGCACTGGCTATGAGCAGCGCAATGATCGGTGTAATCGGCGGCAGCGGGCTGTACGCAATGCCTGATCTCAAAAACCCGGAAGAGGTGCGCCTGACGACGCCGTTTGGCGATCCGAGCGATGCGTTTATCATCGGTGAATTGGAAGGCCGGCGGGTGGCGTTTTTGCCCCGGCACGGGCGTGGCCATCGCCTCAATCCCAGCGAAGTGCCGGCGCGGGCCAATATCTATGCCTTTAAGCTGTTGGGCGTGCGGGCGCTGATCTCGGTCAGCGCGGTCGGTTCGCTGCGCGAAGATTACGCTCCCGGTCACGCGGTTATTCCCGATCAAATTTTCGATCGCACCAAGGGCATCCGTCCCGCTACCTTCTTTGAGGGTGGCGTCGTGGCCCATGTCGGCTTCGACCGGCCCTTCTGCCCAAACCTCAGCAACATTCTCTTGCATGCCGCGCAAGCTGCCGGTGCGGTAGTGCATCAGGGCGGGACGCTGGTGGTGATGGAGGGGCCGCAGTTTTCGACCAAGGCGGAGAGTGAAGAAAATCGCCGCCGCGGCCATAGCCTGATCGGGATGACGGCGCTGCCCGAAGCTAAGCTGGCCCGTGAGGCTGAGATTGCCTATGCTACGCTGGCGATGGTGACGGATTACGATGTTTGGCATCCCGAACACGATGCGGTGACGGTTGAGCAAGTGATTCGGGTGCTGAATGCGAATGTGGCTCTGTCGCAGCAGATTGTGCGCTTGGCGGTGGCTCAGATCGATGAGAACTTTACCAGTCCGGCTCACGATGCGCTGCGCCATGCGATTATCACCCATCCTGATTATATTCCCGCCGCGGTCAAAGAGCGGTTAGCGCCGATTGCCGGCCGGTATTGGTCGTAACATGACATCCCAATCTGAGATTCGGATTATCCCGTTGCGCGGCATTGGCGAGGTGCGGCCGGGTGATGATCTGGCCGCCATCCTCGCCACGGCGATCGATGATGTTGGCGGATTAGTCGCCGGTGATATTCTGGTCGTCACCCAAAAGATAGTCTCGAAGGCCGAGGGCCGGCTGGTTGATCCGGCTACGATTGAGCCGTCGCCGTTTGCCCATCAGATTGCCCGCACCGCCAAAAAAGACGCCCATTATCAAGAGGTGGTCTTGCGCGAGAGCAAGCGTATCGTTAAGATGGCGAATGGCGTGCTCATTACCGAAACCCATCACGGGTTTGTCTGCGCCAACAGCGGGGTTGATGAGTCGAACGTCGATGGCGGGAGGCGGTTGGCGTTGCTGCCGGTTGATCCCGACGCCAGCGCCGCTGCGTTGCGCGCCGCCTTGGCTGCCCGCTACGACCACGCGCCGGCGGTGATCATTACCGATACCTTTGGCCGGCCATGGCGTGAAGGGCAGGTTAATGTCGCGATCGGCGTCGCCGGCATTGCCCCGCTGCGCGATTTCGCCGGTGTTGCTGACTCCTACGGCTATACAATGCAGGCCACGTTGATCGCCGTCGCCGATGAGCTGGCCGCTGCCGCCGAGCTGGTGATGGGCAAGATCGATCGCGTGCCGGCGGCGCTGGTGCGCGGCTACCAGTACCAACCGAGCGAGACCGCCACTGCGCGCCAGTTGATCCGCGATCCCCGCTTTGATCTGTTCCGATGATGGTTCTAGAGGTGTGTCAGAGGACGCGGAGGATATGTGCGAGTCCTCTGCGTCCGCTGTGGTGAAAACCTATGGACTTTTTGACGCTGGCCCAAACTCGCCGCACTGTGCGCGCCTTTTTGCCTGACCCGCCGCCACGGGCCGCCATCGAGCAAATCCTCACCGCCGCCAGTTGGGCGCCATCGCCCCACGGTCGCCAGCCGTGGCGGTTTGTAGTGGTTGAGTCGGCTGAACGTAAAGCGGCCTTGGCTGAGGCGATGGGTGAGGCGTGGCGCTACCACCTCGGCCTCGACGGTCACGATCCAGCGACGATTGAGCAGCGGCTGCAACGCTCGCGGGAGCGGGTGCTCAATGCGCCGGTGATCATTATTCCCTGCCTTTATCTGAACGATCTGGATGTCTATCCCGATCCTGACCGCCAAGCTGCTGAGACCACGATGGCCATCCAGAGTTTGGGGTGCGCGGTGCAGAATATGCTCTTGGCGGCATTTGCGCTCGGCTTGGCCGCAGGTTGGATGTGCGCGCCCTTGTTTGCGCCGGCGGCGGTGCGGGCTGCGCTTGATTTAGCCGATGATCTGCACCCGCAGGCCCTGATTCCCATCGGCTATCTAGCCCAAGAACCGAAACGCCGTCCGCGCCGGCCATTGAGCGAGTTGGTGGTTGGGTGGATGTGACCGTGCGTTACGACGCCCCGCCAATATCTTGCCGGCTGAGCGTGCGGTAGGCGCTGTAGCCAAAGATCGCGCTGTAGACGACGATCACGATGATCGCCTGCCATTGCGACGGCAACAGGTTGAGATCGAGCGCCGAGGTCAGCACGCTTTGATCTAGTCCGAACATCCGGCTGTTTTCGACCACGAGCCGGTTGATGTTCGGTTGCAGTAAGAGATTGACCAGCGTGCGGATCAGCGGATCGACGGCGCCGATCGTGTTGAGCGAGCCGGCGCTGACATCAAAGGCAAGAAAGATCAATCCGCCACCCACGCCGGCAATCACCGAGCGCCCGAAGATGGCGCTGGCAGCGGCAATTAAGGTGTAGGGCAGTATCACCAACAGCGCCCGCAGCATGCCGGCGGGCACCAAGAGCAGGTCAATTACCCTGAACTGCTGCGGCAAGTCGAGGATGCTGCTAAAGAGCAACGCCAGCAAGGCGCCAGTGATCAGCGTTATTACCATCGCAGCCAGCAGGGCGAGTTGCAACGCAACCAGCTTGGCCAACAAGTACGCGCCGCGGTTAGGGGCGCGGGTGAGCAAGATGCGCAACGTGCCCCAATTAAAATCGCTGCCAAAGATTCCTGCGGTCAAGATCACTGCCAGAATGCCGCCGGTGCCGTTGATCGCGCTCAGCATAGCGCCAAACACGCCGGGCAAGCTGAGTTGGCGCTTAATCTGTTCGATCGCCGCCGCGCTGAGCAAGCCAAACGTCACTTCGCCGCCGCTGAAAGTTCCCTCTTGCAGCGCCACCACCAAAAACCAGAGCGTCTGTTGCAAGATGGTCAACGCCAGAAAAATACCCAGCAGCAACAGCGCCATTGGCCGGCGTGCGATCTTCATCCATTCGGCAGCCAGCAGGTTGGTGAACATGGTGCGGGTGTCCACGGTTGGATGCCTTTCGGGTGAGAGCTAGCTGATCCGACTATCGTAAGCCCAGTTCTCTCTTGCGGGGTTGTATGGCGTGCGGCGGTTTGACTGCCGCATGCCATAATTGCTACGGTTCAGCTTTGGTAACGGTCAAGAAAAACTCTTCCAGCGAGTTGTTGCTGGCCCCAATCTCAGCTACCACAATATCGGCTTTGATCAGCAGCGCATTAATCTCGGCAGTGCGATCAGTAGGAGCATCCACGATCAGCGCATCGCCTTGCACAGTGACGCTGCTCACCCATGCCAACCCGCGCAAGAGGCTCACCGCCGGCCCCGGATCGCCCTGTACCCGCACGCGCACGCCTTGCCCGCGTCGCAACAGGGTAGCAACGTCGCCGGACGCAATCAGCTTGCCCTCTTTCATAATCGCCACCCGCTGGCACAGTTGCTCGACCTCGTGCAACAGGTGGCTACAGAGCAAGATGGTGCGTCCGCCGGCAGCCAAATCGCGGATCAGGTTGCGAATCTCGACCGTTCCCGCCGGATCAAGGCCATTGGTCGGCTCATCGAGCATAATCAATTCGGGGTCGGGCAAGAGCGCAGCCGCAATCGCCAGCCGTTGCTTCATCCCCTGCGAGTAGGTGGATACCTTGTCACGCGCGCGATCGCTCAGCTCAACAATCTCAAGCACGCGCTGCACTCGCTCAAGTGGAATGCCGCCGGCGCGGGCCAAGACGCGCAGATTGTCGGCGCCGCTGAGGTAGGGGTAGAACGCCGGCGCTTCGATCATCGCACCTACTCGCTGTAAAGCCAGCGCCGGCTCGCGTTGCACGTCGTAACCGAGCACGATGGCCCGTCCCTTCGTCGGCTTGACCAACCCTAGCAACATGGCGATCGTGGTGGTCTTGCCTGCGCCGTTCGGGCCGAGGAAGCCGAACACTTCACCTTTGCCGACGGTGAGGTTGAGCTGATCGACGGCTAGCCGTTTGCCGTAGCGTTTGGTGAGTTCGATCGTTTCGATGGCGTTCATGGCGCGTTCCGTGGCAGTGTTGCTCGGTCTAATGATACCATAACGAGCCGTGCGGAAGGATACTTTACCGCCGGGACCGCCGTGGGTGCCATAGTTTCCTCTGCGCCCTCTGTGGTAAAAACCTATCCCTCTGCGTCCTCCGCGCCCTCTGCGGTAAAAAACTGCCCTCCGCGTCCTCTGCGGTAAAAAACCTATCCTCCCTCTGCGCCATCCAACAACCGTATCAGCTCTAGATCACTGGCCACCGCCGCCCGCGCTGCCGCCCGCCCACAGAGCGCACCGATCACGTTGCCGGTGCCGTTGTACGCGCCGATCGCCCACACGTTGGGCCGGATCTGGCGCGCAATCGGCAAGATGCTATCCCTGCGATAAGCCACCTGTGCTGCCCACCGCCGTTCAACCGGTGCGCGGCTGCCGATCCGCTCGCGCAGGATCTGTTCCAGCGCAGCTTGCACCGGCGCCGACGGCTGCAGCGGTGCGTCCCATTCCTCGGCGGCAAAGCGATCGCGGCAGCCGCCGAGCGCGATGCGGCCATCGGGCAACTGTTGCCAGTAATCGTAGCCCCAGCGGGTGTAGACGGGGCGTGAGATAGAACAGGCTGGATCAGGCGCGGTAGCCAGCATTTGCAAGCGGGCCGAACGCACAATACCGCGCAGCTCCGGTGCCAGCCGTTCGAGACCGCCATCAACGGCAATAATCACGTGGCGGGCTATGATTCGTCCCTGTGGGCATTGCACGGTTGTGCCTTCGATCGCCAGCGCCGGGGTATGGGTAAAGAGCAATGCCCCGCCTTGCCGGGCTTGCTCGGCTAGCAACCGGCACCGGTGCAGCGGCTGAAACGCGCCATCGGTGGGCAGTAGCAACCCTTCACCCTCTGGGCCGTAGTATGGCTCGACCGGCAAATCATCGGCCCGCATCGCCTGCAACTGAGCGTTACAATCAGCGGCCTCTTCCGGCGAAGCAGCAATGCGCAGCGATCCGGTCAGGCGCACGATTCCCGGCATCGCGGCGGCCATCCGCTCAATTTCGGCGATCGTGAGCCGGTAAATGGCTGCGGCCCGCTCACGCCCGATGGCGGCGACCGCCTCATGGTAAAACGCTGCTAGCCCGGCCAGCAAAAAGCCGCCGTTGCGTCCGGCTGCGCCGCCACCTACTGCGGCGGCATCAATGCCGGCAACACTCACCCCTAGCTCAAGCAACTCGTGGATGCAGGTCAAGCCCGATCCGCCCAACCCGATCACACAGACATCAACTGCAATCGTTTCCGCGAGGGGCGGATAGAGCGGGTCGGGGGCATCGTGCCAAACCGGTTGGTTTTCTGATGAAAGCGAGCGGGTCATTGGCACAACCAGCTTCACACCGGTTCTGACCGGCTTGCCGGCGCTTGCAACCCTTGCCGGAAGATACGCACTACTAAATCCGCCGTCGCCACTGGATCATCGGTTGGCGGCAGATTGCGCCCGCCCACAAACGGAAAGCAGAGCAGCGATGAGAAGGTGCGAATCACATCCACCGGCTGCAAGTCGGCAGCCACTTCACCGGTAGCGATCGCCGCTTCGGCCAAGCGCAAGACGCGCGCTTGCGCTTGCAGCAGTTCGTTGCGTGAATGGGGATGCTTTTCCAGCAGCTCGGCTACTTCCGGCAACCAGAGCTGGTACGCTGCCGCGCGATGTTGGATCTGGAACAACACGCTGGCGTGCAAGAGATCGCAGAGCTGTTCGAGCGGTGACCGATCGGTTGGCTCACCGACCGCCGCGACCGCAAAGAGATCGCGAACGAGGCGCGCAATCATGGCGGCCAGCAAATCTTCACGGGTGGGAAATTGGTTGTAGAGGGTGGGTTTCGAGATGCCAACCCGCGCAGCCAGTTCATCCATTGCCAGCGCGGCAAACCCGCGTTCGGCAATGAATTGCTGCGTCGCGGCGAGGATCTCGTCGCGCAGCATCTGACGGCGGCGTTCACGGAGCGTTGTGCTCATAAGCGTCTATATCAACCGGCCAACGACATTGTTGTCAACCGGAACTATACCACACATTGCGCAACAATGCCGCAGCCGGGTTGTAATCCACGGCTGCGGCCATCGTTCGCCCACATCACTTATCGGTGAGGATGGTAATCCGCACGCTCACGCCGGCGCGCAACCCATCCTGTTCATCAAGCTTGACCCGCACGGTGAAGGTGCGCACATTGCCGACCACGTTCGCCACTGGCGCGACAAAATCAACCGTCCCCTTAAACACCGTACCGGGCAGCGCATCGACCCGTACCTCAACGGCTTGGCCTTCGCGCACGCGGGCCACGTCGGTGTCGCTGATCGCCGCCTCAACGTGCAATACGCTGTCATCAACGATCTGCACTGCCGGCAGCGCTCCCGTGCCGGCCAGATCGCCGGGATCGACATTCACCCGCGCCACGATGCCATCGAACGGCGCGCGCAACACGGCCTTGTCGAGGTTGAGTTTGGCGGCGGCCAGCGCAGTTTCCGCAATCTTGACCGCGGCCTCGGCGGCGGCCAGATTCTGGCGCGTTGGCGGTGCGGTGATCCGTTCCAGATTAGCTTGAGCCGCCGCTACGCCGGCCTGCGCTGCTGCTAGCGCGCCGGCCCGCTGATCGCCGCGCAGCCGGTCGAGGGTGGCCTGCGCTTGCGCGACTGCTGCATCGGCGGCTGCGATCAGATCAGCCGTTGGCCCATCGAGCAGGCGCTGCAAGTTGCTGCGGGCCGTGCGGAGCTGCGCTTCAGCGGCGGCAATGCCGTCAATCTCGTTCTGGCGCGCTTGCTCGAGCGCCAATTGCGCTTGCTTATACCGCGCTTCCGCCGACTCGACGGCGCGCAGTAACTGCTCTTCGGCATCTTTGGCCTCTTTCGGCAATTCCAAGCCAAATTTCGCCAATTGCTGCTCACGCTCGCGGTTCTTCCAGTACAGATCGGAATACGCTTGCTGGGCATCGCGCAGCGCGTTGGCCGCCAACGTCACCTGCAGCTCGGCATTCGTTTTCGCTGCCGAAAGGTTGGTGCGCTGGATGTTTAAATTAGCTTCGGCCTGTTCAACCGCGGCCCGCGCTGCCGTCAGATCGGCATTGCTCGGCCCGTCGAGCAAATCGTTACGGCGGGCGATGGCCTGTGCCAGCGCCGCTTCAGCCGCGGCGATGTCAGCGTCAGTGACGCTGCCGCGCGCCTGCCGCAAGGCCGCTTGGGCTTGCGCGACTTGCGCCCGCACCGCCGCGATCTCTTCCGGCGTCGCCCCTTCGATCAGGCGCTCGTAATTGGCCCGCGCTTGCGCCAAGCTCGCTTCGGCTTGGGCGACTTGCAACTCAAGTTCGCGCGCATCGAGCGCCACCAGCGGATCACCGGCTTTGACCCGGTCGCCTTCAGCCACAAAGACCTCGGCGACCACGCCGGGCACGCGGAAGCTGAGGTTGGCGCTGCTGCGCGCCACCACTTCGCCGCTGGCGGTGACGCCAAGGCTAATCGCCGGCGCGCTCGCAAGGTCAATTGTTGTCACCGGCGCGGTGGTGGGCAACGGCGCCACGGTTGGGCGCACTTCGACCGCCGCTGCCGTCGGCGCCGGCGTCGCTGACGGGGCGGGAGTGGCGCAGGCGGTCAGGATCGCCAGCGCGCCGCCGATCAGGGTGGGAACAATCACTCGTCGCATGGATCGCTTCGCTCCTGTGTGATGATCATACATTCTGATTAGCGGTAGGTGTACCGTAACGGCACGGCAGTGCCGTTACGGTATGGATTAGTCGCCTGAAGGTTCACTGGCCGGTGTCGTGGGCGGCGCTGGCGGCACTGCTGGCCGGGTGACTTGGGTTGCCGGCGGAGTCGTCACGCCGGGGCCGGGAGCAGGCAGCTCGAATCCTTCGTGCGGCTGTACGCCGCTAAAGCGCTGCTTCAGCCACGTCACCGCTGCGTCCATCAAACTGTAGACCGTCGGCACCACCAGCAGGGTCAGCGCAGTCGAGGTCAGCATACCGCCGATTAGCACCCACGCTAGCCCTTTGCGGAACTCGTTGCCTTCACCGGTCGCCAGCAAGTGCAAGCCAAGCGCGGTCGGCATCGCGCCAGCCACCAGCGAGAGTGCTGTCATCAAGATCGGGCGCAACCGGATCGCGCCGGCCAATTTCAGCGCCGAGTGCTTGTCGAGGCCCAACTCGCGCAAGCGGTTGGTAAAGTCAACCAGCAAGATCGAGTTTTTCACCACCAAACCGAGCAGCATAATCAGACCGATCATGCCGGTGATGTCGAGATCAATCCCTACCAAACGCAAGGCGAGGAAGGCGCCGATGAAGCTGAACGGCATCGCCATCATAATCACCAGCGGCTGGGTGAAGCTGCCGAATTGCGATGCCAGCACCATATAGACGAAGAGCACCGAGAGACCCATCGCGAGGAACAGCGACGAGAAGCCTTCGCTGGTCTGGGCAAAGGTACCGACGTAGCTGACAATCACCTCGGCCGGGATGTTGAGCGCATCGATCCGCGCTTGCAGCGCCGCTTGGGCATCGCTCAGGTTGATGTCCTCAAGATTGGCCCCGATCAACACCTGATTGAGCCGGTCGTAGCGGCGGATCGAGACTTGGCTCGATGCGAGTTCCAGCGTGCCCAACGAGCTGAGCGGCACCACCCCAGCGCGGGTCGGGATGCTAATCGCGCCGAGGGTCTCAATGCCGGCCCGATCTTGCGGAGCTAGCCGCACCACCACATCGGTATCGATCGTACCAGTGCGCAGCACGGTGGCCCGGTCGCCGTTGATCAAAGCCCGCACCGAGGTGGCAATGTCCTCGTTCGTAATCCCCAGCTCGCCGATGCGGGCCGGGTCGGCGCGCAAGCGCAATTCAGGCTTGCCCACCTGCAAATTGCTGTCGATGTCAACCAATCCCGGAATCGCCGCCATCTCGCGTTGGATCGCCTCCACAATCGGCGCCAGTTCAGTAGCGGGGCGAGTCGTCTGCAAGCTCACTTGCAACTCGCGCCCTTCCACGCCGGCGCTTGAAGGCTGGAAGCTCGGCACCGAGAAGCTCAGGCGCGGCAAGAAATCCAACTGCTCGCGCAGGCGCTCTTGAGTCGGCAAGGTTGGGGTACGGCCAACCAGCGTCACCGCGAATTCAGCCCGCTCAGGGAAGCCGGTTGCGCCGACCCGTGCAATCACATTTTCGACCGCCGGATCGTTCAGCAAGATCTGCTCGGCCTGCCGGGCTAGCCGGTCAGTTTCGGCCAGCGTCGTACCCGGCGCCGCCTCGAAGCGCATAATGAACTCGTGCGGGTCTTGCTCGGGGAAGAAGGTCAGTTTCAGGCCGCTAGCGACCCAGACACTTAACACCAGCACGGCGAGCGAAATCCCGACCACAATCATGCGGTTACGCAGGCTGGCCAGCGTCCACCCCAGCAATTTGCCGTACCAGCGGCCCATCGCGCCGGGGTCTTCATTGGCTTCTTGCAGCAAGCCAATGTCGCGCTCGCTCACCTCATCGGAGATCGGCACCTCTACGATCGGCTGGTGCTTGTTGTGATGCGGCTTGGGCTTGATCTTGACGTTGGGGAACAGGTTGGCCGACATCATCGGCGCGAAGGTGAAGGCTTCGGCCAGCGAGAGCAGAATCGCGATCGAGACCACCAAGCCGAACGACTTGAAGACGATCCCGGCCACGCCTTCGGCAAACGTAACCGGCACGAAGACTGCCACAATCGTCAGCGTCATCGCCACCACCGACAGGCCGACTTCCCACGTGCCGCGTGATGAGGCTACCCGCGGGCTTTCACCCCGTTCGAGGTGGCGGAAGATATTCTCGCGCACCACGATCGCGTCGTCGATTACAAGACCGACGCAGAGCGAGAGGGCCAGCAGGGTGATCAGATTGATCGTTAAGCCGAAGATCGGCATAAAGATGAAGGTGCCGATCAAGATCACCGGCAGGCCGGCCATAGTGATGATCGTGCTGCGCAGGTTGCGGAAGAAGAACCACACCACCAGAAACGCCGCGATCGAGGCGAACATCAACTCTTCCAACGAAGAGAGTACCGATGACCGAACCGCCTCAGACGAGTCAAGCGGGATGGTGTAGGTCAGTTCGGGGAAAGCGGCAAACGCCTGATCGAGCGCTTTGTAGACGTTATCGGCCACGGTGACGGTATTGGCGCCCGATTGCTTGAGCACGTTGAGAATAATCGCGTCGCTGCCGTTCAGCCGCGAGATGGTGGTAACGTCGGCAATGCCCTCTTCGACCACCGCCACATCGCCGACCCGGTAGGGCGTGCCCGAAATCTGCACCCGGGCAATATCCTCGACGCTGCGCAGCAACGAGGGTACGCGCAGGCTAATCTCGGTATTATTCTCGACGATGGTGCCAAGGCCAAGGTTGGCATTGGCCTGTTGCAGCGACCGGCTGACCTGCGCCGGCAGCAGGCCATACGCCTGCAACTTGGCCAGATCGAGCCAGACGTTGATCTGGCGCTGTTGGCCGCCGGTCACCGTCACCGAGCCGACGCCGGGAGCGCGCTGAATCCGCGGCACGATCTCGTCTTCGATCAGCGTGCGCAATTCGAGCGGCGTGCGCCCGCTGGTGTCGGCGACGGCGATCTGCATAATCGGCGACTGATTGGGGTCAAACCGCTGGAAGACCGGCTGGCGCACATCGCGCGGCAGTTGCGGCAAGATGCTATTCACCCGTTGCCGCACATCTTCTTCGAGTTGTTCAGCCCGGTTGCCGGCTTCAAATTCGAGGATAATCAACGCAAATCCCTCGCTGGCCTGCGATGTGATATGCTTGAGGCCGGCGAGGGTGTTCACGGCGTTTTCAACCGGGCGCACCACCTGATCAACGACGCTTTCGGGGCCGGCGCCGGGGTAGGTGATACTGACCGCGACGATCGGAACGTCGATCTCAGGCAAGAGGTTGACGGGCGTTGAGCGGAATGAGAGAATACCGAAAGTGATGAACGCCAGCATAACCATCGTGATAAAGACGGGCTGGCGGATCGAGACATCGGAAATCCAGATGCCGTTCAATTTCTCCCGGCGTGGCGGGGTCATTGGTTATCCTCCCACAAGACGTTGTTGCACAGGTTTTGTTACACACTTGTTTTTACTATAGCGTAAAGTTTTCTGACGGTCAAGGATGAAAATAATGAGCGTTCGCCAATGGCTGATCATCGTTCTTGCCGTTTGGTGGGGATGGCCGGCGCTGGCTGCGGCCCAACCCGCTGACGTGTCATTGGCCGATTACGATCGGTTGCTGCGGGCCGTCCATGCCGCAGCGCAGCGCGGCGATCTGCTCGATGTACAGGCGCTGGCGGCTGAATTGGCGGCGATTAAGCAGGTGCGCATGCCTGACGGCCAGCTTGCGCAGGTCGATCAGAGCTGGCTCACAGCCGCGCTCGCATCCGGCGATCCTGATTTGCCGGCGATTGCCGCCCGGCTAGGGGCGTTGATCGATGCCTTAGCGCCGCCCGCCACTGTGCCGGCAGAGGCTGCGTTGCGCCAGTGGCAAGCGGTGTACAACGAGCCTCCCTTCAATCGCGAGGGAGAGGGATGGTTCACCCGATTTTTGAATTGGTTGTTTGATCTGCTCGATCAACTGAGCCCCGATCTACCGGATGTCCCCGTACCCGAGGGGGCAGGGGCTAATCCCGCCGCGTTTACCCCGGTGGTCTGGGCCATTTTAGGGATCGCAGCCGTCTTAATCGTTGGTTTGTTGGTTTTCTGGGCGCGGGGTGTGCGCCGCACCTTGCGCGCGCCGGTCAAAGCGCCGGCTGGTGATGGCGAGGATCCGGTCACGTACAGCGAAGCGCAACGTCTGGCCGCTGAAGCGCGCCAAGCCGGCGACCGGCGCAGCGCGGTGCGCTATCTCTATCTCGCTGCCCTGCTCTGGCTCGATGAACAGGGCTTATTGCGCTACGAGCGGTCGCTTACCAACCGCGAACACCTGCACCGGCTGCGCAGTCAGCCGCCGGTACGCGATCTGCTCGCGCCGGTGGTGGCAACCTTTGACGCGGTGTGGTACGGTTTTCAGCCAATCGATGACCAAGCGTTCGCCCGTTATGAGCAGCAGGTAGCGGCGGTGCAATCCTTGACCAAATCAGCGGGAACGGCATCATGAAGCTGCGACTTGAAGTGATCGCGCTGATTGCGCTCTTTATCGCGCTTGGCCTCTTTGCCGCCTACAGCGCCGAGCAGAGCGGCCAGCGCACCATTGACGCGCGGGTAACATCGTTTAGTAGTGACGATAATGGCGCGCTGGCGCTCTACCGTTGGCTCTCGCGGGTGGGGCAGGTTGACCGGCTGGCCTATCGCCCGTTTACCTTGACCCCGAATGACGGACTGCTGTTGGTGTTGGGGCCAAGCGAACGGTACCAGCCGGCGCAAGTTGACGCAGTGGTGGAATGGGTCAAAGCTGGCGGCGTGCTGGTGGTGGCCGATAATGCGCCGAGCCCGCAGAGCGCTGTGTCGCCCTTGCTGGCGGCGTTTGATCTCAAACTCATCGCGAGCGAACGGCGCATCACTACCGCCGCGGTCTTGCACCCCGCCCTCGGCGCGCCGCCGGTGGCCCGCGTGCCGGCATACACACGCGCCGCGATCGCTGCGACCACGCCATTGCCGGCCTTTGCGCCGCTGGCGGCTGATGGCGCAACAACGATCATTGCCGGCCAACGCTTCGGCGACGGGTATGTAATCGCCTTGTCAAGCGTCTACCCATTCACGAACGAAGGTCTGCGCGAGCCTGAATCGGCGGCGCTGGTGCTCAACCTGCTCCGCTGGCTGCCTCCCGGCAAGCGGATCGTGTTCGATGAATTTCACCATGGCTTCGGCCCGTCAACCGATTTGCGCAGCTTGTTGCTGAGCAATCCGCTCGGTTGGGCCATCCTGTACAGTGTGGCGATGGTGGGCCTATACATCCTCGCCGGCAGCCGCCGGTTCGCCCGCCCGCTGCCGTTGCGCAGCGAAGCCGCTCGCCGCAGCAGTGTCGAATTCATTGACAGTATGGCCGGCATGTTGCGCCGCGCGAAACAGATTACCTACGCCGCCGAACACTACCGGCACACGCTCCGGCGCCGGCTCGGCCAACCCTATGGCATCTCGCTCGCGCTTGACGATGAGGCTTTTGTCGCCGAATTAGCCGCGATTCGCCCGATCGATCGCGCCACCCTGAGCCGGGTGCTAGCTGAATTACGGCGTCCGGATCTGAGTGAAGTCGAGTTGCTGAACCTCGTCGCCGAAGCTGATCGCATTAGGTAGCGACCGTCTGCGCAGCTATTGCCGTCCATACACCGAGAGGACAAACCGATGCCCAACCCACGGCGTTTGCCCTTGCAAGAAGCGATCAACCTGCTTGACGAAGGCGTCAATCTCTACCGGCGCTATCTCAGCACCTTCGCGTTGCTAGCCGCTCTGTTTAGCTTGCCGGCGCTGATCGTCACCTTCAATCTTCTCTTTTCACTCGGCGATCTAGAGGAAACGTTCTTTGAGGATCTGTTCCTCATTCTCGCCGGCCTGCTCTTCACCTCGCTGCTGATGATTCCACCGCTGACCCGCGCCACCCGGATGGCGGTCGATGGCCAGCCGCCGTCGCTGCGCAGCGTGCTATGGCGGTGGCCGCAGATTGGGCGCTGGCTCATCGCTAGTATGTACGGCGGGGCAATGGCGTTGGTTTGGGTGATGATCATGTCGTCGGTTAGCGGGGTTTTAATGTTTATCGCTTTTTGTGTGCTGATTGCTGTAGTTTTCGTTACGAGCACTGCGTTAAGCACCAGCGCGTTGATTGTATTTTTGCCATTAATCATCATCGCCGGACTCATCGCGTATTTCCTCTATCTCGTTCTGAGCGCCTCTGGTCTGGTGGCTGCTCTGTACAGCATCCAACCGATCATTGACGACACCATTCCTATTGGGTTTGCGTTCAAGCTCTCGTGGAGTCTGCTTTTCCGGCGTTTCTCCTATAATGTGCTTGTTTTTGCCTGTGCAGCGTTGCTCTTCAGCGTATTGGCAGTGATTGTAACGCTGACGATCGCGGTCTTGCTGCCAGCGCCCTTTGGTCTGCTGTTCGGCGCGGAACATCCGCTGACCCGCGGCTTGAGCGCCGTGGCGTGGGTGATTGGGTTGACGGCGGCGATGCCGCTATTGCCGATCTGGAGCACGCTTCACTACCGGCAAATGCTAGCTGAGCGCAACGGTGTCGATCTGGCCCGGCGCATCCAGCAGGCGGCTCACAGCGAGGTACGCTTGGCGTCGTGAGGTGGGGTATTGCGAGGGGGCGAAGCCCCCGCAGCAATCTCCTCCTTCGGCGGAAAGGTTCCGCTCCCGTGCTCGAAGGGGATTGCTTCGCTCCGCTGCGCTACGCTCGCACTGACAAGCGGGGAGCAGATCTGTCATTGCGAGGGAGTGGCGGTACCCAGCAGGGTTGGGTGCCGCCCGACCGAAGCAATCTCCCGCTTTGGCGGGAACGAGCGCTGAGGGGGCGCAGCCCCCGAAGCAATCTCCCACTTCAGCGGGAACGACCACTGAGCGGCTTGCTCCTATGATCGAAGGCGAAGGAGTCATTAATCTACGATCTTATCATCAATCGCCATGCAACATCATTACTTTGTCTATATTATGACGAATAACCACCACACTGTTCTCTATACCGGTATGACAAACGATTTAACACGGCGCGTTTATCAACATAAGACTGGACGAGGATCACAATTTACGCGAAAATATCAAGCCACGAAATTGGTGTACTATGAAATGACGACAGATGTACGTGCTGCCATTACGAGGGAGAAACAGATCAAAGCCGGCTCACGGCAAAAGAAGATCGCTTTAATTGAAGCGATGAATCCGGAGTGGCGCGATCTGTCAGTGGATTGGGCGTAGTGTCATTGCGAGGGGGCGCAGCGCCCGCAGCAATCTCCTCCTTCGGCGGAAAGGTTCCGCTCCCGTGCTCGGGGGAGATTGCTCCGCTGCGCTACGCTCGCAATGACAGGTGGGGAGCAGATCTGTCATTGCGAGGGCGCGAAGCGCCCGAAGCAATCCCCCGCTTCGGCGGGAACGAGCGCTGAGGGGGATCATCCCGTGCTCGTGGGAGATTGCTTCGCTCCGCTGCGCTACGCTCGCAATGACAGGTGGGGAGCCGATCTGTCATTGCGAGGGCGCGAAGCGCCCGAAGCAATCCCCCGCGTCGGCGGGAACGAGCGCTGAGCGGGTGCATCTCGTGCTCGAAGGGGATTGCTTCGCTCCGCTGCGCTACGCTCGCAATGACAGGTGGGGAGCAGATCTGTCATTGCGAGGGAGTGGCGGCACCCAGCAGCGCTGGGTGCCGCCCGACCGAAGCAATCCCCCGCTTCGGCGGGAACGACCACTGAGCGGGTGCATCCCGTGCTCGAAGGAGATTGCTTCGCTCCGCTGCGCTACGCTCGCAATGACAGGTGGGGAGCCGATCTGTCATTGCGAGGGGGCGCAGCCCCCGAAGCAATCCCCCGCGTCGGCGGGAACGAGCGCTGAGCGGGTGCATCTCGTGCTCGGAGGAGATTGCTTCGCTCCGCTGCGCTACGCTCGCAATGACAGGTGGGGAGCAGATCTGTCATTGCGAGGGCGCGAAGCGCCCGAAGCAATCCCCCGCTTCGGCGGGAACGACCGCTGAGGGGGATCATCCCGTGCTCGTGGGGGATTGCTTCGCTCCGCTGCGCTACGCTCGCAATGACAGGTGGAGGGCGGCGGTGCGCCATGACAGGTGGAGGGCGGCTCTGTCATTGCGAGGGCGCGAAGCGCCCGAAGCAATCCCCCGCTTCGGCGGGAACGAGCGCTGAGCGGGTGCATCCCGTGCTCGAAGGGGATTGCTTCGCTCCGCTGCGCTACGCTCGCAATGACAGGTGGAGGGCGGGGGAATGTGGCCCCCACCCCAGCCCTCCCCCGCTGGGGGAGGGAGTCACAAGGCAGGGTGCCTGAGCGGGTGCATCCCGTGCTCGTGGGGGATTGCTTCGCTCCGCTGCGCTACGCTCGCAATGACAGGTGGAGGGCGGCGGTGCGCAATGACTGGCGGAAAGCGGCAATAGTGATAAAGTGATACTATTATCTTGTTTACCATCCATCATAAATGGGATGATCGTATGGATCCAATCAGTGTGATTAAAGTCAGCGGCCACGAACTCGACGATCCGGCATTTCTGGGTGGTCTGACTGAAACGATTCGCACCATGCACCAACCGGTGGTGCTGGTGCATGGCGGTGGGAAAGAGATCAGCGCAGCGGTGGAACAAGCCGGGTTGCAGGTAGAGTTTGTCGATGGCTTGCGGGTGACGTCGCCGGAAGTGATGGCGATTATGCAAATGGTCGTCTGTGGGGCGATCAACAAGCGGATCGTTACGGCGCTGGTCAATGCTGGTGCGCGCGCGATCGGCCTCAGTGGGCTAGATCTCGGCTTGCTCCGCTGTGAACCCTACCGGCCCAACGGGCGCGATTTAGGCCGGGTGGGAGTGGTGACAACGGTTGATGGTGCGGCGTTGCGCCAGATGCTGGCGTTGGGTTGGTTGCCGGTGATTGCGCCGGTGGCGTTGGGGAGCGCCGATGGCCTGAGTTACAACGTGAACGCCGACATGGTGGCTGAAGCGGTGGCTGGCGCGCTCAGCGGCGCTGAATTGGTGTTTGTCAGCAATGTGCCGGGGGTATTGGTGGAAGGCCGGGTTGCGCCAACCCTCACCCCTTCAGCAACGGAAGCGTATATCGCGGCGGGGGTGATCAGCGGCGGCATGATCCCGAAGGTGCGGGCGGCCTTGGCTGCTCTCAGCCGGGGCGCGGCGAGCGTCCGGATCACGAATCTGGCCGGTCTCAGCGATGGCGGCACGCGCTTTGTGAGCGAGGAAACCGGGCCATGACCAACCGCCAGAGTCTCTTGGCGCTCTTTCCCGATCTTGATCCAGCGGCCCAAGCCGATCTGGCGGCATTATTGCAGGTTGGTTCGTATCCGGCGGGGCATACCTTTCACATGCCGAATGAAGCCGGCGCGCACGTCTTTCTCTTGCAACAAGGCCGGGTCAGGATTTATAAGCTCTCGCCGGAAGGGCGGGCATTGACGCTGTTGGTGCTCCATCCACCGAGTCTGTTTGGTGAAATGGCGCTGATCGGGCCGGGGATTCACGATACCTGCGCCGAAGCGATGACCGATTGCGTAGTGGCGCGGATCGAGCGGGAAGCGTTGCGCGCCTTTCTCAGCCGCCATCCGGGGGCGGCAATTGATCTGATGGAGTTGATGGGCGCGCGCTTGCGTACCATGGAACAACGGCTGGCCGATATTGCCTTCAAGAGCGTGCCGCAGCGCTTGGCGGCCCTGTTGCTCGATCTGGCCGGCGATCCGGCTGATGGCGCACCGCCGGCGACGCTCGTCCGGTATACCCACCAGCAATTGGCCGAGATGATCGGCGCCTACCGCGAAACGGTGACGAAGGCGCTCGGCGATATGCGTGAGGCGAACCTCATCCGGATCGCTGACGATGCGATCGTCTTAGTCGATCTTGCCCAATTGCGCCGCTTAGCATCCGGGTAAATATTCTCTACGGAATTATACCGCAACAACCGCGTTCTCGTGTTACAGTAATAGGTAAAGATGACATCCGGCTAACGGCGGTTGCCATCATCGTCAGACTCAGGTACAATCGAGAGGTTATGATACTGTTGCAAGGAGTGCAATTGATGGTAACCTACGACGATCTCGTGATGGCGCTGGAAGATGCATGGCTCAGCGTTGGCCTGCATGAACACGCGCTGATAGAGAGCGTCATCCCCGCCACGCACGATCGTACCTGCAAGATTGAACTCTTCCCCGATCACGCCGAGCCGTTAACGTTGGCGACGATGCCGCCGTGGCTTGAGATTAACTTTACGTGGTCGCCGGTGCATCAACTGATTAGCGAAGGCCGCGATTTGCCGGCTGATCCGCTTGAATTGACCATGACGTACACGGTGACGCTGACCAATCACCGTGATCGGAGCGACATTGAATTGGTGCGCATGTTTCAGCGCGCCGTCCACACCGCCTTTGAGCGCCATTTTCCGGCTGAGATAGCCGAAGTTGAGCCGGTTTCAGTGGAAGTGCGGCGCGTGTATCAACCTGCCGGGCAACGGGTTGAATTAGAAGCGGTGCAGTTAGTCAGCTCAACGATGGTTGATCTGTTCGAGCAGTGGGAAGACCGTGATGTGCAGAGCCTCCGCCGGCTCTTGCGTTCGGAGATGAGTCTGGCCCGCACGATCATCGCTAATCTGAGCGATACCTTCCATCCGCATGGCAATGGCGGCTATCGCTCGGTAGATGCGGCGTAGCAGCGGGGCGCGGTCTGCCGCGCCTTGCTTCAGCGACTGTCGAGCAGCACGCCGCTTGCCGCTACCAACGCCGCGCTTGCCCATACATATCCCCATTGCACCGGTAGGCGGCGCGCCGCTGCCATACCGGCAAGGGCGATCGTTATCGCCGCCGCCACACCTAGCCACGCCGGGGCAGCGGCGGCGATGGTGTTGATGGCGGCGCTGAGCGGCAAGACTCCGATCAGCATGAGCCCCAAGGCGCTGCAAGCGGCGGCGAGATGGGGTTGGGGCGGAGCAAGGCGCGGTATGGCAGCGATCCAAGCCCCGGCGCCGAGGAGGAGTGCCGCTTGCCGTACCGGGGTGGATGGCCAGCGCAGCAAGCCGCTGAGGTCGAAGGTGCCTGCTGCGCTAGCCAGAGCGATTGCGGCAAGGAAGGTGGGCAGGTAGTGCGCAGCAAGCTGGTGCGGATCGCGGCGCTCGGCGGCGGCGCGGCGCAATTCCGGCCAGAGCAGCAACGTCACGGCGGTGGGCAAATCGAGACCGTAAGGGAACGAGGCTGCTGGAGCGAGAGGAAGCAGCGCAATGGCGCTGAGCGGCGGCAACAGATCGAGCAACCTTGGTGCGGTGAGCGGTTCAAGCTGCCGGATACCACGCAACCGGGCTAAGACCAACGCAGCCAGCACCGCGCTCAGCCCGCCGGGGTAGAGCAGCAGCCGCAGCCACGCTTGGCCAAACGCACCCAGCAGATCGCTCATACCCACCCGCGCCAGCGACTGATCAGCCAGACAAGTGCGCCAAACAGCCCCATCAACGCCAACAACGCTAGTCCCGGCGCGGTGGCTGCGGTGCGCGCGCCGGAGTCGAGCGCTAGCAACCCAGCCCATCCCCACGGTTCGATCGCTCCATACGGCGTCAATCCGCCTTGCAGATGGTCGCTGAGCGGACGGAGCAGCCAACGCGCCAAGACCGGCGCGGCAAGGCCGAGCGCGAGACCAGCCAGCGCGCCGGCTGTGCTTGGCCAGCGGGCCGGCCCTTGGATGTGGCGGCCTGCCGCCAGCATGCACAACAACGCGGCGGCCCACACCACAATGGCCAAGACCGGTATACCGGCGGCCATCGCTGCGGCACTGGCCGACCAGAAGGCGACAAAGCCGAGGGTGCCCGGCACGGCGCCAGTTAACAGCCAACCGGCCCACGTCGCAGATCCTGCCATTGGTTGCGCCAGCCGGCGCAAAGTGAGATGCAGCAACAGCAACCCAGCCGCCGCTACCCCCGCCGGCGAGGCGCAGCCGGTCACGGTAAGGGCTAAGCCGCTCAAACTCCGTTGCAGCCACTCCTCCGCTTCCAGCGGCTCGGTTGTCGTGGCCGCGCGCCATGCTGCGCTGATAGCGAGCATGCCGCCTAGCAGCAGCGTGGCCAACTGCCAACCCAGATTCCACGGCCCCACGCTAAACAACCGCAATACGGCGGCAATTCCAGCCAACGCCGCCAGTGGATCGAATGGCCCTCGTTTAGCCGTGGCGAGATCAAGGAGGCCGGCAGCAATTGCTGCCCCGGCCAAGAGCAAGATGAAGCTCAGGCTATTCAAGCCATCGCCGCTGGCGTTCAAGCGCCACGACGAAGCAAACCAGCCGATCAAGCCATACCCCGTCGCCAACGCCACCCCGGCCCCTCGTTCCCGCCAGCGTTCGCTCAAGAGCAGTGTGATCATCAACCCCACTGCGATTCCGGCCAGATGGCCGCTCAGTATCGCAAAACCCAGCGCCGCCAGTTGCCCCACACGCCGCCAGTGGGCCGGTATGGTGAACATCAGCAGGCCAGCCGTGATGAGCACGAGGCAGCTTAACCCGTCAATCACGATGAAGGCGTGAAGGGTGGTGAATGGCTGGCGCTGGATGCGGAACAGCATGCCAATGCCGCTCAACCCGGCGATTGCGCCGGTCAGCCGGTAGGGTACGTGGTTGAAGGGTAGGAAATGCATGTGAGGAGCATACTTTGTCAAAATAAGGTGTATCTATTATAATCACCGAATAATCGTTCTTGCAACTGTGCTGTACGACGTATGAAACGCATCTTTGCCACCCTGCTCGACATTCGCCACCCTGATGAAGAAACCCGCCAGCGTGGACGAAATATTGTTATTATCGGTCTTGGTCTGTTTGTTATCAATGTGCTCGTTGCAGTTACGATTCTGTTCTATTTTCCAGAATTGCCCGCGCTGTTAATCTCAACTACATTTGGCGCCGCCCTCTACGTCGTGATCATTGCGCTGACGCGCATGGGATATGTTGATCTCGCGGGGTGGCTGACTATTTTGGTGGCATTGCTTGGCACAATCACGGCAGCAGTCGTTAATCCTGATCGTCCAGTTGCCCAGTTTATTGCCGTGCCCTTAGTGCTGGCAGCGACCATTTTACGGTTTCGCGATGTCGTGATGGTTACAGCGGCAGTGGTGATGGGGTTAATAAGTATTGCATTTTTAGCTGAGCCGGCGATCATTTCGTTGCCATTACACCATTTTCTGGTGACGACCGGGATTTTAGTAGGGTTTGTCGCGATTGTCAGTTTTGTGCAAAGCGCCGGCAACGAATCGCTCCATCGCCGGCTGCAGACCGCATTGCAACAGGCGCAGCATACGGCAACTCAACTGCAACAGATTAACGCTGAGCTGGATCAGCGGGTCGAGATGCAGACCGCTGCGCTGCAAGAGGCGCTGCGCGAACTCGAAGAGCGCGCCGTTGCGCAGGATCGCCTGCTAGCCGAAGTGATTGCGCAGCGTGACGTAATCCGTGACCTGAGCGTGCCGGTGTTGCCGGTTGGCAAGCAGGCGTTGGTGATGCCGCTGGTGGGTGCCATTGATCGCGATCGGTTGGCGCTGATCCAAGAGCAAGCGTTGGCTCAGATCGAGCAGCAGCGCGCGCGTTGGCTGATCCTCGATGTAACCGGTGTGCCAGTGATCGATACCGATGTCGCTGCTGGGGTGGTGCAACTGGTGCAGAGTGTGCGCTTACTGGGGGCTGAGGTGGCGCTGGTCGGGGTGCGGCCAGAAGTGGCGCAGACAATGGTGAGCCTTGGGATTGAGTTGCCGATTTCACACGTCTTCAGCGATCTCGCCGGGGCGGTTGAGCGGGTGGGACGGCAATTGGCGACGAGATAGAGACATTGCAGCGCAATAGGGTACGGATGCTAGTGATCGGGGCGCGGGCGGCGCTGGCGGGGCGGGCCAGCGCCGCCCGTGCTCCTTACTGATGCAGGGTCGCAGGCGGCTCGCCCGTAAGTGAATAGTGGGGCGGGCCAGCGGCTCGCGTTCCTCGCGATGCTGGGGCGCGGGCGGCGCTAGCGGGGCGGGCCAGCGGCCCGCGCTCCTTGCGTCCTCCGCGTCCTCTGCGGTAAACAATACACCCCGCAGGCAGGAGGGAACCACTCAGGCACGTGGTTCGCTGAAGCAGGAGATTGCTTCGGGCGCTACGCGCCCTCGCAATGACAGCATGCCGCTCATCCTCTGCGTTCTCCGCGTCCTCTGCGGTAAAAAACACACCCCACAGGCAGGCGGGAACCGCTCAGGCACGTGGTTCGCTGAAGCAGGAGATTGCTTCGGGCGCTACGCGCCCTCGCAATGACAGCATGCCGCTCATCCTCTGCGTTCTCCGCGTCCTCTGCGGTAAAAATACACCCCACAGGCAGGCGGGAACCGCTCAGGGCGCTGCTGCGTTCCGCTCCACCAATGCCTCACCCGCCCATCGCGCGGCTCCCCCTCGCCCGCCGTCAGGTGGAGGCCGGGGGTGAGGGAGTCAACGCAAAGACGCAGCGGATGTAAACCCAAGGGCGCAATGGGTAGCGGGGCGCGGGCGGCTCGCCCGCAGGTGAAGCATGGCGGGCCAGCGGCCCGCGCTCCTCGCGATACTGGGGCGGGGGTGACGAGCTAGCATGGCGGGCCAGCGGCTCGCGTTCCGGCTTTAGCTCCCGTTGATCAGCTCTTGCCGGCGATAGCGGCAGTTGGCGCAGTAGGTGATGCGGTAGCCAGCGACAGTGGCACGCTGGAGCGTGTGCCCGCAGTTGGGGCAGACGTTGGTCTGCACTTCGCCGCCGCCGGTCACGACCGGTTCAGCGCGTGCGGCTGGCGCTGCCGGGCGAATGGGCGTGGCTGGTTGCGGTGTGGCACGTTGAGGCTGAAAACTCCACGCTTTGCTGAGCAATTCAACGATCTGGGCATAGTCGAGCGCGCCGCGTGAGCGCGGATCGTGTTCGTAGATCGTCTTCCCCACTGCCGAAGCTTCCGATAAGCGCACATTGACCCGCACCGGCGGCATGACGAGCTGGCCATAGGTGCGGTTGAGATGCGCGAGCAGTTCAATCGATTGCTTCATGCGCGGATCGACCATGGTGGGAATGATCGCTCGCACCACGCTGGTGCTGCCCTTCACCCGCGCAATTTGGGCGATCAGCTTTTCTAAGCCGCGCACTGAGAAGGGTTCAACCGTTGTAGGGACGATCACCTCGGTGGCTGCCATCAGTGCGTTTTGATTCAGCACGGTTAGCGAACCGCCGCAATCGAAGAAGATAAAGTCGTATTCCGAGCGCAGCGGGCGCACCAGTTGTTCGAGCACACGCACCCAATCGGCGCGTCCGGCGATGGCTTGCTGGGCGAGCAGCAATGACTCATCGGCGGCGACGAGGTCGAGGTTGGGGCGGGCGCTGACCCGTAGATCGGCTAGCGGTTTATGATCAACGATCGCTTCGTAGAGGGTACGGCGCGCGCGCACACCGAGCGCCATGGATAAATTACCTTGGGCGTCGATGTCAATCAGCAACACCCGCGCCCCCTTCAGCGCCAACCCGGCGCTGAGATTGACAACGGTGGTGGTCTTGCCGATCCCGCCTTTGAGATTGATGACTGCGACGATCCGCGCCATGCGCCGCTCCTTACTCTGGCGCTCTGTGATGCAATGCGTTGCCAGTGTAGTAGAGCAGGTGCAGCGTGTCAAGTAGCGACGGCCCCAACGGGCCGTCGCTGCGACAAGTTCGGCGTTTACCGCACCCCCTCCAGCCGGTCTTCGAGGTCGGCATAGATCTCGCGCAACTGCTCGAGCGTGGCTTCGTCGGCTTGCCAGAAGCCGCGGTTGTGGGCTTCGAGCAGGCGTCCGGCGATGCCGGCGGTGGCGTGCGGGTTGAGACTGGCCAGCCGCTCGCGCATCTCTGGATCGAGCAGGTAGGTTTCGGCAACGCCTTGGTAGACCCAGCCGTCCACCGCGTGGGCAGTGGCGCTCCAACCGTAAGTGTTGCTCACCCGGATCTCGATCTCATGCACGCCTTCGTAGCCGTGCTTGAGCATGCCTTCGTACCACTTCGGGTTGAGCAACTTGGCCCGGCTCTCGATCCGCACCATCTGCTCAAGCGAACGCACCCGGCTAGATCCCGGCGTGACCAGCTCGGCCACTTCACCCATCAGCGCCAGCGGACGTTCGCCGCGCGTCTTCTCGACACTCTTAGTCAAGCCGCCGAGGTACTCGTAGTAGTGGTCGATGTCGCTAATCCCATTCTCAACGCTATCGACATTCTGGAAGGTCACGCTGACCGTCGCCAGTGCCTTTTCCATCACGGCCCGCGCTTCGCTCCATTCACCGCCGGGTTGCAAAGCGAAGCTCTTGCGGGTGATGAAGGCTTCAGCCAATTGACCATCTTCCTCCCATGTGCTGCTCTCGACCAGATGGTTGACGTTAGCGCCATAGCTGCCGGAAGCGTTCGAGAAGACGCGGGTCGCCGCCGCTTCGACGCTCAAACCCAATTCAGTCGCCTGTGCTAGCGCGTGGGCGCGCACGAAGTTGTGCTCTGGCGGCTCATCGGCGGTGGCGGCCATGCGGATGGCGCGATCGAGCAAGGCGGCCTGCGCGGCGAACAGATCGCGGAAGATGCCGCTCACCGTCAGCACCACATCGATGCGCGGGCGGCCTAACTCGGCCAGCGGGATCAGCTCGACCGTGGTGATCCGGCCTAGTTCGTCGGCGACGGCGCGCGCGCCGACCAAGGCCAGCGCCTGCGCGATTCCCTCACCTTCGGTCTTGATGTTATCGGTGCCCCACAACACCATCGCCACCGTTTCGGGGTAGGCCCCCTGCTCGGCGCGCACCCGCTCGAGCAGCTCGTTGGCGACAGCCATACCAGCGGCAGCGGCAGCCGGGGCCGGCACGTGGAACGGATCGAAAGCGTGGATGTTGCGGCCAGTGGGCACGACCGACGGGTTGCGCACCACATCGTTGCCTGCCGAAGGCAACACATAGCCGCCGTTGAGCGCGCGCAGCAACCCGCTGATCTCGCGCTCGGTCGTCATCCGGCGCTGAATATCGAGCAGGTAGTCCCACAAGGGCGTAAGCTGGCCGTGCGGCAGCTTCACGTGGCGGGCCAGCGCCTCATCGGCGGCGCGGCCCGTGCCATGCTCAACCAAGGCCGTGATCGTCGCGCGGCAAATCTCTTCGATCTGGCGATACTGGGCTTGGGCCGCCGGATCGTGGCGCAAGCGTCCAGTCAAGGCAGCGTAGTCAACCCCCAAGGCGCGGCCAACAATGTGCGGCAGCGGTTCGAGCGGCGGCTGGTTATGGCCGCGCGGCACGCGGGTAAAGGTTGCGATCAGGCTGAGCACATCAACCTGCTCGCTGGCTTGGGGCGGCTGGCCGAGCACGTGCAAACCGACCGGGATCATGCGCTGCTCGACCTGCAACAGCTCGTGGCCGAGCGCGGCGACATACTCGTCACCCTCGCCGCTGACCGCAATATTCAGCGCCTCGGCTTGGGCGCGCAGGTCGTCGATCAGCGCCGGGTCGGGGTGGGCGCGGTAGCGATCGATACTGTCTTTGAGCGCGCGCAACCCTTTGTAGAGACCGGCCTGCTGCACCGGCGGCACCAGATAGCTGACCAGCGTCGCCATGCCGCGCCGGCGGGCAATGCTGCCTTCGCTGGGGTTATTGACGCAGTAGTAGTACACGTTAGGCAAGCCGCCGAGCAGGCGCAGCGGCCAGCACTGCGCACTCAGACCGGCCTGCTTGCCGGGCATAAACTCGAGCGCGCCGTGAGTGCCGAAATGGAGCACGGCGTGAGCTTTGAAGACCTTGCGCAACCAGACATAATACGCGGCAAAGCCATGGTGCGGGGCGGCATCCTTGCTCATCAACAGCCGGATCGGGTCACGCTCGTAGCCGAAGCTGGGTTGCAGACCGACGAACACATTCCCGAAGCGGCGGCCAAGGATATGCAGCCGCTTGCCATCGCTGAGCAACTGGCCGGGAGCCGGCCCCCAATACGGCTCAATATCGACATAATCGGGGAAGAGGCGGCGATACTCTTCGACCGGCAGCGAATCGGCGACGTTACCGTCGGTGCCGTGCAGCAAGGCATTGCCTTCAACCACCAACCGGCGCAGATCATCAGCGCTCGGCGGCAATTCGACCGTATACCCAGCGGCGCGCAGCTCTTGCATCAGGCGGAAGACGCTAGTAAACACATCGAGGTAGGCAGCAGTGCCGGCGTTGCCGAGGTTGGGCGGGAAATTGAACAGGGTAATCGCGATCCGCCGTTCAGATGGAGGCGTGCGGCGCAGCGCCACCCGGCCTGCGATTCGCTCGGCGGCCAATTCAATCTCGGCGGGGAGCGGGATCACATCTTCGCGACCGCGTGGCATGCCGCCGATCACCAGCGGATCGGTCGCGCCATCGAGTTCGGGCAGCGACACATTCAGCGCCAATTGGAACGGCGCAATCCCGCGGTCATCGCTGCGCCACTGCTCGATATGCTGGAAGACCAGCGGGAAGAGATCGAGCATTGGCGTATCGAGCTGGTCGAGGGTAGTGCTCGCTTGGACGGGATCGGTGCTAGCCGGCCCGCCAACGAGGGCGAAACCGGTGGTATTGACAATCAGATCGACGTCTGACGGCGGCTCGTGGCGGCGGGCACGGGCAGCATCGGTGAAGAAACGCTCGACGGTGGGGCGCATATCGAGCGTCGGGCTATAGGCGGCGCGTGCTTCGATGCCACGGGCCTCCAGCGCGCGGATCAGCGCTTCGAGATGGGCGCTATTGCCTGACAGCGCAAATGGGCGCATCGTCAACAACCCGACCGTGCCGGCAGTGAGCTTCTGGCGCTGCTTGCGCCGCCAAGCGCGGTAGGCGGCCAGATCGGCAAACGGCTCCGGCGCATCGGGGTGAAACGCGCCGGATTCGGGAATATCCTGCGGATCGAGCACCGGCAGCTTGCCTTTATAGCCGGGCACATAGCGTTCGATCAACAGCAGCAGCAATCGGCGCAGATTTTCAGGCGTGCTCGCGGCCCAAAACTGGTGCGCCATCACATAGGTGTGAATATCGCGCGCCTTGCCGGGCAAAAACTTCAGCATCTTGCTCAGGCCGCGCACCAACGACATCTGGCGCTGAATCTCGCCGTGACCATGCTTAGGTTGGAACTGGCTCAGCCACTGGCGGAAGGCGCTCTGTTCAGCGGCAGGCTTGGGGCGGAGATCAAACTTGCCAATGCGCGTCTGCTTAATCAGCGAGGGGCTGCTCATGATCATACAGACCGGGCACGGCGCGGTTGCCAAGATCTCGCTCAAGGGGCGGACATACTCCTCGCCAAAGAGCATCGAGCCGAAGACGAAATCGGCCCGCGCCACCGCCGCGGCCAACCGCTCCCAATCGGCGGCGGTGCGCATATCGGGCGGGGTAAAGAAATCAATCGCCAACCGCAGACCGTATTCGCGTTCGATTGCCGCCGCCGCCTTGCGCAGCGCGGGAGCGTTGTTGGCTTCGATACACATGAACACGAAGCGCATAGCTGATCTCCTTGCTAGTTGGTGCAGCGACGCAATGGTGCGGCGCGCCGGCGCCATCACGTTTGTGTGATCAACCTTTGTCCGAGAAGCTATTTCTTATTATATGATATGTCATTATAGATACATTATCTCATTTTGTAAAGAAACGCGCATTCTGGCTAAGAGGATGGTGAAGATTCGGCAACTGGGGTGAGCAGAGGCGAGGGCAGTCGAATGTTAGCGCAACAACCGGTCTTAGCGGCGCCAGCGGAGGTTAGTCACAGTCTACGTACAGGCGCTGCCGAAGTGGTGGTATGGAGCGAATTGCTGGAACCAGCAGTCGTGGCAGGTTTGTTGATGTGGAGTTCGAGGCCGCTAGCCTCAATCCGCTGACCAGCTAAGGAGCGGATTGCTTCAATCAGTGCTGGTTTATCGACCAAACGGCTGCTGGCCTGCTCAGGCGACAATGCGCGACTGATGACTTGCGCGAGCAGCGATGCCAATTCTGGGAGGATTGCTTGGTGCTTAGGACCGAGGAGCGGTCGCAGTGCCTCATGAAGCGTGATGGCCGTACGACGCGACGCATCTAGACTGATGTCGTCCCGTATGGGATCATGCGACTGGTTGCTCGGGTCGGGGATGCCAGCCATACAGGTTGCCCGTGGGATATTAAACATTTACTTTTGAACGTATCATAGCAAACGCCATCGTGATATGCAACCCTCGAAGTCATGGTTCGTCAGAAGACGATCACCGCCTACCGCTAAAGCGGTATAAAAGGAGGCATTACGACTTCTACGGGCGCAACGCTGCGCGACTGGACTTCCGTCATCAGCATCAGGTCCAGCGTCTGGCAGAGAATTGAGGCGCTGAATAACACAGGCCTGAGTGTATTGGATGAACTATCCTAACGGTTGGTTGGGCAGGGGCATGCAGTTGTGCAGCGCACTATTGCCAAATACCGCGAACAGATGGGGATTCCGGCCTGCCATCAACGTGCTCGTCAGCGCCAATTGGTCAATGGCAGGTCAGAACTTGCGTAGGTTCATTTCAAAAAAGGCATGAAATCTTGGTTTTGCATCTACATACAATATTCGTGTTCGTTTGCACAAATTTTCATTTCTGACTATACTACCCGCCAAGCAGTCTTCTCATCAAATATGGAGTCGTCAATAATTATGAGCCGTGGTATCGCGCTGCTCCTCGACTACGATAACGCTAGCCGCACAACGTTGGTAAACCGCTTGCACGAATGGCAATGGCCTGTCTTGGCAACAGCCAATGCTCGGCTGATGGCGCATTATCTCAACGATCAGCGAATTACTATCTGTATTGCGAATGCTGATCTTTTTTCTGATCTACAAAGCGATCTGAATCTAGTTACGAATAAACTATCGCCACATCTGAAGATCGTGCTAGCCGGTGGCGATCCGTGGTTGTTGATGGCCCGCAATGCCAGTTGGCTAGCGTGCGTGATCTGGTTGCCATATCCGGTGCCAATGGCGCTGCTAGAGGCGATCGTTCTATCAAAGCGCGTTGCTGACGATGGGGTTGGGCTTGCCGCTGATCATATCAATGCTGATCCGCCATGCTTGTTCGCAATCGATCCCGTCCAGCGCCGGCTCTATCTCGGCCAACGCGAAGTGCGTTTGAGCAAAGCTGAGTTGACGCTGTTGCAATACCTGTACGATGCGAATGGGCGTCTCTGCCGGTACGAAGAATTGGCGCGCCTTCTCTACCCGTCACATTACGACGAAGAAGAGGCGCGCCATCTGTTGCGGGGGCGGATGTACTACCTGCAATCGAAGATCGAACGTGATCCGAAACATCCCGAGTATCTGGTCTGCGAACGCGGTGTTGGGTATCAATTACGCGTGCCTTGCAAGCAATCCGCTGCCGACCCGCAGCCCCAATTGCTAGCGTAAGCGCACCATCCGCACAATGCCGCCGGCAAGTCCTAACCCGATCGCTAGCCACACTAACCACAGTCCGCTGCCAGCAGCCGGCAGATTGGTGCTGCGGGCCGTGACCATCACCACGCTGAGATCGCTGCGCGGCGCGTTGCCGGTGATCACCGGAATGAGACCATCGGTGGCGAAGAGCGTGTTGCCACCCGACCGGATGTAGCCTCGGAGCGTGTACACCCGTCCGGCGTCGATGACCGCCGGGTTGTAGGTGAGATTAAAGCGGAAGGGCGGCTGCGCGCCGCTGGTGGCAAACGTCTGTTCAACAATCACCCGGCCCGCCGCGCCGCTCGCCGTCACTTCAGCGATCTGCAACGTCACCAGCGCATCAGCCGGCAACGCTATCCGCTCGCGGTAGGTGATCGTGCCGGTAAGGCTGGCAGTGCCTTGCGCTATGGTCAGGGTTGGCGCAATGAGCAGCAAGACCCCGATCAGAAGAACCATTGCCCGGCGATAGAACTGCATAATCTGCTCCGTGCTGCAACATCGGCAAGAGAAGATGGTATACTCAAGATTATAAACGATGTGAACGCGCAAAATCTGGCGCAGAGACGTAGGTGCGAACCTGTTGGGGCGGTGATAGTAAGATGATGCCAATCTGTTGCCGGTGCTCGTGCCGATGCGCCTTTGCGTGAAGTTTCGGAGTTCTTATGCCGCTCTATCTTGTGACGGTGGCGTCACGCGCCGCCGCTTCGCCGCAGACGCTCTATTTGCTGGCTGGCAATGAATTGGTTCCGGCAGCGGTTTCCCTTGTGGTCGATCAGCTCTTGCACGATCCGATTGTGCAGCAGGCGCATTGGCAGGTCGTGGAGGAGAACCGGCCCTTGACCGATCCGTTTTTGCCGGCGACTGAGGCGCTGGTGTTGGAAGTGGCTTACCGGCCCGGCGTGACCGACAGCGAGGGCGAGAGTGCGCTGGAAGGGGCGCGCCGGTTGGGGGTGCGCGGGATCGAGCATGCCCGCGCGTTGCGCCGCTATCTCTTGCCGCCTGAGACCGATCCGGCCCAAGCTGCTGCCGATCTGTCCATCGACGTGGTGCATACGACGATTGCCTACCATACTGGCCAGCCTCATGCGGCGCGAACGGCATTTTACACGATGCTGGTCGCTGATCCGGCCCCGGCCAAGCCGGTGGTGGCGACGGTGCCGTTGCGCGCGGCTGATGACGCCGAATTGCTTGAGATTAGCCGGCGCGGGGTGCTGGCGCTCGATCTGGCCGAAATGCGGGCGATTCAGGCCTATTTCGCGGCGCAGGGGCGCGATCCGACCGATGGCGAGCTGGAGACGATTGCCCAGACGTGGAGCGAGCATTGTTCGCATAAGACCTTTAAGGCTCGCGTGCAGTACGAGCAGCCGCCAGAGGAGTTACCGGCGAATGCGGCGTTGCATCCTATGCTAGCCCGGCTGGCTACCGGCAAGGCTGATATTGACAGTCTGATCCGCACCTTCTTGATGCGGGCGACTGAGCAGGCGCTGGCCGGACGCGATGATGCATGGGTGTTGAGCGCGTTCGTTGATAACGCCGGCATTCTTGCCTTTGGCCACGATTACGAGGTGTCGTATAAGGTCGAGACGCATAACCATCCGAGCGCGCTGGAGCCGTTTGGCGGCGCGAATACCGGCGTCGGCGGCGTGATTCGCGATGTGCTGGGTGTGTCGGCCCGCCCGATCGCCAATATTGATGTGCTCTGTTTTGGCATGCCCGATGCGCCGCCGCCGCCTCCCGGCGTGCTGCATCCGCGCCGGATCGCAAGCGGCGTGGTGGCCGGGGTGCGCGATTACGGTAATAAGCTCGGCATTCCGACCGTCGGCGGGGCAGTGTTGTTTGATCCCGGCTATACGGCGAATCCGCTGGTCTACTGTGGCACGGTCGGCATTGCTCCACGCGGTATGCACCCGCGCAACGTGCGGCCCGGCGATATTATCGTGGTGATGGGCGGGCGCACCGGGCGCGATGGCATCCACGGCGCGACCTTTTCCAGCATTGAGTTGACCCATACCACTGCCAGCGAGGTGGGCAGCGCGGTGCAGATCGGCGACCCGATCACCGAAAAGAAGATGCTCGATGTGCTGTTACAGGCCCGCGATGCCCAGCTCTATTCGGCGATTACCGACTGCGGCGCCGGCGGCTTGTCGTCGGCGGTCGGCGAGATGGGGGCTGAGCTGGGGGCCGAGGTGCATCTTGAACATGTGCCGTGTAAGTACGCCGGTTTACAGCCATGGGAAATTTGGCTCTCAGAGGCGCAAGAGCGCATGGTGCTGGCGGTGCCGCCAGACCGGCTGGTAGCGCTGCTCACGCTCTGCACCGCCGAAGAGGTCGAAGCGACGCCGATCGGGCGCTTTACCGATGATGGCCGGTTGCGCGTGTACTATCACGATCTGGCCGTTGTCGATCTCGATATGGACTTTTTGCACGAGGGGCGGCCCCAGCGCATCCTCAACGCGCGTTGGGAACCGTCGCCGGCGCTGGGCCGCTCGCCGGCGCTGGCTGGCGTGCAACCGGAAGCGGCGTTGCTAGCATTGCTGGCCCATCCCTCGATCGCCTCGAAAGAGCGGATTATCCGCACCTACGATCATGAGGTGGGTGGCGGCACGGTGATCAAGCCGTTGGTCGGCGCCAGTCTCGCCGGGCCGTCTGATGCGGCGGTGATCAAACCAGTGCCGCACGATCCGGCTGGTTTGGCGCTCGGTTTTGGTATCTGCCCGCGCTATGGCCGCCACGATCCGTATTGGATGGCCTTGGCCGCAATCGATGAGGCGTTGCGCAATGTGGTGGCGGTTGGCGGCGACCCTGACCGCACCGCTATCCTCGATAACTTCTGCTGGGGTGATCCCAAGCAACCCGATCGCATGGCCGGGTTGGTGCGGGCCGCAGCCGCCTGCTACGATGGCGCAGTCGCCTTTGGCACCCCTTTCATCAGCGGCAAAGACTCGCTCAACAACGAGTATCGCGATGCAGACGGCAATCGAGTGGCGATCCCTCCCACCTTGCTGATTTCGGCCCTGAGCCACGTTCATGATATCGGCCAGTGTGTGACGATGGATCTGAAGCAGGCCGGTGATGTGATCTACCTGCTCGGCGCGACGCGGGCCGAGTTCGCCGGCAGCCATTTGGCGGCGGTTGGCATGATCGAAGACGCTGGTGCGTTGCCTAAGGTCGATCTGGCGGTGGCGCGCACCACTTTCCGCGCGCTCCATCGTGCTATTCGCGCCGGTTTGGTGCGCGCCTGCCATGACCTGAGTGAGGGCGGGTTGGCGGTGGCGGCAGCCGAGATGGCGATCGCCGGTGAGTTAGGGATGCACCTGACCCTCGATGGGATTGATCTTGACCCGATCGCGCTGCTGTTTAGCGAAACGCCGAGCCGGTTCTTGATCGCGGTCGATCCGGCGCAGAGTGCGGCATTCGAGGCGATGCTGGCCGGCTTGCCGCTGACGCGGTTGGGGGTGGTGACGGCAGCGCCGGAGGTGCAGGCGGTCTGGCACGACCAGACCTTGATCAACCTGCCGGTGGCTCAGTTGCGCGCGGTGTGGCAACATGGGCTTGATGTGATTAGTGTGAAGGACGAGGAGCTATGAACGGGCAGGTTCCGCTCGATCGGGCCGCGTTTGCGGCTGAAATCGAGCGCCGGTTGGTGGCTGAGCCAACCGTTGATTTCCTTGGGCGCGAAGGCGACATTCTGCAGGTGCGCGTCGCCAATCAACGGATGCGAGTCGACCTGACAAACTTCTACAATGCCTACACCCAAGCGCCTGAGCATCTTGAGCTGGTGTACAGCACCCTCTTGCGCGTGCTGCGCGAACAGACACCAGCGCGCGAGGCGCGCACCTTCGCCGAGGTGGCCGATCGGGTGATGCCGATGCTCAAACCGATCACGCTGCTCAACGCGGTGTTTGAAAAGAAGTTGCCGATGCTGGCCTACCGGCCCTTTCTGGCCGATCTGATCATCGCGTATGTGATCGATGAACCGCAGAGCGTGGCCTACATCAACGAGCGCCATCTTGAGCGGTGGGGGATCGGCGAGCACCAGTTGCACGAGCGGGCATTAGCCAATTTAGCCGCCCGCACCCAAGAGCGAGCCCACTTTTTGATGACCGGCGAAGGGGCGCAACGGCTCATTGTCGCCAACACCCAAGACGGTTACGATGCGACCCGCCTGCTCTTGCCCGATCTGCTGGCGAGCTGGCAGCCGCATTTTCCGGGCAAGATGGTCATCGGCATTCCGAATCGCGATTTTCTGATTGCTTTTAGCGATGCCGACCAAGACATCTTGACCAGTGTCGCACATCAGATCCAGCTTGATGCCGCCCAACGCGAATATAGTCTGACCGATCAGCTCTTCACGATTGAAGACGGTCAGATTCGAGAGTACATCTGGGAATAGCAGCGCGCGCCATCACGCGATGGCGCGCAAGGAGCGAGAACTCTGCTGGCGGTTGTTATCACCTTTCTGCTGTACGGCGCTGCCTTCTGGTTGTGGTGGCAGCAGCGCAATCCGCTCTACGTCTTTGCGTTGGTAGCAGGCCAACTGAGCACCCTGCTCGATCCGTTTTGGCGGCTGCTGTACAGCATCCAAACCGTACCGTCGCTAACTTCGCTGGTGGCGGCGCTGACGACACCCTTCAATGTCACGGCTTCGTTTCGCGCAGCGTGGCCCGACACCTTGCCGGCGATGATCATTGTGGCGCTTTACCTCTATCGCTGGTGGAACCCCGGCCTGCTGACCGGTCTCTTCACCTACGTCATCTTCATCAGCCTTCAGTTATTGGTGAGCTTGCTCGGTTTGCGTGAGCCGGCGCCGCCGGCGCTGCTCGGCGCATTATCCTTCGGTATGAGCGCTGAGTTGCTGGCAGCACTGATGAGCGCCACGATCACGTATGGCCTCTGTTACGTCTTCATTACCGTACAGAATTACTCGTGGCCGAGCATGGCGGCAGCTATCTTGCCGATGCCGCTGATCTTTGGCGGGTTGGTCTACGGGGTGGCCGGTGCGCCGTTGCTCATCAGCCGGCTGTTGCCCGACGGCGAGTGGCCGGCACGGGTCGGCTTAGGGCTGACGCTGCTGCTGTTGGGGTGGTGTGTGGCGATTATCACATCAGGGTTGAATCGCTTAAACCGGGTGGCGTAAGCGCGACCCGGATGCGGAGACGAACGTCTGGGTCTGGAATGGGACAGAAGCACGCGAACGGCGCTGACGATGGCAACACCACGCTTGACCCCCGAACTCCTGCTTGCCGCCTACCGGCAAGGCATCTTCCCGATGGCCGACGAGAACGGCGAGATTGGCTGGTACGAGCCGGTGCGGCGGGCGATCATTCCGCTTGATGACCGCTTTCACGTCCCACGCCGGTTGGCGCGCACCGTGCGATCGGGGTTCTTTACCGTCACCTTTGATACAGCTTTCGATGAAGTCATCACCGCTTGCGCCGAACCGGCGCCGGGCCGGGAAACCACGTGGATTTCGCCAGAGATCATCCGGGCCTACAGCGAATTGCACCGGTTAGGCTATGCCCACAGCGTCGAGTGTTGGCGTGACGGCCAATTGGCCGGCGGCCTGTACGGGGTGGCGATAGGCGGTTTGTTTGCCGGCGAAAGCATGTTCCACCGCGTGCGCGATGCCAGCAAAGTGGCGTTGGTGCATCTGGTCGAACGGTTACGGCGAGGCGGGTTTACACTGCTCGACTCGCAGTTTGTGGTCGGGCCGCACATGTTGCAGTTCGGCACGATCGAGATCTCGCGGGTTGAGTATCACCGGTTGTTGCGAGCGGCATTGCGGACGCCGGCAGTGTGGTAATAAAAGGGGCGGGGCGAGGCAGGCCTCGCCCTGACCATATCTGCTGGGGGAGCGGCCCGCGTCGCCCTGATCGCTGCCGGTAGATGCGGGGCGAGGCATACCTCGCCCTGACCATAGCTGCCAGTAGATGAGGGGCGACGCATGCGTCGCCCTTACTACCGTTGTTTGCGTTTGCGTTCGCGGCGGGCTTCGCGGCGGCCAGTGGTGGCTACCGGGCGCGGCGCAGCCGGAGCAGCGTCGGCCGGCATCTGGCGGGGTGCGGGCGCACGGGTGCGCGAGTTACGCACCAACTCGGGCAGCACATTACGCATGTAATAAAAGACATAACCGCCCAAGATCAGCTCAACCACAAACTGAATGTAAAACCAGAACCGCAGGTTAAAGGTTGGCGTATTGAGCATGCGTGCCACACCAAGCGCCACGCCAAAGCCACCCACAATCATCAGCGCAATCCCCAACTGGCGGAAAAAGGTCGCTTTGGCAACATTCCGCTCAGTGTGCAGCCAGATGAAGTAGGCGCCGCCCGCGACCAGCAGAATCTGCACAATAAAGAATGTCCACGCATACGAGCCAAATGTAGGACTCACTGTCACGAAATAGTCGAAGAACCCCATAATGACAAGCCTCTCTCCACGGTCGCCGAGCGTCGGTACTGCTAGATTGTGGCGGCGATTATAGCAGCGCCGGGGATGCTCGTCAACCGTCCGTGTTGCCTTGCACAAAGTTCGCACCGGAAACGTGCCATCTTTTTCGCTAGACATATACAGCAAAAGTATGTATAATGTGCAAAACGTCGCGTAATTTGTGAGGGAGTACACTATGCCCTACCGCATTCGTCGCCGGGCCCATGATCTGATCTGGGTGGTGATGGAGGATCATCTACACTTGGCCGAAGCGGAACGGTACTATCAAGAAATGTGGCGCTTGCTCGACCAGTGCCCAAAGCCGACAGATCTGCTGGTTGATGGGCGACGAATCGCTAGCGCTGATTGGGGAGCGCGCCAGCGCACCGAAGCTATTGCGCGCCATAAGCATTTAGGCCGGATTGCCTTTATTGTTTCCGAACATCATTTGTTGTTGTTTGCGCCATTGGTGCGTTTTGTCAGTGGAGTTGGCCTGTTTGGCACCGAACAAGAGGCGTTGCGCTATCTCGGTACGGTGATGGAATATGGCGATTGACGGTTTTGCTGTTCATCTTTGTTGCAAAACCTGTGCAATTATGCACAGGTTTTGTTCGTTTTCTGTTCAGATTGTTATTTTTTGTGCGATCTTGCATAATATACTCAGGTTATTATCGCTGACGACAGGAGCAATGGTGCTATGAGCCAGCCGACAGAATTTGTGATGGTGCTGGGGATGCAGCGGTACAGTCAGGATTTCTTCCGCCGCGCCGAAGCTGAGGTGCGCAAAGAGGTGCCTGACTTCCGCTTGCATATTTTCGAAGATCGTGATGTCACCGCACGTCCGGCTGAAGTCGAGGCGGCAATTGCCCGTTGCCAGTGCCTCATCCTTTCACTGATTACCTTGAACGAGACGGCGGAGGTGTTGATCCCGATGGTCGAACGCCACGATCCGCCGGTGGTCTTCTCGTTTGAGGGGTTGCCTGAGGTGATGCGGCTGAATAAGGTTGGGTCGTATAACCTCAAAGGCGGCAAGGGCATGCCTAAGCCGGTGCAAAATGTGGCCCGGCTGTTGGTCGGCGGGCGCGAGGAAGACGCGCTCTATGGCTACGTTAAATTGCAAAAAATTACCTCAAAACTGATCAATTTCTTGCCCGGCAAACGCCTCAACGATTTTCGCAATTGGACGAATGTCAATAATTATTGGAATCATCGTAGCATTGCCAACGCGGCCAATATGTTTAAGCTCATCATGCGCGAATATAGCGGGATGAGCCATCTGCGGGTTGACCCGGTGGTCGAGATGCCGAATATGGGTTTTGCCCACCCCGATGCGCCAAAGTTGTTCGCCAATCCCCACGAGTACGAACGGTGGGAAAAGGAACGCAACCGCGCGCGCAAAGGGGTGCCGGCCCCGCTCGGTACGGTGGCGGTGCTGTCGTTCCGCGCCCACATCCTGTCGGGGGCCGATTACCATAACAAGATTGTGCAGACGCTCGAAGCCGCCGGCTTGCGGGTGCTGCCGATCTTCGTGATGGGGATCGAGAGCCATATCGTGGTGCGCGAGTGGCTCAGTCACATGAAGGTCGATCTGGTGATTAACACGATGGGCTTTCCGCTGGTCGGCGGCCCGGCTGGTTCGACCAAGGCCGGTTTGACCGTCGACGTCGCCCGCGAGTTGCTCAGCAAGCTCGATGTGCCGTATATCGTCGCCCAACCGCTGTTTGTGCAAGATGAAGACGATTGGCGCGAACGCGGCGTCGGCCCGCTACAAAGCACGTTCCTCTACAGCCTGCCCGAAATGGATGGCGCGATCGCGCCGGTGGTGCTGGGTGGGATGCGCGGCAGCACGATCACGACGGTGCAAGACCGGATCGAGCGGCTGGCCCGGATTGCCCGCGGCTTCGTCCGCTTGCGCAAGAAGGCGAATCGCGATAAGAAGGTGGCGATTATCGTCTATAACTATCCACCCGGCCAAGGCAAGGTGGCGACGGCGGCCCTGCTCGATGTGCCGGCGAGCCTGATCGCGATCCTCGACCGGCTGGCTGCCGAAGGCTATCAGGTGGGCCGCTATCCGCGCGATCCGGAAACCTTTGCCCGCTGCCTTGAGGGGTTGGTGAGCGATCAGCCGTTGCCTCCCGGCCACCCGCCGGTGGTGATGGGGGTGAGCGCCGATCTGCAAGATTTCTACCGCTGGCTGCGGCCCAGTGATCAAGAGCGGATCAATGCCCGCTGGGGCGCGTTCCCCGGCGATATTGCCCCGCTGGGGCGCGATAAGGTGCGCTTGGCCGGTACCCAGCTCGGCAATATCTTTATCGGTGTGCAGCCGGTGATCGGCATGCCCGGCGACCCGATGCGGCTGCTGTTTGATAAGGAAAATACGCCGCACCACCAGTATGCGCTCTTCTACCGCTACCTCAGCGAGAGCTTCGGCGCCGATGCGATTATTCACCTCGGTATGCACGGCACTGCCGAGTGGATGCCCGGCTTGCAACTGGGTCTGACCGATCGCTGCTGGCCCGATATTTTGCTCGGTGAGACGCCTAATTTCTACGTCTATCCGATCAACAACCCCGCCGAAGCCAATATCGCCAAGCGGCGCGGCTATAGCACAATTATCGGCCACGCCATTCCGCCATACGGACGGGCCGGTCTTTACCGTGAGTTGCAGGCCTTGCAAGACCTGCTGGCCGAGTATCGCGAGCGTCCGGCATCGGTCGCCGACGATGACCAAAGCCCGGAGGCGGTGGCGATCATGCAGAAGATCGCGCTGCTCAACCTTGATAGCGATCTGGTGCGCCAGCCCAACGAGCCGTTCAGCCGCTTTGCGTCGCGGGCCTACGCCTATTTGCGCGATCTCGCGGCGACGATGATTACCGACCGCTTGCACGTGCTGGGCAGCGCCCCGCCGCCCGAAGAGCAACTGACCCTGATTGTCGAGACGCTCAAGGTGCCGCGCGGCGAGTTGCCCGGTCTGGCTGATCTGTTCCTCGCGGCGCGGCGCGCCACCGTGCGCTACGGCGATGTGCTGGCGCGGGCGCGGCAGGGTGATGCCGAAGCCTTGGCCCTGCGCGACGAGATCGAGACCCGCTGCACCGAGTTCGTCCAGCAGACGGTCTTTGGCCATCTGTCGCCCGATCAGGCTGCGCGCCAGTTTGGCTTGCCCAACGGTAACGAAGTGCTGGGACTGATCCAGCATGGGCGGGCGCTGCTGGCGGCGCTGCGCGATAATACGCAAGAGCTCGACTACCTCGTGCGCGGGTTGGGTGGTCACTACATCCCGGCGGCTCCCGGCGGCGACATTATCCGCGATGGGGTGACGGTGCTGCCCACCGGGCGCAACATCCATAGCCTCGACCCCTTCCGGGTGCCGACCGACAGCGCCTACGAGCGCGGCGCGCGTATCGCCGAGACACTCATTGCCGCTCACCGCGCCGAGACCGGCCAGTACCCAGAGACGATTGCGCAGGTGCTGTGGGGGCTCGATGCAATCAAGACCAAGGGCGAGTCGATCGGCATTGTGCTTGGTTTGATCGGCGCGCGCCCGGTGAAGGATGGGCAAGGCAAGGTCGGTCGCTACGCGCTCATCCCGCTGGCCGAGCTGGGCCGGCCCCGGATCGACGTGCTGATGACCGCCTCCGGCATCTTCCGCGACATCTTCGCCGGCACCATGGATATGCTCGACCGGTTGGTGCGGGAAGCGGCGGAGGCCGACGAGCCGGTTGAGATGAACTACATCCGCAAGCACGTGCAAGAGATGATGGCCGCCGGCAAGAGCTTCGATCAGGCGACAGCGCGCATCTTCACGCAGGCTGCCGGCACTTACGGCACCGATGTCGATGAGGCGATTGAAGGCAGTGCGTGGGAGAAGCGCGAAGAGCTAGAGGATCTGTTCATCAAGCGCAATGCCTACGCCTTCGGCGGACGGCAGAATGGCGAAGCGCAGCCAGAGGTGTTGCGCTCGTTGCTCGGCACGGTCAGCCGGGTAGCGCAAGAGATCGACAGCGTGGAGTACGGCTTGACCGATATGCAGCACTACTATGGCTATTCGGGGGCGTTGAAGGCGGCGGCTGAGCGGGCTACCGGCCAGCGCGTGCCGCTCAACTTCGTCGAGAGCTTTACCGCCGAGACCAAGCTGCAAACGCTCGAGCAGACCTTGCGGGTTGAGTATCGCACCAAGTTCCTCAATCCGAAGTGGTACGAAGGCATGCTGCGCCACGGCCACAACGGCGCCGCCGAGATTGCCAGCCGCTTTACCTACATGCTCGGCTGGAGCGCCACGACCGACGCGGTTGACAAGTGGGTCTACGACGAAGCGGCGAAAACCTTCGTGCTCGACGACGCCATGCGCACCCGGATCGAGCAGCTCAATCCGGCGGCAGCGCGCAATATGGTAGGCCGCTTGCTCGAAGCCAATGCGCGCGGCATCTGGCAGACCGACGAAGAGACGCTAGAGCGGCTGCGCGAACTGCACGCCGATCTGGAAGACCGGTTAGAGGGCGTGGCCTAGGGTTGAATGACGGCGCCGGGCGAGCCAATCGTGGCTCGCCCGGTTTTGTTTTATGGAGGGCGGCAGTCACACTGCCGCCCTCCACAATACTGCCGCACAATTCCCCCTTGACAAGCCGGGTAACTAGTTGTATCCTCCAAATAGTTTGAATAACCAAACTATTTGGAGGATCAAATCGTGTACCATGAACTCGACCCGCCCTACACTCCAGAGCGCGTCGCTGAGTTGTTCAACCTCGTGCATAGCGAGCTGATGGGCCAAAGCATGGAGACGCTCTTGCAATTCTTGCAGCGGACGAACCTCTCGATGCCGCGCCTGATTGCGCTGATGCATATTGACCGTCGCCATGCTGCGACCATCTCATCGCTGAGCGAGCAGCTCAATTTGACGATGGCGACCACCAGCCAGATTGTCGATCAACTGGTGCAAGATGGGTTGGTGGAGCGCAGCGAATCGCCGCACGACCGCCGCCAAAAGTTGGTCTCGCTCACACCTGCAGGCGAGCGGTTGGTAGCGGAAGCGCGCCAGATTCGCTTGAGCGAAGCCAGCCGCCATCTGCGCCAGTTGTCGCCTGAGCTGCTCGAACGGCTTGGTCAGGCGCTCAGTGCCGCATGCCGCGAGTGGAACCTCGTAACGGCTGAGTAACGCCACCGCGTTCAGCAGGTTGGCCTTCGTTGCCGGCAGCGTGGATGCCGCGCTGTCATGGGTAGCTGTTGCGTTTGAAGGACAGACCAATTGTCATTGCGAGCCGCCGGAGGCGCAAAGGGGGCAGAGACGCAGAGACTCTCAACGCAAAGACGCAAAGGGCGCGAAGGACGCGAAGCTGTTATGGTTGGAGGTATAAGCGTACTTAGGTCAATTCCTCTAAATCCTTTGCGCCTTAGCGTCTTTGCGTGTATCACCTTTGCGCCGTTGCGGAGACGGTGCCCCTCGCAATGACAGGCCGGTTGTTATTGCGAGCCGCCGGAGGCGGTGAAGCAATCTCCCGCGAGGGCGGGAGAAGCCCCTCAGCGGTTCGTTCCGCTGAAGAAGGAGATTGCTTCGGTCGGGCGGCTCCCAGCCGTGCTAGATGCCACCGCTCCCCTCGCAATGACATGGGTTTTATTATTTGACATACGTTCAACAAGACGAGGAGTCACACAACCGTATGGCCACCACCACATCGCCAACGACTGTCGCTACCACACGGATTGATTACGCCGTAACCCTTGATCAGCGCAGCAAGGTGCTGATCCTCATCGGAGTCTTGCTCGGTCTGTTTCTCTCGGCGCTCGATCAGACGATCGTCTCGACGGCTTTGCCGCGGATCGTGGCCGATCTGAAGGGGATCGAACTGATTGGGTGGGTTTCGACCAGCTATCTGCTGGCGTCTACGGCGATGGTGCCGATCTACGGCAAACTGTCGGACATCTACGGGCGCAAATATGTCTTGCTGTTCGGGATCGTGGTCTTCCTGCTCGGCTCGCTGTTGTGCGGCTTGGCTGGTGATATGACCCAGTTGGTTGTCTTCCGCGGCTTGCAAGGCTTTGGCGCGGCGGCGCTTACCTCAACCGCCTTCGCCATTCCCGCCGACCTGTTTGCGCCAGCGGAACGGGCGCGCTATATGGGCCTGTTTGGCGCCGTGTTCGGTCTGTCGAGCGTGGTGGGGCCGTTTATCGGCGGTCTGCTCACCGACAACCTGAGCTGGCACTGGGTCTTCTTCGTCAACTTGCCGTTGGGTGTGGTCGCGCTCGGCTTCATCATTGCCAAGCTGCCGCGTTTGCACAGCGGTCTCAAACCAGCGATTGATTACGCCGGCGCGGCGACATTGCTGCTGACGGTGATCCCATTCTTGCTGGCGTTGACGCTCGACAAGAATGACTTTCCGTGGACATCGCCGCTGATCGTGAGCTTGTTTGCCGTCAGCGTGGTTGGCTTGATCTTCTTCCTGCTGATCGAACGGCGGGCCGAGTCGCCGATCTTGCCGCTGCACCTCTTCCGCATCCGCACCTTCACGCTCACCGCCATGATCGGTGTCACCGTCGGCGCGACTCTTTTTGCAGCAATCTTCTTCCTCTCGCTCTATCTGGTCAACGTGCTCGGCGTCAGCGCCACCGCCGCCGGCACCACGCTCATCCCGCTCACCCTGAGCCTTGTGGTGGGGGCGATGGTGTCGTCGCAGATCGTGCAGCGCACCGGGCGCTACAAATGGGTGATTATCGGCGGGATGGCGATTATCGTGGCGTCGCTGTGGTGGCTGACGACGCTAACCCCGGAGACGTCGATCTGGATGGTGCGGCTGCGCATGATCGCGCTAGGGTTGGGGTTAGGCCCCTCGATGCCGATCCTCAATCTGGCGATGCAGAATGCGGTGCCGCGCACCGACATGGGGGCCGCGACCGCCAGCCGGCAATTCTTCCAGCAGATCGGACAGGTGGTCGGTTCGGCGGTCTTTGGCGCGCTGCTCACGAGTGTCTTGACGACGACGCTGAGCGCGAATCTGGCCCCGATCCAAGCCCAGTTGCCGCCGGCTATGGCTGCCCAGTTTGACAGCAGCGCGCTGCGCAATGGGATGGGAGCCGGTGAGGGTGCGAGTGGCGGCGCCGTTGATCCGGCGGTGAAGATCGAGCAGGCGATTGCCGAGCAATTTGCCTCCCGGCGTGATCTGCTCACCCGCGCGCTGCGCGATGCCGATCCGGCGGCGATCGAGGCTCTGCGCGCCGATCCGCAAATCCCTGATCAGCAGAAGGCAATGCTGGATATGATCGGGAGTTTGCCGGCAGCCGCCCGCGCGCAGGCGCTCGATCGGGTGTTGGCGCAGCTTGACCAAGCTGAGCAGACGGCCCGCGCTGAGGGGCGGGCAATCGGCGAGCAGATCGGTGCGGCGCTGAAAGATGCCTTCACTACCAGCGTGACGACCATCTACTGGTACGCGATCTGGCTGGCCGTGATCGGATTGGTGCTGGCGCTGTTCATTCCTGAACTGCCGCTCCAGCGCAGCTACGGCCAAGATTTGCCGCCAATGATGGAATGAGAAGGCGCGTGTAGAGCCGGACGGCTGTCCGGCTCCGCAAAGCAAGCAAAGGCGCAGAGGGTTTTAACGCAAAGGCGCGAAGGACGCAGAGGTTTTGCTTGCCCCCACCCCGTGCCCCTCCCCCGCTGGGGGAGGGGTGGAGCATAGCCACGAAAAGCCACAAAACCCACAAAAACGTGCTCTTTTGGCGTCGTTTGTGGCTCTTTGTGGCTAGTTGGCGCCGTACCCTCACCCCCGTCCCCGCTCCGACTGGCGCGGGAGAGGGGCGCTGCTGGGTTTTGCTCAAGGGTAGCGTTCGGCATGCCCACGGTCGATTTGCCCCCACCCCGTGCCCCTCCCCCGCTGGGGGAGGGGAAGTGACGCCTTTCAAGGATGCTGTTCTGCTGACGGAGAAGATTGCTGCAGGCGCGGCGCGCCCTTGCAATGACAGCCTGCCTCTCTGCCTGCGCCCTTTGCGCTCTCTGTGGTAACTAGCTTACCTTCATCAGCTTAGTACCGGCGGTGATGGCGGCGCAAACCCCGGCTGCATCGTCGCCGGTGCAGTGTGACCGGCGGCATGCAGAGGCGATGGACGCTTGACATGCGATAAGCGGCCATCGCGCAGCAACCGCTCGTGGGCCGTGGCCCAGCTTGGCGGTTCGGGCGAAGCTTGCTCCCAGCGCGTGACCGCCGCCTCACTGCACAGCTCGGCCAGCAACCGCATCGCCAAACGATGCGCGCCGCCATTGCGATACCCCTTCATCGCCGCCGCATCGCGCCAGATCGTCTTTGTCCAGACGACATTGCCCCACTCGAAACGGGTGGCGATGTGAACGATGCCATCGGCGCGTTGGGCCTGCGCCATTGTGCGCAGCGCGTGCCAGATAAAGAGTGGCATGAGGAAGACTGAACGGACGCGCAGGCGGGTAATCGAGACGAGGTGCATAGGGGCGGTTCCTTTCTGAGTTAACGGTGTTTATTTATAATGTAAATATACACCGTTAATTTATTCTTGTCAAGCGGCTATTCCCATCATCGGCCAAGTCAGGTATAATACGCAAAAGATCCGCACGATATGGCAACGAGGTGTCACGTGGCGACTCCACGCTCTCGTCGTGGTCGCGGCCAAAAGCGCAGTTCTGCGTTGACGGTGCAGCGGCGGTTGTGGCTGATCAGCCGGTTTGTACGCGGCCCGGCGACACCCGCCGAGCTGATTGCGGACGCGCGCCGCACCTTCGACTCCAGCATCTATCCGCCTAACGCGCTGGTTGCGCTTCGCCACGATTTCAACGCGCTCCGCAACGAATTTCTCTGCACGATTGAGCGCCAGCCTGACGGACGCTATGCACTCACCGATTTTGGCCGGCTCACCTTGCTCAATCTGCCCGACGAAGAATTAGAGGCGCTCGCGTTTCTCACATCGCTGTTCAGTGAGGGCAGTTGGCCCAACGGCCTGCAGGTACGGTCACTGCTCGATCATGTCATTGCGCTGCTACCGCCGGAACGGCGGGCAAACCTCCGCCAGCAGCAGAATATGGACATTGAGCTGCCTCAAAGCAGCGCAACCGTTGATCCGCAATTACTGTCCCGGCTCCGGCGCAATCTTCGCCGCCATGCCCTGCGCTTTCTCTATCGCTCGACCTTTAGCCAAGAACCGGAAGCGCACCGGGTGGCGCCGGTGCGGCTCTTGATGCGCGATGGCCATACCTACCTCGAAGCCTACTGCTACAGTTCACCCCATCAAGCGACGGTGGGTCGCTACATTCCCTACCGGGTAGACCGGATCATCCCCGACTCGTTGCACGTCGAGCGGCGGGTGTTGCCACCCGAATTGCCGCCGCGCAAGGTGTGGTCGTTGCGCTACTGGCTCTCGCCGCAAGTGGCGCGCAACCGTGACGTGGCGCTCTGGTTTCCCAACAGTGCGGTGACGTATCACCCCGACGGCAGCGCCGAGATCGTGGCCCAAACCAGCGATTTGTGGCAAGCCGAGCAGATTCTGCTCCGTTACCGCGAACATTGCCGTGTGCTCGAACCGGATGAGCTGGTAGCGATGATCCGGCAGACGATCGAACGGATGCGCGCGGTGTATGCCGAGTAAGGGGAAGGATGGCGTGCGGCAGGCTCGCTGCCGCACGTAGCGATGCAATTATCGCCAAAACAAGCTGAGATAGAGCAGCGCGATAGCGGCGGTACTCACAATGATGAGGCCATTGATAAACCACTGTGGCGCCGGCTGCGGTTGCGAGCGCTCATCGCGCACTTCCTCAAGCTCGGCCTGCAATGCCGCCAGTGTCACCTGCCGGTTGGCCGGAAACGGATCGCACATCGTTGCGATCAGATGCTGGGTAGCCGGCGGTAACTGCTCAATGTCCAGCAGCTCGTGCAATACCCAACCCAACGCGAAGAAATCGCTCCGTTCGTCAAGCGGCCAGCCGGCCAACTGTTCCGGCGGGGTATAGATGGGCCGGCCAATCCCTTGCACTTCCGGCGCCAGTTGGTAGCGATAGCGGCTCAGACCGAAATCGATCAACGCCACCTCGCCGTGCAATCCCACCATAATGTTTTGCGGATGCAGATCGCCGTGAACAATCCCGTGCGCGTGCAAGATACGCAGCACCCAGCAGAGGTTGATCGCGATGGTGAGAGCGTTGTGCGGATGACCGGCGGCAAGGATGGAAGCCAGCGTCTGGCCGGGAATGTAGCTCTGGACATAGTAATACCCGTGACGATCACGGCCCATCGTGATGAACCGCGGGAAGCAATGCCATTCATCGTTGCCTGCTGCCGGCAATGCGCACACAATGTCGATCTCGCGCCGGAAGGCGCGGGCAGCGTTGGCGAGCGACATGCTGCGACCAGTAGGGGCAAGGCGTTTGATCACCACAGGTTGCTGATCCCGCGCGTCGTACGCCAGATCGACAATGCTGTGAGCCGTGCGGGCTAGCCGGTGAGCCACCTGAAAGCGATCGGCCACTACCTCGTTGCGCGGCGTCCCCATCATCACGACACCTCCAAGAGGTTGCGGAGGGTGCTGAATGGAGTCAAGCCGTCGAGGACGATCGTTTCATCGCCATATTCGATCACCAGTGTGCCGGTGTCGAACCAATGACCAATCGGATTGGGCGGGAAGTAATGTCCACGGATATAGATCCGTTCGATAACGCGGCGTGAACAAAACGGATAGCCGTTATCGATGATGAACCGGTCGCAGGTGATCACGATGTGGAACCGGCGTTCTTGGATCACCAGTACGATGATGCCCAGCAGAGAAGCCGTACTCGCTAAGGCGAAGCCAAGCGCGATCGAGACATACCCGACGGTGAACGTTTGCCACGCTAATCCGGCAAGGATGCCGTAGAGGGCAGCGAAGCCGAGATACTGCTGCAGGCGCCGCAGCGGATGTCGACGGAACGGGGTCGGGGGAGACTGGTGAATGATCGCCATCGTATCCTCCTTCGCCGAGTGGCGCGAGCCGGTTCGCCAGCGCGAACCGATCTGGGTGCCGGTGTTCCGCTTGGTGCCCGCCTATGGCAACGAGTGCGGCCAATCACCTCCTTTTTACTCTTTTTTAACGGGTGAGTTTGTTGTGTGCTGTGATGGAGATTTATTACGATGATTATACGTAATTCGATGATCACACCGCATCCATCAGAAGACTCATAGTGACGCCGGGTCTGATCGTCGAATGGATCATGCTCTCTCACTGGAAGAAATGCGTCTATGTGCAATCATGTAGCAACGAAAAAACGGCGCAGCCGGCTGCGCCGTCTTTCGGTATCGTTACTGGCTCTCGGCTCAGATCGGTTCGGGTGGGAAGCTGCTGCCCAATGTTAAGATGCCGAGATCGTAGGCGCGCGCAATGGCGTGAACCCGGTTGGTCACTTGCAATTTATCACAGATGTTTTGCACATCCCGTTTAATTGTGCCGGCGCTACAACTCAACTCTTTCACCACCTCTCCGATCAGAGCGCCGCGCGCCATTAGGCGAAGCACCTGTTTTTCGCGTTCGGTGAGCGGGGTCGTGATGATATGCCGGGTGTGCGCCTGCCGAACTTTCCGCAACACCTCTTCTAACAAGCGTTCGAGCTGGTCAGAATCATTGAAAACCTCTTTTGAGACTGCCATGTCAGCGCCTTTGCGCTGGGCCTGTTCGATCCACTCGGGATAGGCTGTCATGGCGATAACTGCCACCTGAGGCGTTTGGCGTTTGATCTGTTCGATCGCATGAATACCGGTCCATCGGTCGCCGTACCACGAGATATCCATCATGATGATATCTGGTTGGAGCCTGCTTGCCATGCTGATCGCTTCTTGCGGGGTATGCGCTTCGCCAACACAGTGAATGTTAGGAATATAGGCGAGCACCTTTTTCAGCCCTTCGCGAAAGAGGGCTAAATCATCGGCAATAATGACTCTGATGGGGGTGTCCATGCCTGCTCCTCCTTGATCTGGCCGGTGACCTGCACAACGACGCCGCCGGTAGGACGTGGTTGTACGGTTGCCCGCCCGCCGATCCGTTCTGCCCATTGTTGAATCGTGGTTAAGCCATACGCGCCCCGCTGGCGCAGGCTTTCCATGCTCTCTGCTATGCCGCGACCGTTATCTTCGATCGTGAGCGTAAATCCAGTCTCTGTTTGGGTATACGTGATCCACACTGCGCCATCTGGCTTGAGGTGGATTTCAGCGTGTTTAGCGATGTTGGCGAGCGCTTCTTGGCAAATACGGAAGAGGGCGTAAGCCGTTTTCGGAGGCAGGTTGACGTTAGTCAAGGGATTGAAGGAGATCGGGACATCTTTGAGCACCGATCCTCTGAGTAAATTGATATAATCATTGACCATCCGGTCAAATGGCTGCTCAAGATCGGTACGTCCACGGAGATCGTCTTGAATATAGCGTAATTGTTGATAGAGAAACTTTGCCGCTTGGTTCGTTTGCAATAATTGAGGGGTAAGTGAAGCCACCGGCTCAGCTCGTTCAATCTGCTTGATCATCGTGTTGAGTGAGAAAATAATTGTTCCTTGGACAAAATTAAGTAAATCATGGACATCGAGACCTAAACTCTCGCGAGTTGTCCGGCGAATATTGACGATATTCATCCCGTTCAAAACTTGTTTGCCAAACAATTCTAATAAATCATGCGCCGGCTGCGGGAAACCTGTGCCATAATCAGGTTCGTGATTTTCAAAGATTAATACGCCAACCACCATCTGGCGTTGGTCGCGGATCGGGCCGGCGAGCAAGGAACGACCGCGCGCGGTGGGCAAATGCGCAAGCTCATCGCCGGCAATGCCATGTTCGGCATACCATGCCAACAACTCATCACCAGTGAGGGCGATGATCTGATTGTGCGCCGCAATGGTTGCCGCCAATCGCCCATAGGCTTCATTGTCGAAGTAACCATCGTGCTGCGAGGACACCGCTAGCTCAAACTCATAATCCGGCGATCGGCGCAGGAAGATGGCACAGTGCTCGCATGCGAACAGCTTCGCCCCAAGCTGGGCATACGATGCAATGAGTTTGCGCTCGTCATGAATTCCCATTAACAACGTGCTGTGCTCGAGCAACACCCGTAACTGTTCTTGTCGCTGTTGGAGCGTTTCCACTAGCCGCGCGTTGTCGATCGCCGAAGCGGCGGCATTGGCAAGCAGCGTGCTCAACACTACATCGCCTTCACGGTAGAAGGAGGGTGTATGGCTGTCGAGCGCAATCATCCCGATACATTGGCCGCGATAGGTCAGCGGCGTATAAAGGATGCTGCGAATATTCGCTGTCTGATACCGTTCCGATTCTTGCACGAAGTGGGGGTAGGTTTGGGTGACATCAGCCTCAACCAGCGGTTGTTGCTCGCGCAATACTCGGCTGTTAGGAAACCGCTCATCGTGCAGGTCGAACGATAAAGAACAGACCGCATTCCGATCAGCAAAGCCGCTGCATTCGACAATCTGCAAATAATGACCGTAAAGCAACTGAATCGAAGCGCTATCATAGCCAATCAGGTTATGGTAAGCCTTAAGGATGTGCTGATAGACGCCAGTGATCCCTTCGCTCAAGTCGCTCATCTGTTGAATATGCTTGCGCAGATGTTCAGCCTGTTCGTTCCGCCAGATCACGGCTGCCGCTAGCCGGGCATGGGTCGCTAGCGCCTCGAACCGCCGGCGTTCCTCGGTGGTAAACGTGCGAGGCTCATCATAATCAAGGGTAAGAATGCCGATAATGCCGAGGTAGCCGATCAGCGGCGCGACCATCAGTGCGCCAATGGGTGGTTGGCGGTGAATAAAATCGGGGTCGTGGGCGGTATCCGTGACAAACTGTATTTGCCCTTCACGCAGGGCGCGCGCATTAATGCCGGCGAGCGGGCTCGGTGGCGCGCCGTAATCAAAGCCGCGCCGGTGTCGTGCCGCGATCAATTGTAAGGTCTGGCTCGCCCGATCAAGCCGCCGGATTTCACATTTGCTCGCGGCAGGAAACGCCTTCAGCGCTTCTTCAACAATCGTCGTAAAGACGGCTTGGCCGCGTGTGCTAGCATCGTAGATGCGGTAGAACCGTTCCGTCTCTTCAAGCTGTCGTTTCCGGGCAAGGTACAATTCCCCATACTCGATGACGTGCGCCAGCCGTTCACAAATGATGTTCAAATCAATTTCATGCAGGCGCTGAAAACCCTCGCTGTAAAATTGACCGTGCTCGTTCAGCCGGTTGACTAACCGCAACACGCCGATAATCCGCCGGCGTCCGTTGAGTGGCCCTACTAAGAGGTGTTTTACCTGCCGGCTAGGGAGTGCCTGTTTGTACGCCTCGAAGTATTTGGGATGCACGACAGGGTGTTCGGCAAAATTATCGATGACTACTGGTGCGACATCGAGGTTATTGACGACGACGGTGCGCCCAAATGGCGCCCCTTCTGAACCGGGCAACGCCAACCCGGTAATCCCTTGGCCCGATTCGTAATCCTCATCGAATGGCAAGGGCGGGCCACTAATGATGTCACGTGTCAGCCTCCCATCCTTGAACCAAAAGATCGCCGCTGATTCCGCTTCAAACGCTTTACGTACCGAGTCAAGCAGTTCGCGAAGGGCGCTGATATACCTTTGCTGATCCTCTTCAACAATGGCATTGAGCAATTTTTCGTACAAATCAAGCCGGATCGGGCGCGGCGGATTGAGAAACAGCAAGAGATGCTCGCCATCAGCGACCCGCTGCGACTCGACATTGAATAGTATTTTGCGCCCGCCGGGGACTTGCATCGTGTATGGTTGCGGATATGGCTGGGGTTTTTGGCAGGCCGTGCAATTCGCCTGCAAGCAGACTAAATACTCGTAGCAGGTCATCTTGGGCGTCCACGGGCCAAATTGCTGTTCAAGCGCATGATTGACAAACACGAGCCGGCGATGTTGATCGACCACGCAGATCCCGGCTTGGTATCGATCGAGGATTTGGACTAATTCGGTCTGCTGATTGGCAAAAGCGTCCGGATGCACCGAGGTGCGGCGCAAAACATACAACAACAGCAAGCCAAAGATCGTGATGGTTGGCGCGATCGCGATTTCGAGCAGATTATCGGCATGAACGCTACCTACTGCGGTGGCCGCGCTAATCGAAAGCCCAACGATGACACTGCCCCATACGTTATTGAGAAAGCGCATCGCGCTAACAATGGGGATAAGGTAAAGTACCCAAAAGACATTAGACGCGGTCCCAAACTGTAGAATAGCCGAGCTGATCAAGATGACTTCGATCAGGTTTTGCAGAAACTTCGCTGGCGGTTTGTGCCATTGTTCGGGTTGAAATGCTCCCCAGACCGCTGTAAAGATCTGGAAACAGGCCATCACACCGATAATGAGCCAGCCTGTCTTCAGGTTTGGCTCCGGTATGTTTGGCGCTTTGAGCCATGCCCACATAATGAGCAAACCCAAACCGCCGACCCGCAAGCACCAAATCAAGAATAACGCACCGCGCTCTTGGCCAAACCATGCCCTGATTTGACGCCACCGCCAGTTGAGATTGAATTGCATGTCGCGGCTCAACTGCGCCCTTTGAACTTCAGAATCGAGCGGCATGGTTGACCATCCTTTACGCGCTAGTCTTTCGCCGTGAATACATGTATCGTACCAGCCATGGTGGTCGCATGGGAAGGTACAAATTATTCGATTCGTTCAGCAATAGGTGATCTGTTTGGCGCATCGCACATGCTTTCAACGCCGATGCGGTATACTTGCACCTAAATGCCGAACGCGTTTTCGATGTGCGTTTTGCGCTATTCTTCCCCGCCGTTATGTGTGAGAAGCCACTGGCGCTCTCTCCCGGCTGGGAGACGTGCGGGAATCATCGTTATTGGTTACGAACCCTCTTGTCACGGAAAGTCGATGGTCATGGCTGAACCTGAACTGACACTGCCGGCGCTGAACGTGTTGCGCATTCGGGTCACGTTGCGGCTGGCGGCGCCGGCGCGGTTGCCGCCATTTAAAGGCGCATTATTTCGTGGCGGGTTGGGCTATGCGCTGCAACGGATTGCGTGCCCGCAACAGTGCTGGGGCCAGTCGAACGCTTGCCCGGCAGCGCTAGCGCATTGCGTGTACCGTGATCTGTTTGAGCCAGCGGCGCCGCCGAACAGCGAGTTTTTGCACGATCTGCGCGATGCGCCGCGCCCGTTCGTGATCGAGCCGCCGCTTGACCAGCGCCGCGTCTACGCTGCCGGCGATCTGCTCGAAACAAATATGAGGTTCTGCCCTTTGTGGCGCTGGCGTTCGCCGATTTCGCCCGCGCCGGTTTAGGCCGCTACCAAACCGCAGCGCGCCTCGAACGGATCGAGGCGTTGCCGTATGGCCAGTTGCTGGGGGTGACGATCTACCGCGATGGCGATGCTGATCTGGCCCTCGGCGAGTTGCCGGTCTTTAACCTCTCGGAACTGACGCCAATCGCACAACGCCTGCCCGCCGATCTCCGGCTCGCGCTCCGCACGCCGCTGCGGATCAAGACGCGCGGCGAGCTCATGCAGAAACCGGAGATTCCGGCGATTGTGCAGGCGACTGCGTGGCGCTTGCAGGCGCTTAATCACTTTTACGGCCATGTGCCGTGGGAGCTTGATTACCGGCCAGCGATCGCTGCTGCGCAGCAGGTAACGGTTGAAGATGACACCACCCGCTGGGTCGATTGGGAACGTTCAAGCACCCGCCCCAGCAAGCGCCAGTCAATGGTGTTGGGAGGGTTGGTCGGCGCAGCCACGTTGCGCAATGTGCCGCCGCTGGTGCGGTCGTTCTTGTTGGCGGCAAGCTTGGTGCATACCGGCAAATCGTGCGTGTTTGGCCACGGTTGGATCGAGGTGCGCCCGCTGCGGTGAGGCGTAGGACGCGGATGCGGCGAGCTGCCTGCGCGCCGGGTGGAGGATGGGGCGCGGGCCGCTGGCCCGCCAGCGGTCTGGGGCGATGGGGCGCGGGCCGCTGGCCCGCCGGCGGTAATAGGTGCGGGCGAGCTGCCCGCGCGCCGGGGGGGGGATGGGGCGCGGG